>JAFTCC010000025.1 GCA_017454915.1 Paludibacteraceae bacterium
CTGATGGTTGTGGTACCTGACACTGCAATGTCATCCGCATCCACCAAAATGTCAAAATTCGCCACAAGGGTGCGGTTGCCCGACACCGTGAAGGTGTAGGAGGCATCAGTGCTGACCACATTGCTACCTTCCGTCCAATTGACGAATTTGAAGCAATCATTAGGCGAGGCCGTTACCGTGCAACTTGAGCCGTCACAATAGCTGCCGCCACCTCTCACCGTGCCATAAGAGGCATTGTTGGCCGAAACACTGACGGTATAGGAAGTCAATGTGGTGAAAACTACAGCATCGCTCGGGTCGGAGTCGTTGCCCTGCACCGTAACTTGGTAGGATGTGTTTTCGGTGAGGCCTGTGATAGTGTAGGATGAGCCACTGGCACTACTGGTGGCAGTTGTCCATGATGACCCAACAACAACAATGTCATCCACATAGAAGCAGTCGTCGTTATTGCTGACGGAGCCATCTTTTGTGTAATACCAACGCAAAGTGTGGGTACCGGCAGAGAGGTCATAGGAATAGTCATTCCAAATGCCAGCACCTGAAATGCCATTGAGATTAGATTGCACAGTGCCATCAATGGAAAAATAGCCCATGTCAAAACCGCTTTCTGAAGAAATCTTTGCCGAGAAGCTTAGTTTTCCTGCCTGGCTGAGGGTCACCGAGAGTACCATATCGGAATTCAGATTACTTACCCCACTATAACTCGTAACACAATATGAACCCGAAGGAGAACCATTGGAGGTTACTGACCAAGGATGGTCGTTTGTAGTGGTGGTAAAACTGGCTTGGCTCATGTCGCCTGTCTCAAAGTCTGCAAAAGAAACAACGGGGATATACTTTACCGTATACGTGCTGCTGTTACCCGTCCAGTTGACGGTGGCGCTGGTACATGATGGAACGACAGAGGTGATTTCGGGGGTTACCGCTGGCGGCGTATACGTCACTTCGAAATCGTCAAAATACCATGAGTCCTCTTCGCTTTGAGTATATTTGATAGCCAAACGGTAAGACGAACTGGAAGGGGCAGTAGATGAAAAATTGGATGTGTATTGTACATGGCCTATGCTAGATGGTGTGCTCACTGTTTCAAGCACAGTAAACGAATTAGGATTGTTGACATCGGTGATATAGCCGACTTGCACGGTGTAGCCCGACGAAGAGTTGCCCCTTGTTCTCCAAAACGAAAGGGTTAGTGTATTCAACGGCTTGTCGAACAGGGGCAACACCGCTATGCAGGAGGCACCGTTTTTCTCGCGCATCTCAAGAGAACGATTGCCTTGATGGGGATTCCATTGCACGACTTGCGGCAAGCTTAGATACCTCATTGGTGTAGCCCATGTACCAGGCAGGAGTTCTTCGTGCCCATAGCTTTCAAAAGTTTCCGTCCAGGGTGAGGAAGCACTTACGGAGATAGGTGTGGTGGAAGTGAAGTTGGCTTGGTAGGTGGCAGTAGCCGATGGGGTGAAGGTATAGGTGGCGCTGTACGAAACCACGTTGCCATCGCTGCCAGTCCAGTTCACGAACTGGTAGCCTGATGCTGCCGTGGCGGTGAGGGTGGTGGAGCCAGAAACCGAAGCGGTAGTGCTGGTTTGCGTTGCCGTTCCGTTATTGATTTTCACCGTGCAGCCCACGCTTTGCGGATAGGCTTTGGCGGTGATGGAGTAGGAAGAGGTGGTGTAAGTGAATGTGGTTTTGGGAAGAAAACTGACAGAATTCCCCGTCCCTCCTTCAGAAATGGAACTATCATTGTAGTATAGTCCTGTAGCACTCGACTTATTTTGTCCGTAAAAGTAAACGTTTGTGTAATTTTTATTGTCATCGGGCAATTGAAAGTCTATCCATAAGGGTTTTTCACTATTGTATGTGAAATTACCACTTACAGGTATTGTCATAGTACCATCACTATTGATAGTAACCGTTCCTGTAAAATAGGTCGTCCATGAGCTAGTATTTATAAAATTAGTACCTATGGAAGTTGATGCGATGCTATTATTCAGCTTCATAGTAAAAGTACCAGTTGAAGTCCATGAAGAGGATCCTGTAGAATAAAATGTAATAGAAGTTATGGTTTTACCATTTAAATCGGAAAGATCGCCTTCTGGCATAACAAATTGTGTGTGCTGTGCATCATCAGCATAATAAGCATATATCGGGAAATAACGGTTTTGATCAGTTCCATCGTATACAGTTTTTGTTGCTCTTGTTTGTCCCCATCCCGTCAAAGGAATGGCAGCGAGCACAAAGCATAGCACCGCCATCATCCGCAGGCAGTATTTTCTATAGCATAGCATCGTTTTCATAGATATGATTAACTTTTTCATGTTCATGGTATAGTATAGTCAAAAATAAGTCGAAAAAAATAAGAATTTTTATAATAGGGTCGGTGAAAATTTTTTGTTTTTAGGAAAAAATTTTTGAGACGCGCCATGGAACGGCTATACGAAGGTAAGCCATCAAATCACAATCTCGTAAAAATCCTGAGACAGCAAATCGCCAAACGCCCTTATTAATTGCTGAAAGAATATGTGTTCACCAAATCGGGATACAAATCAAAAACAGGCATAAAGAACAAATGGTACTTGATGCCGTCCCTATTCACGAACTCGTAGTTAAGTTCGTCTTTTTTTAGAACCTCATACGGGAGTGGTGAGTGTAAAGCCATATTTGCTTGCAATACGTTTCATTTCCTCAGAATCAGCTCCATTTTGGACACACTCTCTCATCTCGCGCTTGAACTGCAGCAGGCGGAGGATGAGGTTCTGCGATTTCGTCGTTGTTGCTTCCATTTCCCTTTTCATTTAGTGTTTCCCAGCGCAAAATTACATATTTTTTGGAAATAGCAACGGAAATTGTTGGCTTTTAGGGAAATTAATGTTGTAGAGGCGCGCCATGGAACGTCCATTCAGCGAAAGGCATAATTCTGGAAAATGTTTTATCTTTGCCGCAAAATAATAGCGTAATGAAGATAAAATGTGATTACTGCGGCGCGATGATTGACGAAACAAACGAGCGCTGCCCCAGTTGCGGCGCTCCGCTTTCGGGAGCCAATCGTACAGCCAACGAACAACCCAA
>JAFTCC010000026.1 GCA_017454915.1 Paludibacteraceae bacterium
GCTCCGGCATGCCAAGCCTTATGTTCAGGTGGCTACAGCGCTGAGGCTCCACCCCTTCCCATTCCGAACAGGATCGTTAAGCTCAGCCGCGCCGATGGTACTGCCGCAAGGTGGGAGAGTAGGTCGCCGCCGCCCTTCGGGGCCCCGCAATACGCGGGGCCCCTTTTTTTTACCTTCCATTCCTTGTTCTTTGTTCTTTTTTCTTTGTTCTTTTGTTTTCCCCATTCTTCATTCTCCCTTCTCCCTTCTGGTAACTTCATTCCTTCTAGTACTAGTAAATCTAGTAATTCTAGTCAACCTAGAAAATCTAGTCCATCTAACCCACAAGTGTCAAAAATTCCACATGAAAAATGCCGAATATTTATCGTTCCAACAAAATTAGCAACATCTGATTTTGCTAATCAATTAAAAAACATTTATTTACAAATTTTATTTTGCAACATTTTTTTTGTGATAATTTCAAAATTTTATCGTATCTTTGTTGACGTGAAATCATTTCATAATATACATAAACAATAATTATGGCTAATAATTTTACACACACTCGACTTCCTATTGTCTGCCTAATTTTTGCGCTGCTGCTTAATGTGGATTATGTCACTGCACAAGAAGAAACCGACATTACAGCTCAAAACGACAGTACGCGTGAAACAACGCTATGGTATCTCTCCAACGGCAACATGTATTCCACATCTTCGGCATCAAGGATTGGATTGGGGAGTTTTTACCCGCAGCAGAAACTTGACATTAACGGTAGGCTGTTCCTTCGCAGCGTGGACACTGATTCTGTTGATGAGCATTGGCCTCGGTCATGCATTTATTTCCAAAGTCAGTCGCTCGTGCTTGGCACGCCCCCGGGTTACTATTGCCATAACACCATTGATTTACAGCCAGGTGGTTCTTCCCAAGGACCTGTGTGGTCGCAAATACGAATGTATTCTTCGCCAACAGCAAATGAGAAAATCATGAAAATACGGCTTAACACAGAGGCGAATAGCTATATTGACACAGACTATAACTTTGGTGTGGGGACACCTTTGCCGCAGTACAAACTTGATGTGAAAGGCACTATCCGCGCAAACGAGATACGGGTGATGAGTAGCGGCGCTGACTTCGTTTTCTCACACGATTACAAGTTAATGCCGTTGGATTCTGTGGAGCAGTTTGTTAATGAGCATCATCACTTGCCTAACATCTCGTCTGCGCAGCAGATGCAAGAAAATGGCGTGGGACTTGGCGAGCAACAGACGCTGCTATTACAGAAAATTGAAGAACTTACGCTCTATATCATTGAGCAACAGAAACAGATAGAAAACCTTAAAATTCAACTTCAAACTCTTACGAAAAAATGAAAAACACAATTTTAATCATCTTGTTAACCGCCATATTTTCGGCCTTTTGTTTTACATCTTGTAAAAACACTGAAAAAGACGAGCCCAATGGCGTAGATGGAGATCCAATCGACTCATTTCTCCCATGGGAAATAGAGGAAATTACAGGATTTATTGTAGTTAAATTTGCCGATGAGCAATACAAGGATTATATTCCCGCACGTGCCTTTTCTGGAACTAATGAAGACGGGTATTACATCCCAATGTGTTCATGGGCAACCCCCAATATTTCCTATTTTGACAAGAATGAGAAATACCATCCGTTGGGCAATGGCTATTTTGCTGTTGATTGGTCTTTGGTCAACACAAGCGCATTGTTCAGCTATTATATGAATTGGGACAGATATTTTCGTTTTTGGCCTTCAGATGATAATGAAACCAGGGATATCAACAAACTTATTGAGAAAAAAAATCAAATTCAAAATGACAAGGATTCGCCATTCGTAAAAGATATGCAAGAGATGAAACTAACGAAATTGCGCTGGGATGACAATTCTTTTAGTTCGTTGGCTGAATTACCAATTTTTAAAGAGGATGATGCCGCAATCAACAATAATGTGTCAACGCCCATATTTGAATATTTTCAGTTCGTGTTCATAAAAGATGTCATGCAGGCTTCTGGCAAAGACATTGCATTCCCAGATGAGATGACAAACATTCTATTTGAAGATAGAAAATTAAGTGCTGTTGTTCCTGTTGTAGGTACAAGTTATTACTATTTTGCCGCATTACATAATAGTAATTTATGGAAGCATTATCGAAATGTTTATGAAGGCACAGCCACGGATTACCCATATCCAATATGGGATTTTACAAAATATGCTTATGAAAAGAATAAAATTCAGACCCTTCTACTACCTATACTCTCTGACATAGTAGAAAAGAACAGCGATATTTTGCCACCATCACTTTTATGATATCTGTTCCAATGAAATATGCGTTAACTATACTGCCGTTACTACTTGGCTTGAATATATTTGCTCTAAATGATGTCCCGATTTTAGAGTTTAATACATATCAAAGATAATAGAGAAATGGCATAGTTGCAGGTAACTCAACCACCTGCAACAATGCGCGTGTGTGGAATGAGCGTGCTGGCGCGGTCGCTAATTTTCGCAATCCTCTTTTGTTTACCATTGCCGGCAGTGACTTGTATAAGGCAGACTATGCATATCTTTACAGTCCTGGATTTGTTATGGAATTAGGGGATAGTGCTGTGGTGAAAAGTGGCAGCGACGTAACCATAGTTTCTGGACAGATTCTGTTGGGGCCCGGTTTCCATGCCGAGCAAGGCTCAACCTTTCATGCTATAGCCAACAATGGCAGCAATTCATTAACTCAAACCAAGACCCCTACAATCCAAAACGAAACAGAGTATTCTACTGACATTCCAAATGCAAGTGGCATTCGTTGCAGCGTGTTTCCAAATCCCACTAATGAAAATAGTCAAGTAATGTTAGAACTTGATAGAGATTACCATACAATGAGTTTGTCCATAACAGATATTACGGGCCGCTCCATTTATCATTTAGTTTCGGCAAGTCCGTTAGAGCGTGGCGTACATTATTATCAGCTGCCTTTTTCATGCTTACCCAATGGAGTTTTGTTTTTAACATTTTACTCTGGAACTGAGAAATGCACAGTTCGGATAATAAAATAATAAATAGGCAAATTGAATCTTATCACGTCTTTGTGATATAAAAATATAAATTTGTTGTCTTCAAATAAATGTAACTCACTAATATGGAACAAATAAAAAAGCGCGATATAGCCTTAGACATAATGAAAGGTTTAGGTATGCTGTTTGTGATACGTGATCACTCGGAACTTATCCCTCTCGAGTACCGGCATGTCACCATGTCGTTTATGATGCCGATGTTTTTTGTGCTTGCGGGCTATCTATACCACCGGCCGGACAGCAATTGGCTATATGTAAAAAAATCATTTGCCCGCCTCTATCTTCCCTATCTGTTAGGTGTAGCGATTTTTGTAGTGTTTTTGTGGTGGCATAACTGGACAGACGTTCGCACGGCGGGGCTGATGATTGTCGGCTGCGCAGGTGTACCCCATTTTGTGTGCCGATACTGGTGCGACTGGCCCAGCGTAGGGGCATTCTGGTTCTTCCCCGCATTATTCTGGTGCCGTGTGGTTTTCAACGCTATCTACACTCACTGCGGCAAGGCTAAATACTATGTTCTCATTGCGACCGCTATCGTCGGCTACCTATCACTGCGTTATTTAATCCACCTGCCATTCGGCATTTCGGAAGGACTTGCGGTAATGATGTTTTATCTGTCCGGACATCTGTTTTCAAAATATAAGTCATACATGTCAACCATGTCTGACGACAGGCGGAGTCGGCTTAACATATTAAATGAGATTGCGCTGGTGTTGTGCCTTATCTGTTGGGTGATTGCCGCCAAACATTCCGACATTGTGGTTTCGGCTGCCTATTACAAGATGTTCTTTTTTGACTTCTTCGGAGCACTTGGGATCATCTACGTCTATTACCTCGCCTGTCGTTATATCGCCACAAATCTTAAAATTCTGAAATCTGTACTTGTGTGGTTCGGCGTAGGCTCTCTGTTTCTGCTGTGGATACACCGCACAGAGTTGACACTCAATTTCGTGAATAAGCTGCTTGGTGTGGTTGACTGGACTGCGTTTAACCAATGGGCGGCTTCGGCAGGTATGCCAGAATTATACGCCTATATCCACTTGCTTGTGCAGTATGCGTTTTGTTCCGTATGCCTATATGCCGTGAGCAAAGTTCCGCCGTTCAAAAAATTTTTCGGAATAGCATAGTGATGCAAAACATAAACAATCCAGAATACTGGTCATTAGTGGTCGGTCAGGCAGACCAGACAATCCGCTGTACGGTAGCGTACGGCGTGATGCAAATAGCGTATCCTGTAGTTTTGTCTGAGATATATACTACTCTACATCGGGGATATGCCTGCTTTCACAGCACAGCGCCTAAAAAACTATTGATGTAAGTGAAATAGAGAGGGGCATCTACATATTGCAGGTAACACTGGAAACCGGAATTGTCGTCTCCAAAAGATTTCCTAAAAAATTAAACCCAAATCGGTCATTAGACCGACAAGTTTGGGTCAGTGCTTACAAAAAGTAGTCTATTATTGTCTTTTTTGTTTCTTTTTGGCATATTTTTGCTTTTTGCTCGGTCATTATGCCCGCATAACTCCCTCGTTCAAAGACAAAAATCCGCTCAAAAATAAAGCAAAAAATCCTAATAATTCTAATGACCGATTTGGGTTAAATAATAATCCCCTGATCGGCCATTTAACCAACCAAGGGTGTAACACTACTGAAGTATGAGCTTTAGAGGCTTTCCTGCAGCGCTCGTGCACGCTCCAGAGCATCATCACTTTTAGGGTCAATCATCTCTGATGGCATGTCGGGGATGATTAGATTCGTGCCGGTAACTACGCTGTTCGGACCATGTGGAAATTTCTCCTTGTTTGCCAGATAGATGTATATCCAAAAATCTGGATGCCCGTAGTGGCGGCGTGAGATTTGCGATAGTCTGCTGCCTTCTATGACGGTTTCTGTTGTTCGGGCAGTAGCGTTAACTGCTATTGAGGCATCATCATGAACAGTTTTTTCGTTAGTTATCTCATTAGTGCCCTGTTCCTCTGCCATCATAATTTTCGTTGTGTCTTCTTGTGGTGTTGTCTTGATAATATCATCTGCCTGAGTGTCTGTTGAGTTTCTCTGCTTTATTTCGTTTTCTACAGCCTCTTGGGCAGGCTGGACGTATTCTTTTGTCCACTTGTCAATGTGCCTGATGAGCAGGAAATAGAACAAGCCGAAAATAACGCTGAATATTACAATCATCAACAGGGCAATTTTCCAGAATGATATTTTGTTTTCCGTTTTCTCTATTTTGCCTGTATTATTATTTTCTGTTGTTGTGGCCTTTTCAGTTTCATTTTTCCCGATAATGTTTTCAGATTGGACGCTCTCGTTTGCTTCATTATGTTTATCATTTTCAGCTTTATCTTCACGAGCGCTTTCGTCCAGAACGTGTACCGCAGTTGCGTCAGCCTTTATGTCACTTGCGTTGTCATCGTCAAGCCGGGCTGGCATCGTATCGTCTTCCACTGGGGCGGCAATGCTTGTAATGCCTGTTTCAGCAGTTTTTTGTTCATTGGTGTGTTCCTTGCCTTCTGCTGCCGATGTTTCATGCCCGGCTTCTCCGTTGATGGCTGCCAATAGTTGTTTTATCTCATCTATCGTTTCGTCCGAAGCCAATTTAACATCGTTTTCATCGGTATTTATTGAGCTGTCGTCGTCAGTTTCAGGTTTTGCGTCGTCTGCGATTTCTTTGTTATTATTGTTTTTCAATTGATAGTCATCATCCACCTCAATTACCGGCAATTCTTCAAATTGACGGTTTAATAGTGTTTTAACTGAAATTTCAGGTGTGAAAGTAACCTTTCGATATGATCCTATGGTAATTTCAGCCCCGGTGTTCACGTCCACGCTCTTGCGTGGCTCTGTCGTTATAACTTTGAAAGTGCCTAATCCGCTAATTTTAACGATTTCATCGCTATTTAATGCGTTGCGTATTGCCGTGTTAAGGCTTATGAGGTAGCGTTTGGCGGCACTGCCTGGTATGGAGCACCGCCCGGCTATCAAGTTAGCTAATTCTGTTATGTTTATTTTCTTTTCAGCCATATTTAGCTCTTGTTTTCAGTCTTTATTAACCTTCATCCGCACGCTCTTAATCTTCCGTGGACTCATTTTCTGAAAGTTTAAGGCAGTTTTTAGATGCCTTGAATCCTACTGAAAGTTTGGGCGGCACAAGTTGACGTTTGCCGGTTCGTGGATTTACCGTTATCCGTTCTGCCCGCAGTCTGACATCGAAAGTGCCGAGATTGGTGAAGTTTACTGCGGTGCCGCTGTCCAACGCATCTACTATGCTTGACACAACTTGGCTGAGAAGCTCTGATGACTGTGCTTGTGTCAGGTTGTTCTCTTTGGCGAGTAAACTTATTAGTTCTTTATTTGTCATATTGTGGTGTTACCTTATTATTCAAGTTATATTTTTATTGCTGTATAAATGTGGTCTTCGTCATAATTGCTAATTATCATCTCATACGTCTTGCCAATGCGCACGTTTCTTGAGTCTTCGGTGCAGATGAAAATTTCGTCATCAACGTCGGGCGATTCATATTGCGATCGACCCCAGCACATGATGCCCTCTTCTCCCCTCTCTTTTCTGTCTACCACTATGGTTTCCACCGCTCCGATGCGCTTTGCCCCTATTTCCATTGATATTTCGTCTTGCAGTGCCATCAGCGTGTCCAGCCTTTCCTGTTTTACGTGTTGCGGCACATCGTCCTTATAATGTTTGTGGGCGTATGTTCCGACTTCGTTGCTGAAAGCGAATGCTCCAAGGCGCTCAAACCTCACGTCGCGAACAAATTGCAGCAGTTCCTCAAAATCCTCTTGTGTTTCACCCGGATGCCCGACCATTAGTGTGGTCCTGAGCACGATGCCTGGCACCTCGCGTCTAATCCGCTCAATCAAGTCATAAGTCTGCTGTTTGCTAATGTTGCGGCGCATAAGGGTGAGCATATTGTCGCTGATGTGCTGAAAAGCCAAATCCAGATACTTGCACACATTGTCCCGCTCGCGCATGACGCGCAGTAGGTCATAGGGGAACTGTGTGGGATAGGCATAGTGAAGCCGTATCCACTTTACGCCCTCTATGTCAGACAACTGCTCGACAAGGCTGGCTATCATTTGTTTCTTATACAGGTCAACCCCGTAGTATGTCAGGTCTTGTGCTATTACTATCAGCTCGCTCACACCTTCGCTCACCAGCCAGCGCGCCTCCTCTACTATGTCCTCCATCGGGCGAGACTTGTATGCCCCTGTGATAAGCGGTATTGCGCAATAGGAGCAAGTGCGGTTACACCCTTCTGAAATTTTGAGGTATGCGTAGTGCTTTGGAGTGGTGATTATGCGTTTTTTGCCGTTTTCATCGGACTTTTTGCACCCAAGGGCATCAAGCAGGTTCATGTAGTCGAACTTGCCGAAATATGCGTCCACTTCCGGGATTTCCACCTCCAGTTCTTTTAGAAAACGTTGCGAAAGACATCCCATCACATAAAGCCGTCTCAACTTGCCCATGCGCTTGCGCTCTGCAAATTTAAGGATCATCTCAATGCTTTCCTGCTGCGCATCCTCAATGAAAGCGCAAGTGTTGATGACAACAATTTCTGCGCTGACACGTGATGGCTCAAAGCGTACTTTATAACCGCATTCCGACAATTGGTGCATTATGCGCTCAGTGTCAACAAGATTTTTTGAGCAGCCTAAAGATATGAAATCTATAGTATTGGTGAGCATGTGGTGTAGGACGGTTCTCTTAAACCCAAACCAGTCATAAAACCGAACTTGGATATATTTTTAATCTGACTGCAAAGTTAACAAAAAAATATCATATAACTAACTTGCATATATGAGGAAAAAAACGTAATTTTGCTATGCTCTATGTGAATATGAAAAATAAGTGGATTATAGACCATATACCGGCGTCAGACCGACAGCAGGCCGGTGTTCTTGCGCAAGATATAAACCAGTCTCATGTTATTGGCGAATTACTTGCCGCACGTGGTGTGCACACCTTTGAAGAGGCGCGCCAGTTTTTCCGCCCCGACCTTAAGATGCTGCACGACCCCATGCTCATGAAGGACATGGACAAGGCCCTTGACAGGCTTACAAAAGCTATCGTCAACAAGGAGAAAATCATGATTTATGGCGACTATGACGTTGATGGCATCACAGCTGTTGCGCTCGTCTATCTCATGCTTATCAAGATTCACCCGCAGTCGGAACTCAACTACTATATTCCTAATCGCGAAACTGAGGGGTATGGAGTGAGCATTCAGGGCATCGAAACAGCGGCCAAATGGGGCGCAAAACTGCTCATAACTCTTGATTGCGGCATCAAGGCGGTAGATATGGTCAACGAGGCAAAGATGCGCGGCATAGATGTGATTATCTGCGACCATCACCAAGTTGGTGACACGTTGCCTGCCGCCGTAGCAGTGCTCGACCCTAAACGCGGCGACTGCCACTATCCCTACGACGAGTTGTCAGGCTGTGGCGTAGGCTTCAAACTCATGCAGGCCTTCGCCAATGCCAACCCCGGGCATCTGCCACTCTTCGAGCACCTTGACCTCTTAGCGCTCAGCATCGCAGCTGACATCGTGCCCATAACAGGCGAAAACCGCATTCTCGCTTTTCACGGCATGAGGCAAATCAACAGGAAACCGTCAGAAGGCATAAAAGGTTTATTGCAAGTGTGCGGCCTCGCCGATGAAGATGGTAAAGCCAACAAAGAAATCTCTATCACCGATATAGTTTTCAAGGTCGGCCCGCGACTCAATGCGTCAGGCAGGCTTCATGACGCAAAAGAAGCCGTCAGGCTGCTCATCAACCATAACGAGGAGCAGATTACGCAAAAAAGCCAACTCATAGAAGAGTATAACAGCGAGCGTAAAAAACTTGACAACACCATGACCGAGGAGGCGAAGCAATTGGTGATGGAAGACCCGCAGTTTGACAAAAAATGCGCCATCGTGCTCTACAACCCCTCGTGGGTCAAAGGTGTAGTAGGTATAGTAGCGTCCCGCATGTGCGAAATTTTTTACAAACCCGCCATCGTGCTCACCCGCACGCAGAGGCATGACGTGCCGTCGCAAGAACAATCCGAATTTATTGTTAGCGGCTCCGCACGCAGTGTCGGTGGCTTTGACCTTTATGCCGCTATCGACAGTTGCAGCGACTTGCTGCTCAACTGGGGCGGGCACACATACGCCGCGGGAATATCGCTCAAAGAGGAAAACCTCGAAGAGTTCCGCCACAGATTTGAAAAATATGTTGCGGAGCACATCACCGAGGAGCAAAAGCACCCCGTGATTCACATTGACGCCGAACTTACTTTTGCTGACATCATGAACCACAACAACAAGTTCTGGAACACGCTAAAGCAGTTTGAACCCTTTGGACCGGGCAACACCAAACCTGTGTTTGTTACTCGTGGAGTCAAAGGACTCACAATGAGGACAAGCGACGGAACAGAAGTGCATTTGTGCAAACTTGTCGGGGCAGAAAAAAAACACCTGAAGTTAACAGTTACTGACGGAACGTGCTATAGTGTAAAAAACGGGCAGGAAGAAAAAACTGTGCAGACGCAAATCAACGGCATAGCATTCAATATGTCCGATTTTTATCCCACAATTATTCAAGGGCAGCCCATCGACATCTGTTATCAGCTCGAAGAGAACCATTTCCGCGAGAAAAAAAGCCTCCAATTAACCGTGAGGGACATCAAACAGACTGGAGAATCATAACTTCGATTCAACTAATAAATCGTCAGATAGTAAATTGTCAAATAATCAATAACTTGGCTTTCGACAAAATAATATGTTTGATCTTGCAATCATAGGAGGTGGCCCCGCCGGCTATACTGCGGCATCCAGAGCGCTTGCCCACAATTTGTCAGTTGTCATTTTTGAGCGTGAAAACCTCGGCGGCACATGCCTCAATGTGGGTTGCATACCCACCAAGACACTGCTTCACAGTTCTAAACTTTACAGGCATATTCTCGATGCCGAGAAGTTCGGCATTACGGTAGATAGTGTTTCGTTTGATTTTGGTAAAGTTCAGCAACGCAAAACACGCGTGGTGCGCAGGCTCGTCGCAGGGGTCAGGCAAACAGTCAAAGACGCCACTTTTGTCAATGCTCCTGTGCGTGTTGTCAACTACTCTAACCACGTCACAACTCTTGAAACGGCTACCGAAACCTATGAGGCGCAGAATTTGCTCATCTGCACAGGCTCTGAAAATTCAGTACCGCCCGTCAAGGGCATTGACCTGCCTCACGTCATTGACAGCACCCGGGCACTTGCGCTCGACTATGTGCCTCGGCAGGTAGTAATTGTAGGGGGTGGAGTGATCGGCATTGAGTTCGCGCAATTATGGCGCAACTTCGGGGCTAAAGTTACTGTCGTTGAAATGCAGCCAGGCATTTTGCCCAATCTTGACGCAGACATCAGCACAGCTCTCATGCAGAGCCTGAAGAAACAAGGCATAGATTTCCTCCTTGACACACGCGTTACCGAAATCACGCCCGAGGCCGTCATCACTGACCGTGGCAGCGTTGAAGCTGACCAAGTCCTCGTATGCACAGGCAGGAGGCCCTGCCTGACGGGTGTCGAAGCCCTTAACCTTCCATTTGAAGACCGTAGGCTAAAGATCGGTATCAACCAACAGACGCCACTGCCTGGAGTGTATGCTGCCGGCGACGTAACGGGCAAGGTCATGCTTGCCCACACTGCTATAAGGCAAGCCGAAGTTGCAGTAAACAACATGCTCGGCATTGATGACACAATGCGTTATGACAACATTCCTTCTGTCGTCTATTCCGACCCCGAAATCGCATCTGTCGGCATTACCGAGCAAGAGGCAACAGCGCAATATGGCGAACAAGGCTTCAAGGTGGTCAAAATACCTATGCTCTATTCCGGACGCTTTGCTGCGGAAAACGAGGGCGAGCAGGGATTATGCAAAATAATAGCTGACCTTGACAACACTCTGCTTGGCGTACACCTTATCGGCAACGGCAGCTCCGAAATCATCACAACAGCGGCTATGGCAATCACGTGCCGGCAAACTGCCGACAGCTTGTTAAAAGTTGTATTTCCGCACCCCACAGTGTCAGAAATCATCAAAGCCGCAGCCGAAAAACTGCTGTAAATTTGTCAAATAGTAAATTGTAAAATCTTCAAATAACCTCATGTTTCTCGAACGTATCAGTCAGTCCCCCGTACAGCGCAGGGGGTGTATTGAAGTAATTTGTGGCTCAATGTTCAGCGGCAAGACTGAAGAACTCATCCGCAGGATGAAGCGGGCTCAGTTTGCCAAGCAGCGCGTCGAAATCTTCAAACCGAGCATAGACACACGATATTCGGAATCAGACGTTGTCAGCCACGACAAAAATGTCATAACCTCCACTCCCGTCGAGTCGTCAAGCACCATACTCCTCCTTGCGCAGGATGTTGATGTGGTAGGCGTTGACGAGGCTCAGTTTTTCGACCCCGGCATAGTTGAGGTGTGTACAGAACTCGCAAGGCGCGGCATACGTGTCATCGTTGCCGGTCTTGACGTTGATTTTATGGGCAGGCCATTCGGACCCATGCCGCAATTGATGGCGATAGCCGAAGATGTTTACAAGGCCCATGCCATATGCGTCAGGTGCGGAAGCCTTGCCTACGTTTCCCACAGGCTTGTGGATTCTGACAAGCGTGTCCTGCTCGGAGAAAAAGAAGAGTACGAGCCTATCTGCCGCGAGTGCTTCAACCAACTATTCCCCGACAACCAACTCACCTAAGTTTACACGTCCCGATGCCTCTTGTCAAAACATACGGCGCAGCGGTGCAAGGCGTTAACGCTTTGCCAATCAATATCGAAGTGAGCGCCACTGACGGCGACTACTATTGTCTCGTCGGTCTGCCCGATAATGCCGTCAAAGAAAGCCGTGAACGCGTCAATACCGCTCTTTTCAACTGCGGACATCCTGTGCTACGCAAAAACATAGTGATTAACATGGCGCCTGCGGACATCAAAAAAGAAGGCTCTGCTTACGACCTGCCAATCGCTGTAGGTATTGTTGCGGCAACAGAGGCAATGGAACTTCGTGGACTTGAAAAATACCTCATAATGGGCGAATTGTCGCTTGACGGCACGCTTATGCCCATCAAAGGCGCATTGCCCATCGCAATCCTTGCGCGCGAAATGGGGCTTGAAGGCTTTATCCTACCAAAACACAACGCCATGGAGGCCGCCGTAGTTAACAACCTCACGGTTTATGGTGCGGATAACATTTCGCAAGTCCTTGAATTTCTTGCAGGGGACAAAAGTGCCATTGTTCCAACCGAAATAGACACGCGCGCGCTTTTTGCGGTAAACCAGATGAGGGCTTACGACATAGACTTTGCCGACGTCAAGGGGCAGGACAATGTAAAACGCGCGCTTGAAGTAGCCGCTGCAGGCGGACACAACATCATCATGATAGGTCCTCCGGGTGCAGGAAAAAGCATGATGGCAAAGCGTTTGCCGACAATACTGCCGCCGCTCACGCTCGCCGAAGCCCTCGAAACCACCAAGATACATTCTGTGGTAGGCGTTGTGGGAAGCGAGACATCGCTCATAGCGCACCGCCCGTTCCGCAGTCCGCACCATACCATCAGCGATGTGGCGCTCGTTGGCGGCGGAGCCTATCCGCAGCCAGGTGAAATATCGCTTGCGCATAACGGGGTGCTCTTTCTTGACGAACTACCCGAATACAAGCGCACCGTACTTGAGGTGATGCGCCAACCCCTCGAGGACCGCAAAATAAATATCTCACGAGCCAAAGTGTCGGTCGAATACCCCGCAAGTTTCATGCTTGTGGCAGCCATGAATCCGTGTCCCTGCGGCTACTACAACCACCCCACGCACCCGTGCACGTGTTCGCCCACCGCAGTGCAAAAATACCTCAGCCGAATATCCGGACCGCTCATGGACCGCATCGACATTCAGGTGGAAATAGTGCCTGTGCCATTCGAAAAACTCTCCGCTATGGCTCCAGCGGAGTCAAGTGCGGCAATACGCGAGCGTGTCGTCAAAGCAAGGCAGGTACAGCAGCAGCGCTTCTCCAATCACAAAGGTATACACTGTAACGCCCAGATGACCGAGCGCCTCATTCACAAGTATGCAGAACCCGACGAGGCAGGTCTCAACCAGTTGAAGCGCGCTATGGAACGCTATGACCTTTCAGCCCGCGCCTACACGCGCATACTCAAAGTAGCACGCACAATAGCCGACCTCGAAGGTTCAGACGGCGTTCTCGCACACCACATCGCCGAAGCCATCAACTACAGGAACCTCGACCGCGCCAACTGGGCTGGATAAAATCAAAATATAATGCTCCTGCAAGGGCTAAAATCAATCTCTTTTCAGGTTAATTTTTTCTTTCTTTAGTAAACAAGTAACCTTTTCAGTAAACGAGTGCCACCAATTCCCACGCCAGCAAAAGAGCAGGTGTGCAAGGGCATACGTGCTTGATAATTCGTTTTTTTTTGCTATCTTTGTGCTACAATACCATGAATGATATGAAGCAAAACAATTATTTTGGTAGCCTTGGTTACCGATGTTATAAGCGTTATGTGCGTTTTTGGAACGAGCACCTGATGTTCCGCCGTGTTCATTATCTTAACCGTGACAACATCCCTGCGCTTGGAGAACCGTGCATGATTGTGTCAAACCATCAGAACTGTGCCAACGACCCGTTGGTTCTCCTTCTCGGGCTGGAAAATGAAAGCCATCCGTATGTCATTGCTAGGGGCAACGTGTTTTCATGGCATCCAGTGATAACCAAGTTTTTTCTTTGGCTCGGAATGTTGCCGGCATACAGGCTTGACTTTGACGGGGCGGAATCATTGAGCAAGAATGCTGAAACGATTCGTATTTCTGGCGGTAAGATGCTTGAGGGCAACAGACTCATTATGTATCCCGAAGGCGGGCATCAAAACCGGCACTGGCTTGGCAATTTCTCGTTCGGATACACTCGCATGGCGTTTGAGACGGCGGAGTCTGATAATTTCAGCCATGACATTAAAATCCTGCCATGCGCCCACCACTATGAGGATTATTTTGGAGTACGAACGGACGTGATGATAACGTTTGGCACACCGATTTCTCTTGAGCCATACTATGAACTCTATCGCACTAAACCACGGACGGCACAGCGCGAGGTCAACAAGCTTGTGCGTGAACAGATAGAAAGCATGATGCTTGACATCAGGGACACTGAACATTACGAGTCAATTGATTTTCTCCGTAATTCTGCATTCGGCTATGATTTCGCCCAATATTTAGGACTTGACGGACGACATCTGCCCGATAAACTGCGTGCTGACAAAGAGCTTGTAAATCGTATTGCCGCACTTACTGATGACGAAAAAAATGTTGCGTTTAAGGAGATTGAAGACTTGCGCCTGCAAGAAGAGCAGATTGGACTTCATGACAGCGACATTGACCGCTTACCATCCATCGCGGGCATTTGCTTTGAAGTTTTTAGCCACTTACTGCTATTGCCGTTGTGGATTATATCGCTTTATCCCAACATTTTGCATTACAATATACACCGACCGTTTATGCGGACGGATGCCATGTTCACCAATAGTTGGAGGTTTATTATTCCTGTTGTGGTGGGCATACCTTTCTTCTTTATTTTTACTATTTTGGTGGGCGGCTTGTGTTTTGGCTTATGGTGGCAGACGGCGTTGTTCATCGCTATTGCCACATACCCCATGCCATTGTTCGCCTTATGGCAATGGAAACGCATAAAGCGCACAATAACTGACATACGGCTTAATTCGTGTCAACGCACCGTGGCCGCATTGAGGCTAAAGCGAAAAGAACTTTTCCGCAAGTTGAAGGATTTGCTGAAATAATTAGTTTGCCCGCCAATCCCCCTGAACATATTGCTCTCTTGGACTGATTGACGTTGTAGCCTTGCACCACTGGGTCTTCGGTAACGCCGAGTGTGTCAGCCGGCGCCGTAAGGGGTGTGCAATGACTCTTCGGCTATTTAATCATATATAACTTACCATTATATATGGTGAAAACACCTTTGACTGGGTGTGCTAATTGACGACCCTGTAGGTCGTAGTACACGCCATTTTCAAATCTCAGTTGTCCATCATCATTCGTCGTAGTGCTAATGTCTGTTGTTTCGTCCAGCTTTGGCATCGTAATTTCTAATGTGCGGTCTGCCGTGCGATCCTGACGGTTTTCATCACCGTAATTACTATAGTCCTGAAGCATGGAATTGGCCATAGTCAACCCCTCTCCTTGAAGATAAGGCTTTAGGATTGACAGAAGTGACTGTGCTGCAGCATTGTCATATTCATCACCTTCGGCATGGTAGATATAAGCTGTGGCAACCTGACTTGCAATTAAAGACCACGGGAAGCCTTTTGCGGCTACCATCGCTTTTACATAATTGGTAAGTCTGGTCTTAGCCGTATTGGCGAACCCATCTCCAGTTTCTATCTCTGTAATGCTACTGGTGGTTATATTCAGTGTACTCAAATCATTGCTCAACGTGATGGTACGATAGTCGCATGGATAGGAGATAAGCGACCCGGTATTGACGTCATAGATATGCTTGCTTAAATCAGAATTATAGTCCTTTGCAATGTCTGACGTATGAATGTGACCCGTGAAAATAACCCTAATGCCTGCATCAGCCAATGAATTACGCACGTTGGCATAGTCTGCCACAGAAACTGTTTCAACGAATGTGTTGGCACCTGTAAAATGTGGTATCAGCGGATGATGCATCATAGCAATAACCTGCTTACCGTTGTTGTTTGCCTCTTGAGCCTTATTACAAACCCAAGTGAGAGTGGCAGCAGGAATGGTACCACCCGTACCTGAGTCAATGCCGATAACCACCAGGCCAGTAATAGGTTCGCAAACATAAGATAGTGAGTTCTCGTCTCTCTCAGATTCTTCGCCATAACCATAATTGGCATACAAACTTGCAAACGAAGCATCGCTGGCCACTTCGGCTGCTGTCGTAGATTCGCCGTCAAAATATACAGCATTGATATTAGCGCCGCGATCGTGGTTGCCGGGGATTACCAAAGTTTTGATGCCGACAGCTCTCAGTTCGTCCAACTTCGACACCACGTATTTATGGCTGACAGTCTCTCCGTCTTTCGACAGGTCACCGGTGATGAGCACAAGACCGGGGCGAATATCCCTCTTGAGACGTATTATCATCTCGTCAAACAAAGCCTTGCTATAGTCCACCAATTTGCGTTGTCCAGCAAGATAATTTGTCCATGCGGTTCCCTCATTCACCAGCAGTTCTGGAGCCATCACGTGCGGGTCGGATAGTACGATAATCTTGGAGTCATCAACAGGAGTCACTTGATTGGTATTTAGCAACCAAGAGTTCAACATGGAAGCAACGGAGCTGTCCTGTGATGATTTTGCCCATAAATATTCGCTTGAGAATTTGCCGTGCGGTATCAAACGCTTAGCGTCTGCAACCACTCCTGAAATACCCGAACTTTCGCTGGAAACGATTATTCTGATGTTTTTACCAGCCATCGCACTACCATTTTTATACAAAAAGGTTTGCATAGGTGCCGCCATGTGCCCCGACCATAATGGTGTGGCAATGATAATGTCATTGTATTCGTTGAAATTCACACTGATGTCTTTGATGGCAGGATAGCTGCTGCTCAGTGTGGGATTGGCATTAATGGCGTCAACAAGCTCTTGCCCTAAAGAATAATCATTTGCGGCATAATCCAGCCCTTCTTCAGCAGGCTGAATTTCCATTACGTCTGCATTCAGTTGAGTAACAAGTTCTGAGACAATGGTTTCCACATTATTAGAGTAGCTGTAATAAGCTACCAGAGTCTTGGCACTAACACCCAAGGTTATTGACAATGCCGAAAATAAAAGTAATAGTTTTTTCATCATCATTATATTTTTAAGGTTTATACTCTGCTTTGATAGTGTCCTTAATGTCGCAAAGATAAGAAAAAAAATCTATATAGTGCTCAACATAAGACTTTTTATAGCTTTTTAAGCCTTACCTGACGGTGATGTGATAGCAGTGCTGTTTTTTCTCGTACTTGACGTAGCAGCGTCCGTCTGTGCGGAGTTCTTTTAGTGTTTGCCCAAGCAGTTGCGCCATGGTCGCATTGCTCACGGGTTTGCCAAAGAGCGAGGTCGTTTCATAACTCACGTACGAGATATCGAATGTGGTTGCATATTGGTGAGCGGAATTTTTTACCGCGTTTGTGTTTACTTGCTGAAGTCTGCTGACATCCTCTGATGTTCGCAGCAGCGATGTTACGATAATCTTGTGTTTTTTGTAGCCCTTTTCCTTTAATTTTTTCTGAAACGATTTTCCGATGTCCTCAAGCAATTTTTTAGCGTCGTGTGTCAGATATGGTATCGAGTGTGTCAGGTGGGCAATCTTATAAGCCCTGCAGGTGGAAATTTTTACGACTTCATTTTTTTGTTTGCTTATCTGGTCACGTGTGTCCAGCGGTGTTATTCCATTTTTTTTAGCAGCTGCGAGTTGAACGTCCTGCATGTCGCTGAAACGGTATTGCTTTTCGATGCTGACAAATTCGAATGCCGTTTTTGTTTTACTGAAAATTAGATAAGTCGCAATACAGCCCAAAGCCAGTGTGCCCATCAGCAATATAAAAAAAATCTTTTTTCTTCCCATTTTGCCTTCTTTTTTATTATTCTGCCTATATGTCTATGTGCGCAAAAGTATATACGCGTTACAAGTTTGTTTATTTTTTTACAGTCTGTCCATTCGCGCAGAGTCAAGGCGAATAAAGATGAACAGCATGAGTGTGAACGACCACAGCGACGAGCCTCCGTAGGAGAAGAACGGCAGCGGGATTCCAATTACGGGCACAATGCCTATTACCATTCCGACGTTGATGGCGAGGTGGAAAAACAGGTACGAGGCTACGCAATAGCCGTAGATGCGGCTATAATTGTCGCGTTGGCGTTCTGCCATGAACACAAGGCGGAGCAGCAGAATAAGATAGAGCGACAGCACGAATAACGCGCCCAGAAAACCGTGCTCCTCGCCAACGGTGCAGAATATGAAGTCGGTGTCCTGTTCTGGGACATATTTTAATTTTGTCTGCGTGCCGCCGCCGAGTCCTTTGCCCGTCAAGCCCCCTGAACCTATTGCTATTTTTGCCTGATTGACGTTGTAGCCTTGTCCCACGGGGTCTTCGGTGACGCCGAGAGTTACCTTGATGCGGTTGCGCTGATGCGGCTGAAGATGGTCCATCAGCATGTTGGCGGAGAAAGAGTAGAAAATGACACCGACAGCAAACAGAGCAACCCAAAGTGGATTGCGGTGGTTGTGCGACAATGAATAAAGAATCAGGTATATCGCCGCCGTCACTACAGCCCCTATGCTTACGTAGTCTATGCGCACAGGTAACCAGATGTTAACGACAAGTGCGACGGCGAACAGTCCGGCACTTATGCCGGCTATGATGAAAGCGTGTTTGGGAGCGCGTTCGTTGTTGAGCATAAACACGAATATGACCAGCAGTACGAGCAGCATGCTCGCTGTGATGCCCCACGTGCCGCCGCCCAGTGGCAGGGGGCTGTCGCCAAAGGCTATCGTTATCACGAAAAATGCGACAGCGGCAACACCTAACAGCAAAATCACTGGGGTCATGCCCTCGCGGTAGAACATCAGTACCAGAGCCGCGAAAACCAGGGCTGACCCTGTCTCCTGCTGCGGAACCATGATTATGAACATCGGTACGGCAAGCATGATGAATGGCACGATTAAGTCTTTGAGGCTGTTGACTTTATAGCCATACTGATTCATGAATTTCGCTATCGCCATTGCCGTTGCTATCTTTGCCAGTTCGGCTGGCTGAATGCTGACAGGCCCTATTGTAATCCACGAGCGGCTACCTTTTATTTCAGGAGCCACGAACGGAGTAACTATCAGTACCAACAGCACTAAAGCATAGAAAAGGTAGGAGAAGCGCTCAAAAAAGCGCCAGTCAATGAGCATTGTCGCCGCCCCCAACACTAAGGCTCCGGCTATCCAAACCATCTGTTTGCACCAGCGGTAGTCGAAGTTGAACAGGTCGGTCTGGTCGTAGTTGTACGATGCGCCGTACACGCTCACCCAGCCGCATACCACAAGGACGAGGTAAAGGCAAACTGTTATCCAGTCTATCGCATATTTAGTGCGTTGCTCTAACATTTACTATTGGTTGTATGTCTTTACGTTGGTGTTGGTGACTGATGTTGAAATTCTCTGCTTTAAGTCGGTTCTGGCTATGGTGTCAGTCAGATATTGCTCCATCATGAGGCTTGCGATTGGCGCCGCCCATGTAGCTCCGAATCCTGAGTTTTCTACAACGACGGCGACGGCTATTTTAGGGCTTTCTTTTGGGGCAAAGCCAATGAACAGACTGTGGGGACGGCCGTGGTTGTTGTCAACGGTGCCAGTCTTGCCGCACATGCTGATTCCGGGAATTTTGTAGTGGCGTCCTGTGCCGTACTCGAATACTCGCCACATTCCCTCTTGAACGTATGGGAAGTATCTCTTGTCAACTTTGGCGTCATGTCGTCGGTTAAGCATCGAGTCTGCTTTGTTAAGGTGCGGGCTTATGAAGTATCCGCCGTTGGCTATTGTGGCTGCGGCGTTGGCTATCTGAAGTGGGGTGATTTGAACCTCACCCTGTCCGATGCTGTTTGAGCGTATTGTCATAGAGTTCCAACTGGCGGTGCCCCTGTACCATTTGTCATACAGGTCTGTTGACGGTATGCTGCCGCGCGACTGTTGATAGAGGTCCGAATCTTCAAATTTGTGTCCTATTCCAAAACTCATTACACAATCGCGCCAGCGGTTATATTGCTCACGAAAATTGGCGTTGTCTTTGCCGTATCCGTTTTTTTCCAGTGTGTTTTTATATGCAAGCCAGAAATAGGGGTTACACGATTGTTCGATGGCGTTGAGCAGCGATACGGGCGAGCCGTGATGGTGCGTGCATTTGATGGGCTGGCTACCCGGACCGGAGCAGGGGAATGTGCGGTCGGGTGTGATACCGCCCAGTTGCAGTGCAACGCAAGCCTGAACAGTCTTGAACGTCGAACCCGGAGAGTATTGCGCCTGAAGTGCCCGGTTCATTAGGGGTTTGGTAGGGTCATGAACGAGAATGTCATAGTTTTGTGAACGCTTGCGGCCGACCAAGAGTGAAGGGTTCCAAGTGGGCGATGACGCCAGTGCCAATATCTCACCGGTTTTAGGCTCTATAGCCACAACACTGCCTATTTTGCCCTTAAGTAGGCTTTCTGCCAAAATTTGGAGCTTGACATCAATGGTTAGCGTGATATTGCTGCCGGCTTTTGGCTCCACGTCATACGCGCCGTTTTCGTAGTTGCCTACTATCCTTCCGCGCGAGTTGCGGAGCAGGATTTCAACGCCTTTCTCGCCGCGCAGATCCTGCTCGTAGGTGTATTCCAGCCCGTCGCGCCCGGCATAGTCGCCGCGGGCGTAGTAATTGTCGCGGTCTATGTCCGTCTGCGATACCTCGCCTATGCTTCCCAGCACTTGGGCGGCGTTAGGATAGGTGTAGTCGCGGAGTGTGCGGTGTTGAATGGCAAATCCGGGATATTTGTAGTGTATGTTCTCCTGTAGTTCGGCTATGTCCTCCATGCTAAGTTGCGTCATGAATATCTGTGGAGTGTATTTGCTGTAGCCGCGGTTGCGATTCACATCCTTGATTTCTGACATCCGTTCCTCATATTGTGCCCAGTCGATGCCCAAAGTGCGGCAAACAGAGGCTGTGCCGCCAGTTTTTGACATCTCGTTGATTGTTACAACAACATCGTATGCCGGCTGGTTATAGACCAACAGCACACCATTGCGGTCATACATCAGACCGCGTGGGGCGTACTTGGTGCGGTGCACAAGAGCGTTGCTCTCCGCCTGGCGGCGATACTTGTCCTCTATTATTTGAAGGTAAAACAGACGACACAAATAACCCGACACGACGAGGATGAAAATCCACATCACAACACCATGGCGATAATAGTTCGCGTCGTTAATCATTTTCTTTCGCGGATGAGGACTGCGGTCAGAACAACTACAATGCTGAACAAGGAACTTGTAACTATACGCAGCAAAAGCCAACCGATGTGCGCAAAACTAAAACTTTCGAGCAGAAAATAGGCACAATGGTGGACCAGAGTGAGTATTACAGTGTATTTGACAAAGGCGGCAGGCCCGAAAGTGCTGAAACCGGGCTCGCCGGTTATGCGTTCATAGTCTGACACCAATGTTGACACAACAATGGGCCGCAGATATGAAAACAATGTGCAGGCTGCGGCATGAAGCCCCAGACTGTTGCAGAAAATATCCATTACCAGACCTGCCGAAAAACCTATGAGCAGCTCAGCCCAGCGTGGTAATGACAAGGGTAAAAGAAATAAAAAATAAATGTATATCAATGGGTCGCAAAAACTCAAGAGGGCGATGTTGTTCACTACCAGCACCTGTAGCAGAACGACAATCACTAATCTTAATATGTTTTTTGCAACAATGTTCATTGCATTGATTCTAATTGGCGTTGTTCATTGATATTCGCATTCTTGATGACCTGAACGTATGTCAGCGTGCGGAAATTAACAGCCAGTTCGACTTTGATGTCGTAGTAAGCGTCCGACTCGCTCAGTTTGCTGCTTTCCACCGTGCCCACCATCACCCCTTTTGGGAAAGTGGCAGTCAGACCGCTCGTCACCAGCGTGTCACCGTCTTGCACCTCAACGTGCCGGGCTATGTCATGCAGGGCGGCATAGCGGTAGTCAATGCCATTCCATACCAGCGGACCCACGTAATCATTTTTCTTGAAGCGGCAGTTGAGCTGAAAGTCAGGATTGAGAATGGGCACTATCACCGCAAATTTTTCTGACACGTTTTTTACTACTCCCACCGCGCCGGACGGACTAACAACACCCATGCCTGGTTCAATGCCGTCGCGGCTGCCTTTGTTGATGGTGATGTAGTTCTTAAGTCGGTTTGTAGTAAGGTTAATGACTTTTGCTGAGATGTAGCGCAACTCGTTTTCTGCTGGCGCAAAGACAGGCTCGATACCTGCTAATCTCTCGTTCTGTTCTGTCAACTCGTTCTCCAATTCGTTGATGCGGTTCAGCAAATGCGAGTTCTCCTCTGCCAAACGTGCGTTGTCGCCCTTCATCCTGAAAAATTCAATGACGCTGTTGCTCGCACTGTACAGCCGGGCAACAACGCCATTTGCGGAACTTAAAAAGACACTCTGCTGATAATTCTGGCTTGCGATTAGCATGACAACACATCCTGTCTCAAGCAACAGAAAAAGGAAAAACACATGAAACCGTATGAAGAACTTCAGCAGATTGTTCATTAGGGCGGTGTTATCTCATCAAGAACGTGTATTTCTCCGCATTCTTAAGTGCGATACCAGTGCCTCGCGCAACAGCGCGCAGTGGGTCTTCAGCCACGTAGAACGGGATGTTAATCTTATTGGTCAAGCGTTTGTCCAGACCGCGCAGCAGTGCTCCGCCGCCTGTAAGATATATGCCGCGCTCCACGATGTCAGAATACAATTCGGCAGGGGTGTTCTCCAGAGCCGTCAACACAGCGTTCTCGATCTTAGTGATGGACTTCTCTAAGCAGTGGGCAATTTCCTGATAGCTAACCGGAACCTCCATTGGCAGGGCTGTCATGCGGTTCGGACCGCGGACAATATAGTCCTCCGGAGCGTCATCAAGTTCGGTCAGGGCAGCGCCCACGTTAATTTTGATGCGTTCTGCGGTAGGCTCGCCTATGCGCATATTGTGCATGCGCGCCATATAGTCAATGATGTCTTCGTTAAAATCGTCGCCTGCAGTCTTAATGGACTTGTTGGTTACTATGCTGCCCAGCGATATCACGGCAATTTCGGATGTGCCGCCGCCTATGTCAACTATCATCGAGCCCTCTGGAGCCTCAACGTCAATGCCAATGCCGAGCGCTGCGGCCATAGGCTCGTATATCATGTAAACGTCGCGCCCGCCCGAGTGCTCTGAACTGTCGCGAACGGCACGTATCTCCACTTCTGTTGAGCCCGACGGAATACATACCACCATCTTAAGCGAGGTGGTGAAAAAATGACTCTTGTTGGGTAACATCTTTATCATCTCGCGCATCATCAATTCGCAAGCTTGGAAGTCAGCTATCACGCCGTCGCGCAGAGGACGTATCACGCTTATCTTCTTTTCACTGCCCTTGTCGGTCATCATTTTGGCTTTCTTGCCAACGGCTTTCACCTCGTTCGTGCGTGCGTCGAGGGCTATGTAGGAAGGCTCGTCAACCAATACTTTGTCGTTGCTGATAATGATGGTGTTAGCGGTGCCAAGGTCTATGGCAATTTCCTGTTTGAAACTAAAAAGTGACATAAATTTTTTATATGATTTTTTTAATTATTTTTGCGCATTTGCAAGTCTGCAAATTTACGATTTTTTTTTCATTGTTACAAGAGGAAAAATGGTTTGAAAAAAAGAAAAATTAGCGTAAATTTGCAAACTAATTATGATTGAAAATAAAAGTAATATGCAACAATACCAAACGCTTATTTCTGACGCGCTTAGCCGTCTCGACTGGGCTAAAAGTCCTGAAGCCCTCTACCAGCCGATTGCGTATGCGCTTTCGGTCGGCGGGAAACACTTAAGGCCTGCGATGCTGCTCATGGCGGTTGACATTTTTGGAGGGAAAACGCAAGACGTCATGCCTGCCGCACTGGCTGTCGAAGTGTTTCACAACTTCACGCTTCTTCACGATGACCTTATGGACAAGGCTGACGTGAGACGGGGACAGGCCACCGTGCAAAAAAAATATGGTCCCAACACGGCTGTGCTGTCTGGAGACCAGATGCTTATAGCAGCGTATCAACTACTCGAAAAAGCCAAAATTTCGGACGGCAATTTCAGGCAGGTTACTAAATTATTCTCCACTATGGCGGAGCAGATTTGCCAAGGTCAGCAATACGATATGGATTTTGAAAAAAGAGACGATGTCGTTATTGCCGAATATATGCACATGATTGAGCTCAAAACGGCTGTGCTTCTTGCTACCTCTCTGCAAATCGGGACCCTGCTCGCCGGAGCGTCGGCAGAACAGCAAAAGTGCCTTTACAAATTCGGGCTTAACCTCGGATTGGCATTCCAACTTCGCGACGACTATCTTGACGTGTACGGCACGCAGTCGCTTGGGAAAAAAATTGGGGGTGACATAGTGAACAACAAAAAAACATATCTGCTCATCACCGCCATCGACCTCGCAAAAGGAGAAATGAAAAACCAACTTGAGTTTTGGCTACAGCCAAATCAAGCCCAGAATCCCGAAGAAAAAATTGAGGCAGTAAAAGATATCTATCATCAACTCGGGGTGGAGCAGATGACGCTAAAGGCTATCGACAAGTACACCAAACTCGCGCAAAAAAGCCTTGAAAAACTTGACATCGAAAACGACAAAAAACAAATGCTGCTTCAATTGGCAGACACATTGCTCAAGCGGAATAAGTAAAAAAATGCTCACGGCATTTGTTGGACTTTGCTAGTAATGCCAGGAAAAAGTTTGCAAGTAGTCCTAATAAACTGCAAAAGTAAATAGTAAACACGTAAATTAGAAAAAATAGACAATATGCCTTACCGCCGACTACCCAAAACAGACAATGCCCG
Source organism: Paludibacteraceae bacterium (assembly GCA_017454915.1). Classification (GTDB taxonomy): domain Bacteria; phylum Bacteroidota; class Bacteroidia; order Bacteroidales; family Paludibacteraceae; genus UBA3747. The sequence continues at coordinate 24,759 of JAFTCC010000026.1, forward strand.
ACTCGTGGCACTCAAAACCGCCATCAAGAAGATAGACGAGGTTGGTTTTCAGAATAATTTCATTGACTTCAAGACCATCAATGAAGCCCGTTCGTTTCTTGCCCTGTTCGAGCAGCAGTTGACAATCTACCAGCAGCAGGTCGAAAAAAAAGTGAAGCATAATAAGGAGTATATGCATTATGTGCGCAACGCCCGCATGTTTCTCTCCCACTATCTGCAAGTGTTTAATCTTGCTGTTGTGCGCGGAGAAATAAAGCCCGAGGCGCGCAGTTTTTTCGGTCTTGACCCTGAAGATGGAACCGTGCCGGACCTCAGCACAGAAGAGGCGCTGCTGATGTGGGGTGAGAAAGTCATTACTGGTGACGCGGAGAGGACAAGAGCCGGCGGAATACCGATTTACAATCCCACGATTGCTAAAGTGCGTGTGCATTACGAAATTTTCCGTGAGCACTATTCCGACCAGCAGTTGCGCAAGAAAACAGCGAACCGCAACTGGACAGAACTTGACTCGATGCGCAACAATGCTGATGCTATCATACTTGACATCTGGAACCAGGTCGAAGAACATTTTAAGGACTATAAACCTTATGCAAGGATGACAGCCTGTGAGGAATACGGCGTGATTTATTACTACCGCAACGGTGAGGGAAAACTGACGCCCGAATTTGACGAGTTCCTGCAAAAAATAGAGGATGCGTCTCCCAAGCTGAATTTTGATAACGTATAAAACACGAATTGATGGAGCAACTTGATAAACTTATACAGCACCTTATAGATGCTTGCATATCATTAGGTTACAGGCTTGTAGCGGCTGTGCTGGTGTATGCCATAGGGCGTTATCTGGTGCATTGGCTCAACAAGGCTGCGCTCAAAATTATGGAGCGCAGGAAAATGGAACCTGAAGTTCAGGGTTTTGTCAAAGGCGTTGTTGCCGTGTTCCTCAACCTGCTGTTGGCGGTGGCTGTGATTGGGGCTCTGGGCATTGAAACCACATCGTTTGCCGCATTGCTTGCCGCACTCGGAGCGGCTATCGGCATGGCACTCTCTGGACAAATGCAGAATTTTGCCGGAGGAATTATCATACTCATCAACAAGCCCTATAAAATAGGAGATTTCATCGCTACAAATGGAATGTCAGGAAATGTTGTAGAAATCGGCGTTTTCAGTACTATTTTGCGTTCTGTTGACAACATTACTTACAATGTGCCCAACGGCATCATTTCGTCTAATCCGTTGACCAACTTCAGCCAACAGCCCACCAGAAGAATAGATTTTTCTGTAGGCGTGGAATATGGCACGAGTGTTGAACAAGTAAGAGAGAGCATAATGCGAATTATTGCAGATGATGCCAGAATACTTGCTGATCCTGAACCATTTATCGCTCTCGGAGAACTGGCAGACAGTTCGGTAAATATCACTGTCAGGGTATGGGTGAAAACCGAAGACTATTGGCCGGTGCTTTTTAACCTGAGAGAAACGGTGTACCGCACCTTTAACAAAGAAGGTATCGGCTTCCCGTTCCCGCAACTTACTGTTCATCAGGCATAAGTCATCTTAGCCGTTTCACCTAACATAAATAAAAAGTAATAAATTTGATGTAATATAAAGAAACCGACCTCTTAACTATGAATGTTTTACGTAAATCACTCATCCTTACATTGCTGATTATTGCTGTTCACAGCGTTGCCGCACAGTCAAAATTTACTGACGAGGCTCTTTTTGCCAACTATCTTTCAGGTAAAATGGATCTTTGGGGAAAATATCTGGCAAGTACTGACCAGCAAAAAAATCTCACAGGCGACGAACTGGCGCGCGCTGTCAATTATGACTATGGCTACATAGCGTGGCTCATTGATGAAAAACGGCGCGACGAAGCCCTCTATAGAATGGAAATTTATGAAGACCGCATAGAAAAGCTTTCCCAAGACGAAGATGTTGACGAAGCCGATGTCTATGTGTACCGTGCCAGTCTTGCGGCATTTAAGTGGCTGCTTAACAAACTAAAATTAAACTATGCCCGGCAGGCAATAAATTTCACCGATAAGGCTATCACCGAAAACCCGACTAATCCGAGGGCGCTGTCGCTATTGGGTAATGCCCAATTCAACAATCCGTTCGGGTCGAATAAGGATGCGGCAAAAACTCTGCTCAAAGGCATTGAAATGTTTGAAAAATACGGTGAAAGCGAACATAATTGGAACTATACAGCCACACGACTCAGTCTTGTGCAGTGTTATGAAAAACTCGGACAGACTGACAAAGCAATCAAATATGCGCAGCAAATACTGAAAGAAAATCCCGACTTTCTTTATCTGCGTAACGTATATCTTCCCAAGTTGATGAGTAAGTAATGCACCGCCAGTTGTGCCAGTCTAAAATTCCGCTGTAATGTCAGACTTCTTGTTGAGGGCACAAAACTACTGTGCAAAAGCCGAGCGGTGCAGGCAGGATGTCGTGCGCCGGCTATGGGTGTGGAAAGTTCCTCAAGAGGAGCGGGGGCAAATAATCACATCGCTCGAAAATGACGGTTTCATCGATGAAAATCGCTATGCAAACGCTTTCGTTCACGACAAAGTGGAATTGAGCGGGTGGGGAATGCGCAAAATTAAAAACACACTAATAAGCAAGGGTATATCGAATGACACTATTGAAAATGCTATGTCACGCTACGAACAGCATGACGACACAGACAAACTTGTCAAACAGTTAGACTCCAAAGCTGGTCAATTGTTGCGTACCGCGCGTTTTGCACGAGTGTGCGCTATAGACCCCGACGGAGATGACTATGAGGCGAGAAAAGTGCTCTATGATTTCCGTAACAGACTGTTGCGCTTTGCTGTTGCAAGAGGTTTCGATGTTTCTGTAGCCTCACAGGTGATAGAGCAATTGCTCAACGACCTCCGCACGAAGTAGTTTAATGGTCTGCGGAATGATGGAGTTTAATGAGTGGTTTTTAACCCCAATTATTTATTTGGGTTAGATTGTAAAGTCTAAATTGTCAAATGTAAATAGCAAAGTCAACTCGTTTTGCTTTCTACGATAACCCACATCGGAATCAGAAAAAGCATTTGTGGTAGTCCTGATCCAAAAACTTCCACAGCTCCCTCAAGCACAAATGGCAGTAGTGTAAAGCTTATGAGCACAAGTTTATCCTTGTCAACCACAAAAGGCAGTAAAAACATCACAGCGCTTATGAGCAAAAATCCGAGCACTCCAAAGTATAGAGTATATTGCAGCCATAGGTTGTGCGCATGCGTATTATAAAGTTCATTATCACGTAGAGCCGGATATTGGCTATTATTTTCATGTAGTGTTTCCATTCCCTTGTCAACGCCTAATCCGAGAGGATGTTGGGCTATTACGCTTGTTGCAGATTTCCAAATCATGAATCTTGGTTCTGTTTTCAGCAGTTCGCCCGACATTTTATCGTATTGTTGCATACTTTGCATTCCCTGCATGAAAAAAAATCCAGCCGCAAGAGCGATTGCAGCCGCGAGTGTTCCCAGCAGTCGTGCTCTTCCGCGTAGCGACACAATAATAAGGCCTGCGGTGAGTATTATGGCGGTGATGATGCCAATGCGTCCTTGGCTTGTGAATGTCATCAGCAGTATGAATGGTGCGGCCACAGCCGCGGCGATGCGCTCTTTGCGGTGTGGCGCCTTATACATTATGTATGCCGCCGATAAGAGTGCCATGTTCTGGCATAGGTTGAAACGCATGTGCGCTCCGAAATATGTCGCCCTTGTAACTTCTATTGCCATCAGGTGGCGCTGGTCGCTCACCACAGCATGCCAGTCGGTGAGAATTAGTATGATGATGTTTATCACCACTGCAGTGGCTATAAAGGTCCATGCCGCGACGCGTATCGGTGCTTTGTGTGGGCTGTGCATCAATCCAATGGTGCCAATAAGCAGAAACGACAGGCTTTTTTCCATCTCATGCTTGAACTCGGGTCCGTATCCTGTGAGCGGTAATGACAACGGGAAGATGAGCCACAGCATCAAAAGCGAGACAAACCATGTGTCAACGCGCCTCCAGTGCCAATCGCGCCAACCGCGCACGTAGATGTATTCCGCTAAAAAACTTACGCCGAAGCAGATGAGCGATATGTTGAAAAAAAGTTTATAGTGTAACTGAAACGATGCGATAAGCGCAACAAGACTGACGTTGTTCAGCGTTGCCAAAGTTGTTTTGTAGTTGTATGCCTGTTGAATGTCTGCCACGTTTTGTCTGATTTGTGCTATAGTTTTTTATCGATGATTTCAACGATTTTTTCAGGTTTGATTTTGTGCATGCAGTCATATGTGTTGTAGCGGCATTTTTTGTTGCCGAAAACGGAGCATGGCCTGCATGGCAAGTCCACCTGCACGCAGCTGTCCTCTTCCTGTCCCCAGCCAAGAAATCCGGCGTAAGGGTGTGTGGCTCCCCAAATGCTCACCACCGGAGTGCCCATTAGCGACGCGATGTGCATGTTAGCTGAATCCATGCTAACCATCACGTTGAGGTGACCCATAATTTGCATTTCCTCGTCAAGTCTCAATCGTCCGGCGCACGACACCGTGTTGTCAAATAGTTTTTCCCATTGAGCGAGAGCTTCGCTCTCTTTTGCTCCGCCTCCAAAAAGCAGGACGCGCGTGTTAGGGCGGCTGCTTAAGATTTTTATCACTTCCATCATTTGTGCAAGTGGATAAATCTTGCCCAGATGTTTTGCAAATGGCGCTATGCCGATCCACGTTTCACCGTTGCGGTTGCTGTTGCCGACAATTTCTGCCAGTTTCCCGCTCAATGGTTCTATTCTGCTCGAGAGCGTGTGTTGGCTCACGTCGAGATTGAAGTCCAGCCGCCTTATTGCCGCCTCGTAGCGCTCAAAACTTGTAGGCAACTGGTGCGCGCGTTTGAACCACGAGCGTGTCAGGCGCCATTTGGCCACTTTCCCTTTGTTAATGTGCGTTACGCGCGCACTGCTGCCAACCCTGAAAAGAAATCTCAGGACCTTGGTACGCAGCACGTCGTGCAGGTCAACGACATAGTCATATCGCTCTTGCCGTAGTTCGCGGTATAGGCGGTAGAGTCCGCCAAGACCGGAGTATTGTTTCAGGTCAACCCCCCTGAAATGCACGTTGTCGGGCACGCAAGTGTATAGTGGAGCAAATGCCTGCCGGCTCAAAAAGGTGATGTCAGAGTCGGGATATTGCTCCGCCAGCGCACTGACTACGGGCACGGTCATCGCTACGTCGCCCATTGCGGAAAAGCGTATCAGCAGAATTTTCATTTGTTGCCGTAAAGCACGGGATTTAGGTTCGGGTCGTTGTACATCTTCATCTGCTTGTAAACTTTCATAACCTTGTCGCCACTGGCGTAGGCGTCAAGCAGTTGCTGAATAGCAGTTGACAGGTCGCGCATTTGCTCGTTGAGCACGTCCAACTTTTTTTGGCACTGCTCGCGGTGCGAGGCGTCAGTGTCGGTGCGCTCTACTTGTTCTCGCATGTGGTAAATCTTCAGGTGGAGGATAGACAAACGGTCTATAGCCCATGCTGGTGACTCTGTGTTTATGGTGGCACTTGATTTAGCTTCTACGGTGCTGTATTTTTCCCAAAAATAACTGTCAATGAGTTCCACAAGGTCGGTGCGGTCTTGGTTCGACTTGTCGATACGGCGCTTGAGCTGCAAAGCAGCGCGCGGGTCTATGGCAGGGTCGCGGATGATGTCCTCAAGATGCCACTGGACGGTGTCTATCCAGTTCTTAAGATAGAGGTAATACTCTATGCTGCGGGGCTCATAGGGGTTAGAGATTGGGGTGTCAACATTGTCGCTTTTGTGATAGTCAAGTACCGACTGGTTGAAAATTTTGTTGCTTAATTCTACAAACGTCGCCATGTTATTTGTTTTATGATTGTTTACCAGTTGTTTTTGCAAATATACTGATTTTTTCGCAATAGAGAAAATTTGTCTTTTTATCTTTCTTTTTTATGTTTTGTTCTAAGGTTTATCACTCCGCAGTATTTTGCTGACAGCATGACACCAAATTGGTTTCCGAACTGGTTTCCGATGTCGGCAGAAAAAGCTGCTCCAAATATGATGGGAAGTGTGATTTTACCCGGATGGAATGCCACTTTTTTTTCAGCTTGAAGGAGTAGTGCGGTATTGTGTGATTTTAGGTGTCCGCCTTTGGCGTCAAAGTTGCGGGCATGAGTGACCTTGATGATGTAGTCCACTCCCTTGATGTCGCCGCCTATGGCACCGTGAAGCGCAAACACGCGGTTGTTGGTGGTCTGGTGGCGGTGCCACTCGTCAGTGTCAGAGTTGTTGTATAGCGGAGAACTAATCATCGGAGTGCCGATAGTGCGCTCATAGAAACTCCATCCGCTACGATATACGCCGTTCTGGAAATAGTTGTCTGCCCCGCCGAATACTATGCCGTCAATGTCATGAACCGGTCCCGACTGGTCGGTGGTGTTAAGCGCCTCAAGTGTTACGGCATTGATATATGGCCAAATCCCTTGGTTCATGCTTATGCCAATAAGTCCGTCGTAGCGGTTCATCGTCTTATAGAAGATGTGAACAGGATTATCTTCGTTGATTTGTTGGTAGTAGCAGTGAATTTTCCATCCAGTGCCCTGAATGTCAAGCGCCAACTGCTGGCTTACGATATGATTTCCCTCAGCGTTGATTTGCTCCATTTTAGGCACGCCTCCCTGCTTACCCCTGAAAATGTTTTTGAAATCGCTCCACGAGTTACCCAGTTTGCCATATTGTGGTAGTCTGCCTCCCCATTGTGCCACATGGTGCACTTCGGCGCTGACGGCTATGTGCCAGTCGCCGCCTATGCGCACGCCGGCGTATTTGTGATGAAGCATTGCGCCACGCACGTAGGTGTTGTCGATGAACCATCCGTGTGTCATTGCGGCCTTGATTTGCAGGTAACCTTTAGTGTATGGAAACGAGCGGTACTGGCTAATGCCTATCGTTATGCGTGGTATGGGTTGCGCGTTTGCCGACCACAGAAGGCCGCCCATGCCAAGATATTTTTCGGCGCCGCTGACTTCGTTGGTGAAAGTCTCGCGTCTGGCGCCAACAGTAAAATCCACAAGCCAGAAGCGGCACGTGGCGTAATACTCTTGAGGCACAAAGCGGCTCTTGTCGCTCAACTGCCCGATCAGGTTAACACCAAACCCATAGTCGAATAATTTTTGTCCGCGTCTGAAAGTGTAGTCCGCAGGTTGCAGTGCCATGTTGCGCTCTATGCCTGCCTCTATAGTGCCGCTGTAGGGGCGGCAACTTATGCCGTCCCATTGGTTACTCTGAAACCAGAAAGGAGCGAATTTACCCGATGAAATCACGGTTTTTGCGCCTATGTGCCATTCAAGGCTGTCAAGGCGCAGATGACTGATGTCGATGGCGGGAATGCTGTCGGAATACCATTCACGGATAGACCTCGCAGACAACGTCATCGGGGCAATAAGGAACAATGTTATCCATAATATGTACTGACGCGTTCTCATGGAATGATTTCGTAAATTTTATCCGAGACTTTACCGTCACTGTCCTCGCCCAATCCGCAGAACAAGCGTTCGCCGATAGCAAAAGCTATGTTGTTCATCATTTTATTTGGCAGATGTCCTCTCATCTCCCATTGGTCGCGCTCCACGTCATAGGAGTAAATGGTGTTAGTAGCCCCGCCGCCCATGGTAGCCGAACCCCATATCATACCTCCGAACATGAGTATTTCGTTTTTGGTTGAGGCTGTGGCGGCAAACAGTCTGCCCGGGTATGGCATCTGCTGCCGGCGTTGCCATGTGTCGGTGGTGGGGTTGTATTCTGACCACTGCTGGTACGTAACTTCCATAAATCCGCCGCCCGCAAAATAGCGTCCGCCGGCGTATCCTCCCACGCAGCCCGCAGCAGGGTCTATGTAGTCGGAGTTGCGGCATTGCGTCCATTTGTCGGTCTTGACGTGGTAGCAATATACTTCGGGTTGGAATATAGGGTTATAGCCGAGGCACACGAACAAAGCAGTGTCGGTTGGGAAAACCACAAGCGCGTCACTGCCTTCAGCAGGGAAATCAGACAATTGTTTCCACTCCTTTCCGTCATATTGCCAGAAATCGCAGTGGTATATCGAAAGTTCATAAGGCCCTGTGCCTCCAAACCCCAAGCCATAATAAGCCTTGTCACCTATCGTTGCTGCAACAGCTTGCACTCTTGGCGCCATAGGCGGTGTTGTCTCTTTCTGCCAGGCATCAGATGTGGGGTCGTAACTCCACATGTCAGAGCAATAGTTAGGGTTGCGTGCGTCGCCGCTTTGCCTACCGCCAAGCACGTATGCTTTGCCGTTGAGCGTGAACACCCGAGCCGAGGCACGGGCCACTGGCAGTGAGGCACGGGGCACAACACTTACCGGGCGGACCACTTCAAGGTCGTCAACCCGCTCGCAAGCCGACAAAGTAACAAGGACGGCAAAAGATATTAAAATTAAAAAGCGCATTTATCCGGGCTTTTTTTCTATTTCCAAAATCCGCCATTTCATCGGATTTCTTACGTTGCCGCAACAAAGTTTCATTACACTTGCGGCTCCAATAGCGCAAAGTTAGTGAAATTTCCCGAATAAAACCGCAAAAACTCTCATCACCTTTCCTCTTAAAGAAAATATCTCTATCAAATATTAGACTTTTATTTAAGCCACAAATACCCGTCACCATCTTCCATTACCCCTTTTTAGTTTGTATAACCTAACCAATACCTCAAATATCGCGTGTTTTTTATTCTCTGTTATCGTGTCCACACTGAAACCTGCGATTTCTGGGGGGAGAGTATTTTCATTTTTTTTAAGAACCGGCCGGTTTTATATAGAACTTTTCAGCAAGTTATTGCGGAACTTGATAAACGTCTAATTTGTTTGCCATATTTATTTGTTTATTTCGTAAGGATATTGTTTGCCAGCGGTGTCAAACATAAGTTTCCTGTCGTGGTCAATTATGAATAATTGTCCATTGCGAATTATTTTTTGTATGCCGCTTGTCCCGGTCTTAATATTTTGCAATGCTGTCGCTTTCTGTGTAGTAAATGAGCCGCTGTCTGTGTCAATGACTTCTGTTCCGGCATAAGCCTTTACAGTATAGAAATAGTCGGTGTTCTCGTTCAGACCAGTGATAGTAAACGAATAATAGTCCACGTAGTGCGAGATTTCTCCCGTGCTTTCTTTTAAATTTTTTATTGCAGATTGAATATCATGTGATGCGGAGTAGTCCGAAATATCTATTTTTACAAGTCTCCCCATATCATCAAAAATTAAGGTCATAAATTGCAATGTCAATTCTTGATCAAGGTAAAGTGTCCAAACATACTCTGTGGCAGAGAAGTTTTGTACCCAACTTATTTCCGCTTGATTAACACCTGTAACTATTGGTGGTTCAATAGCGATTATATTTTCAAATTTCTTCCAGCCGTCAGCATTTCTATACAAATTAAGACTGTGCCGTGGAACGTGTAATGTCGATGACATGTTGATACATTCAAAATCTCGCATCACTTTTAATTCCGGAGGAATGTTTGCCCTGCAGGTGATATCAATGGGATTTTCAGAGTATAGAAACAATGGGTGAATTTTTTGCAAGCATGTTCCTAAAACAATTTTTTTAAGTGCCTTGCAGTCAATGGCGGTGGACTCTATATATGAAATGCTATCTTGTAAAATTATTGTTTCAATAGAGTCTGCCGCTGCTAAGCTTGTTTGCTTTATCACTTTTAAGCTTAACGGAAATTCTATTGATTTTAGATGCTCTGCTTCAAAAAATGCATATTTGCCTAAAGTGTCTATTCCTTCTGGTAGAATGATTTCATTATCTGCCTTTTGAGGCGGGTATGACAGCAACACTTTCATGCTTTTGCTGTATAGTACCCCATTAAAAGATTTGTACACTGGATTTTCGTTGTCAACTATATATTCTGTGAATTTTGTTTGCAGCATAGGGTTGCCATGAGGATAAGAATATGATCTCATCTCTATTATTGATTTGGGTATATATAATGCGCACCTGCACTTCATGAAAATAAAGGCATCCGACTCGATACCATTGACTGAATAAGTATTTATCCCGTCAGTAACTTTTTCCGGCAAAAATAGCGTGTCACATTTTAGCGTATGATAGTTAAGGCTGTCATCGCATTCATTGGTAATATAAGCGACATTTTCGCCGTGGATATTGAAACATAATTCTATGTTATCGCGTATAGTGGCCTTAAAATCGTAGGCATAGCATTCGCTCAACTCTAATACCCAAACTATTGTTAAAATGATTTTTCTCATATTAAATAAAACTAGTGTTGAACTATAAATTTTACAATGTTAGCTATACTGTTTTGAGTAAGGATTAAACTATATATACCATCAGGCAAGTTCACTATTGGCAATACAGCTCGCTTCCCGTTAATAACATCATTTATGACAAGTTGACCATTTGCGTTGTAAACACGAATTTGCGAGTTTTGCGAGTAAACAGGGAACTCTATGTTTAATTCTGTGTTTGCTGGGTTAGGAAATATATTTAGTTCCCCAGCCGCAACGTCTTGATTTTCTTTTGATTTCTTCGGTGAAAATAGTGGATTCAAATTATTTATATTCAACGCTTCACCAATCACAATGGATGTTGCGTATTTACATCCGGTACTCGTTACAACAGTAAGCCTTACAACATCTGTGGTAGAAACTTGATTTCTATACACCGTAAAATCCATTGCATCAAAGTCGCTGTCCTCCACAAGTCCATTAACGTCCCAAATGTAGTATAGCGATGTTTCATTTGCAAATTCTGGAAGCGTGGTTAAATCATATGGTGATACCTCAAAATCATAATACCTTGCCCTTCCACTACTTGCGCTGATAGTAAATGGAGTTCCAGGCACATAATAATTAATGGATACCCGCCTTGTGTCTTGACAAATACCTTCGCCTGCAGTATATGCCTCAATAGTGTCGTTACCTGCTATTCCGCTAGTTCGCACGCTGACTTGTGAATGATTAGCAGTAAGGTATTCTATTATCTGCCAGTTGTGGGTTTTGCTCAAATCCCACTCGTAATCCTGCGAGGCGACCGAGCCATCCACTTGCAGCATGATGGTGTCCTGCATGCCGGCTGTGATGCATTGTCCATTGTCAATTCGACTTATTCCTGTGGGGTTAGACGGATTAACCATTATTTTTAACGTATCCGACATGTTTCCATCGCATCCGTTATATCCCAGAGGACGAACTAAAATATAGCGTGTAGAAGACGATATTTGTATGTTAGCAGTGTCCGACAACAGCCCTTCTTGGAGTTCACCATTTATGTACCATGCAAATGTTTGTGCATTTGGTCCAAGAGTGCCTGGCTTTCGATTTATACGGTAAGTGTAAGTCTGACCGACTTCTACGCATTGCTCTCCCGATAATTGGACTGAAGCGGGTTTAACACTAACTGGCAATGAGGCATATTTCAAATCTGTCGCGCCACATTCAGTGAGTTCGTGCACTCTAATAGTGTCAACCAGAGGTGAAGCGGTGGTCGGGCTTGCCTTGATAATTGGTGATGCAGGTTCCCCGCTGTTCATTACCCATGTCTGAGGCAGTTCCCAACTAACAGGTGTATTGGTAGGTATTTCGCCAGACACTTGAAAACGGTATGAACTTTTCCCGACTTCGGCACAACCTGTACCAGAAATATACGTGTCATTGCCCCAACGGCGATATACATTAATTGCAGTTTGTGAAATCGCACATTCCATCCCTTGGTTTGACCTATATGCGGCATAAACAGTTATTATGCCGGGCGTTGACTTGTTGGGACGAATAGCCACGGACGTGCTGTCTGCATTAAATGACACGAATTCCCAGTCAATGGGCTTATCCCATGTATAGGCGACATTTGGCAGAGCATTCTGAACGGTGAGAGTGAAGGTGTCCGTCCCGTATGGTATGCACATGTAGTTGGCACCCAAATTTGGTTTTGGGGCCTGTTTAGTAATAGTCAAGCGCCTCGTGTTGAGAGCGTTGGTCTGGTTGCATCTGCCGATGCTTACAGTGATTTCGTTCGGTCCTATTGTTTCGTCCCAGTCCTTTACTCTAAATGTTACAGCACTGCTGTCTCCCGATGTGTAGTTTACTTCTTCAACAAAACTATTGGGCATATTAACGAGGCTGTCTACATTCCAATAGTAGCTGTCAACACCAATGCGCGCATTAAGATTACGCGTTACGAGTGGAGCGATAGAATACACCACCACATCGCCTGGCGAAACACACAAGGGTCCTTGAATCTGTATGCTGTCGGGCAAGTCAAAATATTTGAATATGTCAGCACTTGCTCCTGAAACACAATTCGCAGAATCGGTAGCGTAGAATGCCACACTCACGCACCCTTTGCCATAACCCGTTGACGTTACGGTTGCTACAGGCGAATTTTTTTGAGCCGAAACTCGGAGGTCGCCATTTGCCGACCAGCCTACAATAGAATCGTAAGGAATTGTCAACATTGCCACAGCTGTACCACCATTGGCATTTATGCAGTCGTTGACAATAAGAGCGGGAGAATTGGCGAGAATAAAAGTAAATACAAAAAATGCCAAACAAAATGTTAACGATAGTTGTTTCATAGAGATTAAGGTTTTATAAATTTTCTTTGCTTCAAAGTTACAACAAATAATTGCAACAAGCACAAAAAAAATGTTGCAAAATGAAATTTGTAAAATGGTGTATATCAACTTGTTGACAAAATCCGATGTTGCAAAATTCTTTATTTATTTGCTTAATCTGGGATAATGGCTATGTTTTGGAGTGTTTTTCTAAGGTTTTTACTGTCGGTGCCAATTTTTTTTGCTGTTTTGCTTTTAAGGCTTCTTATGCCGCTTTCGGCATAATTGATATTTTGTGCTATCTCCTTGCCGCTGAAGCCGTCTATCATCACCAGCACACACAGGCGGACTTCCCTCTCGTTTAATCCGAAGCTCTTGAGTCTTGTTGCAATGTTCATTAGCCGCAGGTCTGCCACGGCGCACATCTCGTCAAAAATTTCCCATTTCATCGTGTTTTTTAGGTCTTGTGTCTCACGAATAGCTCGGCAAGTATCTTCTAATTGCATTTTTAGCTTGCTTAAGTGTTCATTGCGTTGTCGCTCATAGATGGCCGCGTCGCGCTCAAGCTTTTTCTGTCTCTCCTCGACGGATAGTTGTTCATGCTTCAGGCGCTTTTGCTTTTTCCTGATTCTTTTAGCTGTTATCGCTGTTACAACTATAAATGCGGTTAGTGCGGATGCAATAATAATTATCAGCGGGTAATTAGGCTTTCTGTTCAAGTCCTGCTCAAGCAATAACACAGCTTGGGCGATTTTCATTTCTCTCACGCCTAAAAGTTTCCGCATATCCATTCTGTCTGCTGCGAGAGCATTTATGCTGTCTTTGCTGATTTGTTCCGCATCGTCATGCTGCAAAATGTAGTATGCGCTTTCTATGTCATCTTGAAACTTGCTGTTGTCCATAACCTGTTTTGCGTAATATACGGCAGAGTCTTTTATTTTTAGATAAGAGAAAGATAGGGCCTTAACTAATAATGCGCTAGTCTCTTCAGGATTATATTTAAGATATTCGTTTGCATAAATTATAGAAGAATCATACTGCTCTAAATTTCTGTACATGATAGCGCGTATAAGTTTTGTGTGTTTCAAGACCTTCTCGTCATTACAACTGTCAGTAACACTATTCAGCACCTTAATACATTCGTTTTTTTTGTGCATTTTAGCAAGAGCAAAAGCCATGTCATCTTTGGCGTACATAACCGCAATGGTGTCGTATGCCTGTTTGAAACAATCGTGGGAATAAGCATACATCTGATACGCCAATTTATAGTTCCCGACTTTTCTGCAAAGTAAGCCCATGTTGCAGTAGCAACGTCCCTTTATATTGTAATTATTTGAATGTGATGTCACTGCTGTAATGAAACAGGTCATAGCATTGGCATAATCACCGCACTCTAAAAGATGTCGGCCGTAATAGTAATTAACAGCGGTATAATCTGTCGGGTAAAACCATCTTACTTGTTTAAGCACTTTGGCAGCTTCGGCAATCTCCGTGCTGTCAGGGTATACTTTGTCATATTTGAAACGCATAGCTTCAGCCACTGCAACAACTTTCTTTGCCTCTTCGACGCGTGAGCATGACAAGAGGCAAAGCGCAGATAGTATGGCTAAAAGCAATTTTTTCATGGCTACTATGTCTGGCGCTATTGTGCGCAAGCAGCTCAAAGATAGCGTAAATTATCTTCTTTTCAAAAAGTACAGACGAATTACGGCACGAGGAAACGTCCTGTGAAAATGCTGTCGCCGTTCTGGATTCTGAGGACATACATTCCGTGTGCCATATTCGGCTCCGAGGTATTGGTAACGAAATACCTGCTGGTGACCGTTTCGCCATTCCTGATGTTGCGCACTAACAGATGGCTTGTGTCAGTGGTCTCCGATGTAATGACAAGCGTTCGGTCTATGAGACTTGCGTGGAAAAGGTTGATGTTAGGAGGATTTTCGTCGTTGCCCGGTTCATCCATTGGCTCGTTTCCGCTAAGGCTGCCGCTCTGCGTGAGTTCAAATAAGGGGATTTCCACTTCGTCAGCACGGACGTAAGAAATACTTGCCATCATGAGGCAGAGAGTAATGAAGAATGTTTTTTTCATCTTTTTGCGAATCTTTTAGAAACAACGACTCCGTTTTCCAGTGTTACCTGCAATATGTTTAACCCAAATCGGTCATTAGACCGACAAGTTTTGGTCAGTGCTTACAAAAAGTAGTCTATTATTGTCTTTTTTGTTTCTTTTTGGCATCTTTTTGCTTTTTGCTCGGTCATTATGCCCGCATAACTCCCTCGTTCAAAGACAAAAATCCGCTCAAAAA
>JAFTCC010000027.1 GCA_017454915.1 Paludibacteraceae bacterium
TATCTGCCAAAAAACGAACATATCGCTATCTTGTCATGTCAAAATCGGCATAGTGGCAGCACAAGGCAACTGACATGGCGTAAGGGATAAACCTCCCGCCATGTCTGCCGATGCGTTTAGCGGAGCGGTATAGACCTTTTGTGACCTTGTTGCCGAACGCGAGCGCGAAGTTCCCCCAGACCGTCATTTCCACATTCTCTGTTGCCGGAGTCTCCTAACAGGAAATACTCTTTTTATTCCCCAAAATCTGCTGATTTTGTCATCAAAACCCGAAAAAAGTTTTAAAATTAAACTTTTATGGGCTAAAAATTTGCGTATTTCATTCTTTTTTTGTACTTTTGAGCGATTTTTTTGAGTAACATGACTAAGTCTGAACTCATATCTCGTCTCAGTGACATCGAATGGGAAGATTTCGAAGTCAAGGAAGCGCGTGCTGATCTCCCTAAAAATATCTGGGAGACAGTTAGTGCGTTCAGCAATACAAGTGGCGGATGGATTGTGCTTGGCGTGAAGCAGAATGGTCAGTCGTTCGAGATTCAAGGTGTCGCCCACCCCGAGAAGTTGGAGCAGGATTTCATCGGCACGCTCCGCTCACAGAAATTCAACACGCATATCTCTTGCAAAGCCGTTCACCATACTATTGACAGCAAACACCTGTTGCTTTTCTATATTCCCTCTGCGGACAATAAGCCTGTTTATTTCGGTTCACCTGTCAATACGTTCATTCGTATGGGCAGTGGTGACCAACGCGCTTCAGAGGAGGAACTATCCGCGATGTTTCGTGACCGCTCCTACGGCAAACAATCTGAACTGCCCGTAGAGGGTACTTCCATAGAGATGCTTAGCAAACCTTCTTTGCAAGGCTATCGTAGGTATTTTGAGTCTGCTAACCCCAATAGACCATACACCGACTTAGATGATGAGCAGTTCTGCCGTCTCTTGAACATTACCACCGACTCCGGCACATTGACCTATGCCGGACTGCTGATGTTCGGTAAGGGCGATGAGGTGTTGCGCCGTGTACCGACATTCTGCATGGATTATATCGAGTTCCCTGCCAAGTCTGTCGAACTCTCTCCTGTGCGTTATAGTTACCGTATTCCCGAACCGGATAATCTTTGGGATGCTTATCTGGTTGTTGCGCGTCGTATGGAAGGGCTGGTTAATCGCCCCTATCGCGTGAACGAGCGTGGCATAGGAGTCTCCGATATGAGTGCATACGAGGTGTTGCGTGAGGCATGGCTGAACATGCTGATGCATACAGACCATTTCAGTTCGATGCGTTCATGCGTGCATGTGTTTACCGACCATATTGAGTTTATGAATGCCGGTACGTTCCCTATACCATTGGAGCAGATGGAGAATCGTTTTTATTCCAACCCGCGTAACCCGACAATCGCTAAACTCTTCCGGTATACGGGGCTTTGCGAGAATGCGGGGTACGGGATGGACAAACTCCGTTCGTGGAAACAAATCACCGGTTGTAATCTATCTATTGACGTAGAGCGCACAATGGTTATCACAACTTTTAGATTTCCAAGCGATGCCAATCAAGCCAATGACCCGATAAATGACCCGATAAATGACCCGATAAATGACCCGATAAAATCTATAACACTCATTGAGAGAGCTATAGTTAATATCATCAAAGAGCACCCTTCTTATAGTCGTAGTGCGATTGCGCAACAATTGAAAGTTAGTGAAGCTACCATTAAGCGTGCAATCCAAAAACTAATTGACAAAAAGCTTGTTCAGCGTAAAGGGAGTAACAAAACCGGACATTGGGAAATAATAGAGCAGAACTAATTTATGTGTAAGCAATTGATATATGATTTCTCTATGGGCGCAGGCGCGGGTACGTTAATCAGTATCTGCGTATGGGTGGGTAACTTCTTACACACACAGCGAAGAGACTGTATGTGCGAAGGGCAGTAACGCAAAATATACATATTCCTGACTAATGCAGGCGGCTGGTGCTTTATGCATCAGTCGCTTTTTTTTTGCTAAGATATAGCAACCCTATACGACCACGAAACATACAAAACAAGTAATTGATAGGTCCAAATAGCGACAAGGCGAACTCTCCCAAACGGCTCCGCTTCGTCTTCAACGAGACCAATACCGCAACTGGCGTCGAACAAGTCGAAGGTCAAAAGTCGAAAGTCGAAAGTACAAAGAACTGCATGCCGGACAGCTCATCATTATCCGCGGCGATAAGGAGTACAACGCACAAGGGCAAATGCTTAAATAAAAGGTGAAAATTGAAAATTGAAAGGAAAAAACTATGACAAAGAAAATTTATAATCACCCCGAGGTAGGGGCTCCGGTTTTTGAAGTCGCCGTAGAACACCTCGTCGCTCGACTAGGTCACGAGTGCAACCGCTCCTGCCCAATTACGGCAGTCTGATATTAAAACGGACTGCCGCTTGGGTGTAATAGGGTTCTGCCGACAAGGTGATATTTTGTCTTGATAAGGTGACTTTTTGTCTGTATTATTGTTTATTTAAAACCTGTTGGCGGAATTAAGAAAGGTGTTCTTTGACACTACTGTCCACTAAAAATGGACGATTAAATATTAAAAGTTAAACAATAACAGTTCACCAGAATTGGAACGTTCTTTGTCATTTTGAAAATTAGTTTTGTCGAGCAGATCACGTAGGTGCGTTTTGCTTGTCAGTGAGA
>JAFTCC010000028.1 GCA_017454915.1 Paludibacteraceae bacterium
AAATACTAAATTTCATGATAACGCCTGCCAATGTTGATGACAGGGAACCGCTCAAACAGCACAGGTTTGTCGAGAAGATAGAGGGGAAGCTGTTCGGCGACAGGGGATATGTCGGCAAAGAGCTTTTCGCGGAACTGTTCGTCTGCGGCATACAACTTGTCACAAAGCTGAAAAAGGGCATGAGAAACATGCTGATGAGCCAGGAAGACAAGATACTCCTCAGGAAAAGGAGCGTCATTGAAAGCGCGAATGACGAACTGAAAAACATGGCGCAAATAGAGCATTCAAGGCATATGAGCATGGCTAACTTTTTAACCAATATGCTTGCCGCTATTGCCGCATATTGCTATTTCCCTAAAAAAGCCTTCGCGTAACATCGTTTTTGACAACGAGGACAAGCAGCTCATGCTTTTCTAATTTCTTATATCGAACTCACGTTAATTTAAATATCCGAAAATCTGCAAAAAATACGGATGTTTGGATTGAAGAAAATTCCTAAATAATTTGCAAAGTTTTAGGAATTTTATTGCATCTTATGGAACCGTTTTCTGCTGTTTTATGTCAAAAAAATGTGCAAAGTCACAAAAAAATGAAATAAAAATAGCATTTTTATTGAATTGTAAAAGACGGGAAGAAGAACTATGTTATATTGGATGAAGTTCAGTTGGTCGATGACTTCGTTAGTGTGCTGCTTAGTATGACACACAAGCAAAATGTTGAGACGTATGTATCGGGCAGTAACAGCAAGTTCCTGAGCAAAGATGTAGTCACCGAGTTCCGTGGTCGCGGATGGGAGATACGTGTTCATCCGCTAAGTTTCGTGGAGTACTTCGAGGGTGTTGGAGGCGACTATAGGAAAGCGCTATATGACTATTACCGATATGGAGGTCTGCCTCATGTAGCACTTTTGGCTACAGAGGATGAGAAAAAACAGTATTTGCAATCCGTGTTTGAGACAACATATCTGAAAGATGTAATTGAGCGTAATCACCTACGCAATCCAGAGGGAATGCGCAAATTGATACAAGTGCTGGCTTCCTGCATTGGTTCGTGTACCAACCCGAACAACATCGTTAACACCTTTATGTCGGGAGAGAAACTGACCATTGCACCGGCAACTATAGAGAACTATTTAGAGCACTTGCAAGATGCTTTTATCATCAGCGAAGCGCAGCGGTACGATGTCAAAGGACGCAAATATATCGGTTCTGCATCAAAGTATTACTTTGAAGACTTGGGAATCCGCAATATGCTGATTAACTTTCGCCAGCAGGAAGATACGCATATCATGGAGAACGTTATCTATAACGAGTTGTGTCTGCGCGGATGTAGTGTAGATGTAGGTCAGGTAGAGGTCTGGGAAACGACTCCAGAAGGCAAGCGATTACGGAAAAATCTGGAGGTGGACTTTGTGGTGAATAATCCGCCTCAGAGAATGTATATCCAATCTGCATTTGTACTTCAAGACAGGGAAAAGACAGAGAAAGAACAACGTCCGCTGGTGAATATCCCGGATCATTTCCGCAAGATTATTATCCTTGGCAATGATTTCCAACGCGGTTGGATTGATGATGAAGGGGTTGAGATTGTGAGCATGGAAGATTTTCTCCTCAAACCAAACGCTCTTGATTAGCCTCGTCTTTTCGCGACACCGGTTTAGTCCATACCTTTGCAACAAAAAATGCAAAAGTATGGACTTTTCTTTTTCGACCTCTCTGATGTTGCCAAATTCGGCATCGCCTCAACTGAATCTGCAAGCGGCTTCTGTGTTCGGCTCGCACGAATTTTCCTCTATAGAGCAACTGCCTAACGCAAAGCATCGGTGGCTTTTGTGCCGGACATCGGCACGGTATTCCGTGAAGACACGAAATATATTTGTGAGCGCATAATTGCCACGTTCACAATCGATGGGATGTCACAACTACTAAAATGCGACTTCTATCCCAGGTAGAAGACAGCACTATGTAGTATGAGCTTGCACTGATGTTTATTGCAGAAATCAAGGGATAAAAACCTATTTAATATGTTACTTTGTTGCTGTTTTGACTTTTGACCCGATTTTGACCCGATTTTTGAAATCCTCATTTTTGAGGTGATTATATTCGGGCTAAAATCCGCCTAAAATAGGTGCTTTTTTCGCGCGAGCCGACCGTTTAACTCACTGGTTTTCCCTTAAAAAAACAAAGAGAATACCTTATTGCTAAAGTATTCTCTGTGAGCCACTGGCCGGACTCGAACCGGCGACCCACGCATTACGAATGCGTTGCTCTACCAACTGAGCCACAGTGGCAATTTGCTAATTTGCGACTGCAAAGGTACGTACTTTTTTCAAATTACACAATACGTTAGAACGCATTTTATCAAATAAATTGTACGGCTCATTAATTTTGTTTGCGTGGGTGAGAAAAAATGTGTAACTTTGCGTGATTATTCAGGTTTGAACATTTGAGGCGTTAATGCGTAATTTCTTTCAACTCAATATATTACTTATAGGTCTGTTGTTTTGTTATGCAGGCGGAATTTTGTGTGCTCAGGAGTCGAGACCAAATCCGTGGGCTGTTAACCTTCCTCCAAAGTTGCAGAAACGTATAGAGGAACGCCGCAAGGCGCGTGAGGCAGAAAATGCAGCACCGGTTGTGGTAAGCGCTTCGGGCGACACCCTGCCCATGAGGGAAATGCCTGATACAATGGCGGTTAACGTAAGGCAGTATGAAATCGACAGCTATGATGACCTCACGGCCCCTGCACCGACTGTTGACTTGCATGACCCTGACAATGTTACGACGGAGGTGGAGTATGATCCTTCGACGGGTACTTACGTACTCCACACGAGAGTTGGGGATATGGACATCGCCACACCGTTCTCCATGTCGGAAAAAGAATATACGACATATTCAGGGCGGCAGGCGATGACACGATATTGGCACGAGAAAAATAACACTGGTGAACACGGCAAACCAAAATTCGACATCACCGACATGAAGTTTAACATCGGACCGGCCGACAAGGTATTCGGCCCCGGTGGAGTGCAAGTCAAACTGCAGGGTTCGGCGGAACTTAAACTTGGCTTCAATCATACATATACTGACAATCCTGCGCTGACAGAAAGAGCGCGAAAAAGCAATGTGTTCGACTTTGACGCAAAACTGCAACTCAATGTGAACGCAAAAGTCGGTACCAAAGTGGCGTTCAACATGAACTACAACACTGAGGCATCGTTTGACTTTGACCAGCAGAACCTTAAACTGGCATACCAAGGCGATGAGGATGAGATAATTAAGGTTATTGAGGCAGGTAATGTTCAACTGCCGCTCAAGAGCACGCTCATACAGGGAAGCCAGTCGTTGTTCGGCATACGCACCGAGTTGCAGTTTGGTAAACTCAACATTCAAGCCATCGCCACTCAACAGCGCAGCCAAAGCCAGAGCGTGAACAGCAAGGGCGGTGCGCAGATGACCGACTTTGAAATAAGTGCTAACAGTTATGACGAAAACCGGCACTTCTTCCTCGGCTATTTCTTCCGTGACCACTACGACGACTGGATGAAGACCGTTCCCAACGTGGCGTCTGGGGTAGTAATCAAGCGAATCGAAGTTTGGGTGACGAACAAGCGTGCCAACTATGAGCAAGCCCGTAACATAGTGGCTTTCGTGGATTTGGGCGAGGGTAATGACTATCATATCAGCAACCCTAACTGGCATGCCACAACAGCTGGTCCCAACGATATGCAGCCCCGAAATTCCGCTAACAATCTTTACAGTGCCGTTAATAATTCTGGTGTGCGCGACATACAAACCTCAAACAATGTGTTGGAGCCGTTGTTCGGCGGTCAGCTTGGCGGAACGGAATATGAGAAGATTGAGTCTGCCCGAATGCTTAACAGCGGTGAGTACGTCCTCAACAGCAGTTTGGGCTATATTAGTTTGCGTACTGCGCTAAATCCTGACGAGGTGCTTGCTGTCGCATACGAATACACCTACAGGGGACAGACGTATCAAGTCGGCGAGTTCTCATCGGACGCGGTGGAAGCTCCGCAGGCATTGATACTTAAGATGTTGAAAAACACCACTAATTCGCCATCTGAAACCAAAGGCAAGGGCACTTGGGACCTCATGATGAAAAACGTCTATAGCCTTGGGGCATCGCAAATGCAGAGCGACAAATTTGAACTCTACATCATGTATCGTAACGACAGCCTCGGCACCAGTGTCCAGTATTTGCCAGAAGGTGAAGCCGTACGTGGCAAACAGCTCATCAAAGTGCTTGGCATGGACCGCCTTGACATACACCAGAACCCGAATCCCGATGGTAAGTTCGACTATGTGGAAGGTTACACCGTGCAAACCAGCACAGGGCGTATCATTTTCCCGGTATTGGAACCGTTTGGCGAGAACCTCAAGAAAGCGGTTCGCAATGATGCGGTAGCGCAAAAATTCGTCTATCAGGAATTGTATGACAGCACGCTCGTTATTGCTCAGGAAATGACCGAGAAAGACAAGTTCACGATTAAAGGTAAGTATAAAGGCACGTCGGGTAATGAAATAAGCCTTAATGCCATGAACGTGCCTCGGGGCTCAGTAAAAGTTACCGCCGGCGGTGCGACCTTGACCGAAAATGTGGACTACACTGTGGACTACACGATGGGTACGGTGACTATCCTCAACTCTTCAATAATAGAATCGGGCACGCCTGTTAATGTTACACTCGAGAACCAATCCACGTTCTCAATGCAGCGCAAAAGTTTGTTCGGAATGCATGCCGAATACACTTTCAACCCCGACTTCAGCATCGGAGCCACAGTGATGCACCTTAATGAGAAGCCTCTCACCACAAAAGTCAACACAGGAAGTGAACCGCTGTCGAACACAATATGGGGAGCAAACATCAGTTATAAGAAAGAGTTCCAGTGGTTGAGCAATTTGATTGACAAGATTCCATGGATAACAGCCACTCAGCCGTCGTCATTCTCCATAAATGCAGAAGTGGCGCAGTTGATACCAGGTCACACAAAGACCGTAAGCAAGGCCGGCGTGGCGTATGTGGATGACTTTGAGAGCACGCAGACGAGCATCGACGTTCACTATCCCAACTATTGGAAACTGTCGAGCACGCCGATGTGTGACCTGTTCCCCGAGTCAACTCGCAGCGGAGAAATAGAATACGGCTTCAATCGTGCGCTGCTGTCGTGGTACGCCATCGACCAAGTGCTCGTGGTGCCACAAAACAACACACCGTCATATCTCACCAATCTTGACTCGCTCAGCGACCACCGCGTGCGCGTGGTGCTCGAGCAGGAGATATTCCCCTACAAGGAAAGCCTCGCAACAGACAACAGCAGGATGTCGGTTCTCAACCTGAGCTATTATCCCACACAGCGCGGACCGTATAACCTTGACACTGAAGGCATCAATCCCGATGGCTCACTCATGAACCCTCGCAAACGCTGGGGTGGCATGATGCGAAAACTCGACAATACGGATTTTGAAACTGCCAACATCGAGTATATAGAGTTCTGGATGATGGATCCGTTCCTCACCAATACCAACCCCAACTATGAGGGCGGAAGCATCTATTTCAACCTCGGTGACGTGAGCGAGGATATACTTAAGGACGGAAAAAAATCGTTTGAGCATGGACTGCCAGCCAACGGCAGCGATGATAATACGGAAAACACATTGTGGGGACGTATGCCTAAGACATCGTCAACCGTCATTGCATTCAGCAACGAAAGCGGTGCGCGTCAAAATCAGGACGTGGGACTTGATGGTCTGCCCAACGAGCGAGAATACACATTCTCAACCTATGCCGACTATCTTGAGCGTCTGAGGTCGAAAGTTACCGACCCTGCCACTATAGCCAAGTGGAACGATGACGCCTTCTCTCCATTTAATGACCCTGCCGGCGACAACTACCACTTCTATCGTGGCTCGGACTATGACCGTGAGCGCAAATCAATACTCGAACGCTACAAATACTTCAACGGAACGGAGGGGAACTCTCCAGCCACAGAAAATTCAGGCGAAAGTTACGGAACAGCCTCAACGCTCGAACCTGATATTGAAGATATTAACAAAGACAACACCGTCAATGAATACGAAAAATACTATGAGTATAAAGTTGACATCAGACGCGGGCAGATGGAGGTAGGACAAAACTTCATTACTGACAAAATAACATCGCGAGTTAAACTGAAGAATGGTCAGACGGTGGAGGTGGATTGGTATCAGTTTAAGATTCCTGTGCGCCAGTACACAAAGCGATATGGCAATATCCGTAACTTCAAGTCTATCCGCTTCATGCGAATGTACTTGACCGACTTCAGCGAGGAGACTCATCTTCGTCTTGCCACCCTTGACCTTGTCCGCGGTGAATGGCGTGCGTATAACAAGGATCTCATGCCGGCAGGCAAAACCCCGACCACTCAAGGTACTCTTGACGTGCAGGCTGTCAACTATGAGGAGAACTCTTCAAAGAGCCCTGTTAACTATGTGCTGCCTCCCGGTATCACGCGACAGACCGACCCCGGACAAGCCCAGATCATACAACAGAACGAGCAGGCTATGGTATTGCGAGTTGGAAATCTTGCGCCGGAGGATGCGAAAGGTGTGTACAAAAATGCAACTTTCGACATGCGCAACTACAAGAAATTGCAGATGTTTGTGCATGCAGAGAGACTTACTGACGAAGTAACGCCTCAACTAAACAATGAGGACCTCACCTGCTTCATTCGCTTGGGCTCTGACCTGCAGAACAACTACTATGAATATGAGATACCGCTGTCGCTTACTCCCGCTGGCAAATATAGCAATGAGAGTGAGAATGACCGTCGTCTTGTTTGGCCCGACGCAAACTGCTTCGACTTCCCGTTGAGCGTGCTCACGTCCGCAAAACGTCAGCGCAATGCCGCAAAAAGAGCCGGGACAGAGGGCGTGTCTAACATAGTGCCTTATATCGTTTATGACGACGCAAATTCGTCGGGCAGCTCCGGCAACAGAATCACCGTGATGGGCAATCCTACGCTGGGTGAAGTGCAGCACATCATGATAGGCATCCGCAACCGCAGCAACCAAGTTAAGTCTGGTGAAATATGGGTCAACGAACTGCGCCTGTCGGAGTATAACGAAGAAGGCGGTTGGGCTGCAATGGCGAATGCTCAGCTTGCCGTATCCGACATAGGGCAAGTGAATGTGGCAGGACGGCTCGAAACAGCCGGATATGGTTCAATAGAGAGCAACGTGCTTACAAGAAATATGGAAGACCAGTACCAGATTTCAGTCTCTACGGCACTCGAGGCAGGACGCCTGTTCCCCGAAAAAGCTAAACTGCAAATACCTCTCTACTACACATATACGAATAATACAAACGCTCCTAAGTACAATCCGCTTGACACTGATGTGGAATTGTCTGACGCGCTCGATGAGCTGGAAACCAAACACGAGAAAGACAGCCTGAAGCAATTGTCGCAAACGGTCAGCCAAACTCATAACTTCTCGGCGTCAAATGTTAGGGTCAATATCCACAGCAAGAAGAAAAACATGTTCTATGACCCTGCCAACTTCACCATTTCTTATAGCTATGCGCAACAGCTTGACCGTGACCCTGAAATTCAGAAGGAGCAGGAAATAATACACAACGGGTCAATAAGTTATAGTTACGACTTCAACCCCAAGCCGTGGGAACCGTTCAAAGACAATGATAAATTCAACAACCCGCACCTGAAATTCTTCAAGGAATTCAACCTCTACTACCTGCCTCAGTCATGGAGCGTAAGCACTGACATGCGCCGCAGTTTCAGCCAGTTGCGGATGCGCGAATTTGACATGTCTGGTTCAACAGGTGCCAATGTGGAGAACGCATCGTTCAGCAAAGAGTGGATGTGGAATAGGCAATTCGACATCAAGTATAATTTGACCAAGAATCTCAAGTTCACCTTGCAGGGCGCAACTAACGCGTCAGTTGATGAGGCCAAATACACGCCCGAGATAATCAAGGAATATGACCTTTCGCGTGACTATTTTGACCGTTGGCGCGACACTGTCCGTAGCAGCCTGAGGCATGGCGGTACACCTTATTCCTATCAGCAGGTATTCACAGCATCGTGGAATGTGCCTCTCAACAGATTCCCCGCTCTTGACTGGATTACTGCTAACGGAACATATAACGGGACATACAACTGGCACTACATAGCCCCACTTGCTGACTCAGGCAACGGTACTGTTGACTTGGGTAATGAGGTGTCAAGCTCGAGGACATGGCAGGTGGACGGACAGTTCAACTTTGAGAACCTCTATAACAAATCAAAATATCTCAAACAAGTTAACCAGAGATTTAGGGTAGGAGGCAACAGCCGCAGTGGACGTCCCGACAGCAAGCGTCCGTTCCAGTCCAAAGAATTTTCTAAGACCATTTCGCTTAAGGCTGGAGAACCATTCAGGCTTGACCATCGGCTTAACTCCGAGTCGCTCAACGTTTCGTTCACCCGCAACGGCAAGAAAGTGAAACTTGACTATAAACCCGATGGGAAAGGCGGTATCACCATCACCTCGAAGACAGATATGGATGATGTGGAAGTACTTGTTGCCACCCGCGACCCTAATGAGCGCAGCGCAAGCCAAAAATTCCTTGACGGTGCAGTCCGCTTCCTGATGATGATCCGCAAGGCTCAAATCACTTACAGGGTATCTAACAGCCTTGCTATTGACGGCTTCAACTCAACCCCTGTGTTCATGGGACAACAGAAATTGGGTGGTGGTAACATGCTTGCCCCGGGTGTGGACTTTGCCCTCGGCATGTTCGGCAAGAATTATCTTGAAAAGGCGCAAAAGCGCGGATGGCTGGCTTCGTCAGACTCCATCGCAAAACAGGCATCGGCAGCGAACACCGAGGACTTTAACATTAAGATATCTCTCGAACCTATACCGGGTCTGAAGATTGACCTTACAGGTCAACGCTACATAGCCTCTAACGAAGTCATTGACTATATGTATGAGGGCATGCCTTCTACTTTCACAGGCAGTTATAATATCACGCAGGTTGCAATAGGCACAGCGTTCCAAAAGTTGGGTAAAGCGTCCAATAACTACCATTCCGCAACCTATGACCGCTTCCTCGTTTTGCGCGAAAAGATGGCATACCGTTTAGAGAATTCCTATCGCGGCACCCGCTATCCTACAAACGGCTTTATGACAGGCGACGACGCAAAAGCGTATGCCAGTCAAGAATATGACAGGTCTAACGGAGGTGTGTCGCGTAAGTCTGCCGATGTGCTCGTTCCAGCCTTCCTTGCCGCATACACTGGCCGGAGCCTTGACAAAGTAGGACGCAACCCGTTCCTGTCACTCAAGCAGATGATGCCTAACTGGAGGGTTACGTACGACGGACTGATGGCAATACCTTGGTTTAAGAAACACTTCCAATCCGTTACGCTGACGCACGCCTACACCTGCAAGTACAGCGTCGGATCATACACAAGCTACAGCACTTGGGTGCCTGTTATGGGAGGCAAGGATAAAACGCTTGGCTTTGTGAGGGATGTGCAGACCGGAAAGCCAATACCGTCATCAGCATACGACATCGGCAGCGTAACGATTACCGAGCAGTTTGCCCCGCTCATCGGACTTAACATGACGCTCAAAAACAGCCTTAGCACCAAGTTTGAATATAAGAAACAACGTACTCTTGCCCTTAACGTAAGCAGCACGCAACTCATAGAGAGCTTGAGCGACGAGTTTGTGATTGGAGTAGGGTACACAATTAAGAACCTTTCCATGATAGTGAAGGGCAAGAATAACCGTCAGCGAAAGGTCAGCAATGACCTCAAGCTTAGTGCCGACTTCGCATATAAGGACATCAAATCCTTGCTTCGCAAAATAGAAGAAGACGTAACGCAAGCCTCTTCAGGCAACAAGGTGTTCTCAATCAAGATAGCGGCAGACTATGTGCTGTCATCGAAAATCAACCTGCAGGCATACTATGAGCGCCAACAGACCACACCTCTGATTTCCACATCATATCCTGTTACAGTATCAGACTTCGGCGTGAGCATAAGACTGATGCTCACCAGATAAGCCTGTACTCCTAAATAAAGATTCATTAACCCGCAATGAAAAAAAAGTCCGCAAAAAAACATAAACTGCGTTCTGGCATACTCAAGTGGACGTTTTATGTGCTTTTGGGATTGTTCGCTTTCAGCTTATTTAATGTGATTCTGCTCAAGTATGTGCCTGTTTACTATACGCCGCTGATGCTTCGCCGCTCGTGGGAGGCTGCTGGCGATGGCAGGACATTGGATTTGCGCAAGAAATGGATGCCGCTTGAGCAGATTTCTCCTAACCTTGTTCAGGCAGTGGTGGCGGCGGAAGATAACTATTTTCGGGGGCATTATGGTTTTAGCCCTGCCAGTATCAAAGCCGCTTGGGTCAATAACAAAGCAGGAAAGAAAAGGCGCGGAGGTTCAACAATCAGTCAGCAGTGCGCTAAAAACGTGTTCACTTTTGGCTATTCCAACTATTTCCGTAAAGCTGTTGAGGCTTACTATACGATACTTATCGAGTTGGTATGGGGTAAGGAAAGAATAATGGAGGTGTACCTCAATGTGATAGAAATGGGGGACGGAATTTTTGGCGCGGAAGCGTGTGCGCAGACATATTTCAAAATACCTGCTTCACAACTTACCAAGCGCCAGTCGGCGTTGATAGCAGTGTGCTTGCCAAGTCCGCGCAGGTTCAGGGTGTCGAACCCGACGACATATTTAATCTCGCGGCAGAAAACGATTGCTAAACTCATGGCGCAAGTTGGCGAACAGAAGTTTGACAAGCAGTCGCTCGTTGAAGCGCGGTACAGATATAAGAACAGGAACAAGGACAATAAATAAAAGTGACATTCTCTTTTCACACATTAGGCTGTAAACTAAATTTTGCCGAGTCGTCAGACATCTGCCGTCAACTTTGTGAGCGTGGCTTCAATAAAGCGCAAGCAGGCGAAATGGCGGATGTGGTGTTGCTCAATACCTGTTCTGTTACTGATGTGGCTGACCACAAGGGCCGTCAGGCTATTCACCGTCTGCATAGGCTTCATCCTTCCGCACTATTTGTCGTAACCGGCTGTTATGCTCAACTTAAACCTGCTGAAGTGGCGTTGATAGACGGTGTTGATCTCGTGCTGGGCGCGGCAGAAAAAGCAGATGCGGCACAGCGCATAGTTGACATGCTCGGGCACCGTAGCGCCATCCAAGAGCAACGCGCTCCAATCTTCACGTCAGACATTCGCAGTAGTGCAGTTTTTCACCCTGCACGAAGTTTTGACGACCGCACACGCTGTTTCCTCAAGGTTCAGGACGGATGCGATTATTTCTGCACATACTGCACTATCCCGCTTGCGCGTGGAATAAGCCGCAGCGCAACAATAAGCGATACTGTGGATGAAGTGAAAAAGGCAATAGACGAGGGAGCGAAAGAAATCGTTATCACTGGTGTTAATACAGGCGATTTTGGGCGGCGCAACGGCGAAAATTTTATGCAACTTCTGCAGGCCATTGACAGTGTTGATGCTGATGTGCGATACCGCATATCAAGTGTCGAGCCCAATCTGCTCACTGACGAAATAATAGATTTTGTTGCCATGAGCCGACATTTCGCACCGCATTTTCACATACCGCTGCAATCGGGCTCAAATGCAGTACTTAAAATAATGCATCGCCGCTATACTTCAGAATTGTTTGCGCAAAAAGTAGCTAAAATCCGCTCTGTGTTGCCCTTTGCATTTATAGGTGTTGATGTGATTGTGGGAGTGCGAGGCGAAACAGACCAGTATTTTGAAGAATCTCGTAAGTTTATTGAGGGGTTGCCTGTGTCGCAACTTCACGTGTTCACCTATTCTGAACGCACAGGTACGGCAATGCTTGATATGCCGACTTGCGTGGTGCCTCATGCCGAGCGCAAGCGCAGGAGTGAAATCCTGCATGAAGTGAGCAGTAAAAAACTTGCTGATTTCTATGCCGCCAATTCCGGATGCAATGCTACAGTGCTTTGGGAGGCAAAACGCGACAAAGGACTCATGGCAGGATTCACCGAGAATTATGTGCGCGTAACACGACCTTACGATAAAAAACGTGTCAATACTTTTGAACAGATAACAATCTGATTGGGCAGATGAATACGTTTAGGCGAATAGCGTTGCTGTTTGGTTTGGCGGTCGCCATCTCCGCCAATGCTATTACCCTGCGTTTATTTGCCGACGGAGTGTGTGTGCTGACACGAGAGTATAAAAACGATGCCGTAATAGTGCCTGCAGTTTTTCCGTCAGCTGCTCTTGAGGCAGACAGCGTGGAGTTTCTCGGGTGGACTGATGTCCCGATGCAGGATGTTAATTCTGAAAGCAAAGTGGCGTATTATGACTATAACCGAAGACTGACGGCTGACCTCGACTTGTATGCTGTTTATGCTGTGGTTAAATCTGCTGATAAATCGTTTGCGCTCGTCAAGTCAACAGAAGATTTCAGGGCAGGTGATTTATATCTTTTCACTGATTTTTCTGCAGCGGATGCTGCTGACAAACACGTTATGAGTGTCAATCAGCAGGGTAAGTTTGGCTTTCTCGCCTCTAAAGAGCCTGTGAATTTCGAAGGAGATAATCTGGTGCCGCCCTCCGATGCTTTTGTGGCACGATTGACTGATGTCGGTCCCACCGGTCGCTGCCGTTTTGCACAGCATGGGACAAGCAAGGTTTTTGCACTTAACGATGGTTTGACATCTGCAACATTTCAGTATGTAGGCTGTGCGGACCCCTTGCCTTGGTTAGGAGAATCGGCGGCAGGCTTATTGTCTTACTTTGACATAAGTGTTTCTGCGGAGTGTTCAGTTAGGATGACGATTAGCGAGAAACCTGAAAACCATATAGCTTATGCTGCCCTAAAACGCAATGGCTATACCTACAATGTGTTTCACAACACTTCCTCGTCGGCGGCGCTCTATGTTTACCGTCTTAAGCGTACATTGAGCCGCATCACGCGCTTTGCGTCACAACCGCCTTTGCCCGACGGCTTGCCCGATGTGAAGTCATCTTCAGTCGTGCGCACAGATGAAGGACTGCTGGTTAAGGCAAACTCAGGCTCGAGGGTGAGAGTGTTTGACGCATTCGGCAGAACGATAACCGACTGCGTAGTTGACAAAGATGAAATGCATATTAGGCTCAATGTCGGACATGGTGTGTATTTCGTGCTTGTAAACGGCGAATTAAACAAGATAATTCTATGACTACTAAAAAGATACTGACATATATTGTCTCTGTGCTATGTCTTGCAGGCCTGTGTTATTTGCTTACGCTACGCAGTGCGCGCTATGACATGACTGCCGACAAACGTTATAGTCTTAGTCAGCCTACCGAGCGGCTGCTTGGAGGAATGACAAAGCCCATAGAGGTAATTATTTATCTTGACGGCGAGCTCAATGCCGGATTTCTTCGGCTTCGTGATGCTACTGCGGATTTGCTTGACGAGATGGACGCAGTTTCTGCTCATGGGTTAACGTATAGGTTCCATAATCCGCATGACGTTGCTGACCCGCAACAACACTATCAAGAACTTGCCGCGCGTGGACTTACTCCAACCGTTATTTACGACAAAGATAAGTCAGGCAACAACCGTCAGATATTGGTTTTCCCGTGGGCGGAGCTAAAATATGGTGGCAAGACAATAGCTGTTTCGCTACTTAAGAACGTGCGCGGACAGAGTGGTGAGGAAAATCTTAATGCATCAATCGAAACACTTGAATATGAAATAACTGATGCCTTGCGCATGCTTGTCAAAAAAGGCGTCCGCCATGTTGCGTTTTTAGAGGGGCACGGCGAGCTGCCAGAAGCTTACACTTATGATCTTACGGTGGCTTTGAGCCGTTATTTTCAGGTTGACCGTGGGGTGCTGCAGCATGACGCATCGGTGCTTGATGGTTTTGAGGCTGTCATCATAGCAGGTCCGAAACAGGCTTTTTCCGAACGCGACAAATTTATTATAGACCAATATATTATGCGTGGCGGCAAGGTGCTGTGGATGCTTGATGGTGTCCGTTTCGACTATGCTTCGCTTTCGACCGAAGGTTTGACACCTGCAATAGCACTTGACCTCAACCTCACCGATATGCTGTTCCACTATGGCATTCGCGTAAATGCCGGTTTGCTGCAAGACGAGCAGTGTCTGCCTGTGCCGGTCAATGTCGCTCCTCAAGGTCAAAATCCGGATTATCAGCCTATCCCATGGCATTACCAGCCTTTGCTTCTTCCCTCGCCGCTTCATCCGGCATCAAGCCACACCACTCAAGTCATTGCCACATTCCCCTCTACACTTGACTTTGTTGGTAGCGGTTCTGATGTGGAAGCTTCGCTTCTGCTTGTTAGCTCTGAAGCCAGCCGGGTAATTCCAACTCCGGCTAAGGTTGATCTTATGCCGCAGCGCGTTAGCGATGAAGATTTTCCGAAATCATACCTTCCGGTAGGAGCAATGCTCGAAGGCCAGTTCACGAGTGCATTTTCGCACCGTATTGCGCCAGACAGCATAGTTAATGCCGCGCCATTTGCGCCCAAAAGTGTGAAGACCAAAATGGCAGTGTTCGCTTGTGGCAGTTTAGCGCGCAATGATGTTGAAAACTCTCAAGTTGTTCCTCTCGGATTTGACCGATATACTCAAACACAGTTTGGCAACCGTGACTTGTTGCTCAACACCATTCTGTATCTCACCGATGATGCGGGGTGGATACAACTCAGGCAGAAACAGTTCACGTTGCGTCTGCTCAACACTACGGCTGTTAGGCGAAGCAAGACCATGGTTCAGGCGACGCTGATAGTTGTGCCGGCAGTGCTTCTGTTCATCTTTGGCATTGCTTATAACCTCCTCCGCCGTCCCCGCCGCAAATCCACTAAAGATTAAATCCCAAGTTATTCAAGTTATTAAATCTATACTTACTATAGTGGTTATGAACAGTTTTTCAATCGTTAGAAAATAATAAAAGCGCTGAAAATTAAATTCCGCAACGTTGACTGAAGATTTTTACGTAAATTTTTTCAGTTGACGTTGCGGATTTTTTTTTGCAAAGGGATGGCATGCGCCACATACAATTTTGGAGTTGATTATTTGAAAGCCTTCATGATTTTGGTGGGGCGGTGGTTATGGAAAGCTCCGAGCGGGTACTGCCCTTCGGCTTCTGGTGCCCAGTAAAAGACACCCTTGCAATGCCCTTCGCAATCATGCTTTGCGGCATCAATAAGTGCTTTCATAATCCTGTAGCCTTTAAGTGGTTTCTTTGCCTCGACGCCTGTTTCCACAATCATGAGTTGGCAGTTGTGCTTTTGCGCAAGCCGGCGTATGTTGCTGCATACGCCTTTTATTGTTTCCCGCCATGTGTTAGTCAATTTTGCTTTGCGGTCCCAGTAAGGATATACGCTCATGCCGATGATGTCCCACTTGGCGCCATATTGTTTTAGCCCGTCGAAAATGAAGTCGTATCGTTTTGCGTCGCAACCGGCGTCAAGGTGCACTATCACTTTAGCGTCAGGGTAAACGCTTTTCACAGCGTCATATCCTGCTTGTGTGAGACCTGCATACTGTTCCATGTTGGTTGATGCGCGTCCTGTGTCCCACAGAAATCCGTCGGTTGTTTCATTGCCAACTTGCACCCATTTGACTTCGACACCGTTGTCGCGCAGCAATTGCAGTGTTTGTTTGGTGTGTTCTGCCAACGCTTGTTTCATCTGTTGGTAGTCCATATTTTTCCATGCCTGTGGGATATTCTGTTTGCCTGGGTCTGCCCACCAGTCGCTGTAGTGGAAGTCAATCATGATGGCAAGTCCGAGTTTTTGTGCACGTAGTGCCATCTGTAGCACATCATTGGGGCTGCATTTGTCGTCTTTGGGGTTGACCCACACGCGGTAACGCACTGCGTTGAGTCCCATTTCCTGCGAAAGGGCAGTATATTCGCGCTCTTCGCCGTTAGCGTTATAGAGTTTCCAACCGCGTGCTTCGAGTTCGGATATGGCGCTTATGTCCGCCCCGAGCCAAAATGGCTCCTGTGCGGCAATGTGCAACCACGTGGCGAGAATAAGAATGACTAAAGTTGATAATCGTGTCATGAGTTGTTTTTGTTAAGCGGTGATTTATAGTCTGGCTTTGTTGTGGTATTATCATCTACTGCGTTTTGTGTCTGATTTTTCAAATCAGACTTTGTCAGTACTATATTTGCAAGGCAGACAGCATATTCGAGTTCTGAATCATTTGGTTTCCACGCCAATATATAGCTTACCTTAACACTTGTCACGACATAGCCTTTTTCTATCCACACGTTTAATTTGTTTTTCCCTGATGCAGAAAGTGCGGCAATGTTAATAGTTTGTTCATTGAGCAAGAAGTCGTTGCTGTATTGCAGGGTATCGCCACTTCTAAGGCGAAGTATTATGTCCTTTCGTCCGTTGAAGAAACTGAGCCAAACGTCATGCATGCTCAGTGGAATAGATAGTGAAGAATAATCGGAAGCTTGAGGATTTGTGACAAGATAAAGGCGTTGCTTGGCGCGCGTAAGCCCAACGTAGTAGGCTCGCATGTTATTGATGTCTTTATTGTCAGGCACAGATGACATTAGATAAACAGTGTCAAACTCTCGTCCTTTAGCCTTATGGATGGTGCTCACAAATACAGACTGTTCATCAGTCGCAATAAAGTCTTCTATGTCCGATTCGAAAATGAATTCTCGAATATCGCTGCGATAATATGATTGGTGAGTAGCTTCGAAATCGGAGAAGAAACGGCGCATGACATTTAGGCAATTGCTTTTGGCGTATTGCTCTAATGTACGTTGTTTTGCCTCATTCCAAATTTCTTTTGGGACAACTGCATCATCGTGGTTGCCAAGTTTATTTAAGAAATAGCGAACTTCAGCAAGGTTGCCGAATCGAAATCCGCCCATAGATTGCGCCACGGTGACATGCAACCCTCGCTGTTCCAGTTCATAAGCCACCTGCATGGTCTCTTCGTTTGTGCGAGTTAGTATTGCAGTAGTTCCTTCTATTTTGATGTCTGCATCAAGAAGTGATTTCAGTGTTATTACATCTCCTTCTACACCTGTCACTGACTGAATGTTTATGTGCTTCAATCGCCCAGGTATGCGCTGCACAAATTTGTTGGCACATCTGACGATAGCTTTCGCTGACCGATAGTTGTCAGTCATCTCGTACAGTTGTGCCCCGGACTGAGTGACAAGAGCTTGCATATACTTTGAATCAGAGCCACGGAAGGCATAGATATTCTGGTCGTCATCGCCCACGGCAATCACTCGCATTTCTTCGTTATACCGCATTAAAGCCTGCACTAATCTAAAATCATCCTTCCCCATATCCTGTGCCTCATCGATGACTAACACACTTTTGGCTATTTTTGACGGCTCTACTTCACCCCGTTCTATCATTTCTGCTGCAAGCCTCACCACATCTTTTACCTCATCCAGATTTCCTTGTTTGCCCACAATGTCGAAACTATAAGAATGGAATGTCTTGATATCTACATAATGAGCAGCATTGCCAACCAATTCAATGAGTCGTTTTTTGAACTCTGTGGCAGCGGCGCGCGAGAAAGTCAGCATTAGCAGTTGTTCGTGCTTAACATCCTCAAGCAATAGCAGAGCAGCTAATTTATGTACCAACACCCGTGTTTTGCCGCTTCCAGGCCCTGCTGTAACCACAATATATTTAGATAATTTGTCTTCTATAATCTCGCGTTGACGCTTGGAGAGATTTCCAAAGAGTTTGTCGTATTTAGCAGGTGTGATATTTTTGTCAATTTGCGCGCGACGATCTTCCT
The DNA here is from genome assembly GCA_017454915.1 of Paludibacteraceae bacterium. Taxonomy (GTDB): domain Bacteria; phylum Bacteroidota; class Bacteroidia; order Bacteroidales; family Paludibacteraceae; genus UBA3747. Next base: position 17,837 of record JAFTCC010000028.1, read on the forward strand.
TGAAATACTTTATGATGAACTTACGGAAGTCCAACATAAAGTAGTCATTGACGAATTGTAATGCTGCTTGATAGTCGCGGACCATCAAGTTTGCATATTCGCCAACGATGTGTATTTGACGTATGCGCTGCTTATAGAATTCATCCAGCAAGCGATACTGCTCTTTGCCGTAACGTGTTTTGCGATCTGCTATAAGACCAATCTGCATGGTATTATAGATGACGATGAAGCCACCTTCAATCTTCATCAATTCAGTTTTGGTGAGGTAGAGTAGCGCTTCTTCGATGTCGGCAATCGTAGGCTGTTGTTTTTCAGCGAACATGGTCTCTTGCCGGTTTGCTATAAATTGCCGGAGAAGTTCAACGACGGAGAAATTCACAAGAATCATATCCTTGCTTGGGTCTCGATTGGCACCAAGTGCCTCAACAATATAGCGGCAGATGTCCATACGCCTTTCAAAGTGTGCCATCGTTACTTCTTGCGATGACTGCAGACGCACGCTTACGCTGTCAGTTGAACTGTGTTCCTGTTTGTGGATATATCCTTTCAGGGATAGAAAATGAAGCAGCATACGCAGGCGCTTTACAGTAGAATAACTGACCCCTGCCTTGTGTGCCTCTTCATTTAGTTCTTTGTAGTTGATTATCTGTGCTTCTTCTTTGAAATGGCACAATAGGAATTTCTCTAACTTCAGGATTATTTCAAGATTGCGTAGAGAGGTACTCCTTGACACCCAAGCTTGCATGTCGCGGCTGTCAGCCAACAGACCATCCTGCCTCATTAGGTTAATATTACGTATAACAGTCGCCTTACTCAACCCTAAAATATCGGCTAAATAATCCACGCGGCTCTCTGCTTCTGCGCCCCTGCCTTCTGCCGTGGCACGTGCGCTAATTAATGATTTAATAATACGCGCGGCTTCCTCACGTGATTTCTCATCGAAGAGGGATGAGACAGTCAGTTTATAACGTGCCTCGTCCATGCTTTTCACGGTGATACCTGTCGCAAAAATATGTGGGGAGTTGCTTCCCCGTTGTATGAAACCAGCATCTTCAAGTGCTGCAATAGCAGCCTTAACACGCGTTTCGATGTCCTCCACGTCGTCGTCCCAACCAGCTTGACGTGCTATGTCCAATGGCGAGCAACTGACCTTATTTCGTTTTGCTGTAAGGTCTTTAATCGCCTTCCAGACTTGCTGAATCTCACTTATGCTGAGTTTTGTCTGGTTAAGTAGGATGAAATGCTTGTCAAGGTCACTGTCAGCATATAGCACAAAGCACTCAGCCTGCATTTCAGGGGCTCGCCCTGCACGTCCAGCCTCCTGCACATAGTTTTCTAACGAGTCACTGATATTATAGTGCACAACAAGCCCCACGTCTTTCTTGTCAACACCCATTCCGAATGCAGATGTAGCCACAATTACCTGCACATCGCCACTCATAAAAGCATTTTGGTTTTTCACCTTTTCAGCAGCCTCCATCTTACCATTGAAAGGCAAGGCTCGTATTCCATCACTGACCAGACGCAGAGCCAATTCATGAGTGCGTTTGGTGCGTGCCACATAAACTATTGTTGGGCAGTTATGACCAAGTATCAGCGAGCGCAACAGGTTGTATTTCTCGTCGGCAGTATCAGCATGAAGCACAGAGTAGCGTAGATTCTTTCGCTCTGCATTGGCAGCAAACACTTTTAGTTCTAAACCTAACTTAGCTCTGAAGTAGTCGCAAATGTCGCTGATGACTTTTTGTTTAGCAGTGGCGGTAAAGCATGAGACTGCTATAGGCACATCGAGATGCTTTTTGTTTTGTAAATCGCGAATGAAATCACCAATATACAGATAATCGACGCGAAAATCATGTCCCCATGCTGAAAAACAATGAGCTTCGTCAATCACAAAGCGAACGACATTCCTACTAAGCAACAGACGCTCAATCGTTTTACTTCGCAGCATCTCTGGCGCAATATAGAGCAGATTGGCAGTTCCGTCAGCGACCTGCTGGATGGCAGTCGCCCGTTCTATTGGGTCGAGTAGGCCGTTGATGGTAACTGCCTCGCTGATGCCGCGTGCAGCAAGGTTATCTACTTGATCTTTCATGAGTGACTGTAATGGGGAAATCACAACCGTCAATCCGTGCGTGTTTTTTCCTGACATCAGAGCCGGCAGTTGGAATGTCAGGCTCTTTCCCCCACCTGTTGGGAATATGGTGAGTAATGACTCACCACGAATAGCGGCTTCAACTGCTTGCTGCTGCATAGGGACTCCGTCAAAGATGCGGAACTCAGAGTAACCGAAAAACTCTTTCAAACCACTGTGAGCATCTAATCGTTGATGACAGTATTCACAATCGTCACATGGCGTATTACACAACAGGTTCATCACATTAACCACTTGTGGGTAATTGCGCAGCACCCAAGCGGGAGTGATAGAGAATATGTCATCTGCACCAATCACCGCCAAGCAGTATGCAAGTTCTATCGGATACTGTCTGGCAAGTGTGTCAAAATCAGCATGGTTGCAGACTTTCCCTTCAAACTCTTTCAATATCAATTGTTTCCAGTCAGGTTGTGTTCTTAAAATTCTATTAAGGAATGATTGCCTCGTTTGTGATGAATACCCAATGTATTTTAAGAAACCGCCAAATTGTTTAGTATTATGCAGCAATTGATAGTATATTTCCTTTCTATCAACCGACAGTTGATTCCAAGCGGCAATCTCATCGTTCAATAAGTCGCGAGCCTTCATAGAGTCGTTCACTGGGTTATTCAACTCGTCCACCTGCAACTTGTCGTCTTTCACAAGATGATGATAGGGACGTTTAGGAAACAGTAACGGTGATAGCGGCAACGTGTCAATAATCACAGGATTACCCCTCAAAGCGGTGTATTTAAGGTCATGCTCTATGATATTATGTCCGCACACAGTATCGCACACAGACACAAAGGCTTCGAAGTCAACTTTGGAGTGAGTGTGTAACAAGGCACCATCCTCCCTGACTGCTCCGTAATCAGCGACTTTCTTTGTCTGCGGATTCACCTCCGTATCAATGTATGCTATCATCTGTTATTTTTCAAAATATTAGGTGATTTTGTCGCATATTATGAAAATTTATCTACAAAGATACGAATATTTTTCTAATGAGGTATATTTGTTTGCTGCTTTGGTGGGGCTTTAGGCATTGCTCAAAATTGACAAAATGCAGTTTCATTTCTCGGGTGTGGCATGCGATAGATTGCCTCCGAACTTTTATGTGTATGTTGGTGGGGTGGGGCTATACTTAGGGAAATGTTAGCATTGAAGATTAGCAAGTCATGTGTGTATGTATGTATGTGTGTGTTTGTGTTTGTGTCTGTTGTTGTTACGTGTTGCAAAGTAGCTCGGGATTTTCGGGCACTATTATTTTTTCTTTATTTGCTTTTCGAGCAGCGTTACCGTTTGCTTGTAGTTTTTGTCCACAGCCATGAGGTCGTCAACTACTTTGCATGCATGGAGCACAGTCGCATGGTCGCGGTTGCCTATAGTTCTGCCAATTTCGGTTACAGAACTGTTGGTGAGCCTTTTTGCCAAATACATAGCTATCTGACGCGCTTGGCACACATCGCGTTTGCGGCTTGTTGTTCTAACCTCTTCGCGCTCTATGTGGAAATTGTTGCATACGCAGTCAAGGACGTGCTCAACAGAGATGACTCTTGGCTGAATTTTAGTTATTCTGCCCACGACTTGTTTTGCCAGTTCGATGTCAATAGGCGCGTCGGTGATTGCGGAGTGCGCCATCATAGACACGAGCACACCCTCAAGGTCGCGGATATTGTCTGTTACGTTTTCGGCTATAAAATCGACCACGTCGTCCGTAACTTCCATTCCGTCGCGCTCTATCCTCCATTTGAGTATGCTTTTGCGCAGTTCAAAATCGGGTTGCTGAATTTCGGCAAGCAGCCCCCAGTTGAAGCGTGTGAGCAGGCGTTCTTCCAGTCCTTGTATTTCCATTGGGGGGCGGTCGCAGGTCAGTATAAGCTGCTTACCGAGCTGGTGGAGGTGATTGAAGATGTGGAAGAATGTGTTTTGTGTAGCAGTTTTTCCGGCGAGGTCATGCACGTCGTCGAGAATGAGCAGGTCTATTGTCTGATAAAATCCCAAGAAGTCATCGCGCGTGTTTTCCCTTGTGGCGGTTGTATATTGTGTCATGAAGGTGTTTGTCGTGAGATATAGCACCCTCATGTTAGGGAAATTGGCTTTTGCTTGCAGACCGATGGCGTTGGCGAGGTGTGTTTTACCGCAGCCAGAATGTCCGTATATGAACAATGGGTTGTATGCTGTCTGACCGGGTTTCTTGGCTATGGCTAAGCCTGCCATGCGCGCGAGTTTATTACCGGTGCCCTCAACAAAACTGTTGAAAGAATATGAGCCGTTGAGCTGCGGGTCGATTGGCGGGATGTCGTCTTGCGTCTGATAGGGGTTGACGTATCTGCGTTTTTTAAGTTGTTCGTCGCCAGGCTGTTTTTTGCTGGTCATGCTTGTGCTTTCGTCGGCGATGGCGATTTTGTAGCGCAGTTGTGTGTTTTTGCCGAAGACGGTGTAGATGGCTTTTGCCAGTTCGTGGATGAAGTTCTGCTCGATGTGTTCGATGTAGTAGTTTGATGGCATTTGCAGTAACAAATTGCCATCGTTGTATTCCAATGCCACAACAGGTGCGAACCATTTTTCATAGTCCGCACCACTTATTTGCTTGCTAATCAGAAGCAAGCATTTTTGCCATTGTTCTGTTATTTGGGGCATTGAAGTTGTGACGAAAGTGAATGCAAATTTCGTAAAAATTTTGCAATTATAAAAGTGTCTGTTACTATTTTTTTTCAATAAATTTCATGTTTGCCAATGCCCGTTTTTTAATATGTTTATTAGCAAAGAGTTTGGCTTTTTTTTCTGCACCGTGTCATTTCATTTAGTCATTTAAGGATTTAATTATTTATGGATTAAAGTTAGTCAATGTTGGAAAAGTAATCACAGATATGCCAGTTATGCGGTTATGTACTCGAAAATCGCTATGGTGTAACTTATATCCCTTAACTCCATAGAGAATAGTGATTTAATCCTCTAATAGATACTAAGGTCTATTTTGCAAATTAAGAAATGTTTGTTTTATATTGTCTGATTGAGCGCTTGCCTTGTGTGGTGCCGGCTTTTTGTTGTTGACATGGCTACCGTGGCTTAAATACTGGCGCAAGAAAATGCCCGCGGTGAGCGTAGTGTGCTGAGCATCAACCGCACGCTGTTGCGCAGCATGGTGCTGTTAGACCTTGCCCTGTCAGCTCCCGTGGACCCGCTGTTGCAATATCTTACTGACATTATTACGCTCAAGGATCCGCTTGAAGGAAGCCGTGTCTGCGGCTCACGTCGTGACTGGGCCGGTCTTCCCGACAGCAAGTGTTTATATACGATAGGGGTTTAATTATTTGCAGCAGCAGTTGCCGCTGTTCTTGCAGTGTTTTTTGTTGCATTCGTCTTTGAGTTGGCATGCCGCGCACTGGGCATCATCGGCAGGTTTGCTGATGCCAAGCAGATTTCTTATTACCCGCCATGCGACATATCCGCCAACGGCTGCAATAATGATATATGTGATTATTTCCTGAAGCAAGACGATGTTATGACTTATAATGATTTGTGTCTATCTGTATGCCGTTTTTTTCTACACGATGAGGCTTCCGATTTGGAACACGAGGAATGCGGATATCCAAGCGAGCAGTGTAGTGTAGATTACAGTGAACCACATCCATTTTCTTCCAGCCTCTCGCCTGATGGCGGTTACTGCGGCTATGCACGGGAAGTAGAGTAGTATGAACACCATGAACACTAGCGCGGTGAGCGGTGTGAACGGCAAGGAGTTGGGGTATAGCACACTGAGCGATGACACAACAACTTCTTTGGCTGCAATGCCCGTTATGAGGCTCACGCCCATTTCCCACTCCAGTCCGAGTGGCTTAAACACAGGCGACATGGCATGTCCGAGTTGTCCGATGTAACTGTTTTCGGCCGCCTGCGCTTCTGTCATGCCTTCAATTGGGCGCGGGAAGTAGCCCAAAGCCCAAATGATGATGCTGGCAAACAATATAATGGTTCCCATCTTCTGCAGGTACTGCACCGATTTGTCCCACATGTGTATTAGTGTATTACGCACAGTGGGGAAGCGGTAAGGCGGCAGTTCCATAACAAATTGGTCATCGGCGTCTTTAAATGATATGCGTTTAATGATGACGGATGTGATGATAGCCACGATAATGCCGAGCAGGTAAATGCCGAGCAGTACGAGCGCTTTGTGTGATGGGAAGAACATGGGTATGAGCAACATATAGACTGGCAGTCGTGCTGAGCAGCTCATGAATGGTATCGTGATGATGGTCAGTATGCGGTCTTTGGTGTTCTGCAGTGTTCGCGTGGCCATTATTGCCGGCACTCCGCAGCCGAAGCCGATGAGGTATGGAATGAATGACTTGCCGTGCAGTCCGATTTTGTGCATGAGTTTGTCCATGATGAATGCCGCGCGTGCCATATAGCCAGTGTCTTCGAGCAGTGAGATGAAGAAGAACAGTATGAGTATGTTGGGCAGGAAGACGAGCACGCCACCCACGCCGGCTATGATGCCGTCAACTATGAGGTCGCGCAGCATGCCGTCGGGCATGACGTTGCACACTGTTTCCCCGAGCCATGCCACTCCGTTTTCAATCCATGCTTGTGGGTATTCGCCGAGTGTGAATGTACACTCAAACATTAGCCAAAGGAAAATGATGAGAATTGGAAATCCGAGCCAACGGTTGGTCAACACAGTGTCGAGCGCATAACCAAGTTGCCTGCGGTCTTGGTCGTTGGAGTGGGTTAGAGTTTCGTGCAACGCGCCGCGTATGAAGCCGTATTTTGCGTCAGATATGATTGTTTGTATGTCGGTCTTAAATTCATTCTCAAGCATTTGCCTCTGCTCTTGGGCAACTGCGATTATGTCATTGTAGTTGGCAGCTTCCTTGAGCAGTTGATTTGTGACGCTGTCGTTTTGTAGCGCTTCGATGGCCAAGTAACGGCTGTGGTAGAGAATTCGTAGTTGTTCGTTTTTGTCTATTTTGCTTTTCACTTCTTGTATGGCGCTCTCTATCTCGTGTCCGTAGTTGATGTGTATGTGCTTTGACACGGCTTCTTGCTTTTCGTAGAGAGTGACGATAGCCTCGAGCACGTCAGAAATGCCTTCGCCTGTTGATGAGATGGTCGGTATGATAGGAAATCCGAGCATTTGTTGCAGTGCCTGCACGTCAAGTTCGTCGCCCGAGCGCTTTAGTTCGTCAAACATGTTGAGCGCCATGACGATGGGTAGGCTTTGGTCGATAAGTTGTGTGGTAAGCAGCAGGTTTCGTTCGAGGTTGCCGGAGTCCACGATGTTGAGCACGAGGTCTGGTTTTTGCTCTGTGATGTACTGCCTGACGTACCGCTCTTCGGGCGTGTAGTCGGTCAGCGAATATGTTCCTGGCAGGTCCACGAGGTTGATGGTGTATCCGCGGTGGTGAAATATGCCGATTTTTGCGTCAACTGTGACTCCCGAATAGTTGCCTACTTTTTCGCGTAGTCCAGTCGCATGGTTGAAAAAGGATGTTTTTCCGCAGTTAGGGTTTCCGACGAGTGCGACTGTGATGTCGTGTGTCCGCTGGCTGATTTCTTTTTCGATGTGCTCTTCAAAGGTCTGCGGGGCTTCGATGTCGTCGTGGGCGTCTTCGTTCATTGATACCACTTCAATGTTTTTTGCCTCACTTCGTCTTAGGCTGACGTGGCTTCCCATGATGCGGTATTCGATAGGGTCCATCAGCGGTGCGTTTTTCAGTACGCTGACTTTTTCTCCACGCACGAATCCCATTTCAAGGATTCGGTGCCTGAAGCCTCCATATCCGTGTACTTTTATTATCGTGCAGTCGCTGCCTTCGGGCATGTCCGCCAGTGTTATTATTTGCTCGTCCATTTATTGTCTAATTATTGTTGCAAAATTGCAAAATAATTGCGAATTATGCAATCCCCATTATTTATGAGGCGCATTCTTTTTTTGTCAATTCAAACGGCACGGACACGCTCATGCGTGTCCGTGCTCTGTAATCCGCTTTGCGTGCGGTATTGATGGTCGGAAAGTTATTTTGCCAGTTCTTCGAGCGTTGATGTGATGAATTGCCAGAAACGCTGGACAGTAGCGATGTTAACTTTTTCAGACGGGCTGTGCGGGTGAAGGATTGTGGGGCCGCATGATATCATGTCCATGCCCGGGTAGTTGCGTCCTATGATGCCGCACTCAAGCCCTGCGTGTATGATAGAAACTTTAGGCTCTTTGCCGAACAACCGCGCGTAAACGCTTTTCATCGTGTTCATGATTGGCGACTGCAGGTTGGGTTTCCATCCAGGGTAACTGCCGGTAAACTCAACTTTGGCTCCAGCCAATCTGAAGATGCTTTCAATCATTGAGGCAAGTTCTTCTTTGCGACTCTCAACGGAGCTGCGTGTTAGGCATTGCAGTTTTATGCTTGAGCCATCGGAATGTATTTTGGCGAGGTTGTTTGATGTTTCTACAATGTCGGGGACTTCAGGTATTACCCTGAACACTCCGTGCGGGCATGCTGTAACGGCGTTGATAAGGTCGTCCTGTATCTCTTCCGGAATGAGCCCTGACGGAGCAGGTGTGGTTTCAGCGGTGAGTGTGATATTGTCTTCCACGCCTTGGTATTCTTTGTTGAACAGTTGCTGGAATTCTTCAGCGAGACGTTTGATGTCGTCCGCTCCGTCTCGAGGCACGGTGATGACGGCGGTGCAGTCGAATGGTATAGCGTTCCTCAGTGAGCCTCCGTTGATGCTTGCCAGACGTGCTTCGTAGTTTTCCACAGCTTCTTTTAGGAACCTGAACATGAGTTTGTTAGCGTTAGCGCGCTGCAGGTGTATGTCGCATCCGGAATGCCCGCCGTGAAGTCCTGCGATGTGAATTTTGAGCGCAGTGTCGCCTTCTGGAACGTCGGCCTCAAAGTAACGGAACGTGATGTTTCCGTCGATGCCGCCTGCGCACCCTACGCAGAGTTCTCCTTCGGTTTCGGAGTCAAGGTTGAGTAGTATCGAACCTTTGAGCCATCCTCCTTGTAGGTCGAATGCTCCGTACATTCCTGTTTCTTCATCAATGGTGAAGAGGGCTTCCAATGGCGGATGTTTGAGGCTTTTGTCTGCCAAGATTGCCATTGCAGTCGCAACTCCGATGCCATTGTCTGCTCCGAGTGTGGTACGGTCTGCGCTGACCCATTCGCCGTCTTCAGTGACGTGTGCTTCTATTGCGTCGCGCTCAAAGTCAAATTCTTTGCCTGTAGCTTTTTGCGGCACCATGTCCATGTGCCCTTGCAGTATCACTCCCGGGAGATGTTCGCATCCTGGGCTTGCTGGCTTGCGTATCAGCACATTGCCTATTTTGTCCTGGAGGGTTTCCAAGCCGAGGCTGCGGCCATATTCAACAAGCATTTTTGCTATTTCTTCACGTTTGCCCGACGGACGCGGAACGCGCGTGATGGAATAAAAACAATTCCATAGCGCGGAGGGCTCTAATGTTCTAATGTCGTTCATTCCAATTTTTCTTTTTGTGGTTTTCGTAATTTACCGCTGCGAAGTTACGAAATAATTTTGAAACTCGGAAACCCAGTGTGTCTTTTTTTGTGCTGTAATGCCAATGCGGAAAACGCTGTAGGCGGTTCTGTCTGATGTCGGCGTGCGAGAGTTTGTTGACAGACGTGTCTTATGTTGTAATGTTTTGTCATGTTGTGGCTTATTATGTGTTTAAGGAGTCCTTAACTATTGATACAGAAGTGATACAGAAGAGCGCTTCTGATAGGTGTTACTAAACCAGAAACGATGTTGATTTATTACTGAAAAGGCTTCAAATACCTAATTAATGGGACGCAAGTGGCACGAAATTAACTAAAATTAGTTATTGTTGTTTTTGTGCTGTTCTACTAATTTTGCAGCGTAAAATTGTAGCAAAAAATGAACAGAAAGATTATATTGTTGTTTTGTCTTGTGATATCATGCGGTATGATTTGTGGTCAAGACACTGTCCGTGTTGACGCTGTAAGCGGTGCGAGCAGGGTAGATGCGACTTCTGGCGCTTCAAAGGTTAACACAGAGGTGCGGCAGAAGCCAAAGTATCGTTTTATGGATCATTTCACTATCGGTGGGTATGGCGAGGCAGTGATGACGCGTAACTTTTTTAGTAATAATTATTTTCGCTATTCGCAGCCTGATAAGCACAAGGGAGAGCAATATGGCGTTTTTGATCTTCCGCACGTCGTAATCAATTTGGGTTATGATTTTGGCCGCGGCTGGTCGGTAGGCATGGAGATTGAGTATGAGCACGGCGGCACCGAGAGCGCAGTGGAGATAGAGGAAGAAGAGGGCGGAGAGTATGAGAGTGAGATAGAGCGCGGCGGCGAGGTTGCGCTTGAGCAGTTCTGGATACAGAAGACGTTTAATCCGTATGTGAGCATCCGCGGTGGCATGATAATAGTCCCTGTCGGCGGCACCAACGCTCACCATGAGCCTAACCAGTTCTTTGGTGTTTACCGTCCTGAGGGCGAGAACACAATTTTGCCTTGCACGTGGCATGAGGTTGGCTTGAGTGTGTGGGGCTCGTGGGGCCGTAAACTTGATTGGCATTATAATGTGATGTTTTTGCCTGGCTTGGATAGCGACCGCTTCAATAGTAAGGGTTGGATACACGGTGGCTCGGGTTCTCCGTATGAGTTCAAGCTGGCAACAGCATACGCGGCGGCGCTTAGGATTGACAACACGTCGGTTCCGGGACTTAGGCTGTCGCTAAGCGGATATGCCGGTAACAGCTTCCAGAATACATTGAAGCAGACCAAGGACACGAAATATGAGAAGACTAAGGGCACGCTCTACATCGGCTCGTTTGACTTCAAGTATGATGACCATAACGTTATAGTACGTGGTAGTGCGACTTACGGGCATCTTGAGGATTCGGAGCAAATCACGGCATGGAACAGGGCGATGCGCAAGGACTCTCCGTCGCCTAAAGAGCCGGTGGCCAGCGATGCGTATGCGCTCGGCATAGAGGCTGGTTATGATTTCTTTAATTTTAACCCTAAACTGGCAGCACATAACCAGAAGTTTTATGTGTTCGCTCGCTATGATATTTATGACTCGATGTATAAGATGGCAGCAAACCAGACGCCAGTAGATTGGTGCGGCCGTCAGCGTGTGGCATGCGGCATTAACTACTTTCCGATGAAGGAAATTGCGGTTAAGGCGGAGTTCGCATACGGTTTTTTCAGGCATAGCAGTCAACATCAAGACTATAATAATGAGCCAAGCATTTCGATGGGTATAACATACTGCGGCTTGTTCAACAAGGCAAAACTTGAAGAATGGAGGTCAAGGCGCGAGGCACGTCGTCAGAATAGATAATCTAAACACTAATTACTATAAAAAATGAAATCATTACTTAACAAATCGTTGTTTGCTTGCCTTATTATGGCAGCAACTTTTAGTTTCACATCGTGCAAGGACGACAAAAATGATCTGTGGACTGGTGATGATGACAATGCCGACCGTAATTATATTGAGTCGCCATACGCATTGAACTCTGTGAAGGATTTTGCGGACAATATCCGCTCAATAGAGAATGTTTATACAGGCAAGGGTCTTGACGGCACGGTTAATGCCTCAATATCAGACTACATCAAGGCTTATAACCCGTCGCTTGACCAGCAGGTTCGCGCTGCGATTGCTAATTCGATTGCTAAAATTGAGGCTATTAAGGAACCGTTTTACAGCACGGCACGCGGTGGTGACACCCAGACTGCGATTGATGCGGTGAATGTGTTGGAAGGTCTATTGTCGGGCGAGGTGCATGAGTCTCTGACGAGCGGCAATGTAGCTAACAAGGATGCTTTGCTCGAGGCTGCAATGGAGCCTTATGTCAACAAGGTTGTCATCCCTACCTACAAGGGTATGGCTGAAGAGGCATACAAACTCTCTGAACTTTGCACTGCAATACTGGAGAAATATGATGCCAAAACTCTGTCGGAGAGCGACATAAAGGCAGCCTGCGATGTATGGCTTGCATCACGCGAATACTGGGAGAAGTCTGAGGCATTCCTGTTCGGGCCTGCGGCAGAGCACAATATTGACCCTCACATTGACTCTTGGCCGCTGGCAAAGACCAAACTTGAAATCATGCTTGCAAATGCGGACCAAATGGCTGTTATTGAGGCTCAAGGCGGCGAGTATGTCGGCTCATTCCTCGGCTACGGCTTGCTCGGCTACCACGCTGTTGAATACATGATATTCCAATTGTCAGCTGATGGTAAGACATCTTTGACTCACAGCACCGAATATAAGAGCCGTGCGGAGTTGGTTTATCTCGCTGCCGTGGCAGAGGACTTGCGCAACCAGGCTATTTATCTCTATGCTTGTTGGGTAGGTCAGGACAACATTCCGTCGGAGTGGGCAGCCATACTTGAGGATGCAGAACTCGGCTCTGCTGACATGACTCGCGGATATGCATACAACTTCGTTAACGCTGGTAAGGCTGGCAGCATATTTGTGAACGCCCAGCAAGCGGCAGAAGAAATAATAAACGGCTGTGCTGACATTGCTGACGAAGTGGCGAACACCAAGATGGGCACCCCTCATGGCGCTAAAGACTAATTGTCAGTAAAAACTGTCTTGCCAAGAGTGTATTTCGTTGTGAGGCAAACTTATAATGCCCATTATAAAATCAATAAAACTAAATAGTGTAAAAGATATGAATGTCAAATCATTAACCATTTTTTCGCTTATGGCTGTGGCTTTGTGCTTATCTTCGTGTAAAGATGATGATAAGGTAACAGACAGCCCTGATAGTGGTTTCCACGGTCCGGAAGGCATGCCAGAGTGGTTCTACGCCGGCGGCAAATTGGGCACCTCATACCTGTTCACGCAGAGTGCTTTTGAGCAGCCCACAGTGCCAGTAGAACAAAACTTCTATTACTCTTTCAAGCGTGGCGAAGCCTTGTTTGAAAAGCCCTTTATGGATGAGCCTGGCGGAGTTCGCGGCGGTCTTGGTCCTGTCTATGTGCGCTCGTCGTGCCAACACTGCCACCCGTCGTACAGTCATGGTCAGAGCGTTGAAGCTGGGCAGTATAAAACCACGTACATCGGCAACGGCACCCTGCTTGTCGTTTATAACCCTGAAACTAATGCTTACGTAATATGGCTCGCTGGTATGCCCCAGCTTCATGCTACCTATCCGTTTAAGGCTCCGCTTGACGAGAGCAAAATTACAGTAACATGGACTACCATTCCGGGTGAGTTTCCTGATGGTGAGAAGTATGAACTGCAATACCCGACAGTAACCATGCCGCGCGAAGCAGTGTATGCATACAACCAAGGTACGCTCACAGCAGAGCAAATGGGTAACTACGATGTGCTGTTAGAGAGCACGATAGGAATTTTCGGCACAGGATTGCTTGACGCAATTCCCGAGGACTCGATTATAGAGCAGTGGCGTCGCGAGGAAGGTCACACCAAAAATGGACTCAACACCGCATATTTCGAGAACGGCCAGTGGAAAGGCTATTATGCTAACAAACTTCAGGGCAACGGCACTCCTTATGTCCGCCGTTTCACTTATGCCATGTCGCGCGGTCCACTGCAGGACGGTGCTGGTGCCAACGCCATCTGGAACATTACCAATGTTACGCGTTCTGACAGACGCTACCACTATCTTGACCTTGACGGTAAAGTATATGCTACGGCGGCATCAAAAGACCCGGAGGTTCAGGCTGGTTTTGCTGACTACATAGCATTGTTCGACCCTAACAACGAACATCCCGAATGGCGAACCGCCGATGTAGAGGCTAATATTTACAACTATCTGACCTCGAAGGAGCTGCCAATAGAAATGACAGATCAGGAATATACCGACCTAATGGTATGGCATCGTGGTCTGGCAGTTCCGGCTGTGCGTAACCACGACGATCCGCAAGTGCTGCGCGGCAAGGAACTCTTTTCTCAAATCGGCTGCGACAAATGCCACAGACCATCGTGGACAACTGGTGACGACCATGTGCAAGACCCGAACCTGTTCTTCAAGAACGCTGACAAGCAGCTGCCGCGCTATCCTAATCAGAAGATATGGCCGTATACCGACATGGTGCAGCACAAGCTTCACATGAAGAACGATATCCGCACCGGCTGGTGCCGCACAACTCCGTTGTGGGGTCGCGGATTGCACCAGAAAGTTACCGGTGACCCGTCTGCGGCAAGGCTGCATGACACTCGTGCAAGAAATGCTTTGGAGGCAATAATGTGGCACGGATACTCAACAGAGTCGGACGCCTACGAGTGTATTGAACTCTTTAAGCAACTGCCGTCAGCAGACCGTAAAGCCATCTGCGCATTTGTTGATGCAATCTAAATAATCTCATGGTTGGCTAAAATGCGGAACAGCTTTGCTGCCCCGCATTTTGGTTTTCTATTCTGCTCATGTTGAAATATGAAAAAACTTTCCTTTTCTTTGCTCGGCTCACTTGTTGTGGTGCTTATCGTGGCAAGTTTCATTGAAAAACTATATGGTTCAGATGTCGCAAGCCGATATGTTTACACAGCCCCTTACACCATTGGTCTGTGGGCAGCGGCAGTCATTAGCGCACTTGTCTATATTGTGAAAGTGCGCGCCTATAGGCAATTAGCAACATTTGTGCTACATTTTTCATTCGCTGTTATCCTGCTCGGGGCCATGATTACTCATATCTGGGGCGAGCAGGGCACGCTACACCTTAGGCAAGGGCATGTAGAAAACTCTTTTAGGGTAGGCGACGCTGATGCTGCACTGCCTTTTGAGGTGTCGCTTGTGGATTTCCAGACGGAGTACTACCCGGGCACACGGGCGCCGATGGATTTCTTGAGCAGGATAAGGATAGATGACCATGGCGTGAGCGACACGGCGGTGGTATCGATGAACCACATAGCCACTCATCGGCACTATCGTTTCTATCAGTCGGGCTTTGACTCGGATATGCTCGGTGCCACTCTTTCGGTTAGCCACGACCCTGCGGGCATTGCTGTGACATATTGCGGCTATGCTATGCTGCTGTTGTCTATGTTGACATTCTTTTTCCAGAAGAGAACTCACTTCCGCTCAATATGGCGAAAGACGTTTGTGATGACAGCACTGCTGACGCTGTTTGCCGCCCCGGGCATGGCACAGACCGACACGACATACCGTCATCCGGGGCTGATAGCCAGTGGGCAGGATGTTGAACCGTCTGGCGGAACCAATGCTCCAAAAGCATTGCAAAGAGGTCTCGCCAAGTCGTTCGGCAACCTCTACGTGTACTATAACGACCGAGTATGCCCGCTTTCAACCCTTGCCCGCGATTTCACTCTAAAACTTTATGGCAAAACGTATTACAAGGGACTGACGCCAGAACAGGTGCTTACAGGGTGGCTGTTCTATTATGATGAATGGAAGCGTGAACCGATGGTGAAAATCAAAGGTGGTGAAGTGCGGCGCAAATTAGGTGTGCAAGGCAAGTACGCTTCACTAGAAGACTTCGTGGCGGGTGGCAAATATAAGCTCGAAGATTTGTTATCGGCCAACGACAAGAACGCCCGTGCAGCTGACGAGAAGTTTAATTTGATAAGTATGGTCAGCATGGGCACGTTGTTCAAAATATACCCGTGCTCCACTCAGGCTCAGCCTCAGCTGACGTGGTATTCATGGGTGGACCGTTTGCCTGCTGACGTTGATTATGAGCAGTGGAACGTTATCAAAAATTCAATGAACGAAGTCGCTTACGACATTTTGCAGGGGCACAATGTGGCGGCAGACAAAATGCTTCGCAATCTTCGTCGCTATCAGCGTCAACATGCAGGCGCGGCTAACTTGCCCACCGACCAACGTATTCGCGCCGAACAGTTTTACTACCGCCATGAGTTTACTAAGCCGCTTGCTATGTTGTGCGCCACTCTCGGGTTGCTGCTGTTCTTGCTCTACGTGGTGCTTTTGAGCAGAGGCATTGAGCGCCCGATGTGGTTGAGGATATGTACAGCTGTGGTTCTTGCCGCTGTGTTTGTTGTGCTCACGGTATATCTTTCGCTGCGTGCCTATATCAGCGGTCATGCACCTATGTCCAACGGTCATGAAACCATGCAGTTCCTCGCATGGTGTACCGCATTTGCCGGACTTGTAATGGAACGCAGGGTTTACATGGCGTTGCCGTCGAGTATTCTCGTATGCGGCATGACGCTAATGGTGTCAATGATGAGCGCAGCTAATCCGCAGATTACCAATCTTATGCCAGTGCTGCAGTCGCCGTTGTTGAGTGTGCATGTGGCAGTGATAATGTTGTCTTATTCACTGCTTGCGCTGATTATGCTCAATGGCGTCGCTGCTGTCGCAATGCGTTTGTCAGGCGGTGATGCGGACGGTGAAAAGTCTGCTAAACTTGCCGATATTAGTCGCCTCATGCTTTACCCGGCGGTGTTCTGTCTTGCGGCAGGAATTTTTGTCGGAGCTGTGTGGGCTAACATCTCGTGGGGACGCTATTGGGGTTGGGACCCCAAAGAGGTATGGGCGTTGATAACGATGCTTGTGTATGCATTCCCGCTACATTCCAACTCGTTGTCCATCTTCCGCAAACCTATGTTTTTCCACGTCTATGTCATGCTCGCGTTCCTTAGCGTGCTGTTCACCTATTTCGGCGTCAACTTCCTGCTCGGCGGCATGCATAGTTATGCGTGAGGATTCATAATCCCAGCACCACATCAGGCGCTATATTGAGTTTTATGCATATCTTGCGTGCAAGGGAAAGGCTCGGTTCTATCTTTCCGTGCATAATCTCGCTCATTCTTGGTGCGCTGATGCCAAGCAACTCGGCAATTCCTTTTTGCGATAACCCCATTTCGTACATACGGAGCCGGAGGACAGAAATCAATGATGGTTTTTCTATGGGATAGTGTTCGTCCTCATAGTCTGCCACGAGTTCCGAAAGCAGGCTCAGCTCAATATTTTCGGCACTATCTTCACTGATACTGTCTTCCCACGTATAAGGTAGCAATTCGTTAATCCGATTCATTGCTGCCTCATATTCCTTTTCTGTTTTAATTTTTGCTGCCATAGGTTGGTTTAGTTATATGTTTTTTATGTCCGCTATTCTGTCATATTCTGCATGCGTGCCGACGAAACGGGTATATACGTGCATAGGAGAAAACTTTATTACTACAACTAATCTGAAATCATTCCCCTTTATGTTAAAAACGTAGTGCTGATTTCCGGCATAGTCAACAGAGTTAAAAGTGTTGCGGATATCAGATAGATTATGCCACTCGGCATTGTTGGTCTTGTTATACCATTCTTCAAGCGCATCTTTCGCTTGAGGATGTTCTGAATAGTATGTTATAAGTGTTTTGCGTGAAATAACTCTCATACTTTGTGGTATATTTTATGCCACAAAGTTATGTATTATTTTCCAAATAACAAAATATTGTTACATCATTTGTAATTTGTTTTTAAAAAAACTTATGTAAAGGTTGCTATTTTAGTTTTTTGTATTTTTTTTGCACAAAAAAAAGGATATGAATTTATTGCTGTCCGGTAAAATTGCTATCTTTGCACATGTTACTAAGGTTTTATGGTAAAAACAAAGGTAACAAAAAAGGCTGAAACCCAAGAGAGGGCTTCAGCCTAATTTTATAGCGAGAAAAAAGTTTTACCGGACAGCAAAAATACAGTATATGGATTTTTAGAGCTATACAGCAGTCGAGGAAAATGTTATTTATTTCTGACTATAACATCAATCACATTTTCCTCGCCATCTCTCAATTTTTGTATGGTTAATGTGCACGTGTCACCAATCAGTAGCGGCTTGCCATGTACACTAGCACCGATGTCGTTTGGATTAGAAGGCTGTTGCTGTACTTTTGAGCCCAGAACTTCATTTCTTATTTGCTCCATAGCTGGCGTGCTGTTGTATATTTCCCGTTTTACAAGTTCCTTGCCCTGAATCAATCTGTCTTCGCGGTCCATATATTCCGTAACTGCGTATTCTCTTGGGAAAAGAGTAGAGTCTTTTTGTTCTGCGCTTTTGAATTCAAATGACACACTTTCCACAATTCCGTTTCGAGTAAAAAGACTGGCATCCGTAAACACGCAGGTGACTGTATATGGCTCGCCTACAGGTTGCCTTTCTCTAACTGTAAAATAACTGGCAGTAGCAATAAAACCGATGATTATGGCAGCCATCACGCCTGCTAAGATGAAACGTTTTTTGCGTGGCATACCTTTACTAATGGCGTTGCCAATGCGATTACCTAAAAGACCTTCATTCATAATCCTTATTTTTTTGATAAATTAATTTGACTATTTAGTTGAAAGAGTGTGTGTTACAAATGGCGATTGTTCAAACGCACGTTCCCTTATATTCGTCCTGAACCTCCGCATCTGCCGCATTTGCCATTACCGCCGGGGCATAAAGCGCAGCGGGCAGGCTCGCTGCCATATTTACTTGTGAACCATCCTTTGCCGTTACATTGCGTGCAGGTGCCTGTGCCATTGCATGTAGGGCAAAGTTTTGAACTAGACCCTGATGAGTATGATGATGACGGCGAGTAATGTTCAACGTTAGGTACGGCAACTTGTGTCTGATAGGTTTCGAAGTGATACACACGCCCATTATCGTCGTGCTGTTTGTTACATCTGCCTGAGCCGTAGCATATAAAACAAGGAAATGTGAACATACCTGAATAAACTTTACCGCTTCCACTGCAACCCGTGCAGACCCCTCCTGTTTTATTGCAGGGGCAGATATAGCTGGTCTGATGAACCCACGTACCGCTTAAATCGGTCCACCATATATCTGCTCTACCATCATTAAAATTATCTCCGAATAATAATAACCTGTTATTGCTGTCGCACTTATATACCGAAGTCCTATTGTCATGTGGAATTTCAACATAATATGAACCATCATTATAGAACGTTATTGTCCTGTCTCCGACATTTTCTACGTGGTCTACTGTCAGCCCTTGTCCTATTACATGTGTGCAGACAGCGGGAAACATTATCATAGCACACACTATTAGTGATTTCAAAAGAAATGAGGCTTTTGCTGCTCTTTTGAAGAATTCGCATCGCGGCGATAATTCTTGCTGTTTGTTTTCTTTTTTCATGACGTTATAAATTTTTGTGTGGGTTGTGTAGCTGATGAAAAAAATGCCATTAGAGTCCAGTTAAAATTAGGAACAAGTGAGATATTAATCACGTAGCCCGGAAGTGTACCCAGGAGTGTGTTTGTGTTTTCTTTGTATAGATGTGCAAAAATAGTAATTTCTCTTTAATCTGCCAAATTAAGTCACTTCTTTGCAAATTAAAAAAACTTATGTAAAGGTTGCTATTTTAGTTTTTTGTATTATCTTTGCAAAAAAAAAATTTTTAATTAATTTTTATGCCTATGTAAAAAGTCAAAAATTTCTTTTGCACAACATAAAGGTAGCGTTATCTTTAGTTCTCACTTTCTAAAAATCGGCAAATTTTAACAAGGTGATGAGAAGTAAAGTTAGACGCTCACTCGTTTGAGTGGGCTTTACTTCGTAAAATTCATCACCAGAGGTGTTTGCCGATACCTTAGAAAGTGGATTAAAAAAGTTTAGTCCACTTTTTTGTGCCTCGTCAACCAACGGACTACAAAACTTCAAATTAAGAAAATTTTTAACCGATGGTCGATGGGATATAAGTGACCAACAAACAAAATGAAAAAACTAATGCTTACAATCACATTTATGTTTGCCGCCATCATGATGGCAAGCGCGGAAATCACAGATGCTCAAATCCAGGAGAGCAAAGACAGAGTAGAGAAAATCCGTGAAATCAAATCCAATCTTGAAAATGCCTCAACAGGCAACGCTACTGTTGATGGTTTCAAGGACAAGGCGGTAGAAACATGTGAAGAAGTCATCCAAAGCGGTGAAAAAATGGCGGAACTTTATGAGGCTATGAACTCAGGTAAGAATGTTCTCAACGAGGTTATGGCACTCAGCACGCAACTAATAGAAGAAGGCAAGAAAGCCGCAGAAATGGGTAAAATGGCAGAACCTGCGGCCAAGGCCATCAAAGAAATCAAGAACCCCAAAGCTTTGATTAGTGCAAAGAAAATCATTACAGGAGCCACCGATGCCAGCACACAGACTATCAAAGAGATAGCCTTCCAAGTGCAACTTGTTAAAGAAATGGTTGACGTTCTGAAAAGCAGATAATCCGTGGTATTCATTCCTTTCAGAGCCTGCAAAATCGGCAGGCTTTGGAAGGATCTTTAGCGCTCTCTCTACAAATACAGATGAACCATAAAATTACGCCCAGTGTATAATTTTTCTTGTGGAAAATCCTACCGAGCGTAAAATTCACAGCAGTTGGGCGGCGTGGTTTTTGGTATCGACTTTGTCGATGATGCGTTCAAGTATGCCTTGTTCGTTGAATATGAATGTCTTGCGCAGTGTTCCCATGCTTGTTTTGCCGTAGAGTTTCTTCTCTCCCCAAGCCCCGAAAGCCTGCAACATGGCGGTTGTGGGGTCGCTCAAGAGTGGGAACGGCAGGTCGTATTTTGCCTTAAAACGCTGGTGTGAGGCTTGCGAGTCTTTGCTTACACCATACACTTTGTAGCCCTGTGCAAGAAATGAATGATAGTTGTCGCGCAAGTTACAAGCCTCGGCAGTGCAGCCAGGTGTTGAATCCTTGGGGTAGAAATAAATTACTGTCTTGTGGCCGAGCATGTCGGCGCGTTTCACGGTGTTGCCAGCATCGTCGATAACCTCAAAGTCCGGCATCATGTCTCCAATTTTCAGCATACTATATTTACAATTTACGTTATTTTTCTTTACTCCATTCAATTATCTCGTCAGGGAAGTGTGTGAGCACAATTTGCTTGTCATCGTCTATTGTTGTGATGAAGTCGTCGTGGAGGGGTAGGGTGTGCCCGCTGTCGGTCATGACGATGATGTTGGCAGTGCTGTCGTCAATATTGGTTATCTCGCCGAATGAACCGGCTTTGTCGTCAATGAGTTTGTATCCTTTCAGGCTGTCATTTCCGGCCTTAAGTCCTGCGCGCTCGGCGTCTTTCTTGAGCAGCCATGCAGTCTTTCCGGAGAAAAAATCAGCTTCGTTGTTGTCGTTTATGTCTTCAATCTTAATGAGCGCGTCAGTGTCGTCGAGCCATTCGAGCGATTCGAGGGCAAATGGCACGTATGTCCCCTCGATGTCGAAAAACATGAAGGCATCTAGCTCAAACAAAGCGTCCGCGTCAAAATCGGCGAGTGACATCCGCACCAGCCCTTTGATGCCATGAGGCTTGAGCGCCCTGCCGCAGGCTATGAAATCCGTTTTCTGAAATATGTTCATATAATTAGTTGAAAGGCAAATTATTGGACGAATTGACAATTTACTGTTTATTGCTGTTTTACGTTTTATTTGCAGGAAACCTAATGTATTTAGATCACCCAGTTGAGATTCATTCTTATGTCCCTTTCTTTGTCGCGGAGCACGTCGTCCCATCGCCATAGCATGACGATTTCTTCGGCAATAGCAGCAAGTCTGTCTTTTATTGCCCGTACGTCGGGGGTATCAGCCTCTTTGGTGTCATAAAGCATCCCGTTAAGAGTGTTTTGCTCTTCATAGAGTTGTTGGATTTGGTTTTGCCCTCTTTTCCTTTCGTATGCCACGTATCGGCACAAGTATTCTTTGAGGTAGTTAGGCAGTTTTTCTGGCGCGACTTCATACTCCTTGTGCCCTGACTGTACCATTGTGTTTTCCGATATGCTGATTTTGTTGTAGAGTCCGCTTGGCGTGTCCCTCTCAAACATCAAATTAATCACCTCATTTCGAATGTCTTCATCGGGGTGACTTCTGAAAAAGTGCATAGTGCTGAAGCCGTCCTCATCGTGGTGTAGGCGGTATTCGTCCACTATCCGCTTGTAGATTATCGTTATGAAGTTAACTTTCCATTGTTTTAGTCCTTCGAGCAAGTATTCTCCGCACGTTACTTTCTTGCCGTCATTTTTGGTGTATAGTGTTTCGTCACCGTGCCTGACGAGGCATTTTGTCAGCATTTCTTCGCTGCGCTGCATTTCGCGCACGTCAGTTAGAGTTTGCTTTGGAAGCTCGTTAGATGCTAAATTATTCTCATTCTCGCGCTGTGCACGCTCAAGCTCACGTTTCTGTCTGTCTAACTCGTCCAACTTCTCTTGCGTGTTGAGGTGTTCGACAGCCCCACTGAAAATTCTCTGCTCCACATTGAGCTTGTCGGCATATTTTTTTGCATACACGCTTCTTGTGAGCGGGTCGGCAATGCAGGATATAGTTTCGGTTATGGCTTTGATGGCAGCGATGCGCTTGTCAATGTCTTCTCCTGCGTCCGCAAACAATGTGTTGACGAGATAGTCGATGCCGTTGACAGGCTGCTCGTTGAAGTATTTTTCAAAGTATTCCGAGTCGTGCTTTTGCGAGAAACTATCAGGGTCATCGTTGTCTGGCAGGCATAGTGCCTTGACTTTCATGCCGGCTTTGAGCAGCATATTAATGCCTCGCTGTGTGGCGTGAATGCCTGCCGCGTCTCCGTCGTATATCACCACAATGTTTTTTGTCAGCCGGCTTATTAGTTGAATTTGTTCTTCGGTGAGCGATGTTCCGGAACTCGCCACAACGTTTTCCACTCCTGACTGGTGAGACGACATCACGTCCAAATATCCCTCTACGAGATATACTTTGTCATTTTTTCGTATAGAGTTAAGTGCTTGATAGATGCCATAAAGGTGCTCTTTTTTGTGATAAACCTCGCTGTCTGGCGAATTGACGTATTTTGCGAGCTTTTTGTCTTTGTTCTCAACCATAATACGTCCGCCGAATGCTACCACTTGCCCTGACCTGTTTTGGGTAGGGAACATGATACGTGCCTTGAAGCGGTCGTAGAGTTGTCCTGTTTGTTCGTTTTTCAATGTCAGCCCTGTTCGTATCAGGAATTCTTCTTGGAATCCCGCTTTGAGTGCGGCATCGGTGAATGCACTGCCTTTTTTTGGACAATAGCCGATATGGAAGTCGCGTACATTCTTCTCGCTCATTCCGCGCTTGCCGATGATGTAACTCAATCCTATGGAACGCCCTTCGTCAGTTTCCCACAGTTGCTGCTCAAACCATTTCATGGCGAACTCATTGAGCACCAGCATGCTCTCGCGGTCGCTCTGTATGCGTTTTTCTTCAGGCGTCATTTCACGCTCCTCAACCTTGATTCCGTACATCTCTCCCAGTTTGCGTACGGCACTCGGATAGTCAAGTTTCTCAAGTTCTTTGATGAACGTTATCGAGTCGCCCCCCTTGCCGCATCCGAAGCATTTGAATATGCCCTTTTGCGGCGCAACGCTGAACGAGGGTGTTTTCTCATCGTGGAATGGACACAATCCCCATAGGTTAGCACCTTTGCGGCGTAATGTAACATATCTGCCCACAACGTCTTCGATTTGTGCCGCGTCAAGTATCCGCTCTATTGTTTCCCGTTTAATTCCTGCCATGATGTTTGTTGCAATGTGCGTTCGTGATTTTTGTGTCAACAACGTTAAATCTTACCTATTTGCAAAGGTAACAAAATAATTTGAACAATCATAGTTGTGATTGTAAAAAACAAAGAGCAACAATTGTTGCTCTTTGCCTTTTTGCGGAAGGAGGGGGATTCGAACCCCCGGTACGGAAACCCGTACGTCAGTTTAGCAAACTGGTGGTTTAAGCCACTCACCCATCCTTCCTTTTCGGAAAACCGAATGCCTTAACACTGTGTCTGGACAACCGATGCCGTTGAAGACATTTTATGTCCTTCGGAAAAAAAACAACCCAATCTACTCGAGTGGGCTGTTTTGCGGTGCGGACGAGACTCGAACTCGCGACCCCCGGCGTGACAGGCCGATATTCTAACCAACTGAACTACCGCACCAGTTTCCTTTTTGCGACTGCAAAGGTAGGATTATTTTTTTATTCCACCAAACATTTTTAACATTTTTTTGATTTTTTTTATTCTTTTAAGTTTTTTCACATTATTTAACACGAAAAATTGCCGTAGTAATTTATTTTTATTATCTTTGCCACTAAATGGTGTTGCTATGAAAAAAACTACTCTAATAGTGTGCGCAGCCGCAATCTCAATTCTGCTGCTACTTTTTCTCACGTGCCCTGACAAAATCGCCCACAAAGACGCGATAAAGCACGTCGTGCTCAACTATACGCTCGGCGACGATAACACGGGGCTGGGTGGCGCTTTGGGCAGTATGTTTGTGGGCACTGCCGCCGACATTTATCTTGAGAGCAATTTGATATATCACAACTATTTGATATTTAGCACATGCGAGTTGCCAGCTACGGAAAGCGACAAGACTGTGTCGTATGGCGTGTGCAACAAAATTTTCACTTTTGACGAAGATGACATAGGTAATGCGATATCCAATGCGAAATAAATATGAATCATTAACCACATAAACACAAAACATGGAAAACGAACTTTTGCAACAAGTTATGCGCACAGCGCAATCGTGGCTTGACGGCAACTATGACGCCGAAACCAAAGCCGCAGTAAAGAAAATGATGGAAGCTGAGGACAAAACCGAACTTATCGATGCTTTCTACCGCACGCTTGAATTCGGCACCGGCGGTTTGCGCGGAATCATGGGCCCTGGCACCAACCGCATGAACAAGTACATCGTGGCATGCGCGACACAAGGCTATGCCAACTACTTGCTGAAGGTGCAGCGCGAAAATGGTTTCGACCACGTTCAGAACGGACGCGTGGCTGTAGTTGTAGGCCATGACTGCCGCAACAATGGTCGTATGTTTGCCGAAACTGTGGCAGACGTGTTCTCTGCCAATGGCATCAAAGTCTATCTTTTTGAGAGCCTACGCCCCACACCTGAGGTTAGCTTTGCAATCAGGCACCTGAAATGTCAAGGCGGCGTGAATGTTACCGCATCTCACAACCCTCGTGAGTACAACGGATACAAGGCTTATTGGGAAGACGGCTCACAAGTGCTGCAGCCGCATGACCAAGGCATCATCGACGAAGTTAACAAAGTGCGCGTTGAGGATGTGAAATGGCAGGGAAACAAAGACTTGATTGAGATAATCGGTGGTGAGATGGACTACGACTACATGATGGCAGTCAAGACTGTCATGATAGACCAAGACACCATCCTTCGTCAGAAAGACCTTAACATTGTCTATACGCCCATGCACGGTGCTGGTCGTCAGATTGTGCCGATGTGCCTGCGCAGCTGGGGTTTCCAAAACATTCACGTTGTGCCGGAACAAATGGTTATAGACGGCAATTTCCCGACAGTCGTTTCGCCTAACCCCGAAAATGCAGAGGCAATGACGATGGGTATGGCATTAGGCTCAAAACTTGGTGCCGACCTCGTGATAGCTTCTGATCCTGATGCCGACCGTATCGCTATCGTGTGCAGGAACGACAAGGGCGAATGGGTTATCATCAACGGCAACCAGACCAACATCATATATCACTACTACATCATTAACAACATGAAGCGTCTGGGCAAACTTCGCCCCGAACACTATCTTGTGAAAACCATCGTTACCAGCGAGCTCATACGCAAGATAGCAGACCGCCAAGGTGTTACACTGACCGACGAGTACACAGGCTTTAAGTGGATAGCCAATCGTATCCGCATGTGGGAAGGAAGCCGCAAATACCTCGGCGGTGGCGAAGAGAGCTTCGGTTTCTTGCCATACGATGCTGTTCGCGACAAATGCTCACCGTCGTCAATATGCCTCATTTGTGAGATTGCCGCATACGCCAAAGACAACGGAATGACGCTTTACGATTATCTGCTCAAGATTTATGAGGACTATGGCTTCCAACGTGAAACTACGATTAACGTCGTGCGTCCAGGCAAGACAGGCGCAGATGAAATTCAAGCCATGATGAAAAACTACCGTGAAAATCCGCCAATGGAAATTGACGGCGAAAAGGTAGTGCGCGTAAAGGATTTCAAACAGCTCAAAGAATGTGAACTCAAGGATGGCAAGTGGATTGAGAAACCGATAGAAATGGCGCTCAACGCAACGTCTAACGTTCTGCAATTCTTCACAGAAGGCGGATTGAAAGTCAGTGTTCGTCCTTCTGGCACAGAACCCAAAATCAAGTTCTACTTCGAGATACCAGTGGCAACAGAACCCGGCAAACCATTTACCGGCGCAGACTATGAACGCTGCACGGCAGCCGCCGAAGCACGCGTGCCGGCTATCAAAAAGGCACTCGGCCTCTAACACTTGTTCAACTCTATTTTTTACTAAGCAGAGTCATGGCATTTGTGCTGTGGCTCTGTTTAGTTGTAGCAAATGGCAGTTTGCGGTTCGTCACTATAATGATATGGAGTAGTAGAAATTTGTAATATGTGTTGCGGAAAAAATATACCACCTCACGGCTTAGAATCTGACGATTGGCAGTTTTGTTAGTTGAAATAAAGAAAAACGGGCTTTTCTTTGTATTTCCCTTGTTTATTCGTAACTTTGCACTATGATTTCAATAGAGGGTCTGACAGTCGAGTTTTCCGCCACGCCGTTGCTTGACCATATCAGTTTTCTCCTTAACGATAAGGAGAAAGTTGCTTTGGTGGGTAAAAACGGTGCGGGTAAATCGACGATGCTGAAAATCATAGCCGGTGTGGAGCGTCCCACGGCGGGCAATGTCGTGATGTCGCCCGACACTACAATTGGCTATTTGCCGCAGCACATGATTCATAACGATGGCACGACTGTAATGGAGGAAGCCATGAAAGCTTTTGATGCTGTGGCGGATGTGAATAGAAGGATAGACAGCCTCAACCGGCAAATTGCTGATCGCACTGATTATGAAAGCAAAGAGTACATGGCTTTGATTGACGCGCTGTCGCACCAAACTGAATTGTTGAACATCATGGATGCCGGTAACCGTGAGGGTGATGCCGAGCGTACCCTTGCCGGACTGGGTTTCGTACGCAGCGACTTCAATAGGCAGTGCAGCGAGTTTTCAGGCGGTTGGCGCATGCGCATAGAACTTGCCAAGATACTGCTTCGCCGCCCCGATGTGCTGTTGCTTGACGAACCTACCAACCATCTTGATATAGAGTCGATACAATGGCTTGAGCGCTTTTTGATGCAGTCGCCGAGTTCGGTACTGCTTGTCAGTCACGACCGTGCTTTTCTTGACAATGTAACTTCGCGCACTATAGAAATCTCGCTTGGCAAAATATATGACTATAACGTGAGTTATAGCCAATTCCGCGAGTTGCGCAAGGAACGTCATGACCAGCAGGTGCGTGCCTACCAGAACCAGCAGAAGATGATAGCTGACACAGAGGCTTTCATTGAGCGTTTCAGATACAAGGCAACCAAGGCTGTTCAGGTGCAGAGCCGCATCAAGCAACTTGATAAGTTGGAACGGCTTGAGGTTGACCTTGAGGACACCGCACGCTTGCGCCTGCGTTTTCAGCCAGCACCGCGGTCGGGTGATTTCCCGCTTGTGATAGATGACTTGGAAAAACATTACGTCACCGGCAACAATGGCGAAACATGGACAATAAGCCACGTCAACATGACGCTGCGCCGTGGTGATAAAGTAGCTTTCGTCGGCAAAAACGGCGCGGGCAAGTCAACGCTCGTGAAGTGTATCATGAACCAGATACAAGATTACAGCGGCACATTGCGCGTCGGACATAATGTAACCATCGGTTATTTTGCCCAAAACCAAGCGTCGCTGCTTGATGAGAACCTGACGGTGTTTGAAACGATAGACCATGTGGCGACAGGTGACATACGGCTAAAAATCCGTGATATTCTCGGGGCGTTCATGTTTGGCGGTGAAGCCTCAGACAAGAAAGTCAAGGTGCTTTCGGGCGGTGAGCGGAGCCGGCTCGCCATGATACGACTGCTCTTGCAGCCTGTCAACCTACTGATACTTGACGAGCCTACCAATCACCTTGATATGCCGAGCAAGGACGTGCTTAAGGATGCTATACGCGATTTTACAGGCACGGTGATTGTGGTGAGCCATGACCGCGAATTTTTGGATGGAATTGTAGATAGAGTTTATGAATTCAGTGGCGGCACGGTGCGTGAGCATATTGGCGGCATTTATGACTATTTACGCAGCCGGAACATAGAAAATCTTGACCAGTTGACAGGGGTTAAAGGCATGGAGAAAAAGGACAAGACTACTGAAACTGGCGGCAAGAACACCGAGACGACGTCAAATAAACAGCAGTATGAGGCCCGCAAAGAGCAGCAGAGGCAGATAGCCAAAGCGGAACGGGAGGTGGCTAAGAAGGAGCAGGAGGTGGCGGCAACGGAGAAATTGCTGGCAGAACTCGAGCAACAGCTTACTACACCGCAACAAGGTGATGACATACAGAAAATTACACAACGTTATTCTGATGCTAAAGTTGAACTTGAACACAGAATGTACGAATGGGAAATCCTTTCAGAACAACTTGAAGAACTTAAAAATAACTAAAAATACAATATTGTGATTTTTGATTTTCAGCATATAACGCCCGTGCTGACAGGTGATGAGCAGATAAGGCTTGACGATGAACAGCGTGGAAGAATAACTCGCAGTTTTGATTTTCTCAAGATTTTTGCACGCAACAAAGTCATATACGGCATCAACACGGGGTTCGGTCCAATGGCGCAATGGAGGATTGACGACAGGTATTTGCATGACTTGCAATATAATATCATACGTTCTCACAGCACAGGAGCTGGCAGACCTCTTGACCGAATGTATGTACGTGCATCAATGATAGCTCGTCTTGGCTCCATAGCCTGCGGCTATTCAGGCATAGACCCCAAAGCTGCAGACTTGTTGCAAGAGTTTATCAACCAAGATATTACTCCTTTTGTGCCAGAGCATGGCAGTGTCGGAGCAAGCGGCGACCTTGTGCAGTTGGCTCACATAGCACTGTGTCTTATAGGCGAAGGTGAGGTCCTGTATAAAGGGGAATGGCGTCCTACAGCTCAAGTGTTGGAAGAGTGTGGGCTGCAGCCGCTTACGATTTCTTTGCGCGAAGGGCTGTCCCTTACCAACGGCACGTCGGTCATGACTGGTATAAGTTTCGTTAATATACTTCATGCGCGCAACTTGCTTGACTTGGCTATTGTGGCTTCGGTCTGGATTAACGAAATTTCAGAGTCGTATGACGATATGATGTCCGAAACACTTAATGGTGCTCGTCCTCATCCCGGGCAACTTTATGTGGCAGACAGAATGCGCCATCTTGCCCGTGGCAGCCGCAGGTTGCCAAAACGCGAACATGAGTTTTATGAAACCACGCACACTGAGCTGGTGTTTGAGCATAAAGTGCAGCCTTATTATTCGCTTCGCTGTACGCCACAAATTCTTGGACCGATTTATGACACTATAGAATATGCGGCTCAGGTCATAGAGTGTGAGTTTAATTCGGCTTCAGACAATCCCATTGTGGATGTTCAGACAGCCAATGTATATCATGGCGGAAACTTTCATGGCGACTACATCTCGCTTGAGGCAGACAAGATAAAGATCGCGATGACAAGGCTCGTGATGACGGCCGAGCGCCAACTTAATTATTTGATGCACGATCGCATCAATGGTATCCTGCCGCCATTCCTCAACATGGGAAAACTCGGGCTGAATTATGGAATGCAAGCCTGTCAGTTCACGGCAACGTCCACCACGGCAGAATGTCAAACACTGTCAATGCCCAACTATGTACATAGTATTCCTAACAACAATGACAATCAGGACATAGTGTCGATGGGCACAAATAGCGCATTGCTGTGCGCACGTGTAATAGACAATGCCTATCAGGTGATGGCAATACTGTATATGGCTTTGGCTCAAGCTACCGATTGCTTGAATATCTTGGATTTGCTGTCGCCCGTTACGCAGGAGGCTTATGGCAGTGTGCGTGTGCTTGCCGACCCGATAGTTGCCGATCGTGCCCACTACCGCGACATTGAGTGCGTCATCGAGTGGATGAAAAACAACAAGTTATGATTTATGACGGATCGCCAATGGACAGGAAAAACTGATGGCACACCATGGATGCTTCGCTCATTGGTATGGCTCCTTAAGCGCTTTGACGTGCGTCTTCTTTATGCCGTGATGTCTGTCGTGGTGATTTTCTACATAATTTTTCGTCCGAGCGGCACGAAAGCGCAATACATACTTTTCAGACACAGGCTTAAGTGGTCATTCTTGCGCTCTTGTATTGGGGTGTATAAAAACCACTATATGTTCGGACAGGTCATTCTCGACCGTTTTGCGTCCTATGCCGGCAGAGAATACAAGATAGTAACCGATGGAATGGAGATTATGGAACAATGGATGAGTGATGAAGATGGCTTTGTGGTGATTTCATCGCATGTGGGGAACCACGAGATGGCGGGTTATAGTGTCCGGCGGCACAGCAAGCCAATGTATGCGCTTGCGTTTGGCGGCGAAAAACAAATGGTTACAGATTATAGACGGCAAATGTTTGAGGCGGCAAATATTAACCTATTCACGCTCAACGATGACATGAGCCATGTATTTCTTATTCATGACGCGCTGTCTAAAGGAGCGGTGGTAACATTGTTCGGAGACCGTATTTTCGGGTCTGAAAAGACTATAACTGCCAAGGTGTTGGGTGTTGACGCTTTTTTGCCCGCAGGTCCTTTTGCGGTGAGCGTTGCTGAACGCAAAAAAGTTCTGATGATGTTCGTGATGAAAGAGCGGTGGAACACGTATCATATTATTTGTAAACCCTTGGTTAACAGTCTGCAAAAATATAGCGGCAATAAGAAGCAGAAGATGCAGGAACTTGCTGACAATTATGCTGACACTCTTGCTGATATAGTGAGCCAATATCCGACCCAATGGTTTCATTATTACAACTTTTGGCAGGCTGAATAATTGTTTAACAGACTATCATATCGAAAATTATCTCTCCATATTACCTCAGCAGCCGCCATTTGTGTTTGTTGACAGTGTTCTTGCGTCGGATAATGCCAGCGCCACTACGTGTTTTTGTGTGTTGGCAGGTCATCCGCTTGTAGACAAAATGGGGCTTACCGAAGGTGGTCTGCTTGAAAATATGGCGCAAACTTCAGTTTTTATAGGTGTTGACGATATCTCGCATGCCGCGCCAAAACACGGCATGGTTGCGGCGGTGTTGACAATGGAAATCATGAGGCGTCCGGCTCAAGGAGAAGAGGTTTTGACGACAGCCACAGTAGTGGAACAGGCGATGGGAATAAAGAAAATAGAAGCCTCGGTAAGTGTTTCAGGAGAAATTATCGCATCTGCGACTTTCAAAGTAGTATGATAACAGCTATAGGTGATAACTGCATAACTCCGTTGGGACAGACCACATCAGAGAATGTTGCCGGCGTGCTTAGTGGTGCAAGTGCCTTGCGCCAGTGTAAGTGGGGATGTGCGGCTGCGTTTGCTTCTGAAATCAATCCTATTGAGGGTCTTAACCGTTTCGAGACATTGTGTGTCAGGAGCATTGACGATGCTGTTGCAAGCAGTAGTATTGGCATTGACACAAATTCTCCCAACGTGCGCTTCGTCCTCTCAAGCACCAAAGGTGACATAGAACATCTTGGAACAACAGAGTTCAGGACGCTAATTGAGTCGGCGCAACTTATTACCCGGCATTTTGGTAATCCTAATGTTCCTCTTGTGGTGAGCAATGCCTGCACGTCTGGAGTGTGCGCACTCATCTATGCTATGCGTTTGTTGACTTCAGGCGAGTGGGGCGATAGTAATGCGCCTAAGTATGTTGTTGTCACCGGGGCAGACTTAATGAGCGAATTTGTGGTGTCGGGTTTTGGTTCATTCAAGGCATTGTCCGACGAACCTTGCCGCCCCTTTGATGCTGCCCGCAAGGGACTTAATCTTGGCGAGGCCGCGGCAACATTAATTCTGACCGATGCCGAAATCTCTGGCTGGCATCTTTTGTCAGGCTCAATTCATAATGACGCGAATCACATATCCGGTCCGAGCCGCAGCGGCGAAGGAAGTTTCAGGTGCCTCAATGATGTGCTCAACGGTTATGACATAAGCAAGTTGGCGTTGGTATGCTGTCATGGCACGGCAACAAACTACAACGACGAGATGGAGTCTATTGCCTTGCACCGTGCCGCGCTTGACGCGCTACCAGTTAATAGTCTGAAGCCCTATTTCGGACATACTCTTGGGGCGGCAGGTGTGTTGGAAACGGTGGTTAGCATTCATGCGCTTGAACAAGGGCTTATTCCTGCAACTGTAGGATATGTTAATCAGGGCACAACATTCGCCATGAACGTGAGCGGGCAGACGCGCACAGCGAATCAGATGGCTTTCGTGAAACTAATTTCGGGCTTTGGCGGTACTAACGCAGCAGTTTTGTTTGAAAAATCGTGAACGAATTGAGTGTGCACATAGAATCATCGGGCAGAGTTACTTTATGCGGCGAAAATGTCGCAGTAAGCCTCAATGGCAGACAAATGCTCGTTGAACTATACCGCAATCATGTTGGCGATTATCCTAAGTTTTTCAAAATGGATACTATGTCGCGGCTGGCGTTTATAGCCTCCGAATTGCTGCTTAACAAAGAGGAGGGCAGATTTGAAGAGCGTGATGATCGTGCAGTGATTTTCGGCGGTGTGACAGATTGCACTGTGCAGGATGAGGCATACAGGTTGTCGTATTGCGATAAAGACAATTATTTCCCGAGCCCGGCATTGTTCGTTTACACGTTGCCTAACATAGCGTCAGGCGAAGTTGCAATAAGAAACCGCTATTTGGGCGAAACGATGTATTTTGCGGCAGTGGACGAAGCTGAATTTGAAAAACTGTGCAGGGCAGCATTGTGCGGACGAACACACTCGGTACTTGCCGCATGGATTGAGGTAAAGTCTGCTGACAATTTCAGCTGTTCGATGAAAGTGATGCATTCACAGCACAACAACGCATAAAACTTTAACTACTAACTCTAACCACATACCCTATGGAAGACTTAAAATTGATGTTAAAACAGCAGATTATCGAGGCATTGAACCTCGAGGACATGAGCCCGTCTGACATAATCGACGATGAACCATTGTTTGGCTCCGGACTTGGACTTGATAGTATAGATGCTCTGGAACTCATAGTATTGCTTGAAAAACATTACGGCATAAAACTTGCCGATCCAAAAGAGGGAAAGCAGATATTTCGCTCAATAAACGTGATGGCGGATTACGTGGCTTCTCACCGCACTAAATGAACATTGCGATAACCGGATATGGCATAGTCAGTGCCCTTGGCGTAGGTCGAGAGGCTACCCTTGATGCCTTGTCGCACGGCCGCGGCGGGGTGGGCAGGATGCGTATTCTCAAATCCGCGCACTGCGATTTGCCAGTTGGCGAGGTACCGCTGACAGATGCTGAACTTGCAGACATTGCAGGTGTGCCGTGCATTGATGTGCCCCGCAGCACATTGCTCGGCATAGTGGCGGCGAAGGAAGCATTGCAGAATGCCCGCGTTTCGGATGTCTGCGAAATGGCTTTTATTTCGGGTACGACTGTCGGTGGAATGGATGTTACGGAACGGTTATGGAACAAATGTGATGACGCGGCAGTGTGCAAGACAATAGCCCAGAAGCATAGCGCGGATAGTTGTACGCGTGACATTTCTGACGCCCTTGGTAAGTTCGGGTTCATGACAACGATTTCAACAGCTTGTTCATCTGCCCTCAATGCGATAATTTATGGAGCAGACCTGATTCGCACACGCCGTTTTCGCCGCGTACTTGTTGGCGGCACAGAGGCATTGACACTTTTCCACTTGAATGGTTTCAATAGTTTGCGGATTCTTGATAGCGCGCTTTGCCGTCCGTTTGATGAGTCGCGCAATGGGCTTAATCTTGGAGAGGGCGCTGCATATTTAGTGATTGAAGATGAAGATAGCGCATTAGACAGGAATGTGCCCGTTCTTGCTTACATAGGCGGTTATGCCAACTGCTGCGACGCATTTCACCAGACGGCCACGTCAGACGACGCTGTAGGACCATCAATGGCAATGTCAAAGGCATTGCAATGTGCTGGAATAGCTCCATGCGATGTGGACTACATCAATACCCATGGCACAGGCACGCCTAATAACGACCAAACGGAATTGACTGCAGTCCACAATGTTTTTGGCAATGCGGTGCCACCGTTCTCATCCACAAAATGCTTTACGGGACACACGACATCCGCGTCCGGTTCTATAGAAACAGTTATTTGCCTTCTTACAATGGAAAGTCAAACGGCATTTGCGAATTTCAGTGCCAAACAACCGATTGAAGGGTCAAATTCATTGGTGCTGGCGAAAGCGTATAATCGTGCGGATGTGGTTATGTGCAATTCGTTTGGTTTTGGAGGCAACGACTCCTCTCTCATCCTGTCACGCTATGCGCTTGCTCATAATGATGAGCCATGTTTGGAACTGGCTCTACAAACTTTTGCAGAGTCGTGTGAAAATCCTGATGAGTGCAAGCAGTTCTTAGGGCCGATGCAGGTGCGGCGCATGACTCCTCAGATGCGATGTGTGGTAGCGGCGGTGCATAAATCGCTGCGAAAGGCTGGAATTGATAAACCAGATGCGATAATCGCACAGACAAAGTGGGGATGTAAACATAATTCACTGATATTCCTTAACGATATGCTCAACAATGCTGAGCAAGAACTGTCGCCAACGCCGTTTATGCAGTCCACACACAATACTGTCGCTTCGCAAATTGCCATTATGCTTGGCTGTCATGGCTACAACAGCACTATCGTGCCCGATATGGCATATCCCCATGCTGCAGATACTGATGCTGTGATGCTGTTGCAGACTGGTGTGGCGCGCAGCGTGCTGCTCATAGACTTTGAAGAACCTGACATAGAGTGGGATGCCATGCTTGAGAAGGCGGGTGCTGAAATAAAACACATGGCTAATGCCACAATCATCATGATAGAATAGATGCTTAAGTGCCTGTTCATATTGTTGCAGATAAATGTAATTGGTAGTCTGACCGCTGATTTCCGTCAGGTAAAGACTTCCGAATTGCTTGTGAAACCGCAGGTTAGCACCGGCAGACTTGCCTATCGTGCGCCTAACTACCTGAGGTGGGAATATGTTTCACCATCTCCGCTGGTGTGGGAAGTCAACGGACAACAGAGCAATGCCAATAAAAATGTGACAAGGCTTGTTAATGTGATTTTGCAGACGATAAACGGAACAAATTTTCAAAGCAATCAGCAGTTTGATGTGAACAATGTGGACAAGAATGTGTATGTCATGCATCCTAAAATTCGCGAAATGAAACGTTTTTTCACTTCAATAACTGTTACGCTTAACGCCGCAACCCACATAGCGGAAAAAGTGGAAATTGAAGAAGTGGGCGGAGGAAACACTACACTGACATTCTCAAACGTCCATGCGGATAAATAATCGTTTGTTCGTTAAGTCCGAAACGGTCATTAGACCGGCCGTGGATGTAGATTAGTAAAATTAGTTTTTAGGTCTTATCATCCCAAACTTAATACCTATAACCGAATCCCCATTCGATGCATTCGGCCTTTTGCAGGTGTGTTTTTAATGCAACAGACACGATGATGTGTTTGTTGATGCAGAATTTAGCTACCGCCCGTGTGTAGAACCACCCGTCTTGATGGTTGCTTGGGTCGGAATATGAGTAGAACATGCCTCTTTTTAGAGGTTTACCACCATTGGCTTCAACAGCGGCATAGGGTTCAAGGTTTTTTATGTTGTCGTACAGGTAAATGCCTGCGTGTATTCCTGCCGAAAAACGTCCGAAAACAAATTCGGGCTGAAGCGATAGTCCAAGCCTAACTTTGTTTTTGAAGTCGTTGCTTTCGATATACGTCTTCTTGTATGACGTTGTGTGCTCCCCTGAACCGGCGTTGACAGCGCCATAAACACCATCGTAGAAAGCGTCAGCTCCCAGTCCAAGGCGGAAAATACGGCAAGGTTGATAAAATGCGGCAACACTGAGCGATGCTATGCCGTAATTTTTACGGTCTTGATAATAAAGTTGCCTCACACCGCCGGCGGCTATTATTTCAAAGGTCCATGTCCGATAATCTTTGGGCAAGTCCGGACGCTTTTCTGGTGCCTCATAATTGTCGTGGTTTGGCTGGTAGCGCAGTCCCAGTTCACCCGAAAAGATGTTTATTCCGCCATTTGGAGCCATGATAGAACCATTTGACAGGTGTTTCCAGCCGCCTGCCAAGTCAATAGTGAAACCATCCTTTATTGGAAATTCAAGTCCTATGAGAGCCGAAAAATAAGCGTTAAGCACAGAACCGAAAGTCTCATTAGCGTCCTTTGGCATCTCTTTCCACCGCCGTTCATCGCTGATGGTGTTGCTGTAGCGTTTAGTGACAAAACCAATTCCCACACCTGGCCGCAGAGTAAGACGGAAATGCGGAACATCGGCGAGCGGTATGTTAAGATAAGGGTAAAGCGTTATGGCTTGTCCAAGTTTACTGTTCTGACCGAAATCCATAAATCCCGCTGCAACACCGATTGAGGTATTGTTCCACGTCTGTTGCCACGGCATTCTGCCGGTGGGAAGAAATTCAACACCTATTTCTCCGCCAGCCATAGGCCCGTGTTTGCCAAGCTTGCTGATAGCCTCAACATTCATTATGTAGCCTGTTTGGGCACTGAAGCGGATTGCTATCGGCAGGCACAGAGCATTGACGGTAAAGAAGACCAGACATGCGATGGTGGCAAAAAGTCGTGGCATAGTATTGTTTTGATTGATGTTCATGCTGTGCAAATTTAGCGTTTTTTCGTTAATAAATCAGTGTAATCATCTAAAAAATCACTACCTTTGCACAAAAAATTGGTATGTTCACAATCTATCGCCACGAGATAAGGTCTTATTTTTCAACTCCAACCGGCTACATAGCCGTAGGTCTCTACTTGCTTGCCGTTTGGTTGTTTATGTGGGTCATTCCGGGTTCATATAACGTGTTCGACAATGGATATGCCCAGTTTGACGGCTTGTTCTCGCTTTCGCCTTGGCTTTTTATGTTGCTGTGCCCTGCGCTGACGATGCGTTTGATAGCCGAAGAAAGACAGTCGCGCACTTGGGATTTGCTATTGACCCGTCCGCTGTCGGTTCGTCAGATAGTGTTCGGCAAATTCCTTGCCTCATGGTCAGTATGCCTCATTGCGTTGCTGCCCAATGTTTTGTCATATTTTGCGGTGTCGTATCTTGCTCAACCGCAGGGTAATGTTGATGGCGGCGCATTTGTTGGCGGTATGATAGGGCTTGCGGCGTTAGCTGCTGTCAACTGCTCGGTAGGATTATTCGCCTCCTCGCTCACCAAAAGCCAAATAGTTGCGTTTATCTTGGCTGCAGCGCTCTGCTTCACTCTTTTTTACGGCTTTGATCTGGTTTGCTCTTTTTTTGACACGGGGTCTTTCCTCAGCCAATTGGCAGGCATGGGGTTCCACGAACATTACAAATCTATTAGCCGTGGTGTGATAGTGGGAGGGGATATGCTCTATTTCCTGCTACTTACGTTATTTTTCTGCGTGCTTACGGTTTGGCAGGCTAACAGGAGAAGTTAATAGGGCGATTTTTATAGTATTAGGTACCTGTTGACGTGGTATATAACCAGCCTGGCGCGGTTAGTCCACAAATGATAGAAAATATTTTTTATGGTTGACATGCGAGTTTGGAATACTTTTTTCAGCATTTGTGCTAAAAGCTCCAAAACTATGAAGATTTATTACAAAAAATAAAGAAAAATAAAAAAAAAACCGCATAAAATTTTATCAATCAAATAAAAAGCAGTATATTTGCAGTCCCAAACGCAAAACGCGTTCTTATTAACCGAAAAAATAAATATAAAATCAATCATGACAAAAGCAGAAATCGTTAGCGAAATCGCTAAAGGCACCGGCATTGAAAAGGCCGAGGTACTCCGTGTAGTGGAGTCGTTTATGGAAGTTGTGAAATCAAACATGGCAGCCGGTGAGGAGGTTTATCTCCGTGGTTTTGGCAGCTTTATACTGAAGACCCGTGCTGAAAAAACAGCTCGCAATATCACCAAGGGCACAAGCCTTATCATTCCAGAACACTCTATTCCGGCTTTCAAACCTGCCAAAGTGTTCAGCGAGCAAATCAAAAACGTAAAGAAAGCAAAATAAATCATAATTAACCACTTAATTTTTGTACGAATATGCCAAACGGAAAAAAGCATAAACGTCATAAGATGTCTACCCACAAGCGTAAAAAACGTCTTCGCAAGAATCGTCATAAGAAGAAATAAGCGCATAGGGACAAAGACATTTTAGTGTTTATCAATCAAAACAATTACTTAAAACAAAACTTGGAGGGGGGTATCTTTAATTTTTGTGCCGCCCTCAAGTTTTTTTTAACCCGAACCCCAATCGCAGATTAGGGTTATTAAACTTACATCAATTTATGAAGAGCGAACTTATTGTTGATGTAAGAAAGGAGGAAGTAGAAATCGCACTTTTGGAGGATGGTCGCCTTCAGGAGTTTAGTAAAGACCAAATAGCCCAGCAGTACTCTGTTGGCGACATTTATTACGGGCGAGTGAAGAAAGTGTTACCCGCCCTTAATGCTGTGTTTGTTGACGTAGGGTATGGCAAAGAGGCTTTCCTGCATTATTATGACCTTGGCAGTGATTTCCGCACGATGAACTACTATGTTCGGCAAGTCGTAAGCAACCGCAAAAAGTTTCCGGACATCAGCGAGGTCAAACGTCAGCCGTTGACAGGCAAGGACGGTCAAATTGGTGACGTGCTCAAGACCGGCGACGAAGTACTTGTGCAAATCATTAAAGAGCCAATATCGACCAAAGGCCCACGTCTGTCGGCCGAAATATCTTTTGCCGGACGATATATGGTGTTGCTGCCATTTGGCGACAATGTCTCTGTTTCCACCAAAATAAAGAGGTCAAGCGAGCGTAGCCGTCTGCGTCAGGCCATTATGCGCTTCAAACCCGAAGGTTTCGGTGTGATTGTGAGGACGGTGGCTGAAGACAAAACGCCAGAAGAATTAGAAACGGAATTCGACCATCTGCTTGACCGTTGGTACGAGGCAATGCGCCACTTGCAGCTGACATCATCACAGGTGCCTCAACGTGTATCACAGGAAATGGATCGCACGATGAGCATCGTCAGGGATATACTTAACCCGAGCTTTGACCACATTTATATCAACGACTTGTCTTGTTATCAAGAGGTTAAAGAGTATGTTAAAGTCATTGCGCCCGAGCGTGCTGATATTGTTTCTCACTACGTTGACACGATGCCCATCTTTGACAAATTCGGTGTTACGAGGCAGTTGAAGTCGGGTATGGGGCGCACGGTGAGTTGCAAAAACGGTGCTTACTTGATTATTGACCATACCGAGGCACTGCATGTTATTGACGTCAACAGCGGCGCGCGCAACAGAAATGAGTCAGATCAAGAGCAGAATGCCTTTGATGTGAATATAGCGGCGGCTGAAGAAATAGTTCACCAACTGCGGTTACGCGACATGGGAGGCATCATTGTCATCGACTTCATAGATATGCACACCGCAGAGCATAAGCAACAGCTTTATGACTATGTGAAAGACTTGATGAGTAATGACCGCGCGCGTCATAATGTGTTGCCGCTCAGCAAGTTTGGACTTATGCAAATCACACGTCAAAGAGTTAGGCCGGTTGTGGACATCGTCATGAAAGACAAATGCCCGACTTGTCATGGAACCGGTAAAGTGGACACTTCGGTATTTATCACTGACGAAATAGAGCAAAAAATAGCCCTGATATCTGAAACGTTGAAACATGAAGTCGTGCTTTATGTGCATCCGTTTGTAGAAGCTTACATTACCAAAGGACTTTTCTTCAGTTCGCTCAAGTGGAAGTGGAAACGCAAATATGGTCCCATTACTATTGTTCCGAGCGAGCGGCTTGGCTATCTTGAGTATAAGTTTTGTGACCGCGGCGGTAGTGAGATAAACCTCGAAATGCTGCAGCACAAACCCGAAGACGACTATCTTGACGATATTGAAGAGATAGATGATGTGCAAAAACCATCGGCAAAAGACAATAAAGACAGCAATTCTCAACAGTCGGCAGCACCTAATGCCACAACTTCAAAAAAGAAGAAAAAGAAACGTAAGAAAAAGAAGTCTGCTTCTGAA
Source organism: Paludibacteraceae bacterium (assembly GCA_017454915.1). Lineage (GTDB taxonomy): Bacteria > Bacteroidota > Bacteroidia > Bacteroidales > Paludibacteraceae > UBA3747. The sequence goes on from JAFTCC010000028.1 coordinate 58,116, forward strand.
GTTGATGACATAAATGCTTTGCCAAATGGAGTTGAGCAACTGGCAGATGACGTAGAGCAGGGTAGTAAACAAAACGAGGATGAGATTGCGGCAAAGGCAGAGCAAGAAGTTTCAACCCAACAGAATGCTGTTGAGATGAAAGATGCTCAATCCGCCAGTGCCGCTCCGGTCAAAGCCGAACCAGAGACAAAGGAGATGACAGCGTCAACTGAACTTGCCGTTGAGCAGCCGTCAAAACCTGCCTCGAAGCGGAAAAGAACAAAGAAAACCGCTAAATCAGATGACCTTGCGGCAAATATAGTGGCGGAAGAAAGCATTACTCCAGAAGTGAGTGTGGTGCCATCAAAGCCCAAGCGCACAGTGCGCAAAAAAAGTGCAGAACTCTCCAAAGAGGATGTCAAAGAAGCTCAAGACAATGTAAAAGACAACGTTGTTGAGCAGGCTATTTTGGACGAGAAAAACGAAAGTGCAACTCCTGCCAAACAAAAGCAGGTTGCAGCAAAGAAGCGCACTACTCGCAAGAAAGCGGCAGAATCAGAACCAGAGCTTAATCTTGACGTTAAACCTGATGAGGTTAAAAAGACAAAGAAAACAACATCTAAGTCTTCCACAGCCAAGAAGTCAAATGCTAAAACCGCTTCCAAGTCCAAAAAGACAACCACTGCCGTTACAGACGTTGCAGAGGTTGCCAAAGAGGAGTCAACGCCAAAACGTAAGCGCGCGACATCTAAGACAGCCAAAGCCAAATCAACAAAATCTCAAACCAACACTGAAACTAAAGAATAATCACCACTGGGTCATAGATTTTTATTTCAGTGCCGATAATTATTAACCAATCAGCAGGCGTCTTACAAATGGAAGACGCCTGCTGATTGGTTTTGTAGAGATTGACCGCAAATGATTTATCCCATCGGGTTGAATCCTTGTCCATATACGCCGGCAGCTTCGGACTGGCTGACGAAGGCGTTAGGGTCAATGCGTTTCACTATTTGGAAAATTTTTGTTGACTCGCCTTTGCGGGCAAGCACACACACGACTTTCATTGGTTGTTTGCTGTACCAGCCCGTGCCGTCAAGCACAGTAACTCCACGAGGGACTTCGGTCATAATGGCGTTTGCTATCAGGTCATATTTTTGGCTGAATATGAGGAACTGTACCGATTGCCTCATACCATTTACGACAACGTCCACCGTATATGCTGACACAGTCATCAGCACAAGACCATAGACAATGGTTGTCAGGTCGCCAGTGGGTAGAAAATATGAAGAGCCAATGATTACGCAGTCGCAGTAGAGAAGCGAGCGTCCGAGTGATACGTCACGGTGATACTTGTTGACTATCATCGCAATGATGTCAGTTCCTCCGCTGCTGCCGTTGTTGAGGAAGACGATGCCTATTCCTATGCCGCACATAATACCACCGACTACGCAAGCGAGAAAATGGTCGTTAAGCGGCACTAATGGCGCGTCCCATGTGGGCAGCACGGCGAGCCATATAGTAAGGCACGTGACGCCCCAAATGGTTCTTATGCTAAATTCAAGTCCGAGAGTTTTTATTGCCAGCAGTAGTAGAATCAGGTTGACGCCGCCATACGTAACCGCCATCGGCACGGTGCCATTGGTGGCGTATTCAACGATAGCCGCGACGCCTGTTGCTCCGCCGCCCACCATCTTGTGCTGCAAGAGCATAGTCTTCCATGCGCAGGCATAGATGAGCAAACCCAGCGAAATCATTAGATATTCGCGTATTTCACGCAGATGTTTTTTGAAAAAACTTGCCATGGTCAACGATTAGCGTACATGCTTTCGTAGTATTTCTCGTATTCGCCCGATGTGATTCGGTCCATCCACTCTTGGTTGTCAAGATACCAGCGAACTGTCTTTTCGATGCCTTCTTCAAACTGCAGGCTTGGTTCCCAACCCAACTCGTTTTTCAGTTTTGTGGAGTCGATGGCATATCTCAGGTCGTGGCCGGCGCGGTCAGTAACGTATGTTATCAGATGCTCGCTGTGCCCTTCAGGATTGCCAAGCAGTTTGTCCACAGTCTTGATGATTACCTTGATAAGGTCGATGTTGCGCCACTCGTTGAAGCCGCCGATGTTGTAAGTGTCGGCTATTTTGCCTTTGTGAAAAATGAGGTCTATAGCCCGCGCATGGTCTTCTACATAAAGCCAGTCGCGCACATTCTCGCCTTTGCCATACACAGGCAGCGGTTTGCCGTGGCGTATGTTATTGATGAACAGGGGTATGAGTTTCTCGGGGAACTGGTATGGTCCATAGTTGTTTGAGCAGTTAGTGACAATAGTGGGCAGTTCATAAGTGTCGTGGAATGCGCGCACGAAATGGTCGCTCGAGGCTTTTGACGCACTATACGGACTGTGTGGTTGGTACTTGGTCTGTTCGGTGAAGAACCCGCCGCCCATTTCAAGCGCACCATACACTTCGTCTGTTGAGATGTGGTAAAAGCGTTTGCCTGGGTATTTTTCTGTTCCCAGTCCGATAGCTTGTGCCTTATTGCTTTCGAGTTTTGAGTCCCAATATGTTTTTGCGGCATTAAGCATCGTAAGCGTGCCCATGACGTTGGTGCGTGCGAATGCCATCGGGTCTTTTATCGAGCGGTCCACATGGCTTTCGGCGGCAAGGTGGATTACGCCGTCTATGTCGTATTTGCGCATAACGCCAAGCACACCGTCGTAGTCGGTTATGTCAACACGCTCAAAATGGTAGTTGGGTTTGTTCTCAATGTCACGCAGGTTCTCGAGGTTGCCGGCGTATGTAAGAACATCAAGGTTGACAATTTGATATTCAGGATATTTGTTTACGAAAAGGCGGACAACATGCGAGCCTATGAATCCCGCTCCGCCAGTTATTAAAATGTTCATAATAATTTGCTTACTATTTGATAATGTGTGATTTACAATTTACTTGTTCGTGGATTTGCTTATTTTTACGTTGTTACATAGCATAGCGGTTCAAATAGCAATATGACCAAAAAATAGTTAAATTGTAAATGAATAAATGATAATCACTTCACAGCTTTGAAACTCATGTCGAGGCTTTTGATGGAGTGGGTGAGCGCTCCGACAGAGACGAAGTCCACGCCGCACAGAGCGTAGTCGCGTATTGTGTCAATCGTGATGCCTCCTGAAGATTCCGTTTCAAATCGTCCTCCAATCATTTCAACGGCTTTCTTGGTATCCGCCACACTGAAGTTATCGAGCATGATGCGGTCAACACCGCCGTGGTCGAGCACCTGCTGCAGTTCGTCGAAGTTGCGCACTTCGATTTCTATTTTCAGGTTTTTGCCTTTCTCGCGGCAGTAGTTACGCGCGCGGTCAATGGCGTTGACGATGCCTCCTGCAAAGTCCACATGGTTGTCTTTGAGCAGTATCATGTCGAACAAACCGATGCGGTGGTTGGTGCCTCCCCCAATTCTAACAGCCATTTTCTCCAGCATTCGCATGCCCGGTGTGGTTTTTCGGGTGTCAAGTACGCGCGTGTTTGTGCCCTTGAGGCGTTCCATGTAGCGGTGGGCAGTGGTGGCTACGCCGCTCATGCGCTGCATAACGTTGAGCATAAGGCGCTCGGTCTGCAGCAGGCTCAACGTTTTGCCAGTAACGCGGAACACAATATCACCCGGGCGGACATGTGTGCCGTCTTTTATCAGCACTTCAACTTTCAGAGTAGGGTCGAACTGGCGAAATATCTCTTGTGCTACTTCCACACCGGCGACGATGCCCTCTTCTTTGATTATGAGTTGTGAGGTGCCAGTGGCGTCGGCAGATATGCAGCTAAGCGATGTGTGGTCGCCGTCGCCTATGTCTTCAGCAAACCACAGCGGTATGTACTTTCTGTAATCCAGATTGTCAAAATTGTTTTCCATATCTTTTGTTTTTATCATTTAATGCTAATTTGAAGCGAATTCCATGCTCATTCGTTGCTGATTTGTTTTTTTGTCGGAATGCACGCCTATTCTGTCTTTTTCCAATATCTCTGCCATACCCACGGCAACGATAACATGATGCAAAGTTACTAATTTTTCGGGACTTGCACAATATGCCGTTGACATTCGTTTAACCCTAATGCGCTTTTTCTACATTCGCTTGGCATGTGTCGTTATTATCAATGGAAGATAATGAGATAGAGTATAGCTGCTATGCTGTGCTTATTTTATTTTCTTTGATTGTAAATAAAAATAGTAGGATGCGCGGCAATACTGATGTGTTGTTTACTTTTCCGTATAGGTGTTGGTTAAACGGTTGCGAATTGTGTGGTATATGCTGAATAGTGCTGGCGGGACGATGAATGCCATGAGAACAACTGATGACATTCCGATGAGTGTGACGGCTCCGAGCGAGAACATGGCAGGGTGCTTGGCAAGCACGAGCACGCCGATGCCGAGCAGCATGACTATGGCAGAAAATAGTATCTCGCGCCTATATTGCGGCAGTATGCGCTTACCTGTTTCACGCTCATAAATCAACCCTTCGACTACGAATATAGTGTAGTCATCGCCCTGCCCGAAAATAAAGGTGGCAAGTATGATGTTGACTACGTTGAACTGTAGTCCGAAGATGTGCATCAGACCGAAAATCCAGCACCATGACAGTGCCATAGGCAAGAATGCGATAATGGCATACCAAAATCGTCGGAAAGACAACCACAGGAACACGAATACTATTATTGAGCATACCAGTCCGAGATAGTTGAAGTTGTCGGCGAGTGAGTTGGCGATGCGGCCGTTGAGGCTTGCAATGTCAAAACTGCCAGGGTATTGTGCTTTAATTTTTTCAAGTTCTTGCGGTGATACTTCTATTCGATCCACAATGGTGAAGCGGCTTGCGGCGCTTGTCTGGTTTACGGTGAAATATCCTCTGAACATGTTTTCTGCCATTGGGCTAAAGAAATCCCAGTCTTGGACGTCAAACCGCTTGTCGAGCAAATTGCGAAAACGGTCTGTCGTGGCAGGTGTCAGGCCTTTCGCGGTAGCATTTGCTGTTAGTTGCCGCAGTGTAACATCTCCCTTTGCGCTCCAATAGTCATTCCAAAGCTTAATTCTCCGCCGTTGTTCTTCGGGGTCAGGCAGGTAATGTGTTATGCTCCGGACAGTGATCGAGTCAGGATATTTAGCGGCGTGCGCTGCAATTGATGCGTCTTGCCATGTCGAGCCTGAATAGGGTATGAAAACTTTGACGGAGGTAGTGTCAACCATGTTGTTCCGCTCAAAAAAGCGGAAGTCGGCGCGCTGCCTTTCGGTCATGTAGTTGATGTTGCTCAAATTGCAGTCGAAATTAAGCCCGTGGCCTAAATATGCCATAGCCCCTGAGGCGGTTAGCACAATAGCGAGAATTATGCTCCATTGTTTGGCGCTTAGTTTCAACACGTTGTTGCTTTCCGCAGTGCCGTTTGACGTTTCGTGGTGCTGTTTCATCAGTTGTGGTAACACTATTGTAGTAAACATAATAGTGCCAATCAGCATGGCAGTAGCAAAAATGCCGAGGTCACGCATGGCAATCGCTTGCAGTGGCAGAAGTGCGATAAATGCGCCTACAGTTGTGATATTGCCAATCACCAGCGGGCTGATTTCCTCTTGCAGATTCTGTCGTGTGTCGTGGGCGTTGTGGCTGTGTAAAATGAGGTGAAGCGGATAGTTGACGGCGATGCCGATAATTGTGGAGCCGATGCCAACAATGATGAGAGATGAAGTCCCGCTTATGAATCCCAATGCCGCCATGCCGCAAAGCCACCCGAATGCCGTTGCAAGCAAGATGAGCGCAATGCCTTTTTTCTGTCGGCGGAAAACCGACAGCATCAAGATGGTTATGAGCACAGCTGACAGGCAAAGTGCCATGGTGCTGTCTTGTTTGATTTGCCGAGCGTTTTGCACGGCAATAATCGGCGCTCCAAGCAAGCGTATGCTGACGTCAGGATTGCGTTCCATTATGTTTTCGCAAATGGCTTGCAACGAATCTGATAAGGCGGCATTATGGCTTGTCTCACTTGCTCCATACGGCGAGGTGATGTATGCCAATGCCATGCTGTGGTCGGCTGTGAGCAAATAGCCGTCGTAGATGTCGAAACCTGAAAATGCATTGGCGAATTGGTTCAGGGCTTCAATACGTGGCGTGAATAGCAGTAACGGGTCGTTTTTTATCATTCGCACTGCCATGCCGGATAATGGCATCTGAAGCATCTGGAGGTCTGAATCCACGCTTGCGGCTATGGCATGGCCGGTGAGCAGGCTGTCAAAACGAGAGTAGTCCGTTTCGTCAAGATAATACGGTATGTTGGCATATATGCTGTCGATGATGTCCATATACAGTCCCATGTCAATCTGCGAAACAGGCTTGAAAGATTTTGCGGTTTGTGTGAAGTCGTCAACAGCATTGAGTAGTATGTCTATGGCAGCGTCATCCATTTGCTCGCTGCTGTGGTTGTCTTTTTTTTGTTCATCCGAGCCTCCGTTTTGCGCTGTGAAAATCACCATGATTCTGTCGGCATCTGATAGCTGCGCATAGATTTCCATCGCTGCCTTGTCGTTTTCGTTAAGCGGCAAGAAGTCAGTGATGTTTTCGGTGAAACGGATTCTTGACGCTCCCCACAGCAGTAGTGCGGTAACAGCAATAAGCGCAAGCGGCATCACTTTGGGGTGTGCCTTTAGCCAGTCGTATGCTCTGATGAAGAACGGCATAAATAATCTTACCTCTCGTCAATGAATTTCACGGGCTTGCGTGATTTTGCCGTAAAGTTGATGGCTTGTATCACGTCCGTAGGCAGGACTTCTATCTTTGGCGTAACCCGTAGCCGTGCCCTGAATCGTTCCTTGAGCATGCTGATAGCGGCGTCATGCATAACGTCGTTTTTCACTCCTACACGCACTATCACCTCGTCAGTTCCCGAGTCGGACGTGCGCACCACCACGACGTAGTTTTCTACCTCCGGCGTGTTGTCGAGTACGTCGTTTATTGCGGGCGGATAAAGTGTTGTGCCTTTCAGTTTTATCATGTTGTTTTTTCTGCCGACGAGTGGTGTGAGTCTGTATGAGTTTCTCCCGCATTTGCATGGCTCGTTAATTCGGGCTGCCATGTCGCCGGTTCTGAACCTGAGCAGCGGCATGCCTTCAACACCAAGCGTGGTCACCACAACTTCGCCCACTTCTCCGTCTGGAACAGGTTCGTCGTTCTCGCCTATGATTTCCACAATGATTAGTTCGGGGTGGACATGTCCGCCGCAGCCGTACTCGCACTCGGAGAAGGTAGCGGACATTTCGGTGGACGAGTATGTGGCAAACAATTTTACTTCAGGCCACAGTTGGTGTATTCTACTGCCGAGCAGATTTAGCGAGAAGTCTTGGTTGCGCAAGCCTTCACCAATACCGATTATGCGTTTGACTGAACTGTTGTGATAGTCTATTCCGTGCGCAACAGCGTAGTCCACCAGCTTGAGGATGAACGACGGCACGCACATGATACTGTCAGGATGCAGCCGTTCGATGGTGTCCCATTGCAGTTCGGGCACGCCATTGCCCACGCGTATTATGCTCGCGCCAAGTTTGCGGATGCCGAGCCAATAGGCCAACCCGGCCATAAAACGCTTGTCGATGGTGGTCATCAGTTGGAGCGTGTCGCCGGGTTTGAGTCCGGCGCACGAGAATGACTTCTCCTCGTTGAAGGCTAACCGTTGAAGGTCTTGCTCGGTACAGCCGAAACTCACAGGGTCGCCCAGTGTGCCTGAGGTGGTTATGTAGTCAACCACCTTGGAGCGCGGTACGCACAAAAAGTCCCACTGATGCTGCTGCAAGTCCTGCTTGGTGGTGAATGGAAGTTGCCGCAAATCGTCAATTGTCTGTATTTTGCTTGTGTTAATGCCTTTCAGCGCCGCTTTATAGTAAGGTGAGGCACTGGTCAGATATTCTAACTGCCGGTGTAATAAAACCTCCTGATAGGCGTTAATTGTTTTTGCAGACTCAAACTCTATGTCCATAAATTTTCGTAAATTTGCATTGTTAATTTACTAACCTATTTGCAAAGATACAAAAAAATAGCTGTATAAAGTCATGCGTGAGATTTCGATGCTATTGAATAGTATGTCGCCTTACCTTCTTTTGGGTTTTGGCTTTGCCGGACTGCTTCACGTTTTTGTCCCTGTCTTTTTTTACCGCCGTTATCTTTCTGGCAATGATTTCCGCAGCGTATTGTGGGCGGCGCTGATTGGCGTGCCTCTCCCACTGTGTTCGTGTGGCGTTATTCCGACTGCGATGTCGCTTCGTCGCGAAGGCGCTTCAAAGGGCGCTGTGACCTCATTTCTTATAGCCACTCCTCAAACCGGTGTGGACTCCATACTTGCCACAGCTTCTCTTATGGGTATTCCGTTTGCGGTTTTGCGCCCTGTGGCGGCTTTGGTTACCGCACTGCTGGGCGGTCAGCTGGTTAATGTTGCCACTCGTAATGATACTGACGATATCTGTGCGGCAGAACAATGTGACATTAAAACAGAATCGCTTTCGTTTTGGCAGAAATGTTTGCGTGCCCTTAAATATGGTTATGTTGACATGATTCAGGACATAGGCAGATGGCTTGTTCTCGGGCTCATCATTGCAGGACTGATAACAGTATTTGTGCCAGATGATTTTTTCTTGCGCTATGCCGATATGCCCGTTGTCGGAATGCTGGTGATGCTGCTTATCTCTGTGCCGATGTATGTGTGTGCGACAGGCTCAATACCCATAGCCGCGGCTTTGATGCTCAAGGGGTTGTCGCCAGGGGCCGCATTAGTGCTTTTGATGGCGGGGCCAGCATCTAACATGGCATCCATACTGGTGATAAGGAAGGTTATGGGCATGAAAACTCTCATGCTCTATCTGCTGTCAATCACGATAGGCGCAATGGCATTCGGGCTGTGCGTGGACTATCTGCTTCCTCAAGCGTGGTTTACCGAACATCTCGTTGTCGCCAAGGCATGTTGTGCAGGTGGACCTGCTCCGCTTAACGTTGTATGCACAATCGTGTTGTGTGTCTTGTTGGCGTATGCGCTTGTACTAAGATTTTTACCTAACAAACAAAACAATATAATGGAACAAAGAACATTTAACGTAGAAGGCATGATGTGCAATCATTGCCGTGCTAACGTAGAGAAGGCATTGCAGAATTTGCAAGGAGTGGAAAGCGTTGAAGTTGACCTCGCTGCCAAAACTGCGATTGTGAAAGGAACAGCAACAGACGAGGAGATAATAAACGCTATTAAAGCTATAGGTTACGAGGCGGCGAAAAAGTAGTTGTCATAGCCGCTTAACCCAATCGCACCTTAGATATATTATTGTGCCACTTGTTTTGAGCAGTCACTAATAATATATCAAAGTTCGGTCTAATAGCTGATTTGAATTTACCTTGGTGTGTAATCAGCGTTGATAGAGTTTTGAAATAAAATTAAAGAACTCTATTTTCCACTGCCGGCTTTCGTTAGTGCCTTTGTTGTCATCCGCTCCAAACCCATGTCCGCCTGTGTCGTATTGTAAGTAGGTGTGTGGTATGTGTTTGGCATTGAGGGCAGAGTCAAGCAGTTCGCTGTTTTGGTATTTGATGACAGGGTCGTCCTTGCAGTTTATGAGCAGGGTGGGCGGACAGTCGTGGCTTATGTGTTTTTCTATAGATAGCGAGTCACGCATATTTTTGTTTAACTGCCTCCACACCCCGAGTGCTCCACGGCGGCTGCGATGATGAACATAGCGTTTGTCACTCATGGTAACGACAGGGTAAACAGGCACTAAAAAATGCGGTTTATACGGTGTGCGGTTATATAAACCTGACATCATGCAAAGATGCCCTCCCGCGCTGAACCCCATGACGCCTATCTTGAGAGTGTCAATGCCGTATTCTGGCGAATTTCTGTAAACATATTCGAGCATTTGTTCAACATCCTCCAGCATATCAGGGTATTTGTGCCCTATCCCCAATACTCGGAATCCGGTGCAATATGCCGCAATAGACGCAACGCGGTAGTGTAGCACAAATGCAGTGATACCATTTGACTGCAGCCATTTGCCAACAGCCTCACCTTCGGTCTTTTTGTCAAGCCATGAGTAGCTGCCCCCGGGGCAAACAACAACGGCAATGCCTGTGTTGAGACTGTCAGGAGCGGAGTATGCCTCAAAGTGCAAGTTGCGGCAACACAAAATGGAAGCATGTATGAGGAGTGAAAATGTTACTAATATGCGAAATTTCATGATGTGTGAGGTATTGACCAAAATTTGTCATTATAATCTGTATTAGATTTTTTTTTGGACAGATTTTTGTCTTAAGTCCTTGTTGGGTCTAATGACTTATTGGGGTTTACTAATAGTATTACAAAGTTAGTGTTTTTTATCCAAAATTTGTAACTTTGCATTTCGAAAACGAAAAGATAATGGTTATATGTCAGTATTAAAGTGGATATTTGGTGGTTTAGGTTTTGTGTTAGGCGGTCCTATCGGCGCGGTAATCGGTGCTGTTTTAGGCTCATTTTTTGATGGCAATGATGACAGTGACCCGTTGTTAGAAGGTGAGCGCCGTGGCTGGCAGGGGCGTAATGGCAATGCCCGCAGGCAGACCACGGAAGGGGACGTGAAAATTTCAATTCTGGTACTGATTGCTTGTGTCATGAAGGCTGATGGAGTAGTCAGAAAGTCTGAAGTTGAGGCTGTGAAGCGGTTCCTAAAACAGCTCTACCGCACACAGGAGGAGGCCACGCAGGCTCTGCACTTGCTAAAAAGCTTGCTTGACGCTAATATTGACCCTTATGCCGTTAGCGAGCAGATAAAGCAAAACGTCAACTATTCCACAAGGCTTGAAATTCTCAATGTGCTGCTTGGTATTGCAAATGCTGATGGGGAGCTTGACTTTGGCGAGGAAAGGATAATAGACATCATTGCCGCCAATCTTGGCATTAGTGATAGCGACTATGCTTCACTCAAGGCAATTTACACAAAGACGCAAGACCCTAACTGGGCTTATACGGCTTTGGAAATACAGCCATCTGCCTCTGATGACGATGTTAAGACTGCATACCGGCGTATGGCTATGAAGTATCATCCCGATAAAGTGGCATCGGCGGGTGAGGAAGTGAAAAAACAGGCTACCGAAAAGTTTAGAGCCATCAACGAGGCATATGAATATATAAAAAATGCAAGAGGTATGAAGTGATTTTATGTAATAACTCAATCATAAAAGGCTGTTTTTGTTGCGTAATTGTAGCAAAAACAGTTTTTTTTATAAAAAAATGAAAAAATAATCCATTAAAATGTGTTTTATAACATATTTTTTTGTAACTTTGCAGTGTGAAAAGGTACACACAAGGTATTGGTTCTTATTTTAGGTATAAAAAATAGTTTGTTTAACTTTAATTTTAATTTGACATGTTAACATCAAAAATCGGAGAGAACGCCGGTCTCGTATGGGAGGCACTCAACAATGGTGAATTGACGGTTAAAGCTGTTAAAAAAGCTACTAAACTTAAAGAGGCAGACCTCAATATGGCGTTTGGTTGGCTTGCACGCGAAAGCAAAATAGCTTTCCGCGAAGTTGACGGCGAAATGCACGTGGCTCTTCTGTAAGCCACTTTTTTTACTTAATCTATTACTTTAATTCATAAAAACCGGACGATTGGATAACCAATCGTCCGGTTTTTATTTTGTTTATTGCTGATAGAATGATTTTTATTATTGATGTTGTGGGCGGAGCAGGTCGTTCACGGTTTTCACGGGGTTGAACGTCTCTGCCGGCACTTCAACGAACAGTGTCGTCCAGTCAGCCATGGCGCCGTTCCAAAGTCCAGGAAGTTCAAGCGCCTTAAGTTCCTTGCCGTTTTTGGACTTTTCGCTGATGAAGCCTGTTTTCTTGTCAACATATTGTTTGAGGTCAAATTTTTCACCATTGTAGTTGCGTATGCCGCACACAAGGTCAACAGGGTTGAAATGCGTGCTTCGTGCCATGATGCTTTTGTCCTCAATTTGCGAACTTTCGAGAATTTGTGGTGTTGTGGTTTTGTCTTCGCCAATCACAAGGAATGGTCCGCCTCCGGGTTCTCCTTCGTTTTTAACCATGCCGCATACTCTCATCGGCCGGTTAAGTTTTGTGTGCAGCAGTTGGCGTCGGTGCTCCCTGTCAAGGCCTTGCATAGCATCTTTAAGTCCAATACACAGACGTTCTTCGGCAAACCGTTCAATCACTGAAAGTTTCGCATCCGAAATGTCACTATTGTCTAATTCGTGAAGATATGAGAATGTCTGTTCCTGGAGTTGGACAAGTAGTCCGGCAATGAGTTTTTTGTAGCGCACGGTGGTGTCTTTCATGCGGTCTGGTACCACGTTGTCGATGTTTTTGACGAACACGATGTCTGCGTCAACTTCCGACAGGTTTTCAATAAGGGCTCCGTGTCCTCCTGGCCTGAAGAGCAAACTGCCGTCGTCATTTCGGAACGGTTCGTTGTCTTTGGTGGCAGCCACGGTGTCGGTCGAGGGCTTTTGTTCGGAGAATCCTACATTGAATTTCACTCCGTAGCGTTCGGCGTATTCTTTGATGTGGGCGTCAATGTGCTCTTCAAAGAATTTGTGGTGCTCGTGGCTTATTGTGAAGTGTAAGTTAACATTGGCGTTTGACGCTGCGTACAAAGCTCCTTCAACGAGATGCTCCATGGCGGGCGTGCGCACTTCATTGTCGTATTTGTGGAACAACAATAGGCCCTTGGGCAGGTTGCCGTAGTTCATGCCTTCCTTGTTGAGCAGTGCCGCCACAACGTCTTGCTTGCGGTTTGCTTTAACGAGTTCGTCTGCACTCTTGCCATGAAGCCGTTGGCATGTGGCGTCAAGGGTGGGGTAGAATGCAAAATAATGAAGATGGGCAAAAAACACCTCAATGAATTTACTCTCCACGCCACTATCGAGATATTCAAACAGGTCTTTGAACATACGGCTTGCGGCTCCTGAGGCAGGAACGAATTTCAGTATGCGCTTGCCTGTGGCGAGATATTTGTCCCACTTGTCAAGATAGTCTGCCTGTTTGTCGGCTGGTATGGAAATAATACCGTTGCCGATGGATGCGGCAGCACTGATTTTGAGCGCAGGAAAACCCGTGCGAAAGTTGTTGAGTTGTTCCTCAAGTTGTTGCTCGCTGATTCCTTTTGCCTTAAGTTGTGCGAGGTCTTGTGCTGTGAGTTTCATGATGTTATAGTTTTATTTTTTAGTTTTTTTGTCTTTGCGAAAATTCGCATCCGCAGTATAGCTGGTTATAAAATCCGTATTGCTTCAGCAGTTCTTGTCGGCGTTGCTGCAGTCCTCCTTTCCGCCAGTTGTTTGCCCAGAACTCAACTTTGGGCGTATTGTTATCTGGTATCTCTTGTGCGGATGGCAGGGTATTCCGTGTCCATTCAAGATTCACCTGTTGTGCCGCCCACAGTCCTGCGGCATTGACCTGTTCGATGTTTTTCCATCGTGATGATGCCAGTGTGGTGGCAAAAGTGCTTATGCCAAGTTCAGCGGCTTTTTGTGCCGCTGCCAACAACCGCAGTCTAAAGCACAGTGTGCAACGTTCACCTCGTTCTGGTGCGTCAGCGAGCGGCGAGCATTGTGACAGCCATGCATTATGGTCATAGTCGCCATCAACGTACTCAATGCCCAGACGCTGGCAGTGGGCGACAATTTCGGCTTTGCGTTTCTCATATTCATCTATGGGATAGATGTTAGGGTTATAGAAAAACACAACAGGGGTATAGTCATTGCCCAACATCCACTCGAGTATGGCGGATGAGCATGGCGCACAGCAACTATGGAGCAGAATACGAGACATTGCTACTTACACAACTCCTTGCGCGAGCATGGCTTTGGCGACTTTCATGAAGCCTGCTATGTTTGCGCCCTTCATATAGTTAACGTATCCGTTGGGTTCGGTACCGTATTGGATGCACTGCTTGTGGATTTCTGACATGATGTGGTGAAGTTTGTCGTCCACTTCCTCGGCACTCCAGCTTATGTGCATGGCATTTTGTGTCATCTCCAGTCCTGACGTTGCCACGCCACCGGCGTTGACAGCTTTGCCCGGTCCGTAAATGACTTTATTGCCGATGAACAGGTCAATAGCTTCGGGTGTGCATCCCATGTTGCTGACTTCTGCCACAAAGCGTACTCCGTTGGCTACCAGCATCTTCGCATCGTCCCCGTTGAGTTCGTTTTGTGTGGCGCACGGCATAGCTATGTCCACTTTAACTTCCCATGGCTTTTTACCTGCGAAGAATTTAGCCTCGGGGAATTTGTCGGCGTATGGGGCGACAACATCGTTGCACGTTGCTCTCAAGTAGAGCATATAGTCGATTTTCTCACCGCTGATGCCTTCTGGGTCGTAGATGTAACCGTCAGGTCCTGAAATAGTTACTACTTTTGCCCCCATTTGTGTGGCCTTGGTTACGGCACCCCATGCCACATTGCCAAATCCGCTTACTGCAATAGTCTTTCCTTTGATGTCTTCTCCGGCATGCTGCAGCATCTGCCTTACGAAGTACAAAGCTCCAAATCCTGTTGCCTCCGGGCGAATGAGTGAGCCGCCAAATTCCAGGCCTTTGCCTGTCAGCATGCCAGTGTGTTCGCGTTTCAGTTTTTTGTACATACCAAACAGGTAACCGACCTCTCTTGCTCCCACGCCGATGTCGCCAGCTGGCACGTCCATGTCCGGTCCAAGATGTTGCCACAGCTCAAGCATGAAAGCTTGGCAGAAACGCATGACCTCTGCGTCTGATTTACCGCGAGGATTGAAGTCGCTGCCGCCCTTGCCGCCTCCCATTGGTAGTGTAGTGAGAGAGTTCTTGAAGATTTGCTCAAAGCCCAAGAACTTAAGAATTGAAAGGTTTACAGACGGATGGAAACGCAGACCGCCCTTGTATGGGCCTATTGCATTGTTGAACTGAACACGGTAGCCAAGGTTTACTTGAACTTCGCCTTTGTCATCAATCCACGGAATGCGGAATGTGAAAATGCGGTCAGGTTCAACAATGCGTTCAGCGATTTTTGCCTTTTCAAATTCAGGATGTTGGTTATATACGTCTTGAATTGTTGTTAAAACTTCTCTGACAGCCTGAAGGTACTCCTTCTCGCCCGGGTGCTTGGCCTCGAGCTGCTGCATAAATTTGTTTACGTTCATGGTGCTTTTATGGTTAGATTTAGTTGTTTATTCTTGTTTACAAATTTACAAATTATTTTTATAAGTGGCAAAATTTCTTAACCTAAGATTTAGCTAAATTTCAATATGTGTATGTAAAATTAGGGAAAAATAAGCAATACACTTAAAAAATGTTTGCATTGACGATATTACATAGAATGTAATGAAACAATAAGTAGGTCTATTTAGTGCTCTAAAGAAAAAGTAACATATTGTCATTTGGTCGAATATTTCATAATAGCTAAAAGTGTCAAAGTAAAACGCAAATGACATGCTCGCTCCCTGATGACAGACAAATGTCGTCGGGGAGTTTTATTTAAGAAAAAATCGTTACCTTTGCAAAAAGATTGATTTGCAGAATGAAAAATATCAGGAATTTTTGCATAATAGCCCATATAGACCACGGCAAGTCAACGCTTGCCGACCGTCTGCTTGAACGCACTAAAACTGTTGACGCAAAGGATTTGCAGGCGCAGGTGCTTGACGATATGGACTTGGAGCGTGAGCGTGGAATCACGATTAAGAGCCATGCAATACAGATGGAGTACCAGTATAACCGCAAGTCTGACGCGGATGGTCTGCTTGGAGATGAAAAAAGACCCGAAAGCGGCAAGTATATACTCAATTTGATTGACACTCCCGGGCACGTTGACTTCAGTTATGAGGTCAGCCGCTCAATAGCCGCGTGTGAGGGCGCCTTGCTCGTCGTTGACGCGTCGCAAGGCGTGCAGGCGCAAACGATTTCCAATCTATATATGGCACTTGAGCATGACCTCGAGATTATTCCGGTGATGAATAAGTGCGACATGGACAGCGCAATGCCCGACATGGTTGAGGACGAAATTATTGACCTGCTGGGCTGTAGTCGCGAGGAGATAATACGCGCCAGCGGCAAGACTGGCATGGGCGTGGACGAAATACTTGATGCCGTGGTTGAGCGTGTACCTGCACCAAAGGGAGACCCTGACGCTCCGCTGCAGTGCTTGATTTTCGATTCTGTATTCAATTCTTTCAGGGGCATAATCGCTTACTTCAAAGTCGTGAACGGAGTTATCCGCAAAGGTGACCACGTAAAGTTCTTCAACACGGGCAAAGAGTATGATGCCGACGAGGTTGGTGTGCTCAAATTGGATATGCAGCCCCGTGCCGAATTGCGGACTGGTGATGTGGGGTACATAATAAGTGGCATAAAGACATCGACCGAAGTTAAGGTAGGCGATACGATAACGCATGTTTCCAGACCCTGCGAAAACGCAATTGCCGGTTTTGAGGAAGTTAAGCCGATGGTGTTTGCAGGTGTATATCCGATTGAGGCTGAAGACTATGAAAACCTTCGCGCCTCGCTCGAAAAACTTCAGCTCAACGATGCCTCGCTCACCTTCACCCCCGAGAGTTCTGTGGCACTCGGTTTCGGGTTCCGGTGCGGTTTTCTGGGTTTGCTCCACATGGAGATAATTCAGGAAAGGCTCGACCGCGAGTTTGACATGGACGTGATAACCACGGTTCCTAACGTATCGTATCAGGTGTATGACAAGCAGGGCAACATGAAAGAGGTGCATAACCCATCTGGTATGCCCGACCTGACACTCATAGACCACATTGAGGAGCCTTATATCCGCGCTTCTATCATCACGACGACCAATTTCATAGGTCCGATTATGACGTTGTGTCTCGGTAAGCGCGGCGAACTTGTGAAGCAGACATATATCTCCGGCAATAGGGTAGAGATTTTCTATGACTTGCCGCTTGGTGAGATTGTGATAGACTTCTACGACAAACTTAAATCCATTTCCAAAGGTTATGCGTCGTTTGACTACCATGCCAACGGTTTCCGTCCTTCGCGGCTTGTCAAACTCGACATTTTGCTTAATGGTGAGCCGGTGGATGCTCTCTCCACGTTGACGCATGCCGACAATGCGCAAGACTTTGGACGCCGTATGTGCGAGAAACTCAAAGAATTGCTGCCGCGCCAGCAGTTTGACATCGCAATTCAGGCCGCAATTGGCGCAAAAATCATTGCAAGGGAAACCGTCAAGCAGGTACGTAAAGACGTTACCGCCAAGTGCTATGGCGGCGACATAAGCCGTAAACGCAAACTGCTCGAAAAGCAAAAGCGCGGCAAAAAACGCATGAAGCAGATTGGTAATGTCGAAGTGCCGCAAAAAGCCTTCCTTGCTGTGCTGAAACTCGATTAACGGTCTAACGGGACTTGACGCTGCACGAAACAACTTAATACATTGTGGTAATTTTATTGCCTACTCAAGGTAGCGTTTGCGCAGCAGTTGTATATCGTCTTTGGTGAGGCACAAAGGTCCCTTCAGATACTCATTCATGCCGCCGTATTCTTGGTCTATAATGCCAAGAGTGCGGCGGAAATTGTTTGTGCTCACTCCCATGAAGGCGCGGATTACTTCTTTTTCATTGTCTCCGCCGCCCAGTGCCTCCACTTTAGCGTTTATTCTGTCCACTACATCGCGGTAGGCATCATTGCTTTTGTCAAAATCCTTAATTATGTCATCTTGGCTCACTCCAAGAGCCGACAGTAAGTATGCGGCTCCCCATCCAGTGCGGTCCTTGCCCTGTGCGCAATGCCATAGCACGGCGCCATTGGGCGTTTCAACGATCAGGCGGAGAAAAGCAGCGTATTGGAGCTGCGAAAACTCGCTTCGGATGAGAGACGGATACATGTTTGCCGCCATTTGCTGCACTTCAGGATAGAAGCAGTAGTTAACAATGTGGTTTTCCAAATCCAAAAACGCTTCCTGCGGAATGGCTCTTCCTGTCTCCTGCTCCACACGCATGTCTATTGTAGGAAGTTGATGATTGGTGGCGCCGTCAACATCTCTGTCTGGAGCAAATTCCGTTTCTCCAACCGAGCGGAAATCGAATATGCGCTTGAGGTGAAACTCTTCTGTTAGCCTTTTGAGGTCATCGTCGCTTGCGTCGTGGAGGTGAGCCGTACGCAACAGCAATTTGGGTTTTATGCGCTTGCCGCCATGCCCGGCTATTCCGCCCAAATCACGTGCGTTTATGATATTGTCAAACAAAATATCATTCATTATTTGCCAAAAACTTGTTCTATCAGTAGAGCGAATTCTTTATATGCGAATGTGTCTTTGAGCTCTGAAAGCGACTCCGCCAAGCCTCTGTAGTGCCACTCGTGCGCTTTTTTGTCAGTAACGTGGAAAATGTTCCATAGCTCATCGCCTTTTGTGGCATAGTCGCGAGCTATGGCCCTCATGTTGCTCAGTTTGTCACCCATAGCCACGATTTTCGCGTCATGCGAGGCGTTTTTCAGGCGCTCTATAGCCGCTTGTTTGCGTTCGTGCCAGCTGTCGCTCTCGCTCACGCCTTCTGTGAACTTGTCGCTCTCGTCCATCACTATGCTCGCTATTCTGTCGCCAAATTCGCGGCGTATGTCATCAACCGTAACATCCGTGTCTTCTATTGTGTCATGAAGTGCGGCTGCTGCTAAAAGTTCTTGGTCGGGAGTAATTGACGATACAATTTCCATTGCCTCCATCGGGTGTACTATGTATGGGAACCCTTTGCCTCGGCGTTCTGTATTATGGTGAGCTTTGACGGCAAACGATATTGCACGGTCAAGCAGGTCTGTGTCGATGTATTTGTTAGCCATTAGTTTAATGTTGACATGTTAGTATATGGTGCCTTCAAGCATTGCACGGAACCCTGGCATCGGACGCATTGTGTCACGCTCAACGATGAGTGTCTTCAGACCGGCGTATATTCTAATCTCCTTTTCGATGCTATCAAAGTCAGCATCTGGTCCAAAATATGCAGGCGCAAAGGCGTCCCAAAAGCGCGCGGCAGTAGCGTTGTCCATGTGGAACGCGCTCTTGGTGAACTCCTCGTCGTTGAGTTTGCATGTCAGATATACCATGCCAAGGTCAAACATCTTGTAGCCATAAGTGAAGTCACCAAGGTCTATAAAGTATTTTTCGCGTTTACCGTCTTTGTCCACAAAAATTCCGTTGCCAAATTGGAGGTCACCATGGATGGCGGTGGAGGCTTCGGGCGCATTTTTCACGAAGTCGCTAATTTTTTGCTTCTGCGTGGCGGTGAAGAATTCGTTCTTCTCCAGCAGGTAGAGATATTGCTCCTTCACGCTTCTGAATTGTTTCGTGTCCAATTCAGTCTGGTGGAGTTGTTTGCACATTTCGGCAAATTCTCTCGCATAGTCTTCTGTGTGTGCGGGGTCATCCCCAACGGCTCTGGCATACGATTTTTTGCCTTCAATCCGTCTGAAACGAATACCCAAACGCTCGCCGTCGGTGATGAGGTCGCCAGGCTCAGGGGTCGGTATGCCCGCATTAAAAACTTTTTGCGCATGCTCTAATTCAAGCTCAGCTGCCTCGTAGTTGCGGAAATAAATTTTCAGCATTATGGTTGGGTCGCTTTTGTGGTTGTAGCTAACGCCGTTTGCGCCTTCACCGGCAACAACGTAGTCATCCAAATTAATGAGTGTAGGTTTCATATTATAAAAATTTGCTGTTATTTAAGTTTTAGCGCTCTTTTGCATTTATTAGTTCGGCAGCTTGCTGATATGTAATCTCGGCAAGCATTTCGTTGTTAGAGTTTTCTCCGTTTAGAGCGTTGAAAAGTCTTCTTAAACCTATTTTCCCGCCTCCTTGATGGACGATGCATACAATGCAGATGTTCTGCAACCCTACGGCAGAGGAAATAATGTCAATTCCCGTGTTCCCAAGTTGATGTCTTGCCAGCCTGTATGCGTCAATTGAATATTTTTTAATAAGTCTGTCCACATCTCCTAATGTTTTGCATCCGAATGCCACGAACACCGGCATATATCCCATCAGCGGCACTTCCTGTATTTCAGCTTGGTTGATTGCGGCAATTCGTTTGTTGAGTGCATCCAGAGGTCTGATGTCAAAGTAACTTTTGAATGTCTCGCCGTCAAGCATGACATCGTCGAGTTTGCCGTTCTGCACTAATTGCTGCACCCTCCGTCTATAGTCATTTATTTCAGTCCTAATTCGGCTAAATTCATCGTCTGCCAATTCCAGCATGCCTGCCAGCCTGTTCATTTGCCGGAGATATTCACGGGGTATTTCAATGCCTGTTTTGTATCCCGTGTCGTGGTTGATGGCAGCCCATGCGTGCTGTAGGGTAGTGCGAAGTTGCAGTTCAAAACGGATGCCTCTGAACTTTTGCATTTCGGGGGCTGCAAGCGCAGACTCAGGAAGCCGGCAGACATAGTGGAGGGAATTGTAGCCAAAGCTGTCCAACTGGTGTAGCCGCCGCTTGTCAACCGAATCGTCCCAATCTATGTCGAACATGCGTTCTGTCATTGCAGCAATTCGGTCCACGTCGTCGGTGTAGTAAGTGATTATACGAGCGCCCAGTATGTCGGTGATGTCAGACAGCGAAGCATATTTTTGCCCTTTTAGTTTAAGTTTGCCCACGAGGCTTTTCTCTGTTTTGACGCGTGTCTCAACGGCGGTAACTTCTAACTCGTTCTTGGCAAGCTCGTCACGAAGCATGGACTCGATTTTGTCCTGCAGCTCGTTGTACATTGGTAAACGTGTCCTGTACTCGTCAAGTATGAGGCTGCTGTGAGGGTCGAGTAGTTCCATTATTGAATGTCAAAAAGGCTGATGAAGCCTGTCATGGCAAATACTTGTCTAATGTCAGCATTAATATTTTTAATGATGACTTTGTTGTTCTTTTGTGCAGCTTCTTTCCTTATGCTCAAGAAGATGCGCAGTCCGGACGACGAGATGTATTCAAGCTCGGTGCAGTCCAGCACAATCTCTTTGTTCGTAGCTTCAAGCAAGGGGCGTACATCTTCAGATGTTTGGGCGGCTGCCGCGGTGTCAAGCCTGCCGGAAAAAAATGCTGTGAGCCGTGAATCGCTTACTTCAATTGTAGTTTTCATATTTTCTGATTGTCTTAAAGTTTCTTGATTAGCGTTAGAATGTTTTTGTTATCCTTACGTTCATATTTTATTTCGTCCATTATCTGCCTGACAAGGTGAATGCCGAGTCCACCGATTGCCCTTTCTTCTGCCGGCAGGGTGATGTCAGGCTCTTCTTGTTTAGTTGGGTCAAACGGAATCCCGTTGTCGGAAATAATGAACACGATTGACTTTTCACATCTTTCAGCCTCGATGAGCACTTGTCCGCTCTTGTCTTTGGGATAGGCGTAGAGCATCACGTTGCTCACAGCTTCTTCCAAAGCAAGGTTGATGGTCATCTCAAGCACTTGCGGCAGCCCAAGTCCGTCAATCCATTGGGCTAAAGTGGGAATTTGCTGAATGTCATTGCGCATCACAATAGAATGTCTGACCATGTGCTCCTGTTCAGTATCGTCGCCTTGGCCGTGTTTGATGAACCGTATGGCAAGCATTGTCAAATCGTCGCTCTGCTCCGCATTGCCGACAAATTTGTCAATGGCGTCTTTAACAATTTTAGTTTGTTGCTCGGCTGTGATGTCTTGCCCCCAAGTTTCTATTGTAGTAAACAATCGTTCTTCACCGAATTGTGTCTTCTTTGCGTCTTCGGCTTCTGTCAGGCCGTCGGTGTAAAGAAACATTGTGTCGCCGCTATCAATGTCGCCAGTCTGCGAGGTGAATGCGAAGCCCGATAGTATTCCAAGTGGCAAATTGGGTACGCATGGCAGCATTGTCGGTTGCCCGTTTCTGATTATGACAGGCGCATTGTGTCCGGCGTTGCAGTATTCTAAATGTCCGGTGTCCATGTCCAAGATGCCAAGAAACAACGTGACAAACATGTTTTGCTCGTTGGTTTCCGACATGGAGTCGTTCATCTGTGTTATTATTTTTGCAGGCGAGTCTTCATGCGCCGAAACAGAACGGAACAGCGAACGTGTTACAGCCATAACAAGCGAGGCGGGAATGCCTTTGCCGCTTACATCGCCTATGCAGAACAAGAGTTTACGGCCGCGGATGTAGAAGTCGTACAAGTCACCGCCGACTTCTTTAGCGGGAATTATTATGCCATGTATGTTGAGGTCCTTGCAACCCTGAAAAGGAGGAAACGCTTTAGGAAGCATTGCCAACTGAATTTTCTTGGCTATCGTCAAGTCTCTCTCTATAAGGCTGTTCTGTCTGTTAACAGCAATCAGATTTTTGATGTTTGCTGACGAACGGTAGAGGATGAGACCGAGCATAATAAGCCCGAGAAACATCAGAAGCGTCACAATCTGACCTATGCGTCGTAAGTTGCCAAATATAACGTCATCCGGAATTATTATTGACATGCTCCAGCCTGTGGCGTCAATAA
Organism: Paludibacteraceae bacterium; assembly: GCA_017454915.1. Taxonomy (GTDB): domain Bacteria; phylum Bacteroidota; class Bacteroidia; order Bacteroidales; family Paludibacteraceae; genus UBA3747. Next base: position 80,577 of record JAFTCC010000028.1, read on the forward strand.
ACTCGTTGAAAATATGATATTTGCGTCCGGCTATGGTGTCAGGCGGCGAGGTCAGGTTTGTGCCGTTGCCAGAAGTTATTGAGTAGTAACTGTCGGGGTACACCTGCAAGTATTTTGATAGTTTTTGCAGGTGTTCGAGCGAGATGTCTGCCAGTGCCACTCCAACTATCGTCCCAAATTTGTCGCGAATAGGGAATGAACAGCTCACAAGCATGGCTCTGGCTCCGGCATTGTCGAAATATGGTTCGCACCACCAGCAACTGTCATACTGCATCCCGTTATTGTACCACTCCATTTCAAAATAGTTGTGGTATTCGCTGCCTATCTGCCGGCTTTCTATTAGGCTTTTGTCGCCCGTTACCGCTTCACAGCTGTAAGCCTCAAACCACTTGCCGGCAACAGGGTAGTAGTTCTCTCGCATGGCAATGGCAGCCCCGACCATGTTTGGGGTGTTCTGAACCATAAACCTTGTGATGCTGAACATCGAATCAGGGTGTTGCAAGTCGCGCTCTGCAAGCATAGCCATGGTTCGTACTGCCACTTCAATCTGCGAAGTGATGACGTTGATTTCCAGTTCAGCACGGCTCAGTTCACTTTCTGCACGTCTCACAGCCTCTTCCCGTATGCCGTTGCGGCTGAAAAAGTACTGTATGCAAGCTGTGCATTCAAGAACGATGGCGGCAACTATGAGTATCCACAGCCCCCCGCGCGAACGCATGCCATCATTTTTTTTTGTCGATTTATGCATGGGCAACAAAAGTTTTTGAACTTTACAAAGTGCAAATTTACAAAAAAATACAAAAATAAACACATGCAATTTCACCCAAAGCGCAAATTTATGTATCAAAAAAGTAATAATCTTGCCTAATTCAAAATAAAATCGTAACTTTGCAGGCTGAAAATCGTGGCAGATAATGCCGTGGTTTGAAAGATAGTGTAGTCAATTAATTTAATTTTAGGAGGATACAGCAATCGCAAACCCTAACAACCGGTCTCGCGGACCAGAGAAGAAAGAACTTCCGAACCGCATAAATGATAAATTGCGCTTTGACCGTGAACTCAGGTTAGTCGGCGACAACATTGAGGACATTCGTTCGACTGCTGCTAAATTGTTCGGCAAACCAGGCGACAAGGATATTTATTCAGGACCCGAGGCCATAAAAATAGCTGACAGCCTTGAGTTGGATCTTGTAGAGATTTCCGCCAATGCCCAGCCGCCAGTGTGCAAGATTATTGACTATCAGAAATATCTTTATCAGCAGAAACGCCGTGAGAAAGAGAAGAAAGCTAATTCTGCTAAGGTCGTGGTTAAAGAAATCCGATTTGGACCGCAAACGGACGACCATGACTATAATTTCAAACTGAAACACGCGCAGGAGTTCCTCAAAGAGGGAAATAAAGTACGTGCCTACGTGTTCTTCCGCGGCAGGGCAATACAGTTTAAGGAGCAAGGCGAAGAACTGCTGCTCCGTTTTGCCAACGACTTGCTCGAAGTGGCAAAAGTTGATCAGATGCCGAGGCTTGACGGGAAAAGGATGTTTCTCTACCTGTCACCTAAAAAACAGACCCCGGCTGCCAAAGCAGAAAATAAAGAATAATCATCAACCTAATAATTATTAACTTTTTTAATCATGCCAAAATTGAAAACTAATTCCGGTGCCAAAAAGAGGTTCGCCCTTACCGGAACAGGAAAAATCAAGAGAAAACATGCTTATCACAGTCACATCCTGACTAAAAAAACCAAAAAGCAGAAACGTAATCTGGTACATGTAGCCATCCTCGACAACAGCAACAAAAAGGCTGTTCGCGAAATGCTCTGCCTCCGTTAATGCCTTTTAATTAGTTTTCTCAATCATTTTAGTTTAACCGAGTGATTAGCCACACAAGTTTGCCGACAACGGCAGCGCTAACTCTCAAAAATCAATTTAATTATGCCAAGATCAGTAAATCATGTTGCTTCACGCAACAGAAGGAAAAGAATCCTCAAACTCACAAGGGGTAACTTTGGTGCACGCCGCAATGTTTGGACCGTAGCCAAAAACACATGGGAAAAAGGTTTGCAATATGCATTCCGTGACCGCCGTAACAAAAAACGCAATTTCCGTGCTCTTTGGATTCAGCGTATTAACGCCGCTGCACGCCTCGAAGGTTTGTCATATTCACAACTCATGGGTGCGCTTCACAAAGCTGGCATCGAAATGAACCGCAAAGTGCTCGCAGACCTGGCAATGAACCAACCTGCAGCATTCAAGGCTATCGTTGATAAAGTTAAGTAATTTACATTTGTGTTTTTGATTGACATTGGTTAACTTAATGGCAACTTGTCAATTATCAACATGTAAATTCATAGTGTGAGGGGAATCGGGACCTTACCAGAACACAAAATCCCGAATTTGAGTAACACAAAAATAATTATTTCTAAATGAGAACTTACGAATTAAAAGGCGTTAAGCGCGCCGATGTAGGCAAAAAAGCCACTAAGGCTGTCAGAAAAGCCCAAGGCGTGCCATGCGCACTGTACGGCAACGGTGAGAACATTAACTTTTGTGTAACAGCCGCTGACGTTCGCAAACTTATCTATACTCCAAACGTTTATCTTGTTCTGCTTGAAGTGGATGGCAAATCCTATAAGGCTATCATCAAAGAACTGCAATTCGCTCCCGTAAGCGAGCGCCTGCTTCACATTGACTTTCTTGCAGTTGCCGAAGACAAACCTGTTACCGTAAAATTGCCTGTTAAGCTTGAAGGACTTGCCGAAGGTGTTCGTGCCGGTGGTAAACTTAGTCAAGAAATGCGACTGCTCAAGGTTAAAGGACTTTACACCGACATCCCTAATGAGATCGTGGTTGACGTAACAAATCTTGGTCTTGGCAAACGTATTCAAGTGGCCGACCTGAGCATTGACAAGCTGACATTTGAGGATTCGAAGGATGCAATGGTTGCACGCGTTAAGATGACCCGTGCCGCTGCTGCCGCTGCCGCAGCTAACTAATGTATTGTTCAGATTAACTTGCCAATCGCGGAGTCCCCAAAAAAGGGACCCCGCGATTCTAATAATTTTTTGAAACATCAGAATTTGCACTTGGAGTTTTACCCAAGGCTTATTGGTTATGTCAAAGTTTTTAATAGTAGGTTTGGGAAACATCGGTGCGGAATACAAAGAAACGCGCCATAATGTCGGTTTTCGCCTTTTAGACGCTTTTGCGCAAAGTGTTGGCGTCGGATTTGAGGACAAGAGGTACGGATATGTAGCTCATTGCAGGGTTAAAAATGCACAGCTGACACTCCTAAAGCCAACAACATACATGAACTTGAGCGGTATGGCGGTGCGATATTGGCTCAACGAGGAAAAAATTGAGCCTGAAAACATGCTTGTCTTAGTGGACGACATCGCACTTCCCGTGGGCACTATCAGACTACGCGGACAAGGGTCCGATGGGGGACATAATGGACTGAAAAACATTGCGGAACTCATTGGCACGCAGAAATATCCGCGCATGAGATTTGGAATTGGAAGCGGATTTTCGCATGGAGCACAAATTAACTATGTGCTCGGAAAATTCAATGACGAGGAAGAAATAATACTTGCTGATAAAACTAAGGACTGCATAGAACTAATTAAGAGTTTTTGTTTGCAGGGGCTCGCAAGGACGATGAACCTATTCAACGGAAATAAGAACGCCGGACATGACTCCAAGAGTCAAGAGACTCACGGTACCGAATAGTATGCTGGTCATTAAGTCAGACTTTAGGCATCGCAGGTGTAGAATTAAATTTAGTATGGGTTAAATATGAAAGGTAAATCACTTATAATCACGTGTTTTGTGGCGTTGCTATGCGGTTGTGCCGTAAGTTTTAAATTTAACGGTGCCAGTATTGACTATACCAAGACCAGGACCATTTCGATATTGGACTTTCCTAACCATGCAGAGTTGGTAAACCCAAATCTATCAAGTTCTTTTTCGGAGGCTGTTCGTGATCAGTTTAGTAGGCAGACGCGCCTTGAGTTTGTCAAAAGCGATGGCGACCTTCACATCGAGGGAGAAATTACAGGCTATCAAATCCAGTCAATGGCGGTTAGCGCTGACAGTTACGCAGCCCAAACCAAGTTGACACTGACAGTAAAAGTTCGCTTCAGCAACAAAGCAAATTCTGAAGATGACTTTGAACGTAACTACACGGCCTATCAAACGTTTGACAGCAACAGGATGCTGACTGACGTTCAGGACGAATTATGCACGATAATGTCGCAAGAAATAGCTGAAAAAATATACAATGACACGGTTGCGAAATGGTAAACAGTGTATCAATAGAGCAATTTTCGACCTTGTTGACGCATCCGTGGCAGGCTGGTGAAGAGCATTTGCCAATTATTGACGAGCTCATTGCCTCGTATCCTTATTTTGGAGCTGCCCGAATGTTGCGGCTTGCCGTTTTGGAGCGTCTTAATGATGTTAGGGCAGAGGCAGAATTGGAGCGTACTGTAGTATATGCGCCATCGTCAAAAACATTGTATAACTATGTCAACTCATTGCCTGCCCCGACTATGACTGTAGAAGAGGTGTCGCCTGCGCCGGGCTCCTATTTCGATACTCTGCAAAGGCTTGAACGACAGGCGGAAAAATCTCATAAGACGCTCGAAGAATTAGCTGTGGAGCTTGCAAAGGCAAGACAAAAAACAGTCGTGCAGACTGTTGCATCAGCCCAACAGCAGCTTATTGAGAATGCAGACGATATTGAACAGTACCGAATGGCAGCGAAAAATGGCGATGTTGCGTGCGCATTAGAAAGATTATCAGCGATAAATTTGCATAATCCAAAAAAAATTAGTTACTTTGCAGAAAGAAAACGTTATCTGGAATTAGTTAACGAAATAGTAAATAAAAAAGGTAATAATAAAAAATAAATCAAATAGTTATGTACACATTTCTTATTGTGGCAATAATGGTGATTGCCATACTTTTGGTTCTTGTAGTCCTCGTGCAGCGCTCTAAAGGTGGTGGTTTGGCGCAAGATTTTAATAGCGGAAACTCTATTTTGGGCGTTAAAGGGACGACTGATTTCATAGAAAAGACCACTTGGACTTTAGTCGCTTTGCTTGTTGTATTGTCAATTCTTGCAGTTGGAGTTCGCAAGAGCAGCAGTGAGGTTGATAACGGCGGCTCGCGCATCTCGCAGCAGGTGCAGGAGGCGCAAGAGGAAATTCAAGCCCAAGCTCCTGCCAACTTCGGCGAAGAGGGCGAAGAGGCAGCAGAGGACTAATCAATTCCTTATCACAATGCATTGGCATACGCGTGCCAATGCATTGTGTTTTATTACGCATGGAAACACAAGAAAATTTCTATAAATTCAACTAACCCCAATATTAACCTATTAAAACATTTAACCTATGTAGAAACTTTTATCTTTTTTCGCAATGCTGCTCATGTGCGTTTATGCACAGGCAATCACCGAGCGTGCCGTCTATTATGTAGAGGGCAACACCCCCGACGTGGGCAACTCGTCGTATGAATTCCCAATAGGCGAGCTTAATTTTGGCTCTGCCTATGAATGTGGACCGGTGTCTGTCGTGTTCACCAAAGTGAGCACAAGCACTTCTCAATGCGCTGCCGCTGACGGTTACAACCCTGAGGCCGCACTTCGCTGGTACAAGGGCGACAAGATGCAGGTGAGCGTGGCAAATGGCGCAATCTCGCGAATCGAATGGAGAATAGCGGCATCTTCAAAGGCAGCGCCTGTTGCCAGCGTGGGTACCGTTGACGGCGAAGGCACAACAGCCGGTGAGGTGGTTGTTTGGACCGGCAGCGCTTCAAGCATTGACTTTGACTCAAGCGCAGGTCAGGTTCGTTTCACCCAGATGATTGTGGAGTATGACGCTGATGGCACTCCCACAGATCCCACAGATCCCGTTGACCCGAGCGACGACCCGTCAGTAATGGTAGTGTACAGCCTGATGGAGATGAACACCGAGGGCACTACATACCGTTACATGGGCAGCGCCACTATCGTGGCTCGTCCTGCATCGGACACGCGTCACATCTTTGTTGTTGACGAAAGCGGTGCGCACCACCTCTATGGAACTAACCTGCCAGCTGAACTCAAAGCCGGCGATGTGATTTCAGGATTTAAGGCCACGATGACGGTTTATAACTCACTGCCCGAAATGATTGATGTGTCGGACATTGCGGCTGTTGGTTCGGCTGGCGTCAACATCCCCGAAGTTACCGGAGCACCCGCGCCTAATGAGGTTAACCGACTATTCCTGCTCAAGAACTTCACGATACCTGCCAACGCAGACGTGTCAAGTCTTGTAAACGGACAAGCACAAAATGTCAACATTGAAATTGCAGGCCAGACATTCGTGCTTCGCAACCAATTCAAAGGAAAATTCGAGGTAACGGCTGGTGAGGCTTACGACATTATCTTCGTGGTATATCTCTTCAATGACGCTATTCAACTTGTTCCGCTGGAAATCGCTCCCGCAGGCAGTCTGACAGCGTTGCAGATGATTGAGAGCACTGGTATCCGCTACTTCAACAATGTGGTTTACAACCAGAACAATGTCCGCATGCAGGTTATCAGCGCTACGGGTCATATTGTGGCTGACACCACCGAGGACTTCGACATGAACGGCCTTGCCTGCGGCGTTTACATGGTTCGCGCCAAAAACTTCGTTCTCAAAATCGTGAAATAAACCACATCTCCCATAGCAACGAAATCAGCCGCCCTGCGTTAGGGCGGCTGATTTTATGTCCTGAACTGGTGAGGCAAGTACAGGTTAGAATGGAGGCAATTTTGTAACTGTTTCCTAACTGTTTCCTAACTGTTTTATTGCCGTTTAATCACTGTTTAATCGCTGTTTAATTTTTTGCCGAAGCCGGGGTCGATTTTGAGCAGCGGCAGCAGAAGCAGAGTGGGGATTGTGCATATCATCACGAGTATGAAGAAATTCCGGTATCCCAGCGTTGTCTGCAGCCATCCGGCGGTCATGCCCGGCAGCATCATGCCCAGAGCCATGATGCCGGTGCAGAAAGCGTAGTGCGAAGTCTTATGCTCGCCGCGGGCCACGTAAATCAGGTACATCATGTATGCGGAGAATCCAAATCCATAGCCCAGTTGCTCAATGCCAACGCAGGTTGTGATTAGTGCCATAGACGGCTCTGCGGTCTGCGATAGAATGACATAGACAATGTCGGGCATGGTGATTGACAATGCCATGGGCCAGAGCCAGAATTTAAGGCCATGGCGCGCTATGCACAGCCCGCCTATTATGCCGCCCGCTGTGAGGCAGATCACGCCTACGGTGCCATATACGAAGCCCACTTGCTCGGTGGTGAGCCCCAACCCGCCGGCATCCGTGCTGTCGAGCATGAACGGCGAAGACATCTTGGCCAGCAGGGCCTCGCTCAGGCGGTACAGCAGCATAAACAGCACAGCAATGCTGATGTCTTTCTTGTGGAAAAACGACATGAGCAGCGATGCCAATTCGCCTTCGCCCTTATCAACTTCGGCAGCTGCATGGGCCTGCTCCGCGTGAGGCATAATGAAAAAGTGATATATGCAAACGACCGCAAACACAGCGGCAAGCAGAGCGAACACGGCACTCCATGCCATTGCAACGCCTATTCGCTTTTCCATAAAGCCGGCAAGCATTACCAGCACTCCCTGCCCGGTGATTGACGCTATGCGGTAGAACGTGCTTCTGATGCCCACGAATAGCGACTGCTCATGCTCGTCAAGGGCGAGCATGTAGTAGCCGTCGGCGGCTATGTCGTGAGTGGCGCTGCTGAACGCCACTACCCACAGCACGCAGAGCGTCAGCCGCCCGAGCCATGTGAGCCGGCCGCTAAAATCTAATTCGACGGCATTGTACAGCGTGAAGGCCATGGCGGCAAAACTCAAAGCCAGCAGCGCCTGCATGGCAATAACCCACCAGCGTTTGGTTTTCAGTATGTCAACAAAAGGACTCCAGAAAGGTTTTATTACCCACGGCAGGTAAAGCCACGAGGTGTGGACGGCGATGTCGGTGTTCGACATTCCGAGGTTTTTGTACATGATGACGGCAATTGTCATTGCCACCACGTATGGCAGCCCTTCGGCAAAATAAAGTGACGGAATCCAAGTCCAGGCGTTTTTGTTCATCTAATTTGAAAGTTAAACCCGAATCGGTCATTAGACCGACCACGGGTGTAAATTAGTAAAAATGAAGTCTATTTGTTTATAGTTTTTTCTTTTTGGCATTTTATGCTTTTCGCTCAGTCATTATGCCCGCATAATTCCCTTGCTCAAAGACACGGATCTGCTCAAAAATAATCAAATTCTAAGTGAAAATTCAAATGACCGATTCGGGTTAAAAATTTCGCGGCAAAATTACTGACATTTTTCCGTTTCAGCAAATCTCGACACGGATTTTTTCTTAATTTTTGCTGCGGAGAAATGTGGTATGCGGAGGTGTTAAAAATGTTAAATCAATGTTATTTCTGTTCCTGGGTAGTAGAATTGGAGTATTTTTTGATATGTGGCTCCGCTTTCTGCCATTGCCGCAGCGCCTATTTGGCATAGTCCCACGCCGTGGCCCCATCCGCGACCGTGGAGAATGAAGATGCCTTCTGAAGGTTTTTCAATATGAAATGCTGAACTGTATAAGTGTGTGTCAGACAATAGTCTGCGGATTTCTAATTCCTTGCCAACGAGCAACGACTGATTAGTGCCGACGAATAGCAGTGTCTTGAGGCGCCCTGACGGTCCGGTTTGCTGTGGCACAAGGTCTGTAATCTCACCGAGGTCAATACCAGTTTTTGTCTTCACGATTTCCTGAATTTGTTTGCCTGTCAGTGTTATCTGCCAGTGATAGTAGTCGGTTGTTTTCTGGTCATATCCGTTGAGCATGAAGTGCCGTATGGGGTACTGCTGCGGGTTGCAGTATGGATCTGGCTTGCTGACAAGGTATGGATATCGTGTTCTGTCATCGCAGTCGTTCCAGCAAGTGGAGAACAGCTCTGTTTGCCCTCCGCAACATTTACTGAACCGTGCGTCACAGATTTCACCGTTGTATGTAAGCACCATGCCTCGTGTGGCATCAATAGCCTCTTTAACGGCTTTGTTGAGGTGCTGGTGGACACCTTGATAACGCTGGCAGTGGTCATCGGCGCATACGTCAAATCCGTGGTGCTGCTCTCGCTCATAGATGCGGATGTGGGTGCGTAGATTCAGTTCTTGTTTTTGTCCTTGTCCTTGTCCTTGTTTTGATGTCTTTGATGGTGCGATTAGAGGGTAGAGCACCCATGAACGCGAGATGATAGCGTGAGCTTTGAGAAGCTCGAGTGGCGCATCGGGTGACATTTCTGACGATATTACGCTGCGTAGGTAACTTTCAACGTCAATGTCGTTGATATACATTTTTTGGCCGTCTATTTCTGCAATCCGCATTGTGCCCTCAAAACGTTGTCGCTGGCGTTGATGCCAATGGAAATTTATGCCGATAGGCACGTTGTCAAGTACGTTAAGCCCTTCCTTGTCAATACTCAAGTTGCATCCTTCGGTAGGGCATATACCCACATGAATCTGATGTGTCGCTGGTAGTTCGATGCATTGCTCATAAATTGACCGGATGTCGTCAGCAGTAATTTTTTCGAGGTGCTGTATGACAGGTGTAATCATAAGCCCAGCCACTTCTGCCGTGGCGGGACTTATGAGCAGTCGGTCGGGCTCTTCTGCATCATATTGCCATGGTCTGAATGTTTTTCGACGAAAAACAAAAGCATGTGTCATGCCACCTTGCTGACGCATGATGATGTTTACCATAGGTTCTTGAGCATCGGCTGTGCTCCATTGGCTAACAAGTTCTTTCACTTTGGCTGCTGTGCATGACGGATTGCTGTTCGCTACCCGATAACACATTTGTTCTAAGTGGTTATTGTTCCAAAACAGTGGCAGTTCTTGTGGCACGCCGACTTGCAGGTGCAGATGGTCAGGTGCAGATGCGCCGCAACGCGGTCCGTTATAGAACACAAAGTGATTTGGCAGTAGCGCAGCAAGGTCAGCCATATCGTCAATCACGCTATTAAGCGCTTGCGGCTCATGGTTTACGCTTGCTATTGTGAAGTGTCTACTGAAAATCGGGTAGGGGTTGACGAGGCAGTCATACGTGCGCCATCTTACCATTTCTTGCTGCACAGGCCGGTTGGCGCTGCAAAGGAAACATTTGTGTTCTGCAATGGCAGTGGCTGAAGTGTTGGCACAAGACGAACGTACGCGCGCAGGATTACACTGCACGCGTACTATATTACCATTTACATTAAAGTCACGGAAAATGACGTCTTTCAGTCCGGCGAAATTGCTTCCGCATAAAGGCCAGGCTTGTTGTTGGCGCTCCAGCAGGGCAAGCAGTTCGCTTTCGAGATTATTTCTTTCCATCCGGTTTTATTTATCCTTTATTTGACGATTTCCTTTTGCGTGTACCATTTCCCTTTGCGGAATGCCTTAACGAAATAAATGCCTGTGCTGTATCCTCCCACATTGACTTCAAGAGTGGTGTTGGCAGTTTGTTTGCCAAGGTTTTGCAATGTTTTGCCGGTCATGTCGGTGAGGAACATGTATTCAACATCTTGTAGTACTTGAACTTGGAAGTATCCCGAACACGGATTAGGGTGCAGCAGCAGTACGTCAGCAGGAGTAAGCGTTTCTTGCTCTGTGGCGTCATATCCCTCTAAATCCTTTATGTCAAACGGATTAGGAACGAATTTGTCAGTGCTGTTCTCGTCTTTGTTCTGTTCTGCCCATTGGTCGGCTTGACAGTCTGGTACTGTCGAAAACTCGTTGATAACACGTACCATCATGTCATTTAGCATTTCCACTTCAATTTTGTCTGTTGTGGGCTTAAGGTGTGTGTCGCCTATTCCGCTGTCATCAGTTAAGAAGAGGTTTGTGCCGTTGGTGGCGAGTGCCATTGAGCGGAAGAGATATTCTCCCGACTCTTGCATTCCGCTGCAAACGACAGGCACGAGCCGGATACCTTGTGCTGCCGCACGGCGCAACTGCTCTTGTATCATGGCAACGTTAGTACTGTCGTTGTGTGGAGGTGCGTCAAGAATGAGGAATGCAATTCTTGCCACAGCCTCTTTACTCCAGTCGCTGCTGCTTATCGTTGCCATCAAAGCTTCTCCAACGGCTTCCTCATAGTCGCCGCCACCGTTCGCTTCTTGTTTTTTCATGAAGTTTTGCGTGGTGTCAATAATTGCGCTCAATGTGCTGATGCGGCAGAGATAGTCGTCGCCGTGGTCACGGTAGAATACTGCGCCAGTGCGGATAACAAGGTCTTTGTCGTTCTGGTGGACTCTATCAACAACGTTCTCAAGTTCCGCCTGCATGTACCTTATCTCGTCTCCCATCGACCCTGTGGCATCAACGATGAACATCACGTCCACATTTCGGCTTTGCGGGCATTCCGCGTCAAGTGACACTTGCAGATTATCGCCAACCGGAACACCTTGTTCAATGCCTTTATAGCGGACGAGAATGAGTTGCGGCTCATCGTTTTTTTGTTTGCTGTTCATGTCAGCCCACAGTTCAGCTTTGCCCGTATTGTCCGTGCGTGCCTGCCAAATAACGTTTTTGTCAGCGTCCAGCAGGAGTACTTCGGCGTCATACAATGGGCTATGGCTCCTGTTTGTCAGGTGAAGTGTGTAGCGTTTTTGGGGATAAAGGTTCCATGTCTTGGCGTGCGCTGAGTGGCTTTGTTCACGTATATTTTCCCACAGGTGCCATTTTGCGAAGTCATTGACTTCACCGGCAGTAAGCATGCCGGCATGGACGTTGTTGGCCGCAGAGGCAGCATATTTAACGTCTGCCAAAGCTGTTGCGTCCGCTTCTTCCGCAAGGATAGGCATGGCTTCGGGAATAATTTTGGCGGCACCCATGCTTTCCATGCCGGCAGCCGAGCGGTGTGCCTTCATTTCGTATTTGTGGTAGCGAAGTGGACCGGTGGGCTTTGTATCGTCTTGCACGGCCTTAACGTTTACACATAGCACTTGCAGTTTGGCGGTATCGGCTTCATTGAAGCGAAATGCGGCGTCTTTGATTGTTTTACCAGTAAGCTTCAATGTTATTTTGCCGTGCCTGGCTTTGCAGTCAATGTCAAAAAAACCGTCGTATGACGTTGTTACGGATTTGTTGAGTTTTGAGCAACTTGTGTCCGCTTTGACGGTAACGCCACTAATGAGGTTGCCGTTTTTGTCAACCACAATGCCGCGCAGTCCTGCGAACGCTCCTATGCACAGCACCATTGCGCAAAGTGTTAGAGATAAACGTTTCATAGCCCTGAAAATTTTATTTGTTGTTATGTTTGCGTGCCGCAATCTCAATGCTTCGGATGAAATCCTTGTAGTGGTTATTGCGGTTGACGCGTTCGGTGTCAAGGTTGGCGTCCGAATTGTCGTGCCACCGTCGGCAGAGGTACAAAGAGTCGAAAATGCGTCCGATTTTGTACTGCCTTGAAATGCGTAGGCCTATTGCATAATCTTCTCCATAACTTGTGTTAGGCATTGGCAGCATGCGAAGCAAATCAGTGGCGAATGCCCTTGGCGCCCCCAGTCCGTTGATGCGAAGCGCATTGTTGCGCCCGTTTTCGTCGGTCCATTCGCGATGGGCGATAAGGCCGGGGCTGATGGGCTGACAATTGATGTCCGTCAATGTGTAACTACCAATAACCATGCCACAATGTTCTTCTTTGAACTTATCTATTATGATTTTCAGAGTGTTAGATGATTGATATAGATCATCACTATCAAGCTGCACAGCGTATGTCCCGCAATACTGGCTATTGACAGCCTCCATCCAGCAGCCTCCGATTCCAAGGTCTGTCCGCTCGGGTATGATATGGATAACGCGGTTGTCTGTTTGTGCTATGCTTTTCACTATGTCAGAGGTTCGGTCTGTCGAATGATTGTCAACCACGATTATGTTGAACGGAAATGAAGTCTGCTGCATGAGCGCTGATTGTATCGCGTCGGCTATTGTCCTCTCGCGGTTCAGTACAGGTATGATGACGCTTGCGGTCACTTCTTTTTCTTCTGCGTCATAAGTTTCAGGCAGATGCGTGAGTTGTGCGTCAATGCGTTTTAGGTGAGCCGTAAAGACTTGTTCCATTTCCAGCTGTACATTGCTGCTGTTGGGGTTTACGTAGTCAAATTGTTTTTCCCCTGATGTTCTTGTGTCGTTAAGCCCGACTATGCTCAATGGCTCTGGAATGTGAACCACTGCGCCACGCGCCGAGAGTTGAAGCCTCAAGTCATAAAGTGCCGCATATTCGGTTTGCATGAGCGTTATAGGCAGGCGCCTGATGAGCAGCACACCGCCGAAATCGAAGTCGTCGCGCACGCTGCCAAGCTGATAGTCTATTGTCCGGTGAATGGTTTTGCCTTCCGGCGTGGCGTCGTAGTAATCGCCATAAACGATGTTAGCCTCGCTGTCGTGAGCCACAATTACCATGCGTGCGATGGTGTCTGTCGGGATTTGGGCTACGAACGGACGAACATAAATGAGGATATAGTCGGAAAAACACCTTGAAAGGCGATCGGACAGGAAGGACGAGCGGCACAATTGCGGGTCGTAGTTGATGATGTCAATGTTCATGGTAGATGTGTGTTAGTTTTCACAAAGTTACAAACTTTTGGCTAAATACCGAAATGTCGGCAAAAATTTGTAACTTTGCATGATAATATCTATTTGCGTCTGTTTCTCTTCTGTTTGACGCAAAGATACTTTCTAAATGATGAATTTATCAACTTAATTAAAATTATACAATGAAATTTAAACATTTAACAATGATTGCATTAGCATGCACTATGGTAGCGTGTGGCGGTGGACAAACTCCGAAAAAGGAGCTCGGCATTGGCATCGACTTTGCCAATATGGACACTTTGGTGGACTTTAGGACTGATTTTTATGAGTACGCCTGCGGCGGCTGGATGAAAGCCAATCCCCTCACACCCGAATATTCACGCTACGGCAGTTTTGACGCCTTGGCAGAAAACAACCGCAAGCAACTCAACGAACTCATTACAGAACTCGCTGAAAAGCCCAATAAGGAACGTGGCAGCATCGAACAAAAGATTGGTGATCTTTACAATCTGGCTATGGATAGCACACGCCGCAACGAGATGGGTATCAAGCCATTGCTGCCCGAACTTGAACGCATAGCGGCACTTGAACGCAAAGACCTCAGCCGTTTCCTCGGCGAAGACCTTTATTGCGGACTGTGGGGCATGTATGTTGACGCGGACATTAAAAACAGTTCAATGAATCTCCTGCAGACGTCGCAAGGCGGTTTTGCACTTGGCGAGAAAGACTACTACTTCAGCGATGACCCTGCAATGGTTGAAATCCGCGCGAAGTATCAGGAACACATTGCCAAGATGTTCCAACTCTTTGGCTATGAAGAGGATGAAGCTATTGATGCAGCTAAGACGGTTTTGCGTATGGAAACACGCCTTGCAGGTGCAGCCAAGAGCAATGTGGAACTCCGCGACCCCGAGGCCAACTACAACAAAATGACCATAGACGAACTGCAGCAACTCGTGCCGCAGGTTGACTGGAAAGTGTTCCTCGCTGCCCTCAACGTAAGCACCGAAAACATTTCAGTAGGCCAGATTGAACACCTCAAAGATGCTGGCCGTATGCTTGCCGAAGAAAGTATGGACGACCTCAGAACCTTGTTTTTTTGGCAGGCCTATGACGGTGCCGCCGGCGAGTTGAGCGACGCGGTTTATATGCATAACTTCGAGTTCTATGGCAAGGTGTTGAGCGGTAGAGAAGAACCCTCCCCACGCTGGAAACGTGCTGTAAGCACAGTAGGAGGCACGCTTGGCGAGGCTGTGGGTGAGATGTATGTGGCAAAATACTTCCCGCCGGAGGCTAAAGAGCGTATGCTTCAACTCGTGCGCAACCTGCAAACCGCACTGGGTGAGCGCATTGACAATCTGACATGGATGTCAGACAGCACCAAGGCACGCGCACATGAGAAACTTGACGCATTCTATGTGAAGATTGGTTATCCCGACAAGTGGCGCGATTATTCTGCCCTTGACATTGACCCGGAATTGTCGTTCCTCGAGAATATGGAACGCGCTTCACGATTTGAGCAGGCGTATGACTTCAGTTTTGTTGACAAACCTGTTGACCGCGACCGCTGGTATATGACACCTCAAACCGTTAACGCTTACTATAACCCGACTACCAACGAAATCACTTTCCCTGCTGGTATTCTGCAGTATCCGTTCTTTGATATGAATGCAGACGACGCGTTCAACTATGGCGCAATCGGTGTTGTCATAGGTCATGAGATGACACACGGATTTGACGACCAAGGCGCTCAGTTTGACAAGGACGGCAACCTCAACAACTGGTGGACGGCTGACGACAAGGCAAACTTTGACGCACGCACCAAGGTTATGGCTGACTTCTTCTCAAATATTATCGTACTTGACACTTTGCATGCCAATGGAAAACTTACTCTTGGTGAGAACATTGCCGACCATGGTGGATTGCAGATAGCATTCCAGGCATTCAAAAACGCCACGCGTGACAACCCACTGCCCACTGTTGACGGTTTTACTCCCGAACAGCGCTTCTTCATTGCTTATGCAAATGTATGGGCTGGAAACATCCGTGACGAGGAAATCCGTAACCGTACCACCAACGACCCACACAGCCTTGGACGCTGGCGTGTAAATGGCGCACTGCCGCATATTCAGGCATGGTATGACGCGTTTGGTATCACAGAGGAGTCGCCGATGTATGTCGCACCTGAAAAACGCGTGTCTATCTGGTAAGAAATTTTTTTTCATACGTAGTGAAAGAAAGGCGGGCACACGGTTGAGTGTCCGCCTTTTTAACCATAATAGGCAATTAGCCCAGCGGCGGTTAAATTTCACTATTTGTGGTGATGTTTGGTTAATGAAAAATGTATTAACTTTGCAGCATAAGATTATTATGTAATTATGGGAATTTCATTCAATGGTATAGTTATTGGTCTGGCGACCTTTTTCACTATAGGGTGTTTTCATCCGCTTGTAATTAAGGCTGAGTATTACCTTGGCACTAAGTCTTGGGTAGGGTTTATGATATTTGGTGTTGTGTCTTTAATATGGAGTCTGTTCATCGAAAACATAATAGGTGCCTCTATTGTAGGGGTGGTGGGCTTCAGTTGCTTTTGGAGCATTCTTGAGGTTTTTCAGCAAAAGGGTAGAGTGGAACGCGGATGGTTTCCGATGAATCCGGAGCGAAAAGATGAATATCCGCCAGATTGCGAAGGCCGTCGCATGCTCGATGCCAAGCAAACGCGTTCTGCGGAGTGATGAAGTTTAAGGATAGCGCATTTTAATGTAATCAGGTCAATAAAAATCCGCAGGTGACATGTCACCTGCGGATTTTATGTCATTGAACTTGCGTTATAAGTTACTTTTTCAAGTTTCTTTCGTTCTTCGTTTTATGCAGACGCAATTGTTTTGTTTAATTTAGCATCAGTTGCGTGAGCATGAGGTTGAAGAAGAGTATGAGCACGCTGCTGTGAACGACGGCGTTGGTGCTTGCCTTGCCGACATCGAGTGCGCCGCCGTAGGCGAAGTAACCATAGTAGGATGCCACAGACGAGATGATGAATGCGAATACAAGCGATTTCACAAGCGAATATGTCACATAAAACGGTATGAAGGCATACTGTATGCCAATCAGGTAGTCAGCCACGGTTATGATGTCTGAAAAGTAAGCGAGCCCGTATCCGCCTATAAGTCCTACTGCCATACTGAAAATCACGAGCACTGGCATCATGGTGATGAATGCCAGAACTTTGGGCAATATGAGGTAGTTAGCGGAGTTTACGCCCATAATCTCCAGTGCGTCAATCTGTTCGGTTATGCGCATTGTTCCGATTTCTGACGCTATGTTGGAGCCCACTTTGCCTGCAAGTATAAGACACATGATAGTGCTGGAGAACTCAAGCAGCAGGGTGTCGCGCGTAACGAGTCCGGTGCTATAGACGGGTAGCAAGGGGTTTGAAGTGTTGAGCTTGGTCTGCATGGTCATTATAGCACCAATGAACACAGAGATGATTACAACAATTGGCAGAGAGTCCAAACCTTGCTTTTCAAGTTCTCGCGGATACTGACGCCAGAACATGCGCCAACGGTCAGGCAGGCTAAATGTCCTACCCATCAACTGCATGTACCGACCTATATGAAAGAAAAATGATTTGAGCATTGTGATACGTTTTACGCTTCTATTCCTTTTTGCAAAGTTAACAAAAGTTTGCAAAATAGGCAAGTGAATGTTTTTAGAGCTGATATGAGTTTTGTTAGCATCTATTATTACACCTTAGTAACATCTGTTCTATGAGCTGCAGAGGGGCACATTGACAGCACTGTAATCATTAGCTGTAATAACATCATTATAAGTTGACTATGCTTTCTGCGGTGAAAAGAAGAGAGTGTGCAGTTGGTTTTACTCGTCCGGATTAAGTAACCAATCAACGATTGGTACGATATTGACCTTCAAGCCTTGTTTAGTTTCTGTATGCTCTCTCTGGTCAAGTGTGATAAGTGTAAGTTTTGTGCAGCCTGTTTTTACTGCGGCAAGTTCAAGCCCCTTAAGTTCACGTGCCCGTGTTTTTGGGTTTGAAATGTCGTAGCTGACTTGTATGATTTCCAATACGGTATTACCTTTGCAAACTAAGAAGTCCGCCTCTGCTTTGGTATCTTCGTAGTAGTAGATGTCTCTGCGAAACCGATTGTGTATTCTCATGAGTTGTATCAATGCAATAGTTTCAAGTCTCCATCCAAGGTTCTCACCGCTAAATGCGTCCCTGCGGTTGCTCATAAGTCCATGATCAACAGCATAAAGCTTTTCATTTCTGATGCGTATTCGACTTT
Organism: Paludibacteraceae bacterium; assembly: GCA_017454915.1. Classification (GTDB taxonomy): domain Bacteria; phylum Bacteroidota; class Bacteroidia; order Bacteroidales; family Paludibacteraceae; genus UBA3747. Next base: position 98,501 of record JAFTCC010000028.1, read on the forward strand.
TGGGCGAAAATTTTTTGACAGATATCACCAAGTATGCTTCTTTAATATATGTCAGGTAATTTTCTGCCGTTTGAAAACTGATGCCAAACAAATCTTGTAACTCTTTTATATTTATTTTTGATGGTGATGTGTTAAGAATGTGGTCAACAATTTGTCTGAAGATGCCAATGTGCCTAATAGAGTACCGTTGTTGTATATCTCGGTAAACAATGTTATGTACCAAATCGTCAATATAGTTGTCATTTACGGTGTTTTTTACGATGTCGGGGAAACCTCCAGTCTTCATGTAAGTTTCAAAAGCAGCCTTGCGCAAACCATCTACCATGGTTGTTTGTTGGGTAGTATCAATGTGATGATAAGTACAGTATTCTTTGAACGAAAAAGGGTATAGTGATACTGTCTCGTGCCTTCCTGTGAGATGGGTAGCAAGCTCTCCGCTGAGCAGTTTAGCATTGCTGCCAGTTATCAGTATATGAAAACCAGCGCGTAGCAGTCGATTAACAAAAAGATACCAATCACTGATGTTTTGTATCTCGTCAAGAAATAAAAGCTCAAATTTTCCGTATATATCATAAAGCGACCTCAAAACATCATTCAGTTGTTCGCCTTTAAGAGTCGTTAATCGTTCGTCATCAAAATTAACGTATGCATACTTAAGTTTCGAACCACGAATTACCTGATGACACAATGTTGATTTACCGCTTCTTCTTACCCCAATAACAACTTGTGCCAATTCGCTATTGAGATTTATAAATTTTGCTTCAGGTCTTTCTACCGTGTCTCGTGAAAGTAGTCGTTCTATCTCAACTTTTTGTTCAGTCAGTGCCTCTTTTATAGTTAATGTATTCATGAGCTTTTTTTTCTGCAAATATACGACATTATTTTCAAATCGCAAACTCTACTTTAGTTATTTTTGAAAATTAGTTAAAGTGTACTTTAGTTATTTTTGAAAATTAGTTGAAGTGTACTTTAGTTATTTTTGAAAATTAGTTAAAGTGTACTTTAGTTATTTTTGATTTTTTTGTTGGCACAAAGGAACTTTTCTTTGTTTAATACTGCCCTCAACTGCAAAATGTTGTCATACTATTTAAAAAAAGCCCCGGCGGGATTTCCGTCGGGGCTGATTTTTTAGGATGTTTATGCTCGTTTTTAGTTACCTGATATTATTCAGCAGGAACTTCAGGAGCAGGCCATTCAATTGAATATTCGAGGGTTTCTCCTGCCAGAGGAACGATGTTGCTGCCGGCTTGCCATGTTTGAGTGCCGTCAAGAACATAGAACACTTTGCACTCGAAGTTTTCAGGTATTTCACCGGTCCATGTGTACTGAGTGTCGCTAACTTTAGTCATCAGGCGGTCTGAAGCACCCCATTCGTTTTCGGGGAAGTTACCTGTGAAGTAGAGTTCAGCTCCTGCGGGCAGTGCTTCGGGCAGGTTGATGGTGAACGTGTATGTTCCGGCTGCGAGACGCTCTACGCAAGGAGAGAGGTTCCATTCGTCGGCGATGATGTAGATAACTTCAGCGTCTTCGGCGTATGCGGCAGCGATGTTGAGGTTAATCTCGCCAAAACCTGAATCTGCGAAGATGTCGTCAGCACCACCTTTTTCGAGGTGAAGCATGTCGGCTGAGTGAGACCAGTCATAAGACCACTGGTGGTCTGCTGCTGAATACTGCAGAGGACGTCCTGAAATGCTTTCAGCACCTTCGCTGACATGCATTACAATCTTGTACCATCCGTCTCCGATAGCTTCGAATTCACGAGCTGCACTGAATGCTCCATTGGGTGCATCCCATGTTCCACCATTGTCAACAGACTCTTTGTAGTCACCTGCAAAGATGATTGAGTAACCGTCGCAGAGTGAAGGGAATTTAACGACGAGGGTAACAGCACCTTCGGTACCTTCAACTTCGGGAAGAGTAGATACAGGTTCACCAGAGCCAGTAGGATCTGGTGTTTCAGTTGAAGGATTTACAACAGGATCGTCTTTGCTGTCTTTTTTGCAAGCAGCAAACACAAGAACTGCGGCTACGAGAGCCGATGCGAAAATGAATTTTAACTGTTTCATAATAATTTAATTAATTAAATTGGTTAAGGTGATTTACTATTTTGATATTTATTGTTTTGTTATTTATTTTTGAATTTAACGATTTAATAATTTGAATTGCTGCAAATGAATAATTATCAATTTGTCATATCAATAACTAAATAGTAAATAGTTAAATTGTCAATGCTTAATATCCCTCCGTTTGTTTGAGGTTTTGTGTTATGACATCGGAGTTAGGCAATGGGAATACGTTGTACTTTGCTTCGAGTGATACGAAAGGTTCTCCGGATTTTACGCCTCCGCGTCCTTCCCAACTGTATTGATTTGCATCAGCTTGCGGTCCAGCGAAGCGTCCGAAGCGCACGAGGTCGGTTCTGCGGCGTCCTTCGCAGTAGAACTCACGACACCATTCGTCGAGCAAAAACTCTTCTGTAATGGTGAACGGCTTTGTGTTGTGAGCGCGGTCGCGGAGTTCTTGTACGGCGTTTTTAGCTTCGTCGGAGTTACCGAGTCGGAATTGTGCCTCGGCGTATGTCATATAAGCCTCTGCGACACGAATGAATGGAATATCAGTATCTGGCCAGTCAGGGCTATGTCCTGGGATGTTTTCGACTGCGTTGAGATCTTGAATTGAGTAACGTCCTGTCCATTTGAGTACTGACCAGCATTCGTAGAATGCGCCGTTGTTGGCGGGACCATTGATTTGCATTGTGTCAGCACCGTCTTTCCAAGACATGAGGATGGCGCGGTCATCGCCGAGTATTTTAGGCATCGTGAATTCATCGCCGCGATACTCTTTTTTAGCGAATACACGTGTTATAGTGCTTTTGCCAGAAGTGTATGAGTAGGTCTCTTTGACGTCATCAAGATTAACCCATTTAGATAGGAATTCGGGACTTGTGCGGAAACATGACCATGTGTCGGAGATGCCGAAGTAGTTGTATTTTTCATCGCGGAATGCTGAGCACATGAAGCGCGCGCCACCCCAGCACTGAGTCATGACGCCATCCTGATAGATGTTGAGGATGCCTTCGCCGTTAGTGCCTCCGATGTATTTGTGGTTGTCGCCCATGAAGAGTTTCTGGTATGCGCTGTAAGAACCTGAGTTGTCCTTGCAGAGTTTATACTGTGAGTTCATGACCTCTTTTGCTTTGTCGCGGGCGAGGTCCCAGTGTGCTGTTCCAGTGTAAACCTCAGCATTGAGATAGAGACGTGCGAGCAGCATCTTGGCAGCCACGCGGTCAACGCGGTAGTCGCTCAAACGTTGTTCAGGCAGTATGCTCTCAAGTTCTTTGAGCTCACCTTCAAGCCAATTATAGAGTTCTACGCGTGAGTATTGTGGTTTAGCCTCGCTAGTTACTTTTAGTGCGAAAGGTACGCTGCCGAACATGTCGAGCAGGTAGTAGTAGTTCAGCGCTCGTATGAGACGAACTTCTGCTATTTGTTCGGCTCCGTCACCTTCAGCACTTGCATTTTCGAGGAAGTGGTTGCATAGTGAGATGTCAAAATATAGACGGTAGTATATGCCGGTAACCAGTGAGTTGTTGGCGGTCCATGATATTACGCGCAGGTCAGGCATGCCTGAATCGCCATCGTAAATCCACCAACCTTCATCGGTCGGGAATACGTTTAGCTCGAATATCATACGTACGAAAGCCGACACACCTTCGTCAATACCCTCTACGTCGCCGTTGCCGTCAGGACCTTTTTGCCCCGTCAGTCCGAGGGTGGCATAAATCTTTGTGAATATGCCGTTCTGGTCGAAGTACTGGATGCTGTTTGGGTCTTTGGGAGTCACGTTGAGGTCGTCAACGCAAGCCGTGAACCCGAATGCCGCTATTCCAAGCACCATGAGATATTTTAATATGTTTTTCATAAGACTTTGTTTGATTGCTGTTAATTATTGTTTTAATTACTTACTTTTTATCCTAAGAGTCCGAAGTCTTTGTTCCTTGCTCCTGTTTTTTATTCCTTTGTTTCAAGCTTCATACTCTTGACCGCTTAGAATTGCAGGCTAACACCGAGCAGTGAAGTCATGCAGCGAGGATAGATATTGTTGTCGATGCCTCCAAAGTGTTCAGGGTCAAGACCTGAATAACCCGAAATAACGAATGGGTTGGAAACGGTAGCGTAGATACGCGCTTTGATTTTTTGGTTCTTGTCGAAAGTATAGCCGACGGTTATGTTGTCGCAGCGCAGGAAAGAGGCGTCTTCAACGAATATGTCAGCATAGTAGTATTCGTTGAATTTCTTTTTAGACTGCTCGTAAGCGCCGGTTGTTTTGTTCCAAATCAACTGGTACATGTTGTCGGGTTGGATACCGTCTTTGTAGTATGCGTTGTATGCATCTTTGAGTACCCCGTGATATCCGCCGTTTTGAGCTGAGTAAAGTTGTCCGGGGGCAGCGGCGTATACATTGCCAGCGAGTACGTCATTGTAAACATAGTTGCCGATGTTGGCGCGTAACGACATTGAGATGTCAACGTTGAAGAATTGCCATTTCATCTGTAAACCGAGTGAATAGGGAGCTGCCGGAACAATCTTGTTGTCCATTACGCGGTCTAAGTCGGTGATTTGTCCGTCTTTGTTCTTATCGACAGCGTAGTATATCATTTCGCCCTTGTTGTTGGCCATGCGTTTTGTCTCGTATGTGCGGAATGTGAACGCAGCATATCCTGCTTTATGTGCTTGTATGTTGCCGTCACCAAGTCCGGCGCTGATGCCACCTACTGGTACGTAGTCCTGACCTTTGCCGAGGTTGAGGCTCGTGATGCGGTTCTCGTTCCATGTGAAGTTAAAGCCTAGGTCCCATTTAAACTTGCTACGGTGTGATGGCTTGTCAATGAGCACGGCATTGAGTGATAGTTCGACACCTTGGTTGCGCAGCGAGCCGATGTTTGATGTTACTTTGTTTCGGAAGTTAGCTCCTACGGGCACGGTAACGGTGTTTATCAGGTCGTCGGTTTTGCGGTAGTAGTAGTCGAAGCTGCCGGTGATACGTCCTTTGAGGAAACCGAAGTCAAGACCGGCGTTGTATGTGGTTGTCTTTTCCCATGTGAGGTCTTCGTTGATGGCTCCCGGGCGATAGTGCATATAGAGTTGGTTGCCGTCGGCGTCAACGAGTACTTTGCCTTGTTGGTCAGTGATGTTAACACCTTCGGTACCAACGGGATAGTAGGCATGTTCTTTGCTTATGGCGTACATTGTCATGTATGGGTAATCGCCTATGCCTTCTTGCTGACCTGTGATACCGTAGCCAAGACGGAGTTTGAGGTCGGAGAGCCAATATACATCACTCAGGAAGGCCTCTTCTTTGATTTTCCATCCGAGTGCCACTGAAGGGAATACGCCCCAGCGGCCTTTCTTATGGAAGCGTGAGGATCCATCGCCGCGGACTGTTGCGGTAATCATATAGCGGTTGAGGGCTATGTAGTTTACGCGTCCGAAGAATGACACGAGGTAGTTTTCGGTTTCGAAGGAACTCTTAGAGCGGCTCGCTTCATACATTTTACCAGCGAGCAGGTTGCCGTCTTCGTCCACTGCCAACGAGTTAGTAGGGTATGTGCCCCATCCGTCTTCGCCGCCTTCGCGGTGGAAGTGCTGCCACTCGTAGCCTACCATTGCGTCAAAGTGGTGGTTTTCGTTGAAGTCTTTATAATATTGTATATAGGCGTTGAATTGGAGGTTATATTTCTTTTCATCTGACCATCCGTCCCATCCGTAGTAGAAGTTGGAGTATGACATGCGGTCGATGGTTGTTGTTTGTTTACCATAGCTGTAGTCAGCGCCGAAGTTGGCGTGCAGGCGGAGGTCCTCAAAGCCGTGTATTTTATAGTCGGCTTCGATGTTGCCCACGAATGAGCCAGAGTGCGCGTGGTCGTCTTTTTGGCGCAGCGTTGCAACGGGGTTCGCGGTTGTCTGACTATTCTTGGTATAGGGCCATGCAGGGTCATTATATGTGCCTTTATTGATACGTTGATAGTAGCCGCCGAACCATGTCTCAATGATGTCACTTTCTACCTCGTGCCATTTGTGTTGTAGTCCGTCTGCACCAGTGTAAGTGCCTTCTCCATCATATACTTTTGCAGCGTTATTCACATCGTGAGAGCCTCCGTAAACGGGTTGTGTCGGATCCATGAATAGTGCTGCACCAACTACAGAACCATCGGCGTAACGGTTGTAGATATACATACCCTTGGCGTTGATGTTGAAAGAGAGGTGCTTGTCAAGGAATGTAGGATTGAGGTTTATGGATGCCGTAACACGCTGCATTTGTGATGTGTGAATAGTACCATTATTGAGCGTGTAGCCCAATGAAGCGCGGTAGGGCATATTCTTTGTGCCGCCCATTACGCTGAAGTTGTGGTCGGTGCTCAATGCAGGGCGATAGATGTAGTTCTGCCAGTCGGTATTATAGATGCCCATACGGCGTGTCTTTGTTGCGGCATGTCCTTGTTCTGCGGCAAGGTTTCGTATGTCGTTGCCGGTGAGTGTCTCGAGGCGGTTGTCGAGTGTGCCCAGTGATACGTTGCCTTCGTATGAGAACTTAGGTTTGCTGCCGGCAGCGCCTTTTTTGGTGGTGATGATGATGACACCGTTTGACGCACGCGAACCGTAGATGGCTGTCGCAGAAGCGTCTTTCAATACTGTAAAAGTTTCGATATCAGATGGGTTAACCATGGATAGTGCGTTGGCGGCACCTTTAATACCCTGTTGGTCCATTGCCAGACCGTCGATAACGATCAGAGGGTTGTTAGAGGCGTTAAGTGATGAGCCACCGCGGATTCGTATCGTTGACGAGCCGCCGGGGGTACCACCGTCCGAAGTTACAGCCACACCGGCAATTTTACCGGAAAGCATGTCTTGGGCGTTGGTGTTCAAACCCTTGTTCATGTCGTCAGGCTTGATGGCTGTTACTGAACCTGTGGCGTCGTTTTTCTTGACGGTGCCGTAACCGATGACAACGACTTCTTCAAGGAGCGCCTTGTCTTCTTCGAGCGCAACGGAAATATTGGCTGTTGCGGCAATGGTCACGGTCTTGAAGCCCACGTAGGAGATTTCAAGCTGCGCGCCCTTTTGAACCTGCAGTTCAAAGTTGCCGTCAAAGTCGGTGATGGTGCCGTTGGTGGTGCCCACCTCGGAGATGCTCGCGCCTATGACTGTCTCGCCCGTTGCG
>JAFTCC010000029.1 GCA_017454915.1 Paludibacteraceae bacterium
GTAAACATCAATGTGGTTTATGAAAACGTATGGAAAGAAGGAGATGACCTTACGTTTGAGAATCAATTAATGATGTTAGCCGATACTATTATCGATAACAACCTCTACAAAGAGAACGCTTGCTCATTTTTTTCAGAATACATAGGAAAGCCCATAGACATGTCTGTAAGTGACAAAAATTGGTGCGGTGCAGGAAAGATGCTGTCGATAGATGCTGCTGGCAATTTCTATCCCTGCACACGCTTTGCCCAATACTCATTGCGAGAAAAAAATGCATTGACAATTGGTAATATTAACGACGGACTCAATCTTAACCGCTTACGTCCATTTCATGCGCTTGATTTGACAACTCAAAGTCCAGAAGAATGTATAAAATGCGAAATAGCAAGTGGTTGCGGATGGTGCCAAGGGGAGAATTACGACGCAGCAGCAACAAATACTATTTATCAGCGCAGTACCGCGATATGCAAGATGCATAAAGCTCGCATCCGCGCCAACAACTACTATTGGAACAAACTTTATCGTAAACTGGAACTTGAAGGTGCACGAGAAGAATATGAGAAGAATAAGTACGAAGTGAGAACCGAAATTTGTTGAGACTATGCTACAATATCTTATTATATTATTGGACAACACGAGTACGTCGTATTGCCATTGTGAGAATAACAAGCTGGATAAAAAGTTGATTTCCTTGGATACATTGAAAAAGGGCATTCGCTTTGGCATGATGGAAAACCTGATGATTCAGTTTGTCTATCCTGACTATGAGTTGCCACAGGAATATAAGGACGCTGTTGAGACTATTGACAACGGCAAGATTGTGTCATCACTCTGTGAGGATGAGATGCTGAAAGCTGAAGCCAATGCCATCGTATTTCACGACTGGACAGAATTGCAATATACAAAGTTCGATGAAGAGCAGAGCTATGTGCTGCGCACAACGAAGGCAGACCTTTTTGACCGCTATGCCTTCTTGAAAAATGTGCTTGATCAGGTGTCAAGGTTGAACATCGTCATTACAGATGTAGAAACATTCACAGAAGAGGATTTTGAGCGATACAAGATGTTGCTCGAAACCCTTTCGGTCTATGTGGAGCAACTTTATGTTAACGGCAAGTCTCCACAACTAAATATGATCACTGACCGCATAATGCTTTCACAGATGAACAACTGCGGTGCCGGTGATACTAATATCACGCTGGCTCCCAATGGGAAATTTTACATATGTCCCGCCTTTTACTACGAGGATGAGACTGACAGCGTTGGCGATTTGGAGCATGGGCTTGACATCAAGAATAAGCAACTATACAAACTGGAATATGCCCCCATTTGTCGGCATTGCGATGCATGGCAGTGTAAACGCTGCGTCTGGTTGAACAGGAAGACTACGCTCGAAGTAAACACGCCCAGCCATGAGCAGTGTGTGGTGGGGCATATAGAGCGTAATGCCGCAAAAACACTTCTTGAGAACGTCCGTACGCATGGCCCGTTCCTGCCTGAAGTGACGATAAATGAAATTGACTACATTGACCCATTTGAC
>JAFTCC010000030.1 GCA_017454915.1 Paludibacteraceae bacterium
GTACCTGAAACTAGCGCGTCTACCATTCCGCCACCTGGGCTCGATTTAGAGTTCTTTACAATATGTTGAGCGGAAAACGGGACTCGGACCCGCGACCCCAACCTTGGCAAGGTTGTGCTCTACCAACTGAGCTATTTCCGCCTATAAACTATTGCTGAAGCAACGGCATTTCGTTAAATGCGGTGCAAAGATACTGCTTTTTTTTTATTATGCAAATATTTTTTAAAAAACTTTTCCAGTTTGGAAGTACATGTAGAGTATGTGTAGAGTCCAACAACAAATGCAACACGCAGCAAAATTGCATAAGAGTTTGATTTGGTGCTAAGAAACCTATTTTTTCCAATGTTATATAGTGGTGTTCTATAAATTAGGCTTGAATGATTATTGAACAAAAGCATCAAGACTAATCATAAGCCAAAATCCCTAATTTATAGAACACCCCATATATGCTTTTGCACTCTCAGCGCGACTTTTCACTCGCGCCTATTCACTAAGGCGTTGCCTTGCGCTAAGTGCTGCATGGCTTTCAGCCTTTTGCGAGTCTCTAATAAATTTACCATGCACCCATGAAATTATATGATACATTCTTGCGCATTCATGGAGGAGAGTAATAAAAGATACTCTCGTGCGCAGCACGACTAATTTTTGTAAAGAATCCTCGTCCAGCAAGTAATCCCCGTTAAGGATGGCAGAACATAGGCAGGGGTCCAACCCCAGTCATCATATCCCTCTCACCCCCCCCTTGTAGGGGTGACAGAGAGAACAACCGCTATTATTGTACATCATCGTGCGCAGCAAAATTATATGGTACATTACTTGACATTCATGGAGAAGAAAAATAAAAAAGAACCGCGTTTCACAACGCAGTTCCTCCAGTAATAAACATAACTCTAAAAATAATTATATAGTTAATTCAAGTTTCGGAAGTATCTCAACATCCAACTCTCAACTCCAAACCGTCGGGTGTCCGTTCGATGAAGCCTTCCGCCTTCAATTCCGACAACACACGTGAGAGGGACGGACGTGCCACACCCAACATACGTGCCAGACGTTCCACACTTTTTATCTTTTTGTTAACAATCAGATACTCCGTTACGCGGTCTTTGAGCGAGCGGAGTGCAACATCGTTGAGTAGTCTGCTGAGATGGTGGCAGTGGCCAGATATGATACTGATGAAATTATGCATAATCTGGCGGTCAAAGTGCAACCACTCCATAAAGGTGGCACGGTCGATATAGAGAAGGGTGCAGTCGGTATGTGCTACGGCATTTACCGGGTATTGGTTTAATAGTGCAAAAAAGCATGCCGGTGCCAGGACGATAGGTCCGACATAGGTTTCAATACCTATTTCCTTTCCGTTTTTGTTAATCATATTGGTACAGACAGTACCTTCAACAAGCAGCATGACAGCAGTGCAGTCGTCGCCTTTTCGGGCAATGAAATCGCCTTTGGCTTTATGACGTATCTGATGCTGAGAAACTGCAAGAAAGTCTGCCAATTCGTCATAGTTGCAGCCCTGGAAAAGGGCGGACGACATAATTTTTTCTATCACCTTTCGTTTCATCTTTTCATGTTTTGATTGCTATTCTAAACTATTAGAAGAAAACCGTTTCACAACGACGTTCTTCCCAAAAAGAGATAATAAATATAGATGGTATCAAATTTCTTATTTTTCTTTGAGCACAATGACTGAAATGCCTATTTCCTAATACACGCGCTGAGGTGTGCCAGGACAGCCTGCGAATGCAGATGAATTAACTTCACAGTCTTGTCGTATTTTTATCGTTGATAGACTACTACAATTTTGGAACGAATTGTCATGAATCTTGGTCGCCGCAGGCAGATCAATCGAAGTTAGTGAATAGCAGTTGAGGAACGCATTGGACAGAATCTCTTTCGCCGCAGGCAGATAAACTGAGGATAAATTAGAACATCTTACGAATACTTCATAGGGAATGGTAGTCGCCATAGGCAGGTATACCGATGTCAGGCCGGCGCAACGTTCGAACACCGAACGTCCAATCGTGGTTGCTACTGGCAGATTAAGCGTGTCCAGGCTGATGCACCCTTGGAACGCATAATTTCCAATCGTGGTTACTACTGGCAGATCAAGCGTCTCCAGGCTATGGCAACCAGTGAACACATAATCTCCAATCGTGGTTGCTACTGGCAGATCAAGCGTGTTCAGGCTGACGCAATCAGCGAGCGCATAATCTCCAATCGTGGTTACTACTGGCAGATCAAGCGTGTTCATGCTGCGGCAATTATGGAACGCATGATTTCCAATCGTGGTTGCTACTGGCAGATCAAGCGTGTTCAGGCTGCGGCAATTATAGAACGCATAATTTCCAATCGTAGTCGCTACAGGCAGGTTGAGTGTGTCCAAGCTGGTGCAACCACTGAACGCATTGTTTGCAATAGATGTAATTATCGGCAAGTTAACAGATGTTATGTCAGAACAATTTTTGAAAGCACTTTCTCCGATATCCGTTAAGACAGGCAGATCAACAGTCGTTAGACTGGTGCATCTTTCGAACGCATTGACATTGATTTTAGTAATCGTTCGAGGCAGTTCTGTGTTAAGTTTTGTGCAATACCTGAACGCATTTTCGTCAATCTCTGTGATACCCGCAGGGAGCACGATTTCTTCAAGCGATGAGCAAGTGTTGAACGCATTGGCTGGTATCATCGTGAGGTTTGCGAAGTACTGCAGTTCGGGGAAGTACTGTATGCTTGAGCCTTGGAAGGCTTGTCCGAGGTAGGTTACGGCGCGTGCCTCGCGGTAGGATATACAGCCGTTCTTGTCATCGTCAAAGTTCTGAACGGCAATGGCTTCTGTCTTGGTGTCTTTGAAGTCGATGCACTGCTCGCTGATGTCTTCGCTCGGGTGGCGCAGGTTGTACATCGTGCCTGCCTGGAAATGGCTCTTGTAGAACTGATAGCGACTGTATGAGGCTGCTGCCGTGCCACACTGTACCTCTACATTAAACAATGCTACATCGGTATCAATAGGCACGAAAGCAATGTAAACATCTTCAAGCGGTTTGCCGCTGTATTTGTCTATCGCTACGGTGGAGGAGATGGTGCCTTGGGTTACAGCCTCGCCCGATGAGCACACGCCCGTGAGCTGATTGCCGATTCCTGCACCGTTAATGGTAATGGTGGCATTAGTGTAGCCTTTTGTCTTGGTCTCTGAGCCGTTGTCGAAAAACTCCTTAGCAATGCGCAACACGCAGATTTTGGTTACGAGATACACATCGCGCACATAGCTGTCGGTAAGTTCGCCGTTATCCACACGAATGTCATACGTACCCAGATTGCCAATGGTGCCCTCCTGTGTGGCAAGATTGTAGCTGCCGTCTGCGCTGTAAGGATAGACGGCTGTGATGGCTTGCGAGCCAGTGGGCAAGAGCCCCTCTGTGGTGCTACCTATGCCTTCAAACTGTGCCACTTTGTTACCAACACCGTCAGTAAGCGTTAGCTCTGTCCAGTTACCCGCGCCGCTCTGTGCGCGCGCAGCGGTCTTGATGCCGATTTTGTCGCCCGCTTTCCATAGCACATTAAGGAAGTTCACGTTTCCGTCGTAGCGATACTGCGTGCGCATGATGTTCGTGGCTTCTGCCTCGCCCTCGGCAGCCACTGCCTCAGCTGCTATAGGGTTAAAACCTTCGGGCAGGATTTCTTCCACCACGTTGGGCACCCACTGCATTTTCTCTGCGTTTGCCACACCTGCCACTCTGAGTGAGCGAGCGAGTTTGGCAGTTTGAGCTGTCGTGTCGGACTGTGGCCCCTGATATGCCTTGGCATATATAGGGAACTCGATATGCCCAACAGGGGTTTCGATTTCTTCGAGGTCATCGCTCGATGAACAAGAGGCCGCTGCAAAGCCTGCAAAGACAATTAGCGCTGCTGAGAAAAGGCTACGCGCAACGGTTTTAAACAATGTAGATGTTCTTTTCATGATGTTTTGTTTTATGTTATTTAAGTTTTTGTTTGTTCTAAATTATGGCGTATAGAAGAGGTCTTCGCCCCAAAAGCTGTTTCCAGCGTTAATACCGCCATCTGTGCCAAGGTCTTCGCCCCAGTAGCCATCGCCCACGGAGTTACCAGCCGAGATGTCGTCGTTGCCAATGAAGTCATCGCCCACGTGGACTGTACCGGCCAAGATGGACTGCTCAAGGTGTAAATGAATAATGCGGAACCGAGGGCTTGCGTACGGCTTGCGCCTCGTGCCAAAGTGATTGTGCGGAGTGTGTAGAATGTTCATTTTGATCATGCTTTTATATTTCTGATGTTATATTTTTAATTTTGATTAGGTACTTTTAGGACGTTTTTAAGCTATTGTGATAGGGCTTATCGGTTGGCATGCCGCAGTTGTGGCAAGGCATAAAAAAACCGTTCTTACCTTTACCTCGTGGAGAGGAAAGAAAAAACGGAGATGTATTTAGATGCCAAATGTGCTGAATTTTGGCATCTAAAACTTCTAACATATTGATTTTCAGCTAGTTGTATGGGGGGGGGTAAATTTGCCCTTATTTTTTGGTGCGAAAGCAGCAAAGCAATTAGCAACGACTTCTTTTCTGAAGTAGTTGTGCTGGTGCAGGGTTTGGATTTGTTGTTTATTATCCTTAAGGGTCTTCTTCATTATGCAGCATTTTATAAAGTTATAAAGCGTTGGGTCTTCGCATCATTCTTTTGTTTTCTTGATGGCTTATTCTTATTGATACCTTTGTTGTTTACATTATATATCCGCTCTGCATGCATGACTTTTGTCATTGCGAGAGAAGCGTACCATCGTTGCCCTTACTCAAATTCGGGTGCAAAAATACCGGCCTGCTCAAAAAATCCCCGTAACATATATTACATTTTAGGTTTTTTAACATTTTTTTTAGGAATAGGGACACTTCATTATTTGAATTTATGATGTTTTCGACTATATCAATAAAATTGTATAATTTTGCGTTTGAAAAAAACTCTTAATCATGAATAACATTCTGAAGGATGTTCTATTAACATTGAAAGTTGACACTCTTATCAGGGCGAACAATCGTTGTCCGAGAATTGTATTTTGGCATGGTATTGACGACAGAGTTAATCCTGAAGTTGAACAAGAGATTTTCGATGTTGATATTTTTGAGAAGCAGATTACGTATATCGACAAGCACTTTGAAATTGTTTCGATAGAGGAATTTGAAAAACGATATTTGGCAGACGATTTTACGAGAAGAGAAGTTGTACTAACTTTTGACGATGGTTATGCCAACAATCTTTACAAAGTTCAGCCGATTCTAAACCGCCTTGGTCTGCCCTTCACTGTGTTCGTTTCAACAGACAACATCAGTAACGGAGAGTACTTTCCCACTTCTGTCAATAGAATTATAGTGAAAGGTGCTGATTTGCAAGAGATTAATATTCCCTCGCAGCAGTTGCACTTCAGCGTTCGGAATGATGATGA
>JAFTCC010000031.1 GCA_017454915.1 Paludibacteraceae bacterium
CCCAGCAAGTTCGTAACCTTCAAATCCCGGTTACGAACATTCACTTCTCTGATATAGTCGCCTAAACGTTTGTATTCTGCTTTACTCATCGTTGTTTTTGTTTATCAAATTGACAACAACCTTCACCATCACATCCTTTTCTTCCGTCCTGCTCTCGGCAATCATCAGCGTGAGGGCAACGAGAGTGCTGTCTGCTATGCGCTTGCTACCGTCAGGATGATAGAGAATGTGATTGTTGTTGAGAAACCAAAGGAAGAGCGTGGCGGCACTGCGCTTGTTACCGTCGCTGAACGAGTGGTTCTTCGTGACAAGATAGAGCAGCATGGCGGCTTTCTCCTCCACGCTGGGATAGAGTTCTTCACCGCCAAAGGTCTGGTATATCTGCCCGATACTGCTTTTGAAGGATTCATCCTTCTCGTTGCCAAAGAGAACAGAACCGCCGAATTTCTCACGCAAACCATTGATAGCCTCCATCGCATTCTCATAGGTGGCATGGAACGGCTCTTCTTTCGTGGTCTTATTGATAGTAAGCCGCTCGTAGTCATAGTTGTCAAGGGTATCGAGAGCATAGGTATAGTCTGTCACCACCTCAAACAGGGCATTGTTCTCGTCATTAGACAATAGCGGCTGGCTCTGTATGGTGCGCCCAAGCATACCTACCAGTTGGCGCAACTCGCCAATCTGCTCCTTGCGAAGTCGCTCATTGACGGCATAGCCCTTGATGAGATACTTTTTTAAGACATTGTTCGCCCATTGACGGAACTGTACACCTCGTTTGCTTTTGACTCGATAACCAACAGAAGTTATGACTTCAAGGTTGAAATAGTCTATATCATGAGTCTGCGTTTTACCTTCTATTGCACCATGCTGAGTGGTATTCGCAAATTTTGCGACTACCACAGAACCTGCCAATTCCTCTTTAAGCGCATTATTGATATGTTTGCTGATTGTCTTATAGTCACGTCCAAACAAAACGGCTATCTGTTGACGAGTCAGCCATATCATGTCGTTCTCCAGACGAACATCAACCTGTGTCTGTCCGTCCTCCGTCTGATATATGATAATTTGATTATTCAAGTCCATATCCTAACTTTTCAAAAAGGTCTTTCAGCTGTTGTTTACTTTCTTCTTCCTGCTGCAGGAGGTCGCGCAAATCTTCTTGCAGTTGCTTCATCTTGGTGTCGAAGTCTATCTGCTCGTCACGGTTGCGAAACTCGATGTATTTGCCGGGCACGAGGCTCCAGCCTTTCTTCTCAATTTCTTCGAGGGTGGCTGAATAGCAGTATTCAGGTTCGTTGTGGTAGGCCTGTTCGTAACCCACGCGCTGCCAGTTGTGGAAGTTCTCGGCTATACGTTGTATCTGCTCCGCAGAGAACTGGATATATTTCTTCTCGAACGGTTCTCCCCATTGGCGCAGGTCGATGAACAACACTTCGTCTTCACGATTGCGATAGCGAACCATCTTGCCGTTCTGCTCCACCGTGCGGGCCTTCTTGTTGTTGTTCAGTATCCAAAGCGTCACGCTGATGTCCGTAGAATAGAACATATTGCGAGGCAAAATGACAATCGCCTCTACCAAATGGTTCTGAAGTAGCTGCTTACGGATAGCCAACTCCGTTCCGTCGCCGCTCAAAGCTCCATTGGCAAGAAGGAATCCGGCCGTTCCGTTGGCAGAGAGTTTAGAGACAATATTAAGAATCCAACCGTAATTGGCATTACTTGTAGGTGGCACGTCGTAGCCTGCCCATCGCGGGTCGTCCTTCAGTTCGTTTTCTGCTCGCCATGCCTTCTGGTTAAATGGCGGATTAGCCATGATGAAGTCTGCCTTCAGGTCTTTGTGCTGATCGTTGTGGAACGTATCGGCTGCCATCTCACCCAGGTTGCAGGCAATGCCACGAATGGCGAGATTCATCTTTGCCAGTTTATAGGTGGTGTTGGTATATTCCTGCCCATAAACCGAGATGTCGCGCTTGTTACCATGATGAGCCTCGATGAACTTCATGCTCTGCACGAACATACCGCCAGAACCACAACATGGATCATAAATCTTTCCACGATAAGGCTCAATCATCTCAGCAATCAGATTGACGATGGTCTTGGGCGTGTAGTATTCTCCTTTACCCTTACCTTCGGCAATGGCAAACTTACCGAGGAAGTATTCATAAACGCGACCAATGAGATCATTCTCCGGGTCTTTCAGTGTGTCAATCTTATTGATTTCATCGAGCAAGGCAGCGAGTTTGGTGCGGTCGAGTGACAGACCTGCATAGTAATTGCTTGGCAAGGCTCCTTTCAGCGTAGGGTTGCTCTGCTCCACTTTCGCCAATGCTTTGTCTATCCTAATGGCAATATCATTCTGCTTGGCATTCTCAATCAGAAAATCCCAACGGCTTTCCGGCTCCAGATAAAAGACATTCTTCGCATTATAAAAGACGGCGTTGTCAACAAAAGCCTCTTTGCCTTCAGTAACCAGTTCATTACGCCGCTCCGTGAAACGATCGTTAGCATATTTCAGGAAGATAAGGCTCAGTACCACATGCTTATACTCCGAGGGCTCCACAGAACCACGGAGCTTGTTGGCCGATTCCCATAATGCTTCTTCTATTGCCTTTTCTTTAATTACTTTCTTTGCCATAACTTGTAAAGATTATATTCTTTATGATTTGCTTTTGTGCGTCCACTTTGTGTACGCAAAGTTAATAAAAATAGAGCAAATAATGACTAAAAGTATTAAATCTGGTAAATATGACGTGTTTAGTCTCGTTTTTTTTGTGCATACGGTGTTTGTGCATATATTTTTTTTCACTAACTTTGTATGCCAGTCAACAATGACCAACAAAGCTTTCCAAATACTATCTTGGCTCCGGCACGCACTTACCGCCACCAACACTCACGGACACGGCATCCACTCGCCGCGCCTGTTCAACATCGTACAAAACGTCATCGACAACCCATACCCCTATTATATATATAAGGACATAGAACGTTACCGGAAAGTGTTGGAACAAAACAATAGCACGATTAACGTAACCGACTTGGGCACCGGGCAGTCCGGACCCCGCACCATTTCTCACATCGCGCGCACAAGCCTCGCAGATAAAAAGCAGGCGCAACTGCTCAACAAAATCGCAGCGGAAATCAAACCTGACGTCATTGTAGAACTTGGCACGTCACTCGGACTTACCACCGCATATCTCGCCGCGGCTGACAGCAGAACCAAAGTCTTATCACTCGAAGGATGCCCCAACATATCCGAGATAGCACGTAAAACACTTGACACCTTACACATAAGCAACGCAAGCATCATCGTTGGGGACATCAGCAACACGCTTGACACTGCGCTGGACGACATCGAATCAATCGGCCTGCTATACATTGACGCCAACCATACTGCCGCAGCGCTCGAGGAATATTTCGATAAGTGCGCGAAGAAGATGTCTGGCCAGGCAATAGCCGTTGTTGACGACATCTACTGGTCGGAAGACATGAACAAAGGGTGGCGGCAGCTCACACACCACCCAAAAGTTACAACGTCGTTCGACCTCTACAACTGCGGAATGCTGTTTTTCGACACAAACCTGCCACACCGCACATACCGCATCAGACTCTGATGCCGACCAATAGAAAAACTAATACAACTAAAATAACTATAACAACTAAACCTACTAAAGATAATCAAACTATGAAAGTTTACACAAAAACAGGCGACAACGGCACCACATCCCTCGTTGGTGGCGAACGCGTCAGCAAGACAGACCCTCGCATTGAGGCGTACGGGACAGCCGACGAGCTCAATTCATTCATCGGGCTGCTGCGCGCCATGCCGGCATCGCAAAAAGACACATACGAGCCCATGCTCAACAAGATACAAAACACATTGTTCGTCATTGGCGGAGCATTGGCCACACCCGCTGACAAACGCGAAAAATACAAACTCCAAATCACCAAGCAAGACGTGGAAAGCATTGAAAACGATATAGATACGCTATCCGAAGGTTTACCCGAGCACCATGCGTTCATACTTCCGGCAGGCAACCAGACTATAGCACTATGTCATATATGCAGAACAGTATGCAGAAGGCTCGAAAGGCGCATTCTCGCAATAGAAGACAGCCTTGAAAAGCCAGATTTCATGCTTCAATACGTAAATAGGCTTAGCGACTTCATGTACATTTTGTCGAAAAACGTGCATTTTTATGACAAAATCAACGTTTTTTTATGGAAAAATGGCTAAATTGTTTGCTACACCAAAAATTTTTAATAATTTTGCAAAATAAATCAGATTAGGTCTGCGGGGCATTATCAGAAAATCCCGCCGCTTTGCGTCGGCTGAAAGCCCCCAAAATAGTGCAATAATTAGTTTTCTACCATAAGTAAATTATGTATTGGACATTAGAGTTAGCGACTTATCTTGAAGACGCCCCTTGGCCCGCCACAAAAGAAGAACTCATCGACTACGCTGTTAGATCTGGCGCGCCAATGGAAGTAATTGAAAACCTGCAAGAGATTGAGGACGACGGAGAAGTGTACGACAGCATAGAGGAAATATGGCTCGACTACCCCAGCAACGAGGACTTCTTCTTCAACGAAGATGAGTATTAAGCGGTGCCGGCGCAAAAGGCCGATTTCACCTTGATAACATGAATGAGGAAACATCTTATCGCCATAGTGTTGTTAGCCGTCAGCCTTAAAGCTTGGGCACAGTTTGACGCACAGTCGGCGTTTTACATGTTTTACCATTCGCACCTCAACCCGGCATCCGTAGGTCAAACCGACTACATGCAAGTTTCAGGCTCCTACAGGCTGCAATGGATTGGAATTGAGAACGCACCACAAACAGGCTACTTCGCATTCCAGTCGCCATTCAAAATCATCAACACAAGACACGGCGCGGGCGCGCGCTTCATGACAGATAAAATAGGATTGTTCAGCAACCAGACCGCACACGTGCAGTACGCTTACAAGTTCCCGCTCGGAGGCGGATTCATTAGCGCGGGCATTGACCTCGGAATCATCAGCGTAACATTCAAAGGCTCAAAAGTCTTCATACCAGAATACGACGCTGAAAGCAGTGCACAGACTGGAGAGGACGGCAGCGCAACCGGAAACGGACAAACAGGGGCTTACCACAATGCAAGCGACATGGCAATACCAAAAGCTGACAAGTCAGACATCAAATTCGACATGGCCCTCGGAGTTTACTACTCCAACCCAAAATGGTACGCCGGACTGAGCTACTCACACGTCACCAGACCAGTAATGAAAATAGGGGACTACACCGACATCACCATTTACGGAACCATGTATGCCATGGCAGGGTACAATTGGGTGCTAAGAAACAAAAAGTTCACAATAAAGCCCTCGTGGATGCTCAAGTCTGACTTCAGGTCATGGACAATGGACTTGACATTGCTGCTTGACTACAACGAGCGGATACGAGGAGGATTGAGCTACAGATGGGGAGACGCAGTGGGATTCATCTTCGGAGGTGACATAATCCCGGGGCTGCAACTGGCTTACGCATACGAACTGCCAGCAAGCAAAATACTGCAGGCATCATCAGGCAGCCATGAAGTATGCTTGTCATACAGCTTCAACATTCTTGGAAGAAAAAAACATCACAAATATAAAAGTATTAGAATATTATAATTGCCAAGCCGCATCGGGCGGCAAGGCAAGGTAAAAAAAGATTAGTAACACAAAATTAAGTATAAGAGCATGAAAAAGCTTATGCAGTTGGCCATAGTGGCCATTTTACTAACAGCCTGCGGAAAACCAAAAGGCGAATTAATCGGCGCAGGCGCCAAAGGTTCATTCCATGAGGCACAACCTTATGGTATGGTGTACATCAAGCAGGGTGCCTTCATGATGGGTGTCAACAACCAGACAACCATCTTCTCCGTGCCCGACAAACAAGTCAAGGTTTCTGTGTCAGCATTTTGGATGGACCAGACCGAAATCACCAACGACGAGTACAAACAGTTCACCAACTGGGTGCGCGACAGCATCGCTCGTACGCTGCTGATCCAAGAAGCCGGCATGACAGAGTTTGCAAAACCCGACCGCTATGGCGAAATAGACGAGGAGAACCCCGTTCTCAACTGGAAAACAAAAATTCCGTGGGACTCACAGGACGAAGAGGTTTATGCCGCACTTGACCGCATGCGCGACTACGACGGTTCCATCGACCCCAATGTCATGCACTACCGCTATGAGTGGATCAACCTTGACCAAGCCGCGCTGCCCAAAAACCGATTCGATCCCAAACGCGGATGCTTCGGACCAAGCGCCGAAGTGCGTGTTGACACTTCATGGGTTGAGCCTCTCGGAAGCGACCACCTGCGCGGAGAAATCAAAGACTCCACCATCGTGCGCAAACTCGTCGAGAAAAAAGACCTGCTCTCAAACC
This sequence comes from Paludibacteraceae bacterium, assembly GCA_017454915.1. Classification (GTDB taxonomy): domain Bacteria; phylum Bacteroidota; class Bacteroidia; order Bacteroidales; family Paludibacteraceae; genus UBA3747. The sequence continues at coordinate 6,410 of JAFTCC010000031.1, forward strand.
GCATAGTAAACGTATATCCCGACACCATCGTCTGGATCCGCGACTTCCAGTTCGCATACAACGAGCCGTTGCTCTCCATGTATTTCTGCCACCCGGGCTATGCACACTACCCCATCGTAGGCGTAACATGGGAACAAGCAGAGGCATTCTGCCACTGGCGCACAGAAATGTTTAACCAAAACCACGAAATCACAGGTCAACGCTACCGCCTGCCAACAGAGGCAGAATGGGAATACGCAGCACGCGGAGGACGCAAAATGGCACTGTATCCGTGGGGCGGCAACTACGTGCGCGACAACAAGGGATGTTATCTGGCTAACTTCAAACCCATGAGGGGAAGCTACACCGATGACACCGGCGCGGTTACCATGAAAGTGGCTTCGTTTGAGCCTAACGACTTCGGATTGTTTGACATGGCCGGAAACGTGTCAGAATGGACATGCGACGCGTTTAACCCATCATCAAACAAGTGGATCCACGACATGAACTCAAGCTTCCAATACAACGCCAACGCTGAAGACCCTGCTATCCTAAAGCGCAAAGTCATCAAAGGCGGCTCTTGGAAAGATGTGGCTTACTACCTGCAGTGCGGCACAAGAACTTACGAGTATCAGTTTGAAGACCGCGCTTACATCGGATTCCGCTGCGTACGCTCATTCATGGGAGAATAAAAATATATAAACGCCTTATATAAAATTTGTGTTTACACCTGACAAGTGATAAAGAAAAAGGGATAAGTGAATTTATAATTAAAAAAAATAATAACGTCTAAAAACATTTTGACATGTCTGACAAAAAATTCAACTTCGACGAATGGTGGGCGAGCCCCAAAACCAAACGTTTCATCGGCGCCATTTATAGTTTAGGTGCATCAGTCGTAATCATCGGCGCAATGTTCAAAATCCTCCACCTTCCCGGAGCTTCCATCACACTGGGCTTGGGTATGGTAACCGAGGCGTTCCTTTTCTTCATCGGTGTATTCGACAAACCACTGCCTGAATACCACTGGAACAATGTGTTCCCGCAGCTTCTTAAAGAAGAGGCTGAACCACTTGACATCAAAGGTGGAATAAGCGGCAACAACGGCATCGCAGCAGGTCCTGCACAACCAAACCAAGGCCTTAACAACCTCGCTTCAGCTCCTGCATTGAGCGCACTGGAAATGGAGAACCTCAAGTCAGGCATCCGCAACCTCGCGCAATCAGCTGACCAACTCACCAGCCTGTCCAACATCGCCTCATCATCGGCACACCTCGGACAGAGCATGGACGCAGCATCAAAAGCAGCAGAGGCTTATGTCAACTCACAGTCTAACCTCACATCATCATACGCTGCTATCGCAGAACGCATGACTGCTGTGGCTGACGGTGCAGCACAATATGCGCGCAACATAGAATCAACAAACGGCGTGCTCTCAAGCATCAACTCCGTTTACGAACTCCAACTGCAAAACGTTAAAAAGCAAGCCGAACTCTTCGGACAGCAAGGACAACAACTCGCATCTGCCGCAGCAGGACTTGACCGTGTCAGCGCAGAAGTGGCTAAACTCCAAGAGGCTACAGCACAGGCTGCCGCTGAAGGCGCTAAATACCAAGCCGGAGTGGCACAACTGCAACAGCAAATTGCTGACCTTAACAAGGTTTACGGCAATATGCTCAATGCCCTCAACTAAACCGAAGGCATATTTAGCAGTAGCAATTTTTAATGGTCAACTAAAGTTTTTAACGTTAAAATCATTAACTAATGAGTGGAGCAAAAAACTGTCCGGAAACCCCGCGACAAAAGATGATAGGCATGATGTACCTTGTGCTTACCGCCATGCTTGCCTTGAACGTGTCTGCTGACATCCTCAACGGCTTCAAAATGGTGAGAGACAGCCTCAAGGTATCCATTGATTCATCTAACAAGCGGACCGAATCGTTGTTCGACGACTTTGAGTTCGCTAACAAGCAGAACCCAACTAAAACTAAAGAGTGGCTCGACAAAGCAAGAGAGGTTCAGGCTGAGTCAAACAAACTCTATGACTATATCCAGAACTTCAAACTTAACATCCTGCGTATGGCTGATGGTCCAAAACCCGACCAAGAGGAGTACCATTTCCCTAATGAGCCAGAAAAAATACGCAACCAAGGCGACACCAACGCGCCCGGCAACTTCGGTCTGAGAATGACAGAATACACAGACCCTGAAGGTAACGTTCAATCCAACCCAGATGGCAAAAGCAACGCCCTTATACTGAAAGAAAACATCATAGCCTATCGCGACTTCCTGATTGCCCAGTACACGGCATACGCGCCTAAAGACTCAACAGGGGCCGTAATTAACGAAGACGAAAACCCGCGCGTTCACTCTCTCAACGAATTGTTTGCCACCAAGATAGGTTACAACGCTTCTGGCGAGGAAATCCCTTGGGAAGAAAGCTGGTTTGAGTCTATGCCTGTTTCTGCAGTTATTTCTCTCCTGTCAAAAACACAGAGTGATATCCGCACACAGGAAAACGAAATGATAGCATTCTTGCTCGCGCAAACTGATGCATCAGACTTCCGCGTGAACAAAATTCAAGCACTCGTCGTTCCTAAATCAAGCACAGTGCAAATGGGTGACCGTTATGTGGCTCAAATCGTATTGTCAGCAATTGACTCGACAAAAACGCCTGAAGTAACTATCAACGGTACAAAGCTTGGACCTGACAATATCTATGAAGTACCCGCAGGTTCAGCAGGTTCACACAAGTATTCAGGACAATTGAGCATAATCGGCAATGACGGTATGCCACGCATTTTCCCGTTCGAGTCAGAATATCTCGTTACAGGCAAGGTACTCGCAATATCCAATAAGGACATGAACGTGGTTTACCGCGGCATTGACAACAAGTTTGCAATTTCAGCCGGTGTGCCTAACGAAAAACTGACAGTAACAGCAGAAGGCGCCAACGTTAAGAAAGTCGGCAACGAGTACATCATCAACCCAACTCGCGACGGCTCAATCAAAATCCACGTTTACGCTGATATGGACGGCAAACGCACCGACATGGGCACGGAAGAATTCCGTGTAAAATATCTGCCAGACCCGAAAGCATTCCTCTCTTACACAAAAGACGGCATGCCTAAACTCACACAGGATGACAAATTGTCAGTTAAGCAAATTAAAGCTGAAGACACACGCATTGTGGCAGAGTACGGACCTGACGAACTGCTGAAAGCCAAATTCAACGTTACATCATTCAGCATGGTTACCAAATTTGGTTCATCTGAATCCCACAGCGGCAAACTTACAGGCGAACAACGCTCACAAATCGACCGTCTGCGCGCAGGCGACATCATCACTTTCCGCGCAGTTAAAGCAGTCGGAGCAGACGGAAAGACACGTAGCCTGAATGTTGTGTCTATCCAACTTTAATTTTATATTACATTCACCTAATAAAAAATCGCATTGCAACTCTCTCGCCGGCACACCGGCGAGAGAGAGCAAAGCGAAAAAGATGAGCAAAGGGGAAGAAAAAAAAAGCGCGAAGGGCGCAGACATTAAAAGGTAGGATTGGTTGAATATCTTAGTTGACTCCTTGATTTAGAACATTAACGCATGACGGACACACTCATAGAGTAAGAACCGGATGCGACAAAGATAGATAACAAAAAACAAGCAAAACAATATGAAGCGAATTCTTTTAAGCGTAATTGCGGCTTTTGCCCTGACTTTTGCGGCACAAGCCCAGACTGGTAACCGTTTTGACGACTCAAGCCGTTCATTCTTTGACAACAAAGGTTCTATCCGGCTCGAAACGGTGGAACTGGACGAAGCAGCAGACACACTTGTCAACCTGCGCCACCGTTCAGACGACATCGTATGGTCACGCATAGTTTACCGCGTTATAGACATGCGTTATAAACAGAATTACCAACTCTACTTCCCCGTCCTGCCTAACGACGCATACCTCAGCCTCTTCAGACTGATGCTGGAGTCTATCGTTGACACATACAACGAGGCAGACGTACCCAACCAAAGACGCAAACACAGCGCTTTCTTCTATGGCGTCAACCCTGACGATATCAGACCGGTATTCGTTGACTCAATGAAACTTGAGGGACGTGAATTGTCTAAAATCTTTAAACCCGATAACGGCGACGATGAGGACGAATGCTTCAACAGCCTTATCCAGTACGACACCATCAACGGAACTTACTCAATCAAAGAGTTCTCATACATGGAGTACGTAAGGAACCAAATTAAATTCCTCATCCAAGAAGTGTACTTCTTCGACAAGCACACATCACGCCTTCACTCGAAAATCATCGGCATAGCTCCGCTTTATGCCCTGCGTCCCGACTTCATGACACTGATGGAATCATACGCCGCCAACAATCAGCCTATGGACTTCTTCATGCAGTCTATACTGGGATGGTTCTCATTTGACGAACTCAGACCAGAACTGGCAAGGCACTATATCATTCCGAAGAACAATGATACTCACCGCGTTACATTTGACGAGTTCTTTGGCAAAAAACTCTACTCTTCTTACCTGCTCGGCGACAGCAATATGTTCAACCGTATGTTGCTCAAATACGTAACCAACATGGATGACGTAGTTAAAGAACAACAGCGCATCGAACGCGAGCTGCTCGAATTTGAGCAAGACCTCTGGGAAAACTAATAATCAAATTAAAACGCAGATTTTATTCACCTGATTAAACTTGTGAATAACACAAAAGTTCACTTCATATAACAATACGGCAACAAAGGGCAATTATTAGTTTGTCCTTTGTTGTTTGTGTTTTTTCATATCTGAAACAAATGGCAAAACACCGCTTTACAAACTTATATTTCACAACAACATTAAGCATTACACTTGTGCTTTTCATGTTGGGACTCTTCACGGCGCTGCTGCTGATGTCGCACCGTATCAGTCAAAACCTGAAAGAAAACGTAACAATGTCGGTGGTGCTCTCCGATAGCGCAACGAGCTCTGACGTCGAGAGACTGATGAATATGTTTGCCAATTCGCGCTTCGTCAGCCAAAGCAAATACATATCAAAAGATGACGCGCTTCGTGAGCATATAGAAAAATTAGGAGAAAATCCTGAAACATTTCTGGGGTACAATCCGCTTAATGCGTCTATTGAACTCCACATGAAAGCCGAGTACGCAAGCAATGACAGTGTTGCGCCGCTTGTAAACAAGATTGAGTCAATTCCAATTGTGCAGCAAGTCGTTTACCAACCTGACGTTATATCAAAACTCGACGAAAACATCAAAGTGGTTACCATGATTTTCATCGGCGTTATGGCTGTTCTTGTACTAATATCAATCGTACTGATTAACAGCACCATACGATTAGGTGTGTATTCAAGACGGTTCTTAATTCACACGATGAGCCTCGTAGGAGCGACATCGTGGAGAATCCGTGCACCATTTGTAAAACAGAACCTTGTAATGGGACTTATCGCCACCATCGTGGCAATAGCACTGCTGGCAGGGGCGGCATACTACGCAAACACATATCTCGGGATTCCAATTCTGAACGACATACAGCTCATAGCCACTGTGTCAGCCACTGTCGCCGTGTTCGCTATACTGCTGACAGGCTTATCGGCTAATGCATCCGCAGCAAAATACGTCAGAATGAAATACGACGACTTGTTTTAAGCAGATAAGTCGTGACGGATGTGCAAAAGAACAAGTGGCAAGGGTCACAAGGGGCAATAGTCAACACTCGGGAGCCACATTGTCGTACCGCTGTCAAGAGGAGAAAATCAGCAAATAGCTGCTATTTGAAAATATCAAATCAGAAATCTTAGAAATAGCAAAATAGAATAAAATAATGGCATTTAAGAAAATCAACTACATAATCTTGGGAATAGCGATAGCGCTTATCGTAGTAGGATTTATACTGATGTACGGCGTTCATAGCGGTGAAACGTACAATCCGGAAATATATTCAGCCCGCTACACCACCGTAGGCCCTATGATTTCATTCATAGGATTCCTGCTCGTAATACCTGCTATCATATACCGAAAGAAATAATTATGTCTTACATTGAGGCAATAATACTTGGCATCGTTCAAGGTCTAACTGAATACCTGCCTGTAAGCAGTAGCGGACATCTGCTGATAGCGTCGCACTTTTTTGACATCACCGACGAAACCACAATTATGCCTTTCACCATTGCCGTACACGTGGCAACGGTGTTGAGCACGCTTGTGATACTCTACAAAGAAGTGATATGGATTTTCAAAGGCCTGTTTGATTTCAGCTCTCCACGGAGCACATACAAGGGGAGTGTCAAATTCTTCAATGACGAACAAAACTACGCACTCAACATCCTCATTTCGATGATTCCCATAGGCATTGTCGGACTCTGCTTCAAGGACTACATTGAGAGCGCGTTTTCGGGGCTTAATGTTGTAGGTATATGCCTCATCATAACAGCCACGCTGCTTGCCTTCACTTTCTTCGCCAAACCGCGTGTTAAAGAGCAAATCTCAATGCTCGACTCTCTGATTATCGGAATAGCGCAAGCAGTGGCTTGCCTGCCTGGTCTCTCACGCTCCGGAGCCACAATAGCAACAGGACTGCTGATTGGCGACAGCAAAGAGAAACTTGCCCAATTCTCATTCCTGATGGTAATACCTCCCATACTTGGAGAAGCACTGCTTGACACACTAAAAATCATAAGCCAAGGCTGGGAAGCGGCATTTGCTAACATTTCATCAGGAGTGCTTTTTGCAGGAATGGCATCGGCTTTTCTCGTAGGATGTTTAGCCTGCCGTTTCATGATTGAAATCGTAAAACGCGGAAAACTGATATGGTTTGCGGCCTACTGCCTGCTGGCAGGCATTGTAGCGCTTGCCATTGCTTAACCTAAAAGCGGCATAGGGGTTGAAAGTGTGCTAATTGTGAAAACATTACGAAGCGTTTGAACAATGGACTATAAGGAAGGTGAGATACTTATTATAGACAAACCACTGCGCTGGACATCGTTCGACGTAGTCAACAAGGTTCGTTGGCACTTGAGCAAAGCCCTCAAAGTCAAAAAGATAAAAGTAGGTCACGCCGGAACGCTCGATCCGCTTGCCACTGGTGTCGTTATACTTACTACCGGCAAAAAAACAAAAATGATAGAGCAGCTGCAAGCTGGCGTAAAAGAGTACATAGCAACACTTCAACTGGGTGCGACAACCCCAAGCTACGACTTAGAGCACCCCATCGACAACACCTACCCTACTGCCCACATAACGCGTCAGCTCATTGAGCAGACCCTACCTAAATTCAGGGGTGAGATATGGCAAGTACCACCCACATTCTCCGCTGTCAAAATCGACGGTAAGCGCGCATACGAATACGCGCGGAAAGGCGCTGAAGTGGAACTAAAACCTAAACTTCTGACCATCGACGAGTTAGAGATACTATCTTTCGACCCCCAAGCCATGCAGCTCACGCTCCGCATAGTATGCTCCAAAGGCACATACATACGAGCCTTCGCGCGCGACTTTGGCGAGGCCCTCAATTCCGGTGCTCACCTGACTGCCCTGCGGAGAACAAGAGTCGGACAATACACGCTAAAAGAAGCTGTGCAGCTCGAAGACGCGCTCGCAACAATTGACCAGAATGCTATCTAACTAAAAACGCTTAACTGAGCGTCATAACTATTCAGTTCAAAACATCATTATACCAACAATATGAAACTATCACAATTCAAATTTGACCTGCCCGAAGAGTTAATCGCATTGCGACCTGCAGTACGCCACCGCGACGAATGCCGAATGATGGTTGTCCACCGCAAAAACGGCAGCGAAAAAGACCCTGAATCGTTCATAGAACATCGACAGTTTAAGGACATATTGGAATACTTTGACGACAAAGACCTATTCTTGCTCAACGACACAAAAGTATTTCCGGCACGCCTCTATGGCAACAAGGAAAAGACAGGTGCCAAGATTGAGGTGTTCCTGCTCCGTGAACTTAACCGCGAACTTCGCTACTGGGATGTGCTCGTCGAGCCGGCAAGAAAAATAAGGATTGGCAACAAACTGTATTTCAGCGATGACGACTCAATTGTGGCGGAAGTTATCGACAATACCACGTCACGCGGCCGCACACTTCGTTTCCTCTACGACACGGACTATAACGTATTCCGAACCAACCTGTTCAACCTCGGACAGCCACCGCTCCCCAACTATATCATCTCAAAACGAGACGCAGAGCCTGAGGACGTCGAAAACTACCAGACTATTTTTGCAAAAGAAGAAGGAGCCGTTGCCGTGCCGTCAGCATGTCTGCACTTCAGCCGAGAGTTACTCAAACGCATGGAAATCAAAGGAATCGACTACGACTTTATCACCTCACACGTAGGATTGGGCAACTTCAAGCGCATTGACGTCGAGGATTTGACAAAACATAAGATGGACTCCGAAAAGATGACCATCAAGCAACACATCGTTGAACTCATTGAGAAGAAGCATAATGGCGGCAACCGCATCTGCGCTGTCGGACCGGACGTAATACGTGCACTGGAGACGGTAGTCGGCACTGACGGACACGTCAAGGCATACGACGGCTGGACCAACAAATTCATTTTCCCGCCCTACGAATACACAGTAGCCAATACTATGGTTGCAAACTTCTACATGCCCTACAGCGCATGGCTCATGCTCACTGCCGCGTTCGGAGGATACGAAAGGGTGATGAAAGCATACGAATGTGCCGTAAAAGAAGGTTATCTCTTTGGAGATTACGGAGACGCAATGCTCATTGTGGATTAAAAAAGTTTAATAAAACAACAAAAATATGCGTAAGTTTATTTTTTCACTGCTGATGACGCTGCCTATCGCGGCATTTTCGGTCAACCCCAACAAGACTTTGCTGGTGGTTGACGGTCAAACTGTTTCCGTTGGCGAGTTCCAGTACATCTATGGCAAGAACAATTCCGGCACCGCCATCGACAAGCGCTCACTTGAGGAGTACAAAGACCTGTTCATCAATTTCAAACTCAAAGTTGCGGAAGCCGAACGCCAGGGCCTTGACACCACCGAAGCGTTTATCATGGAGCTGAAAGGCTACCGCAATCAATTGGCAATGCCTTACATGACAAGCAAACACGCGCAGGACTCACTGCTCAAAGAAGCCTACAGCCGCCGTCTTGTCAACCGCGACATTTGGCACATTGCCATCCGCGCACCGCGCGACGCCTCACCCGAGGACACACTTGCAGCATACCAAAAGGCATGGAACACATACCACAGGCTTAAAGGCATCAGAATCAACAACTCGAAACAAGGCAGGCAAACCGTTCGGGCAAAGGTGGAACCAGCACCTTTTGAACTCGTAGCAGACCAAGTGTCCGACGATCCGAGCGTAAAAGACAACCATGGACATCTGGGCTGGGTAGGCGTATTCCAAATGCTCTACGATTTTGAAAACGCCTGCTACAACACACCCGTAGGAGGCATCTCAACACCAGTGCGGACCTATTTCGGCTACCACATCATAAAAGTAGCAGCAGAACGTCCCGACCCGGGCGAATGGCACGCAGCACACATCATGCTCTTCACACGCAAGCACAACGATAATGAAACGGCAGCTGAACATAATGAAGTGGACAGCATCAACAATACCGCAAAAAACCGCATCGACTCCATCTATACGAGGCTTGAGGCTGGCGACGACTTTGCAGAACTCGCCAACAAATACTCCGAAGACCGCGGAACATCATTCCGAGGTGGCGACCTCGGCAAGTTTGCCACGGGAGTGATAAACGAATTTGAAGAAGCGCTGCTCGCATTACCCGAAGGCAAGGAATTTACCAAACCCATACGCACCAAATATGGCTGGCACATCCTTCGACGCATAAGTCACCGCAACTGGGGCACATTCGACGACGAGAAAAAAACTCTGAACGAAGTGCTCAACCGCAGCGACCGCCAACAATACATTTCAGAGTATTTCCTTGATAGCCTGCGGACTATATACGGCGCACAAGGCAATGACAGCATAACCGACCAGATGCTCATAACCCGCTACGACAGCGAACTCGAGAGCCGCTTTGCAGACTTCCACAACCTCATGCAGGAATACCACGATGGAATACTACTGTTTGACATCTCTAACCGCGAAGTATGGGACAAAGCCTCGCAAGACACAGCCGGACTACAGAAATTCTTCTTGGAAAACAAAGGCAACTACCAATGGCACCAGCCGCACTTCAGAGGCAGGCTCATATATTGCCGCGATAAAGCCACACTTAAAATGGCAAAGACGATGGCGAAAAACGCCGTGGCAGACTCACTTGACAGATACCTCAACGCGCGCCTCAACGACAGCATACAATACGTGCGCATACACAGAGTACTTGCCGACCCGGAAGACACTCTGCTCACAGGCAATAAAATACTGCACAAAACCGTCTTCAAAAAAGCACCTAAACAAGGAAAGAAATATCTGAAAGTGTTCAACAATGACGGCAGCGGACACTACTCTATCGAAGGATACCCATACGTCATCATAACAGGATACATGGCAAACGAGCCGGAGAAATACACCGACATGCGCGGACCTGTTACTGCCGACTATCAGGAATACCTCGAAAAAACATGGATTGAAAAATTGAGGCGAGAACACGTCTGGAATCTCGACCCTAAAGTTTGGGAAGAAATAAAAGGGCAATAAAAAAGGGCACAGACCTTAAAAGGCCTAACAACCCAAGCTTATAAAAACTGCTCACGCGCAAAAAGAGCACAAACCAGAGACACTCTAAATAGGAACAACCTAATGCGCCGAAAGAGCACTGCCCAATTGCACAAAAAAAAGGTTATCAGCCACAACTGATAACCTTTTTTATGTGCGTCTAACTTTTTGTTTACTCCAAATCGGTCATTAGAATTATTAGGATTTTTTGGATTATTTTTGAGCGGATTTTTGTCTTTGAACGAGGGAGTTATGCGGGCATAATGACTGAGCAAAAAGCAAAAATATGCCAAAAAGAAACAAAAAAGACAATAATAGACTACTTTTTGTAAGCACTGACCCAAACTTGTCGGTCTAATGACCGATTTGGGTTTACTAATTACGCAATGCTGAATTACCGCTCAACTTTCTGCCGCGGCACTGGACGGTTAAGCTGCTTGGCTGAATATGGTTTTACGTTGTCCAACTGCACGTCAACAACCTTAATCGCGCCGTCTGATTTCATGTTAATTGTCTTTTCTTTTGTGTCCCGCATCAGGATTTTCGCCCTATAGTTACGCTCCTTGACTGTGGTACGGCCGTCCTCTGGCACGTTAAACAACTCGTTCCGCACGATGTCCACACCTATATGCTTCAGGCGAAACTTTTCTATCGCCTCAGGGTTAATATTGACGATATTAAGCCACGAAAGCATATCTTTATCCAATTTATAGCCAAACGGAATATTGACCTCTGCCTTCAACGACTCGGCAATGCCAATCAACCCGCAGGTAGCATTGTCAATCGTGTAGTTAACTACGAGGTTAACCTTCACTATCCCTATAATATTGTGTTTTTCGGTGTATGTGAGCACCGACCTGCTGTCACTCTCTCTGCTCAACTCCCACCTCTTTGGATGCTCGGCAAACCTGCGGAAAAAATGACGCACATTACCTCCCCACAAAAAGCGGTGCACTACGGTGCCGGAGTCCATTCTTGACACAAAACTGTTAAGGCGCGCCTGGTTTTTCTTCTTCACCTTAGGAATGTTGGCATTTTCATATTTCACTTCCGCCTCTTGGTCGATGTAGCGTTTCGCCACCTCTCCCAAGACTTGTATCTCGTCGCGTCCGTCCTTGCCTTTGCCCTGAACCTCAACCACATTGCCTATCAGCTGCTCAAAAACCATCAGCTCGTTTTCCGAATACACTTTAGCATCGCTCACAATATGATATTTAACAGGTTTGTCGGGGAAATCAATATCCATCCGCGCGTCCACCTGTTTGAGCAACTGCTGCATCGACTTGCGTTTTTGGCGACGAGTTTTAAGTGCTTTCTGTGTTTTCACGAGCTGCTCAAGCGTTATCGGCTGCTCTTTTAGATTTATGACAAGGCTGTCTTTCAGCCACTTGCGCACTTCGCGGCTTTCAAGCGCATAGCCCAAAAACGACACTTCAATATGCGATGTCCTATATTTTTCCACATCAAGTTCAAAGCGCCCGTCAATATCCGTAACAGTGCCCACAACAGGATGCTCACGAAGATATACCGATGCGTATGGCACTGCCAAGCCTTTCTCATCAAGCACGCGACCTACCACTTTCTCTGCCCTCGCTGCCAATGCCATGACAAATCCAAGCAGTAATAATGTCAATTTTTTACATATGCTTTTTACCATAGTTTTTTGCTAAATTCAAAAATAAAACGTAATTTTGTAAAATTAAAGCACATAAAGCGCATGAGCATAATGCTTCATAAATCGTGCCATTATCCTGTATTTGTAAAAATGAATCTAACTAATTATATACTAATACAATGAAGACAAATTACGAAATTCGTTATGCGGCTCATCCCGCCGACGCCAAAAGTTACGACACCACCCGCATCCGCAAGGACTTCCTTATAGAGCGAGTTTTTGCCCCCAACGAGGTTAACATGGTTTATTCAATGTACGACCGCATGGTAGTAGGCGGCGCAATGCCTGTAGGCGAAGTCCTCAAACTTGAGGCTATAGATCCTCTCAAAGCCCCATATTTTCTCACACGTCGTGAAATCGGCATTTACAATGTTGGCGAAGGCGAAGGCATTGTCCGCGCCGGCGATGCCGAGTTCCGCCTCGGATACAAAGAAGCCCTGTACCTCGGTTCGGGAGACCGTGAGGTTACATTCGAAAGCTGCGACAAAGCGCATCCCGCTAAATTCTATTTTAACTCCCTAACCGCACACCGCAATTATCCCGACCGCAAAGTAACAAAAGCCGACGCTGTGGTAGCACACATGGGTTCGCTTGAAGGAAGCAATGACCGCGTCATCAACAAAATGCTCGTCAACCAAGTGCTCCCGACCTGCCAACTCCAGATGGGAATGACAGAACTCGCTCCTGGCTCGGTATGGAACACCATGCCGGCTCATGTGCACAGCCGCAGAATGGAAGCATATTTCTACTTTGAAGTGCCAGAAGACCATGCCGTGTGCCACTTTATGGGGGAAGTTGACGAAACACGCCACCTCTGGATGAAAGGCGACCAAGCCGTGCTGTCGCCCGAATGGTCTATACACAGTGCCGCTGCCACTCACAACTACACATTCATATGGGGCATGGGAGGCGAAAACCTTGACTACGGAGATCAAGACTTCAGCCTCATAACAGACTTGAAATAAAAAACATAAGACAAAAGATAATCAATAACAATAAAAACTATGAACCAATTTCTTAATTTCTCACTTGAGGGCAAGGTAGCCCTCGTTACTGGAGCCTCATACGGCATCGGATTTGCCATCGCATCAGCTTTCGCAGAACAAGGGGCAAAAATATGCTTCAACGACATAAAACAAGAACTCGTTGACAAAGGTCTCGCCGCATATAAAGAGAAAGGCATTGAAGCACACGGTTATGTTTGCAACGTGACAGACGAGGCAGCCGTAAACGCACTCGTGGCACAGATTGAAAAAGAAGTAGGTCCAATCGACATCCTGGTAAACAACGCCGGCATAATCAAGCGTATTCCTATGCACGAGATGAAAGCAGAGGAGTTCCGCCAGGTGATAGACATTGACCTCAACGGCCCATTCATCGTGTCAAAAGCCGTGTTGCCAAGCATGATGGAACGCCGTCACGGCAAAATCATCAACATCTGCTCTATGATGTCAGAACTCGGACGCGAAACAGTGTCAGCATACGCCGCTGCCAAAGGCGGACTGAAAATGCTCACGCGCAACATCTGCTCGGAATACGGAGCCTACAACATTCAGTGCAACGGCATAGGCCCTGGCTACATCGCCACACCACAGACAGCCCCGCTGCGTGAACTGCAACCCGACGGCAGCCGCCATCCGTTCGACAAATTCATTTGCGCCAAAACACCGGCCGGACGTTGGCTCGACCCGCAGGAACTGACCGGACCGGCAGTATTCCTTGCTTCTGAAGCATCTAATGCCGTCAACGGACATATTCTATACGTGGACGGAGGTATCCTTGCATACATCGGAAAACAACCCGAGTAAATAAACAAAGAGCCGAATGCTAAATTAAATTGACAATTTCAATTTGGCAATTTGCGATTTTTCAGGTAAAATCATAGGCTAACGGCTAAATATAGGAAACAAAATGAAAAAATTATTCACTGTTGTCATTTGTGCACTTGTGTTGTGCGCATGCGGCAAAAAAGTAAAAACAATAACCATCACCAATCCGTGCAATTTCGACCGCAACGAAGAGGTGTTGTCACTAAACCCCACTGAGTTGGGTCTTGATCCTGCCGGTGTACTCGTTGATGAGCAAAACAACATCCTTCCTGCACAAATAGACAGTGCATCGGGCGAATATCTCGTTCAAGTCAACGTGCCAGCCAACCGCAGCATAGACTTGCAATGGCGTGCCCTTAACAATGGCGAACAGCGCATTGAACCCGCCGCCAAAGTGTCAGCACGTTTCGTTCCTGAACGCAAAGACGACTTCGCATGGGAAAACGACTGCGCCGCATACCGCATGTACGGACCGGCTCTGGCTGAAGAGAACCCGTCAAACGGTGTGGACCTGTGGCTGAAACAAACCTCAGAACTCGTTGTTGACACATTCTACCACAACGAGCACGTAAAAGGGCAAAGCTACCACATCAACTGGGGCAAAGGCCTTGACTGCTACAAAGTCGGTCACACCCTCGGCTGCGGAGGCATAGCGCCATATTTCAGTGACAGCCTTTATGTGCAAGGTCATTACGACACCCACGAAGTGCTTTCTGCCGGTCCGCTGCGCACAGTGTTCCGCCTCGGCTACGACACTATCAAGGTCGCCGACAAGACTTTCAAGCAGAGCCTTACGGTAACTGTCTGCGCCGGAGCGCTGCTCAACAAGGCGGAAATCGTGCTTGAAGGTGCCGAACTTGAAGGACTTCAACTCGCCGCTGGCATATTCCTCCACGACAGCGTGGACACCTACCGCGTTGACCTGCTCGACGGCACTTTGGCATACGCCGAAAACGCATTCAACGAACTTGACCGCAGCCCTGTAGGACGCAACTACACTGCTGTGATCCTGCCTGGTGCCGCCGCAGAAGCGCAGACGCTCGGAAGCTATTGCCTGAGAAAAGACTACAAAGTGGGAGACACTCTTACCTACTACTTTGGCGGCGGTTGGAACGGATGGCTCTATCCGGAAGACAACGACTGGTTCAAAGCCGTGTCTGAAGCCAAATCTGCCATAGACCACCCGCTCATCGTCAGCGTGAAATAACAAAGACACATTCTATCACCACACACCGCAGAATGTAATAAAACACTCTGCGGTGTGCTTTTTTCAATTGTTATTTGTAACTTTGATAGAAATAATATGCGCGCTGAACTAAAACTGCTCATTTTACACGCAGAATTCCTCACTCAATAACAACCCCGATTTGTCAGTCATTTACCCCTACATAAACTAAACCCCGCTTATGACAAAGACTACTTCAGCACGAATGTTTGCGGCATACATCTGGCTTGCCGACACAATATGGTCACACGGCCCTATCTCGCGGCAGGACATAGACAGCCTATGGAGCCGCGCAAGCATCAACGACGAACATAGCTCATGCATACCAGAGCGCACCTTCCACCGCTACAAGGATGCCGTGCAGGAACTCTTCGGGATTGAAATTAGGTGCGACAAGGCGGCGGGTTCGCTCTACTACATCAACAGCGACACTATCGGCGACAGAGGAAGCATAAAACAGTGGATACTAAACCAGTTTGCGCTTGACAACACTCTGAACGTAAGCCGCGAACTGCGCGGACGCATTGTGTACGAAAACATTCCGTCTGGCATCAAGTTCCTGACGCAAATCGTTGACGCCATGCGCGACGGGCATAAAATGCTGATGAAGCACCATAGCTTTGGAAGTTCCGAACCGCACGAATACATCATCGCGCCTTATTGCCTCAAGGTATTCAAACAACGATGGTATGTCCTCGCCAAAATCCCGCACAGCAGACATCTGCGCATATTCTCTCTTGACAGAATAGTGGCGCTCAACACACTAACAGAAACCTTCAAGTTTCCCAAAGACTTTGACGCAGAGACTTATTTCGCACCCTACTACGGCGTCTTCAGCGGAGAATGCTACACTCCTGAATTGGTGAGGATACGCGTTACGCCAATAGGCGCCAGTTTCTTGCGCACACTCCCGCTTCATAAGACCCAGGAAGAGCCGGAGCCTAACGTGTTCACATATTTCATTGCGCCAACGCTCGATTTCATACAAGAACTGCGCACACACGGGGCAGAACTGGAAGTGCTCTCGCCACAATGGCTGCGAGAAAAGTTTGCTGACGAGGCAAGACAAACACTACATAACTATTCATAAAAAAAAGCGGCTTTTAGGCCGCTTTTTTTAGATACTGACAGCATTTGGCAGTTTGATACACTATTTTTGCAACGTAACAAAGAAAAAGCAAAACAACAACGTTCAACAAACTAAAAAACGAACTGTCTTATGTCAACACACCGTCACAATTCAAGGAGAAATCAACAACAGACCACTCCGGTTGAAAAGAAACGTCATTTCAAGCGTTTTCACATCGCCGGTTTCGCTTACTATGAAGGCTGCGACGTGTTCCAGCAGCTCAAAATAGGCACGCGTCTCCGCTTAGTCCGCGACGCTGCTAACCGTTTCGACCCCAATGCGATAGCTATTTATTTTGGAGATGCGAAACTCGGCTTCGTGCCGGCAAGCGAGGCGGCAGAGCTGGCCATATTCTTCGACATGGGGTATGGCAGTATGTTTGAATGCGCCATTCAAACATTAGACGCAAGCGAACACCCCGAGCACCAAGTCTGCGTAAGACTGTGCATACTAAAGAAAAGCATTTAATAAGCCAACCGATACACCTATACGATATTACCGCTGCCTACGCCGCTTGTTTGGCGCAGGCAGTTTTTGTTTGTGCTTTTGGCGCGGTATTTGTCTATGTCAAGAAAAAACACGAAATTTGCAGTCGGATATGAAAAGACAAATCACTACACTGATTCTAATAGCGCTCACACTACTTACATGGGCGCAGAAACCCGTTGAGGTCGTCGATGCCGTGCTAAAAAAAATGCAGGCGGGCGGCATCACTACCAACTACACACTTTCGGTTACAGAAAAAGGCAAGCCTACCCCACAGATTTTCAGGGGTAAGATGACTATGCTCGGCAGCAAGTATCTGATTGAAGCCGACGGAATGAAAATCGGTTTCAACGGCAAGACGCAATGGGCATACGCGGCTGACGACAACGAGGTTACACTCTCCGAACCAACTCAGGAAGAAATTAGCCAGATGAACCCAATTGCTTTGGTCAAGGCCTACAAACAGGCGTGCAAAATCATATTCTCGATGACAGAGAAAGACCAGAACTTCCACGTGTTGGAGTTTTACCCCAAAGATAAATTCGCCGACCTCAAATGCCTCACAATATACGTCAACAAGACGAGCAACGTGCCGGCGCGGCTGACCATGACAACCAACTCGGGCTCGCGCACCGAGATGAAACTGGCTGGCGTGAAGACCTCGCAAAAAATCGACGCGCAGATATTTGAGTTCAAGGAGACAGCATTCCCAAATGCTGAAATCAACGACCTACGCTAACATTATATCCGCACTTCCACAATCAGTATTTTAGGGCACGACATTGTCGTGTCCACTTTTTTTTGGGGGGGCAACAATTAAAGACAATTTCAACGCAAGGCGTGTCTTGGGTCAGCATGTAGGGACACAACATGTCGTGTCCCTACAATCTTAATAGGCAAATTGTAAATAATTTGTCTATGTGGAGAATTTTTGCGAACTTTGCATAAACAAAAGCAATCAACCAAAATCATAATGGAACGCACAGAGATTAAACAGGCGCTGGCACGCACAGACTACGGCGCAAAAATCAACGTTAAAGGCTGGGTGCGCACCCGCCGCGGCAACAAAGCCGTATCATTCATCGCGCTTAACGACGGCTCGACAATCAAAAACATACAAATCGTAGCAGACAACGAGAAGTTTGACGAAGAAACCCTCCGCCTCGTTACCACCGGAGCCTGCATCAGTGCCACCGGCACGCTTGTGGAAAGCCTCGGCAAAGGGCAGACCGTAGAGATACAGGCCGACAGCATTGAGGTTTACGGCACTGCCGACCCTGAAACATATCCTTTGCAGAAAAAAGGCCACACGCTGGAATACCTCCGCGAGAAAGCCTACCTGCGCCCACGCACCAACACGTTCGGCGCTGTGTTCCGCATGCGCAGCCAAATGGCTATGGCTATTCACACCTACTTCCAAGAGCGCGGCTTCTTCTATTTCCACACACCGCTCATCACTGCCTCGGACTGCGAAGGCGCCGGACAGATGTTCCAAGTTACCACGCTTAACCTCTACGACCTGAAGAAGGACAAAGACGGCAACATCGACTATAGCCGCGACTTTTTCGGCAAGCAGGCGGCACTCACGGTTTCCGGACAGCTGGAAGGTGAACTCGGAGCGTTGAGCCTCGGCAAAATATACACCTTCGGACCAACATTCCGCGCCGAGAACAGTAACACGCCACGCCACCTGTCAGAGTTCTGGATGATAGAACCCGAAATGGCGTTCTACGACCTCAACGACAACATGGCACTGGCACAGGACTTCATTCAGTACTGCGTCCGCTGGGCACTTGAGAAATGCCAAGACGACCTCGCGTTCCTCGAGCAGATGTACGACAAGGAACTGACACAGCGCCTGCGCTTCGTAGTGGAGAACGACTTCCAACGCCTGACATACACCGAGGGCATTGAAATCCTGAAAGCCGCTGCTGCAAAAGGCAAGAAGTTTGAGTTCCCCGTTGACTGGGGCACAGACCTGCAGTCAGAGCACGAGCGCTACCTCGTTGAGGAGCACTTCAAAAAACCTGTCATACTTATCGACTATCCCAAGGAAATCAAGTCGTTCTACATGAAGCAGAACGACGACGGCAAAACCGTACGCGCAATGGACGTGCTCTTCCCGCACATCGGCGAGATAATCGGCGGCAGCGAACGCGAAGCAGACTATGACAAACTCGCGAAACGTGCCGAAGAAATGCACGTGCCTATGAAAGACATCTGGTGGTATCTTGACACCCGCCGTTGGGGTTCTGCACCGCACAGCGGTTTCGGCCTGGGCTTTGAGCGCCTCATGCTGTTTGTCACCGGAATGCAGAACATCCGCGACGTCATTCCTTTCCCGCGCACGCCAAACAACGCCGACTTCTAAACTATGCGACCGGGGAGTTTCATAGAACAACTTTCGCCCATGTTGTTTTGGGATATGGACAAATCGGCCATTGACACTGAAAAAAATGCAGGTGGCCTAATTCAACGTGTGTTGGAATACGGCAATCTGAATGACTGGAAACTCACCCGCAATCACTATGGAATAGAGCGCATTGTGGAAGAGTGCAAACAACTACGTACACTCGACCCTATGGCTCTATCTTTCGTCTGCGCTATGTCTGACACAAGAAAAGAAGACTACAGATGCTACAAACTCAGACAGTCGAACCAAGAACACTGGAGTTACTGAAACGCATAGACTCCATTGATGAGTTAAAGACCTTTAGGCTTGTAGGCGGCACTGCGCTTGCATTGCAATATGGACACCGCCAATCCATAGACCTCGATTTCTTTACAGACGCAGATTTTGACAATGAGAAAATTTTGGAGACTGTGGAGAACGAAGGCAACGTCATTGTGCTAAACAAAACCGCTAAAATACTACAACTCAGCATCAACGGCGTAAAAGTGGATTTCGTTGACTACAGCAGATACAAATGGTTAGACGAAGCAATAGAAGAAAATGGTGTGCGCCTTGCTTGTGACAAAGATATAGCAGCAATGAAAGTCAACGCCATCATGGGCAGAGGAACACGGAAAGACTTCGTTGATATGTTTTTTCTGCTGAAGTACTACTCTCTCACTGAAATTCTTGAATTCTACAAATTAAAATACCCAAATTTTTCTGAATATCGCGCCCTGCTTAGCATGACGTTTTTTGAAGATGCGGAGAAGCAAGTTATGCCCAAAATGCTTTGCGACTGCACATGGGAAGAGGTTTGTTCCACAATAATCACTTGGGTAAAAAAATATCAGAGTTATTGACGTCATTCCTTTCACGCGCACGCCAAACAATGCCGACTTCTAAACTATGCGACAATTTTTCCACAAAAAAAAGCAAATAATAGTCCGCTATGTCAAGGCAGACTATTATTTTTGCAATGTGAAAACCATGCGCACATTTATTGCGAATTATCATAAACAATTTTCATAACACCATGAGAAAAATCATTACCTTATTTGCATTGTGCTTCCTGCTTGCGCCGTTCACAAGTCGCGCACAGCAGACCGCCTCGACGCTCGGCACAGACTTCTGGATGACGTTCATGCGCTCCGACGACGACAATCCTTCCGAGTTGAGCATCAACATCTCAGCCAGCGAGGCCACGCACGTTAAAATTGAGAATCCAACAACGGGCTTTTCCGTTGAGCGGGACATACCTGCCAACGGATTGGAGACAGTTTACCTGCTCGGCAACGGAGAAGACCACGTGAACGACTGCTACGTTGGCACCAACGAGGACGAGAAAGTTTCACAGCGCGCGCTGCACATCACATCCGACAAAAACATCAGCGTGTTTGCCGCCAACTGGCGCAACAAATCGTTTGACGTTGCCAACGTGCTGCCCACCAACATCTTGCGCGACGAATACGTTGTAGCTTGCTACCGTCCTGAAGACCATGAGGGTAAATTCCAAGGCAGCCACTTTGCAATCATCGCCACCGAAGACAACACCATCGTTGACTTCGCGCCCACAGCAAAAACACAATATTGGTACAGCAACGCCATCATGGAAAACCCGCCTTACACCGTGACAACTTGGGACATGGGCGACACGCTCACCACACCGGTGCTTAACACTGGCGACGTGTTCTATGTATGGTCGGGCGAGAAGAACGGACTTGAAGCTGACCTCACAGGCACATACGTCAAAGCACGTGACGGCAAAAAAATCGCCGTATTCAACGGTAACCCGCACACCAACATCGGTCTTATTGATGGTGAAGGAGCACGCGACCGTGACCACATCTTCTCACAGGCATATCCGACAGTATATTGGGGCACCAAATTCCCCATCACAGGCTCGCAGACCACTACGGGTTCAATAGGCGGTACACCTGTCAACCGCAAGAAAGACAAAATCCGCGTGCTCGCGCTATATGACGGCACCGAGGTAAGAGTCAACGGCGAGTTGGTGTACACTTTCAATTTCAATGATAACCCGCGCCACTTCTACGAGTTTGAACTCGGACAAAAGGGCGTAGTTGACAAAAAAGACAATGTCATTCAAGACCCGGGCATCGAAGTCATCGAAGGCACGAGCTGCTTTGTGGAGACATCATGCCCCACGGCTGTTCACCTCTACATGGTTTCTAACCGCTACGACTTCCCCATCGACCCGTACTGCAACGGCGACCCGGCTATGATATGGATGAACCCCATTGAACAGCAGATTGAGGACATCACCTTCGCCACCTATAAATCAATGGACCACTTCCTCAACATCGTAACACTCGCCGGCAACGCCGAGAGCGTAACACTTGACGGAAATGACATCACCGCTGAAGGAGCCGTATGGGAAACTCTTGCCGGCAACGAGAATTACAAATTCCTGCGCCGCAAAATAACCGACGGCACCCACAACCTGAAAGCCGACGCCGGATTCACAGCACACGTATATGGCTTTAAGGAGAAAGAGTCGTACGGCTACAGCGCCGGCGGTTCTGCCATACCCCTCGACCAAAGCGTAACCATTGACGGCAAGCCCGTTAAAGCCGGCGAAGTAACATCAATCTGCCGCGACGGCGAGATACCTTTCAGCGCAACGCTCAGCATCGACCCCGAAATCATGCGCTGGGACTTTGGCGACGGCAGCCCAACCGTTGAAACCAAGAACGGCGAAATCATCTACCACGAGTATAGCGGCGCCGGCACTCCGCGCGCAAGCCTTTACCTCAAGTTCCCCGACACTGACAACTGCGGCGGACGCAGCACATTGAGCGACGTAACACTCTATTTTGACGTCACCAGCGGTATGCCGGGAGTTGTGGCACAGCGCGGAAACGACTTCCTTGTGCTACGCAACTACAAGGTGCAGGAAGACGGCAGCCAAGAAGACGTTACGACAGTCTTTAACGGAGCAAAATTCCAATGGTTCCGCAACGATGAGGAAATACCCGGAGCCACCAACGCATACCTCAACGAGGCCCTTGACCCCAATGCCAACTATAAGGTTCGCATCACACGCGCTGACGGCACCGAAGTGTTCTCTTGCCCAGTTAAACCCGACAAAAACATCACCAACACGCTCAGCGACCTTGTTAGCCTCAATAGGAACTTCGTCAGCGGAGCCGACGGAACCGAAATCATCGCAGAAGTGGCTGAAGACGTGCCAACAGCAGAGGCTCAGTTAGTCAGCGCCCAGGGCGTTAGAATGTCAAGCCAGACACTGACAAGCGGCAGCAACGTGCTGCGCGTGCCAAACGCAACAGGCATCTATATGCTCCACGTGGCTGCGGCAGACGGCAGAAAAGCAAACTTCAAAATCATCGTTAAATAATCAAAACCCATAACTATCATGAAAACAAATAAAGTAACACTTATCCTTGTGGCAATGCTTATGGGTTTTGTAACCCTTCATGCACAAGAAGTGCAAAACGCTGCACCAGTAAAACCACTCCACCGCATTGGACTCTGGGGCGACATAGGCTACTCAAACCTGCTCTACAAATCCGACTACACTAAACCTGTCGGTGGCGTAGGCGGAGGACTCAGCCTATTCTACGAACTAAAGTACAAACATTTCCTCTTTGACGCGGGAATAGGATTTGACATCTACAGCTCAAAGTTGAAAGTCAATGATTTTGACCTGAATATCCCTGCCAACGCAGATGGCGTGCAGACGCTCGGTAAAGACGGCATTGCATCTGTCGGAGGTTTTAACAAATTCTCATTCAACAAGTACAGCGAGAAACAGCTTCTCGGTATGGTCACCGTGCCCATCCTCGCCGGTGGACAATGGGACCGCTGGTTCTTCCTCGCAGGCACAAAAATCGGTCTTCCAGTATTTGGCAACACAAAAGCCAAAACAGACTTCAGCCGCACATGGTCTGACGACCAGATTTACTCTGACCTTCCGCTTGGCGGAGGAAGCCACGAGGGCGACAAACAAGACCTTAAATTCAAACTCCCTCAAGTTATGCTGAGCGCCGAGTTCGGCATCAGCCTTGACGAATGGCTAATGAAGAAACCCGACCCGAAACAGAAAGGGCGCCGTCCAAAACGCCGCACCTTTGCTGACGGACTGCACTACCGCCTCTCGGTGTTCGCCGACTACGGACTGCTCGACATGAACAACAAATCCAAAAACACCTACGACCCTGCAAGAGACGGGCTTGTGGCAGTTAACAACGCTGGAGTAGCAGGCACTTCACCTGCATTTGGCGACAGCCGCATATCTTCAAAACTCAACTCACTGCTTGTGGGCGTTAAGTTTGCCGTGCTCTATGAGTTTGCACCAAAGGTTGTAAAACCCAAACCGCAGCCCAAACCCAAGCCACAGCCCAAACCGAAACCCAAGCCCGCTCCCAAGCCCAAATTGCTCGGTAGCGTGACCGACGCCGAAACTAACGCACCGCTCATTGCACAAGTTGTCATACTCGACAAGGACGGAAAGAACACATTGTTCACCGGCGATGCTTCGGAGGCTGGCGAATTTAAGACCACCCTGCTGCCAGGCACATACAAAGTTCAGGCTAACAGGCAAGGCTACATGCCGTTTGAGCAGGAAATGACATTCGAGAAAGAAGACGCGCCTCTGCGCATACAGATGCAGCGCATCGTTGAAGGCCGCAAGTTCGTGATTAAGAACCTCTTCTTTGCCACCGCCAAGACTGAGATTCTGCCCGAGTCAGAACCCAGCCTACAAGAGCTCTTCGAGTTCCTTGACGCTAATCCTGACCTACGTGTTAAGATTGTCGGCCACACCGATAACGTTGGTTCTGACAAAGCCAACCAACAACTGTCGGAAGGACGCGCATTGTCTGTCATGCAGTCGATGATTGACCGCGGCATCGCTCCCGAACGCCTTGAATATGAAGGACGCGGTGAGTCTGACCCGATCGACACTAACGACACCGACGAAGGACGTCAAAACAACCGCCGCGTTGAGTTCGTAATACTCGGAACAGCAAACAACGTGACCGACAGCCAACTCAAACACGCAGAATAATAAAACCCTAGAAAGACTAGAAAGGCTAGAAAGACTAACACACCCGAACAGAATAGCCGCAGAATTATCAATCTGCGGCTATTCTGTTTTTCAATCCCAAAATAAATCACTAACTTTGCCCTGTAAAAAGCAAAATACTCGAAATGCGCCACTATCTACGCTACATAGGCAGAATACTGCTCAACATTCTGCTCATATATCTCACCTACTTTGTAGCTCGCCTTGCATATCTGCTCGAAAACTGGAGTTATTTCCTTCCCGGTCTTCAGCAGGGCAACATCTGGCGAATGTTTATCGGCAGCGTGTATCTCGACACACCAGCCATTTGCTACACCAATGCCTTATGGTTGTTACTCATCTTGCTGCCGCTGCATTATAAAGACAACTGGTACACGGCTGACGGTAGCACCACAAAGACCATTAACACCTACCAAAAAGTCTGCAAATGGCTGTTCGTAGTCGTCAACAGCCTAACCTTCATCATACAACTCTGCGATGCAGTATATTTCAAGTTCACGCTGCGGCGCACCACAATCACAGTTTTCAACGAGTTCAGCAGCGAGGGCAATATCCTGCAAATCTTTGCCACAGAGTTTATTAGTCATTGGTATTTCATGCTTTTAGGCGTTGCGGTGATAGCCCTGATGTGGTATGGCTACTCTGAACCCGTAAAAAAAACAACAGGGCTTATTCTTCCCACGCCGTCACGACTTTTTGTCAGATATTATCTTCCGCAGACGCTCACACTATTAGTGTTCGCCTACTTCACGGTGGTTGGAATGCGCGGTGGCTTCACACGCGACATACGCCCCATTAACGTCAACCGCGCAGGGCAGTTCATCATACGCCCGACAGACGTAGCCCTCATACTCAACACTCCGTTCACCATGCTCAAATCAATAGGGCACACAGTATATACTCAGCCACACTACTTCAACTCGCCAGAAGAAGCGCAAGCAGTTTTCAATCCCATTCAGAGGCGGCCTATCATCGTAACACATCCGCGTCTGCCGGAAGACGACATTCTGGACCTGCCTGTTAAGCGCAAGAACATAGTGTTTATCATCATCGAAAGTTTCGGCCGCGAGTATATCGGCACTTTCAGCCGTCCCGTTCTCGGCGACGACTATGAAGGCTATACCCCGTTCACCGACTCGCTCGCGGAGCACAGCCTCACTTTCCGACACTCGTTTTGCAACGGACGGAAAAGCATTGACGCCATGCCCGCCATACTCAGCTCGCTGCCCATGTTCATTGAGCCGTACGTGCTCACTCCGCAGGCTACCAACCACATACGCGGTATCGCCGGATACCTCGGTGAAATGGGCTACTACTCGGCATTCTTCCACGGCGCATGGGCGGGCAGCATGGGATTTCAGGCATTCGCAAGAAGCACAGAGTGGCAAGACTACTTCTCACAAGAGGACTATGAGGCGGACGTCAGATTTGACGGGCATGACGACTACGACGGATGGTGGGCGATTTTTGACGAGCCATTCATGCAGTTCTTCGCCAACAAAATGACAGAGTTCAGAGAGCCATTCGTAACAGGGCTGTTCACCGCAACGTCACATCACCCATTCCGCGTGCCCGAGCAGTACGCTGACAGCTTTGCTGAAGGTACTCTGCCTATCCACAAAACTATACGATACGTTGACCATGCGCTACGCAAATTCTTCCAGACGGCACGACAGCAGCCGTGGTACGACAACACCGTGTTCATCATCACCTCCGACCACACCAACATGTCGGACCACGACGAATACAAGTCAGACATCGGCGGTTTCTGTTCACCTATCATCATCTATGATCCAAGCGGCGACATAGCACCGCGACGCAGCAACGCCATAGCGCAGCACATCGACATGATGCCAACAATGCTCAACCTTGTGGGATACGACAAGCCATACCTCACATTCGGCTGCGACCTGCTCAACACGCCTGACGAAGACACTTACGCCGTGTGCTATCTTAACGGAACATACCAATACGTAAAACACGGAATAGTATTGCAGTTCGACGCCGAAAAGACAACAGCAGCATATCGCCTCAACGATTACTGTATGCGAAGCAACATTCTCAACGGCAGCATTGAGCCACAACTCAAAGACACTCTTCAAGAGATGGAAACAGAGCTCAAAGCTATCATTGAACAATACATGTACCGCATGATTAACAATAAGTTAACACCATAGCCAAGCACAAGATGCAAAACGCCACTCACACGTTTTGCCATTACATGAAAAATTGCTAAATTTGCAAATTACTTTCAACATCTGAATAAACAAACAAACCTAACAATATGAAACATAATTTTAATGCCGGACCTTCCGTTCTGCCTCGTGAGGTCATAGAACGCACAGCGCAGGCAGTTCTTGATTTTCAGGGTGAAGGACTTTCAATTCTTGAGATAAGCCACCGAGCCAAGTATTTCCAGCCTGTTGTTGATGAGGCTGTTGCCTTGTTCAAGGAGTTGCTTGATATCCCCGAAGGTTATTCAGTGATATTCCTCGGCGGCGGTGCCAGCCTGCAGTTCTGCATGGTGCCGTTTAACCTGCTGGAGCACAAGGCGGCATACCTCAACACCGGCGTTTGGGCTAAAAAAGCGCAAAAAGAGGCTAAACTATTCGGCGAAGTCGTTGAAGTGGCATCTTCTGCCGACGCCAACTACACCTTCATACCAAAAAAATATGAGATACCGGCAGACGCCGACTATTTCCACATCACCACCAACAACACCATCTACGGCACTGAAATGTTCACCGACCCTGACAGCCCCGTGCCCGTTGTTGCCGACATGTCGTCCGACATTCTCTCACGGCACATTGATGTCAGCAAATATGGACTTATCTATGGTGGCGCACAGAAGAACCTCGCCCCTGCCGGCGTAACATTCGTCATCGTCAAAGACGAACTGCTCGGACACGTGTCACGCCCCATCCCGACCATGCTTGACTACCGCATTCACACCACCAACAACTCGCTGTTCAACACTCCGCCGGTGCTGCCTATCTATTCGGCTCTCGAGACGCTGCGTTGGCTCAAACGTAACGGAGGTGTGGCAGCAGCCGAAAAACGCAATATCGAAAAAGCGAGCCTGCTTTACGACGCCATCGACAACAGCCGCATTTTCGTAGGCACAGCACGACCCGAAGACCGCTCAAGAATGAACATCTGCTTCGTGATGAAAGAGGAATACAAGGAACTTGAAGCCGAATTCCTCGCTTTTGCCGGCGAAAAAGGAATGGTAGGTGTAAAGGGACACCGCTCCGTCGGAGGATTCCGCGCATCATGCTACAACGCCCTTCCACTCGAAAGCGTCAAGGCACTCATCGAATGCATGAAAGAATTTGAAAAGAAGCACTAAAAGTAGAAGTAAAGAATTAAAGAATTTTAGAATTACTAAAAAAATAACAAAATCAACATGAAAATACTTGTTGCAACCGAAAAGCCCTTTGCGCCCGTCGCAGTCGATGGCATACGCAAAGTCGCTGTAGAGGCTGGTGCAGACCTTGTTCTGCTTGAGAAATATACCAACCGCCAACAACTCCTCGACGCTGTTGCAGACGCTGACGCTCTCATCGTCCGTTCCGACATTGTTGACAAGGCTATATTTGACGCTGCCCGCAACCTCAAAATCGTAGTTCGCGCAGGAGCGGGATACGACAACATCGACCTTGCCTCAGCAACAGCCGCCGGTGTATGCGTGATGAACACCCCCGGACAAAACGCCAATGCTGTTGCCGAACTTGTAGCCGGATTACTTCTCTACGCAGTCCGCAACCGTTTCAACGGCACATCCGGAACCGAACTGAAAGGAAAAACACTCGGACTGCTGGCTTTCGGCAACGTGGGACGCAACGTGGCGCGTGTAGCAAAGGGACTTGGAATGGATGTTTACGCATACGACGCCTTCTGCCCCAAAGAAGCAATTGAGAAAGACGGTGTGAAAGCCGTGGACAGCCCCGAAGAATTGTTTCGCACCTGTCAAGTGGTGTCGCTGCACATTCCAGCCACCGACGAAACGCGCAACAGCATCAATCATAGCCTGCTCGACCTTATGCCAAAAGGCGCTATTTTAGTCAACACTGCCCGAAAAGAAGTCATCAACGAGCATGACCTTGTAGAATGGCTTGAGCAACGGACCGACGCACGCTATCTTGCCGACATACAGCCCGCATGCCACGAGCAGCTGCTCGAAGTATGCCCGGAGCGATATTTTGCCACTCCCAAGAAAATGGGGGCACAGACTGCCGAAGCTAACATCAACGCCGGAATTGCAGCCGCTAAACAAATTGTGGACTTCATTGTCAACGGCAACGAAAGATTTAGACTTAACAAATAAAGAAGCATCTGATTGCTATCAGACTGTTTTTTGATTACTACCTCACCCACAACTGAATTTCAATGACAAAACGTTTCTTCATACTGCTGGCATCACTTGCCGTCTGCATCGGGATTTTTGCGCGCGGCAACGAAAGCGACACTATCCCATACAAGTTTTCAACCAAGTGGAGGCTTGAGTTTGGCTATGTGCAACCCTATCTGCGCCAGCACAAAGAAGCACGCAGTTTTGTCGAATATGCAGGACGAATTGGTTTTACCGTCGATTTCGTGCTCCCCATTGACTATCTGACAGTCCAAACCGGACTCTACTACTCGCTCGGATATGACTACACGAAGCAAAAATTCGTCTATGCCAACGAGTATCTCGGACATGAGGTGTGGATGCATGACATCATGATACCAGCTCGCCTCAACCTTGATTTCAATGTCTGGCGCAAACTGCACCTGATCTTCTTCGCAGGGCCAGAATTTGGCATCGGACTTGCCAGAACGCAATACACTCAAAATCATCTGATGACCGACTATGGTTTCGACACACAAGCCACACTTAAACAAGTGATGGGCGAAGACTTCATTACTGACGGCAAGCACGACCTCTATAGCGAAGGACACATCCGCCGCTTCAACTTTATGCTAGGCGTTGGCGGAGGCATTCAGTGGAGCCACTGGCAACTGCTCGGAGGCTACGATTTCGGAATAAATAAACTGGGCAAAAAACGCCAGTTTGACGGACTGCGCCAGTGGCAGTGGTACGTTTCACTCGCCTACCAGTTCTAAAAACAACCAGAATAACTATAAAAAATGATAGAAAACAACGAGAAATACCGCCAGATGGAAGTTGAGGAGGGCGTTTTTCTGCCAGATGTGGGTATTGACTACCCCACCGACGACCCGATGAAACGCCTCGTGCCCGCCCAGCACATATATGACATCAAGTTTGACGACACATATCCCTACATCGACCACTCGCGGCACTTCTGGTGGCACCACAGGTTTGCATACGCGCTACTCTACACGCACGTATTTTTCACCAACCGCGTCAAATACGGCTTGCGCATTCACGGGCGCGACATCCTGAAGAAATACGAGAAACAACTTGACGAACACGGAGCCATAACTGTAGGCAACCACTGCTTCCGCTGGGATGTGCCATGTATCCTTCAGGCTATACGTTTCCGCGAACTTTGGATACCAATGTTTGCTGAACACTTCCTAACAAAAGACAACTGGTACTTAGTCAACATTGGCGGCATTCCCCTGCCCTCAACTATGGGCGGACAACGAAAATTCATCAAGGCTTTTGACGAACTGCATTCTCAAAACAAGTGGTTTCACTTCTTCCCCGAGGGTAGCCGCTGGGACTTCTATAAACCCATAAAACCATTCCAACCCGGAGCCTTCGACTTTGCCTACAAGTACAACATGCCACTACTGCCGGTGTGCATAACATACCGAGAAAGAAAGGGCATCTTCCGCCTGTTTGCGAAAAAAGAAATACCATTGCTCGACGTAACAATAGGTGAACCCGTGTGGCCAGACCTCAACAATCCGCGTAAAGAAGAGGTTTTGCGCTTGCAAAAACTCTTCCACGGCATCATAACACGCATGGCGGGAATTAAGAAAAACCCATGGCCCGAAGTTTAGAAAAACAAGTCTTTAAGTCTAACAACGAAAAATAAGTAACTCAAATAATGAAAAAACTCTTAATTTCACTATTCGCGGCCTTGCTCCTGTGTGCATGCGAAGGACCGCAAGGACCGCGTGGACCACAAGGGCCAAAAGGAGACAAAGGCGATCCGGGAGAGGGAAGCGCCGGAACACAAACACAATGGGTAATAGACAATGTTACCGTCAACTATAATGACTGGGTGCAAGAGGGCGATTATCTCAGTGTTGACATACCATGCGAAAAACTCACCAAAGACATTTACGATGGCGGAATGATGAAGGTTTTCCTCATGTTCGACAACTACATGAACGAACTGCCCTGCACCCGCTACCGCTCATACAAAATCACTGACGCCAACGGCAACGACGTGCTTAACGAAAACGGCAACCCGACTTACGCCTACTATTCACAGACTATTGACGTGGACTTCAAAGTCGGAGGTGTGAAAATATATATCACCAACTCTGACTTCCAAGGTTACGACGAAGAGGCTACAGAGCCCATGACCTTCCACATTGTCTTAATTTATTGACAGCACCTCATGCTTAACGCTGCCACCCGCAGTTTCATCGCCGACCACCGTGGCGACGATGTATATGCCTTATCACTCAAAGCCAAACAATATCCTGACGTGGATATTCGTTTGGCTTTGCAGCAGATTGAGGCACGGCAGCGTTGCGCAAAAAAACTGCCCACCATAACCGCTAATGACGACTGGGTGTTTCCTCCCAGGCTGTCGCTTGAGCAATGCTCATCAGAAGAAACAGCCTTATACAAAGCGGAACTCATAAGTCACATGATGCAAGAGCATGCGATCAATCCGGACGAAAGACCGACAGCCAGGCATGAAAATGCTAACAGCAACGCTGGTGCAACAATTGGGTGTGAAAACAAAAAGCTCCAACTTGTTGACCTCACAGGCGGCATGGGCATTGACACGTTTTTCGCATCACAACATTGCAGCGCAGCGACATACGTCGAATGCGATGAACATTTGTGCGAACTCGCAAAACATAACTTCAGCTATGGCAACATCAATGTCGTGTGCTGCGACAGCACTGACTACATTCACCACATGGCTTCCACAGACGTGATACTCATCGACCCTGCGCGGCGCGACAACAGCGGGCGCAAAGTGGCGGCACTCTCCGACTGCTCGCCAGACATCACTACCCTATGGGACACCATACGCGCTAAATCACAGATGTGCATAGTAAAAATAAGCCCTATGCTTGATGCCACAGAAGCTTTGCGCCAACTGCCGGAAATATCAGAAACGCATTATGTCGGAGCGGCGGGCGAATGCAAAGAAATCCTACTGGTTTGGCACATAAACGCAACAGGAGATGTCAAGCACATTGTTCATGAGCAGGGAGTTAAAGATTTCATTTTCACCCGGCACGACGAAAGCGCCGCAATTGCCGACATCGCAACCGGCATAGGCAAGTGGCTTCATGTGCCATCCGCCACTATGCTCAAGGCAGCACCATTCACGCTGCTCGCAAAACGCTTTGGCATTAAGCAATTAGCGGTCAACACTCACTTTTACACCTCAGACACACTGCCTGCCGACTGGCACGGAAAGTCTTACCAAGTCGAAGGAATCTACGGCTTGGGCAAAAGCGACATAAAACAGCTGAGACAACTTGCGTGCGCCGACATCACCGTCCGAAACGCGCCACTGTCACCAGAAATGCTGCGCAAGAAACTTAACCTCAAAGATGGCGGAACAAACCACCTCTTTGCCTGCACACTCAACAATGGCGCCATACGCATCATACATTGCAAAAAATAACACTAACATTATCCTGCAAATTACCATATAGAACCAAAACAAAAAAAATACAAAAGGAGCTTTTGTATTCAAACTATTTTTTGTAACTTTGCTCGGTAAAGTTGGAAAATACATTCACAGCACAACAGAACGAAAAATCATAATGCCACAAACGCCTAATAATGTGAATTTTACATCTTCGCCCACATATTTACTATTGTGGACAATGTTCGTGTATAATAATGTAACATCATATCTTTAGGACTGTCGGGCTGTGTCTATATCGCAACGGACACGGCCTATTTTTTTGAAGAGAAACGTTTTTATGATGTTTTCAACCGGTAGTGGCACCACAAGCTCATGTTGGCTATTCCCAAGCACAGAAAACAAAGAACATAATTCAAAAAATAATATCAACTTCATTAACTAATTAAACCATGATTAAAAGAAAACTCTTAACATTGCTCTCGCTGCTTATCATGGCAGTGATAGGAGCAAATGCGCAGGAGGCCTTTGGCGTAACGTGGCCAATGGGAGAAAGCACTGCCGGCACGGCCAGTCCGACGACAGTAGCCATTAACCTGACATCCAGCACCGGAAACGGACTGCTGGTAAACGGCACTAAGACGTTCAGCGACATCACGTTCACCAATCTTGACATGAACGCAAGTGAGTCGGGGAAAAACGACCTTGCCAGCGCACAAAGCCTCAACAAATACGTTGAGTACTCCTTCGTTCCTACCGGAGACATCACGCTGTCGAGCGTGGCATTCGATGCCGTCAAGTTCGGCACTGGAGATCCTCAAGCATTCGTCACACTGCTTATTGGAGACGGCGAAGAAAAAACAGTGATAGCAAGTGCGCCTATCAGACGCAACAACGACGAAGCTGTTGACATCAGCCACCATTACGAACTCACTGATGCTGTAGCGTATGCCGAAGAGCAGGTTACACTCCGAATCTACATCGGCAAACTCGCTGCAGGAAAAAGCGTCGGAATTGCCAATGTCAGCATCAACGGAAAATTGGGAATCATTCCATCGACTGAACCAGTAGTAGGACCCGTTGATGCCGAGTCTGTATTCATCAATTTCTCTGAACTCACAGACGGCCTCACCATTCAGGAGCCTCTAAATTTCAAAGATGTTGTAAACATCATAGGTTCTGAAACCAAAAGCTGGTATGCTGAAAGCAATGAAAAAGTCTTTGACTGCGGCACCATGTTCACCATTAGGCTCAAATCCGGTGGCGCCGCCAATTCTTCAGGACGTTACTTTACCGTGGACGTGGCAGGACCATGTACATTAGAGTTCTACGCCATGTCAGGCAGCACAGGAGATGCACGCAATTTCAACATAACACAAGGAGCATTCAGTGCTGCTGCGTTAGCCTCACTCACTGTCAACGGCGAGAAAAATGTCGAAACTGTTTCTTATAGCTACACTGGTGCTGACGCCACCACTCTCTACGTGATACCGCAAAAAGCCATTAACTTCTATGGTTTGTCGGTCATCTACAACGGAGAGCACCCTGCACAGCACAAATACTATCTCACTGGCGAGGGTGAAACTTTCGGCGGTTGGAATCCGGCAGCTCTGGAATTGACCGACTGCTCATACACCTTAAACGCACTGCCGGCTGGTAATTACCAATTCAAGCTCACACAGGATGGCGAATGGGATGTCAACTACGGCATCAACTACGTTGACTTGCAGCAAGTTTCAGGAGCCACTGTAACCGGCAGCGACAACGTTGAAATGACACTGACCGAGGAATCCAACGTCACCATATCACTCAACGGCGGCAAGATAGCCATAGCCGCAGAGTCAACAGCACCGCAAATTCATGACGTTACCGTTGCTCAGGCTCTCGAAATCGCAGGGGCTTTGGCATCTGGGGCTATTACTGATGACTATTACCGCGTAAATGTCAACATTACAGAAATAAAATCTAATGCAACAAATGTGGAAAAATATGGTAATGTCAACCTAACTGTTGCAGACGAAACAGGATCCATACTAAGTTACTACACTAACAATCTTGGAGATGTTCCTTTCACAAGTTTAGAGGAAGTTCCCGCAGTTGGCTCTCAGGTCATCATCGTGGGACCGCTCACCAATTACAAAGGCACCACACCTGAATTTACACGCGGCTACATCGAACAAATTATCAGCACCCCGCAAGTAGGACTGACATATAATGTTGTCGTGCCTGAAAACACGCCTGCAGTATTCATCGTCGGCGACTTCAGCAACTGGACTGAGTTCATTGAAATGACCAAAGTCAGCGACACGGAATATACCATAACAATCGCCAATGCCACAGAGAACGACAAATTCAAATTCACTTGCGGACAAGGTTGGGAATATGTCGAAGTCAACCCTGACTATTCTGACCGCGAGAACCACACTTACGACCCTGCCGCTGCTATTGTTGTAGAAGTTTGGAAGGCGATACCAAGCGTAGAACCACAGGTTTCATACTACCTTATTGGCGACGCCGACATCTTGGGCAACTGGGACGTGCAAAACGCAATCCTGCTTGAAGACGGAGCTTACACATTCCAAAAACTGCCGGCGGGAACGTATAAGTTCAAAATAACCGACGGTGCTAACTACTGGGTCGGATGCTCAATCTTCAATGCCGACGCAAGTAATATTGAAGTCGGTTGCGAATATATAGAATACGATCCCGATGGAAACCTCATTCTGTCTATCAACGAGGATATGAAGGTGATAGTCACATTCGACGGACAAAGCATCACTGTAAATGCAGAAGCCGTCGAGCCTGTCATGGCATCTGGCACCGTGGACTTCTACGTGCCTGGAGAAGGCGCAACGGCATCAACAGCCGACGCATACTACGAACTGCCCGTTGCTGAAGGAGGAATGGAACTTGACGAATACACCAAAGAGGCTGTCACTATCAAGTTCGTTACAGGCGGCAGCAATGTCAGCAAATCATATCCCGACAACCCGCCTTGTGTAAGGTTCTATCAAGGCAATACTCTTGATGTTACCGTCAGTGACTACACCATGACCAAGATAGAATGGATTGTGGCATCCGGCAGTAAAGGTTTGCCTTCAGTCACTGTTGGTGAAATTTCTGGCGAAAACACAGCTGGTACGGTGGTAACATGGGAAGGTGCTGTAACCGACGGCACATTGACTATTACGGCAGATAAGCAGTTCCGCTTCACGCACATGATTGTTACTTACACCGACGGCGACGTGCCGCAGCCGGCAGAGAGCATCACCTTCACTGTTGAAGTTCCCGAAGGCACTCCGGCAGTCTATATCGCAGGCCCGTGGAACGATTGGGGAAACAATGGATATACCGCCATGACAATGGTGGATGCCACCCACTATACCGTAACCATTGAAGGCCTCACCGAGGACGGACTGGAATACAAGTACCTCTGCAGCGAAGACTGGGCATACCGCGAAGTCAAAGCAGACGGTTCAGACCTTGACGCAAACCGCACATACAGCGCCACCGTTGGCGATGTTGTGGAGGCATGGCTCGCAATCCCCGGCGAGGAGCCAGAAGAAGTGGCCTGCCTTGAGAACGAGGAACAGGTGGTTGTATTCTTCGAGAACACACAGTCGTGGAACGCCGTGAAAGCATACGCTTGGGCGGAAACACCGGGTTCTACTGCTGTTAATCAATTGCTCGGCACATGGCCCGGCACGGACGCTGAACTCGTTGAGGGCAACATCTACCGCATGGTATTCCCCGCCACGGCAGGTCAGCCCGACGACACATGGCAAATCATCTTCAACGATGGGACAAACCAGACTGCCAACCTCGTTTATCTGAACCACTACCTCTATAACATCGAAAGCGCACAGCGTGAAATCACTGCCATCTGTGAAGTGGTCGAGCCTGTTATGGCATCTGGCACCGTGGACTTCTACGTGCCGGGCGAGAACGCCGTGCCATCAACTGCCGACGCATACTACGAACTGCCTGTTTCGGAAACAGGATATGACCTTGAGGAATACACCAAAGAGGCCGTTACCATTAAGTTCGTCACAGGAGGTCAAAATATAAGCAAATCTTACACCGGCAATCCGCCTGCGGTAAGATTCTACCAAGGTAACACACTCGAAGTTACCGTCAAGGACTACACCATGACCAAAATTGAATGGGTTGTAACATCCGGCAGCAAAGGTGTTCCGAGCGCAGACCAAGGCAGCATATCCGGCGAGAACACGGCTGGCAGCATTGTAACATGGACAGGTATCGTGACTGACGGGACACTGACAATCAATGCCGACAAACAGTTCCGCTTCTCGCACATGATTGTTACCTACGGCGACGATGTGCCGCAGCCATCAGAGGGCATAACATATAATGTAACTGTTCCCGAGGGTACTCCGGCAGTGTACATCTGCGGCGCATGGGACGGATGGACTGCTTTCACGCCCATGGAGAAGGTTGAAAGTGAGGCGGGCACATACTACACCGTTACCATCGAGGGCGCGACAGAAAACCACGGATACAAGTACCTCTGCGGAGAAAGCTGGGACTACGTCGAAGTTGACGCCGAAGGCAAAGACATCAGCGACCGCACATACAACCCGACGGCAGCCGACGAAGTGGCTGGCTGGAAAGCTATTCCTGGACAAGAACCAGAAACTGCCTACTACCTCACTGGCGAGGGCGACCTGTTCGGCAACTGGGATGCGCATGCCCTGCTCATGGAGAACGGCGCTTATACATTTGACGCTCTGCCTGCTGGAACTTACAAATTCAAGGTTACCGACGGAGCCAACTATTGGGTTGGATGCTCAATTTTCAACGCTGACGAAAGCAACATCGAAGTTGGCTGCGAAAATATAGAATACGACCCTGACGGCAACCTCGTTCTGTCAATCAATGAACCGATGCAAGTTACCATCACATTCGACGGTGAGAGCATCACCGTTAATGGCTCGGAAATCGTTCCTGTCATGGCATCAGGCACCGTGGACTTCTACGTGCCTGGCGAAAACGCTGTTGCTTCAACAGCCGACGCTTACTATGAACTGCCCGTTGCTGAAGGAGGAATGGAACTTGACGAGTACTCGAAAGAGGCCATCACCGTCAAATTCGTAACTAATGGCAGCAACCCAAGCAAGACATACCCCGGAAATCCGCCAACGGCAAGATGGTATTCGAAAAACGCTATCGAAATAACCATCAAGGATTACACCATGACAAAGATTGAGTTCTTGTCACAATATGACAATACCAAGGGTCTGCCAACTGCCAGCACAGGAGAAATCACCGGCGAGGCTACAAAGGGTGGCGTATTCACATGGACAGGTGTTGTGACTGACGGAACACTGACCCTCACCAACGAAACTGGCAGCCAGTTCCGCTTCTCACACATGATTGTAACTTATAGTGAGGACGTTCCGCAACCGGCTGAATGCCTAACATATAATGTGGAAGTTCCCGAAGGAACACCTACTGTTTACATCATCGGCGGCTTCAACCAGTGGTCATTCACCAAAATGACGAAGGTTGATGAAACACACTACACCCTCTGCATCGAAGGCGCAACAGAAAACGATCAGTATAAATATTGCTGCGGTGAAGGCTGGGAATACGTTGAGGTCAACGCTGAAGGCGGAGAAATTGAAAACCGCACATACAACCCGACTGCCGCAGATGCCGTTGAAGCATGGGCAGCATTGCCGCCATACTTCATCACAGGCGAAAAACTCGTTGGCAGTTGGGACGCCAATGCTATGGTCATGGAGAACGGTTCTATTACGTTCACCAACCTTGCGGCTGGCTCGTATGATTTCAAAATCACCCGCGGCACATGGACCGAAAACTGGGGCTTCGAATCGCTCGGCAACGTTTCGGGCGCAACTGCTTCAGGCGGCGATTCCGACAATGTCAGAATGACATTCTTTGTAATTTCTGACGTTACAATCAGCTTCGACGGCGAACACATCAACATCACTGCCACGCCTGCTGCTGAAACTACGATTAGTACTTCAATGTTTGTCAACTTCTCGTCACTCGAGACTGAGACCGGTGACATCACCTCAAATGTTAATTTCAGCAACATCTACATCGTTGGCTCTGACAACAAGCCATGGAGAGTTAATGAGAACTCACAAGTCTTCGACTGCGCTACCACATTCACCAAACGCCTCAATTCAGGCGGCAAGGCTTCGGCTGACGGAAGATTCCTTAGCTTCACCGTTGCAGGCGCATGCACGATAGAGTTCTACGCCATGTCAAACGGCAAGGATGTCCGTACTTTCAACATCACAAAGGATTCATTCAGCTCAACCGCTTTGACCACACTTAGCGTTGATGGTAATAATGGTCTTGAAACTGTTTCTTATAGCTACACCGGTACTGAACCCGCTACACTGTTCGTGATACCGCAAGCATCCATCAACTTCTATGGCATGTCTATCATCTTCAACGATGAGCATCCCGCACGGCATAAATATTACATAACCGGAGAAGGCGAAACATTCGGAAACTGGAACGAAAAGGCCATTGAACTGACCGACTGCTCGTACACCTTCAATGAACTGCCTGCCGGAACATATTCGTTCAAGATTACGGACGGCACATGGGCTAACTCTTGGGGTGGTAGCGAAGTAACTTCCGTCGAAGGTGCTACAATGAGCATCGGCGATGACAACAACGCTGTCTTCACAATCGACGTCAAATCTGACGTAACAATCTCATTCAACGGCGGCAATATTTTCATCTATGCCTTTGGTTCGGAGTGTCTCACATACAACGTTACAGTACCCGAAGGGACACCTGCTGTGTACATTGCAGGCGACTTCTTCGAATGGTCGTTCGCCCAAATGGAAAAAGTGGATGACACTCACTACACCATCTGCATCGAAGGAGCTACCGAAAATCACGGCTATAAATTCTGCTACGAAAACAATTGGAACGCAGTAGAAAAGGCAGCAAACGGCATTGACGACGTTCCAAACCGCACATACAGCGAAGAAAATGTTGTTGCCGCTTGGAACGGCATTGGCCTCAACTACACCGTTAACGTGCCAGATGGAACACCCGAAGTGTACATCTTTAGAGTTTATGATAACAGCGGCAATGCGGATTTCTACAAGATGAACAAGTCTGACGACAACCAATTCACACTGTTCATCAACGGAGCCACAGCCGACCAGTGCTACATTTACTTCAGTGCTATTGACGAGAGCGAACTGCTCAACCAATACCGCGAGGTGGATGCCCAAGGCAATCTGATGTCATGCCGCCAATATAGCGACCTTGACGTGGTTGCAGGCTGGGCTGGTATGCCTACCACCACACTGACTTACACCGTCACAGTTCCGCAATGGACACCGCAAGTATTCATCTCCGGTGACTTCAACAACTGGACATTCCAGCCAATGGAGAAAGTTGAGGACGGACTGTTCAGCGTAACCATTGAGAACACCACGGCTAACATGGGATATAAGTACCTATGGCAGGCTGACTGGAACTACCGCGAGATATATGGCGATGACTCAGCAAACGACAACCGCCACTACTCCTCAAACGATGAGGTAACCCTCTGGCGCACTGACGCAAGTGTAGCTCTTGAGCCTAAGGCCAATGATTTGGTTTACACTGGCGAAGCGCAAATACTCATCACAGCCGGACACGCCGTGGGCGGCGTATTCCACTACGGCCTCAACGCTGACGATATGTCAGAGGGACTGCCAAAGGCTACTGATGCAGGAGAATACACTGTATATCTGACAATAGTAGGCGACAACACTCACAACAGCGTAACGCTTGAGCCTATTGTCGTAACTATTGCTAAAGCCGACATCAATATCACCGCAGCAC
Source organism: Paludibacteraceae bacterium (assembly GCA_017454915.1). Lineage (GTDB taxonomy): Bacteria > Bacteroidota > Bacteroidia > Bacteroidales > Paludibacteraceae > UBA3747. The sequence goes on from JAFTCC010000031.1 coordinate 46,497, forward strand.
CGCAAGCCGTTGAAGGACTTGTATATAACGGTCAAGACCAAGTGCTCGTGGCAAACGGCGAAGCTGACTTCGGCACTATACTCTACTCACTCGACAACGAAACTTTCTCTGCTGACCTGCCGACTGGCAAGGATGCCGGAAATTACGAAGTCTTCTTCCGCGTTGACGGAGACGACAACCACAACGCCACTGAAACTCTGACGCTGCAAGCCAAGATAGCGATAGCAGCAGTGGAATACACCGCACCCGAACCCATCCAAGGACTTGAATACAACGGCGAACCACAAGTGCTCATCAATGCTGGTGAAGCTTTAGGCGGAACTATGCTCTACTCACTCGACGGTGAAATGTTCTCGGCTGAACTGCCTACTGCAACCGACGCAGGAATATACGAAGTGTTCTACCGCATTTACGGTGACGATAACCACACCGACGTGGCTCCGAAGTCATTCAGCGTCGAAATCGCAAGGGCGGATGTCAGCTACACTGCTCCGCAAGCAGTAGAAGGACTTGTTTACAACGGCAACGCCCTGACACTGATAGAAGCTGGCAGTGCAGAAGGTGGCGAAATGCTATATGCCCTTGAAGGTGATAGGTTTAGCACCGAATTACCACAGGCAACCGATGCCGGCGAATACGAGATATTCTTCCGCATCGACGGCGACGAAAATCACAATGGCGTTGAACAGCAAAGCCTCGTGGTTACAATCGCCAAGGCCGACATCGCCAACTACACCGCTCCGCAAGCTGTCGAAGGACTTGTCTTCACTGGCAACCCGCAAGCCCTCATCACCGCTGGTGAGGTTGAAGAAGGCGGCACAATGCTCTACTCGCTCGGTGGCAAGGAATACGGCACAGCTCTGCCAGAAGCCACCAACGTGGGCGTTTACGAAGTATTCTTCCGCATCGAAGGCGACCAGAACCACAACAGCGTGGCTCCGCAGTCGTTCAGCGTTGAAATCGTCAGGGCTGACATCAACTACGTTGCCCCAAGACCAATTTCTGGACTTGTTTACAACGGACAACAGCAAGCCCTCCTGTCTGCAGGTTCGGCAGAAGCGGGATACTTCATCTACTGGCTCGACAACGAACAGCCCAGCCGCGAAGTGCCAACCGCTCTTAACGCAGGAGAATACAGCATCAACTTCAAACTCGTGGGCGACGAAAGCCACAACGACATTGAATTTGAACCTATTGTTGTAACCATAGCTAAAGCAGATATTGAGTACACCGCTCCGAAGGCTATCGAAGGACTTGTTTACAACGGTCAGGCACAAACGCTCATATCAGCTGGCAGTGCCGATGGTGGAACAATGTTCTATGCGCTTGACGGACAAAGATACTCAACTGAACTGCCGGCAACAGCTAATGCAGGAGCGCACAAAGTCTTCTTCCGTATCTACGGCGATGACAACCACAACAGTGTTGAACCACAATCTATCATTGTTGAGATTGCCAAGGCCGACATCGTTGGCTACACCGCACCAGTGGCTGTCGCTAACCTCGTTTACGATGGACAGCCGCACGCTCTGATAACCGCCGGAAGTGTCAAAGACGGCACAATGCTCTACTCGCTCGACGGTAAGGAATACAGCGAGGCACTGCCCACCGGCATTGAAGTAGGCGAATACACCGTTTACTTCCGCATCGATGGCGACCAGAACCACAATGATGTGCAAGCGCAAAGCCTGAAGGCTGAAATCATCAGGGCCAACGCTGAATACACCATTCCAAGCCCGGCAATCGGACTCATATATAATGGCAAACCGCAGGCTCTCGTAACCCAAGGAGTTGCTCAAGGCGGACAATTCTACTACTGGCTCGAGGGTGAGCAGATGAGCACGGCAGTGCCCACCGCCACCAACGCCGGAACGTACACCGTCAACTTCATGCTCGTGGGCGACGCTTCGCACGACGACGTGACATTCTCACCCGTAACGGTTACCATCGCCAAGGCTGACTTCAACGTTACAGCACCTGTTGCTGTCGAAGGTCTGGTTTACGATGGCGAAGCACACGCTCTCATCACCGCTGGTCATGTTGACGAAGGTGTAATGCTCTACTCTATCAACAACATTAACTACAGCGCAACTGTTCCTGAAGTCTTCGACGCCGGAGAGTACACCGTTTACTACCGCGTTGACGGCGACCAGAACCACAACGACTTCGAAGCTCAAAGCCTCGTGGTTACTGTTGCTAAAGCTGATATTGAGTTCTCCGCACCTCAAGCACTCGAAGGACTTGTTTACAATGGTCAGCCGCAAACGCTCATAGCAGCAGGCGCAGCAGACTTCGGAACAATGCTCTACTCACTCGACGGCGAGAACTTCTCGGCAGAACTGCCAGCGGCTACCGACGCCGCTCTCTACACCGTTTACTACCGCATCGACGGCGACCAGAACCACAACGGCTTTGCAGCGCAAAGCCTGCAAGTTCGCATATCGGCTGACAAGACCGCACTGCAGCAGGCTATTGACGACGCAACGGCATTCCACTCAACCATCAGCAACCTCTATCCCGAAATCGCACAAGAACTTAACGATGCGATATGGGAGGCACAAATGGTGAACGGAAATGCAGACGCAACGCAGCCTGAGGTTGACGACGCAACGAAAGACTTGCTCGATGCGCTCGAGAAGGCACGCCGTGACGCTGAACTCGCGGCACAGGCAATCACCATCATCGTGCCGGCGGGAGAGTTCGCTACTGGATATTACGACCACGCTATAACAGTCAGCGACCCCAACGTCGAACTCTACACCATCACATCGATTGACGGAGATGCGGTTTATCTGACACAGATAACCACTGCCGCACCCTACACACCGTTCTTGATTTACAACCCGACATCGTCTGACATCACCGTAACCCTCGAGGCTACCGACGCAACACCCACTGACGTTACCCCTGCTCCACAATTCAAGGGTACAACCGAAGTACGCGAAATGCCGGCAAGCAACGGAAGCGTAGAGTACTACATCTTCACTGGTACATCGTTCGTATATGTTGACGAATCGGGCACCATACCGGCCAACAAGTGCTGGCTTGAACTGCCAGTCAACAGCGGCAACCACATCCGCCGCATTCTCTTCGGACCTAACGGAGGACCTACAACAGGACTTGAGGACGCCGAGGCTGAAGAAGTCAACGGACCGTGGTTCGACCTCAACGGACGGCTGCTCGGAGGAGAACCTGAAATCGAAGGCATTTACATCCACAACGGAAAGAAAGTGCTCATCAGAAGAAAGTAATAACAACTCACTGCGGAATGCGGGGGGCTAATCATTCCCCCTGCAGACCGCAATGAAATAATAAACTACAATCATGAAGACAAAATTTTTAACACTGGTTGCCCTGCTTTTCGCAACAGCCGCAGCATACGCCCACGACCTCATCGCTCTCTCGGACCACGGCACTGTCACGTTCC
>JAFTCC010000032.1 GCA_017454915.1 Paludibacteraceae bacterium
CCACCCACGGCTAATTCTGTGTCGCCCCTACGGGGCTAAATTAAATGGACGTGTCCGAGTTCCGTGGGTTCCACCCACGGCTAATTCTGTGCCGCCCCTACGGGGCTAAATCAAATGGACGTGTCCGAGTTCCGTGGGTTCCACCCACGGCTAATTCTGTGCCGCCCCTACGGGGCTAAATTAAATGGACTTGTCCGAGTTCCGTGGGTTTCACCCACGGCTAATTCTGTGTCGCCCCTACGGGGCTGTTCATTGCATCTATATTTGTGCCGTCAGTGTTAACCGCGTTAGCGGTGGCACAATGTTAGCCGTGGGTGAGTGAGCGTCAGCGAACGTAACCCACGGTACACAACGCCATCATTATATTCAAGCCGCGTTAGCGGCGGCACAAATATATCAATCGGAAAATAAATAACGTTCATCGTATTTCACGCCATATTCGTCAAGAAACAATTTATACTCTTCCTGCCATGTCATTTTTTTGTGATGTTCCTCTTGGTTGGCTATGTACTCTTTGGTTTTATTGATAACTGATGAACTGACCGAAAATGCACCGTAGCCGTCTTGCCATGCAAAATGCCCATAGATGAACCTGTCAACTTGTTTTATCCATTTGCTGCTTTCGGTTTTTATTGTCCTTACCATATCTGATAATGCCATTGTTTTCGGTAATGTGGCGAGAATGTGCACATGGTTGCGTGTACCGCCTACAGCCAATGCCGTGCTTCCCATGTTGTTTATCACACCTGCGATATATGCGTGTAATTTTTGCCGTTCCTCATTTTTTATGTCAGCCCCGTTTTTTACGTGGAATGTAATGTGAACGAATATTTGTGATAAAGAATTTGCCATTATTTTTGTTTTTCCTGTGCCGCCCCTACGGGGCTAAATTAAATGGACGTGTCCGAGTTCCGTGGGTTCCACCCACGTCTAATTCTGTGTCGCCCCTACGGGGCTAAATTAAATGGACGTGTCCGAGTTCCGTGGGTTCCACCCACGGCTAATTCTGTGCCGCCCCTACGGGGCTAAATCAAATGGACGTGTCCGAGTTCCGTGGGTTCTACCCACGGCTAATTCTGTGTCGCCCCTACGGGGCTAAATCAAATGGACGTGTCCGGATTCTGTGGGCTCTACCCACGGCTATTCTGTGTCGCCCCTACGGGGCTAAATTAAATGTACGTGTCCGAGTTCCGTGGGTTCTACCCACGTCTAATTCTGTGTCGCCCCTACGGGGCTAAATCAAATGGACGTGTCCGAGTTCCGTGGGTTCTACCCACGGCTAATTTTGTGCCGCCCCTACGGGGCTAAATCAAGTGGACTTGTCCGAGTTCCGTGGGTTCCACCCACGGCTAATTCTGTGTCGCCCCTACGGGGCTAAATCAAATGGACGTGTCCGAGTTCCGTGGGTTCCACCCACGGCTAATTCTGTGTCGCCCCTACGGGGCTAAATTAAATGGACGTGTCCAAGTTCCGCGGGTTTCACCCACGGCTAATTCTGTGCCGCCCCTACGGGGTTGTTATTTCGTCGGTTGATTTTTCCACTTGGCAATGGTGAATTGCGCGGCGTCGGCATTGCGCCTGAGAGTGTTGACGTCGCTGAACGCCAGTGCCAGTTCGTAGGTCTGGGTCAGTGCTGTAGCGTCGCCGGCAGTGATGAAGTACGAAAACTGCGAGTCACCAGAGATGGTTACTTTGAGTTTTTCCCGCTCGTGGTTGGCAACGAATTTGAGCAGTTCCATGGCATTGTCGCCATCAAAGGTAAGGAACTCATGGTTGTCGAACACGTGTGGAGCTTTGATTGCTGTAACATGTGTCGTTGCGTCTTCTGCCGCAGCGATGGACAAATCAGTGTGGTTGAGCGGTTTGCTGCCATAGTAAACGCTGCGCACAAAAGACTGCCCCTTTTCGCTGACCGAGGCTTGGAGGAACGTTCGTTCGCTGTTGCCGCTGCTCATGAAACGCCGTGAAAGCAGTGTGCCCTCGGTCTGATATTTCTCGTCTTTTTGCAGCTCAAACAGGTTGAGCAGCGAGTCAAGTTTAGGTTCAGCGATTAGGAGTTGGCTGTCGGTATACTCAAGCGAGCGCAGCGCCTGCATGTAGCCAATGCTATCTTTGAGGAATTTTGCCTCGCGTCGTGCGCTGACGAGTTTAGGAAACATGGTGTCCACCGAATCGAGGGTGTTGAGGGCGGCGTTCCATTCGCCTTGGGCAATAAGTAAACCGCCACGTTCGATGCAGCCCTTGGCAAGTTCTTCGTCGCTTGGCTGGCAAGAGGCGAAAAGGCATGCCGACAACAAGATGATAAGTGCTTTTTTCATATTTTGTTTTTTTTATTTGGCTAGTTTGGCTAGTTTGACTAGTAATTCTAGTAGGACTAGTAGGGCTAGTAGGGCTAGTTTTTCTAGTAGGACTAGCAATTCTTAAATTCTATTCTTCTATTCTTCTCTCCTTCTAATTTTGCGCCAGCGGCAGTTCTACGGTGAAAGTGGTCTGCCTGCCATCGGAGTGGAAATAAATTTTCCCCCCCGAGGCTTCTACGATACGTTTGCTGATGGCGAGTCCGAGTCCGCTGCCTGTGCTCTTGGTGGTGAAGTTAGGCACAAAAATTTTGTCCTTAATGTCTTGTGGGACTCCGATGCCGTTGTCAATCACGTTGATAGTTGCCCATCCTGTGGCAGTGGTCAGTGTTACAATGATTTGCGGATCGGGTTGTCCGGCGAGGGCTTGTAGCGCGTTTTTGAGCAGATTGTTAATCACTTGCGTGATTTGCTCCATGTCAGTAGTAACGACAACTCCGTCCTGCGGTCCGTGGTAGTTGATGGGCACGGAACCGGCGTTAGCGCTGAATAGGGCAACCGCGGCAGAAACCTTTTGCGCCACGTCCACGCCCGTTATTTGCGGTTCTGGCATTTTGGCGAAGTCGGAGAATGTGGTGGCGATGTGGCTCAGGTTGTCGATTTGCTCGATGAGCAGCGGCGATGACTGGTCGAAGTACTCGGCAAAGCGTTCAGGGTCGATGGTTTTGAGCCTCTGCATCTGTTGTATGGTGAGCCTCATGGGTGTCAGCGGATTTTTTATCTCGTGCGCCACTTGCCGAGCCATAGTCTTCCACGCGTCTTGCCGTTCGGCTATCGCCAGTTGTTTGATGCCTTGCTCCAGTTGGTCAACCATAGCGTTGTAGTAATCTACGAGTTGCCTGAACTCGTCGTGTTCCCGATAGACGATTTTCTCGTTTTTTTGTCCCACGATTATGTCCCTCAGTTTTTCCGACACGAGGTGAATAGGCCTTGCAATTCTCCGGCTGATGAGCATGACAAGGATGATAGCGAGCATAGCCGTGATCAGGAAGATGGGCAGAAGTCTGCTGAGCAGCGAGTCCACTTGGTCAGCCACCTCGTCCGCCGAGATGAACAGCGGCACGGCAATGTATCCGAGTTGTTCATATTCCCCGTTATAGAACTCGGTGTATGCCGAGAGGTATGACAGGTCGCCGATTTTTTCTTCAAGCAGGCAAGTAGGCTTTTCAGCGAAATAAGGTTTAGGAGCCATGTTGTGCCCCAAAATGTGGTTGTTGAACAAATCGGGCTGCGAACTGCCTATCACCCTGCCGTTGAGGTCAAAGACATGAATGTCGCTCTGGTAGGTAAAACTAAGGTCCTTGAGGTCGATGTTGAGGGCTTGGGTGTTGGTGGCGTTGAGCGATGTTGACCAGTAGTAGATGTCTTGCAGCGACCGTTGTATGTATTTCGTTTTCAGCGTTAAGTCATTGCGTTGCCTATGCTCGTAGCTGCGGCGCACGAAACTGACGATAAAGAAGAAAATAGTGGCGAAAGACGAAATCAGCACGATGGCGAAAAGCACTTGAAGCCTGTCGGTAAGACGCATATTGTGCTTGCGGCTGTGGCGTATGACGATGTATAGCGCATAGCCGAGATAGCAGAGCAGGAAAATTATGCTCAGGATATAGAAAATCCGCGTGCGCTTGCGTGGTTGGTTTTCGGCGTCGTGCGACAACGAGCGGTAGGAGAAGCTGTCGGCAAACCTTGTGTTGAAAGTCTGCGTGTCGTCTTTGAGTTCGCCCGATACCTGTGTGAGGCTGAAGAGGTAGTTGCCCTGCGCGTCAGTGATGTCGTGTCCGCTGTCAGTGCGCGTGTTGGTGAGCAGGACGGTTTTGTCCAAGAAACTGAAAGGCTGGTAGAAAGTGTTGTGGAGTTCCTGGTTTTCGAAGGGGTAGCTATGCTTGACAGGGACGATGGTCAGTATAGCGAAATTTTTAGCGGAACTCCACAGGCACAGGGCCTGCGCATTGCCGAGGCTTTGGAAGAACCATTTCCCCATGGCTTCCATGCGCACGTCGGACGCCGCCAGTTTGTTGTCGGTCCAGTAGCACAGTCCGGTTTGGTTGAAAATGTAAATCACACACGGCAGCCCTTCGATGTCAATTGTGCTGACAGTGTCGGGATGCTCGGTGTTGAGCGCGTTGATGAATTGTCTGGTAACCGCTTCAGCCTTGGCGCATTCCTCGTTGACCGCGCGCTGCATTTTCACGTGCTTGGGCGAGCATGCAGCGAGTGCGGTGATGACAAGCGTCAGCACCATGGTGCGTAATATGCGTGCGGTGAGGGTCATTAGTCCTTATTGTGGGTTTTGTATTCGCGTTCAAAGTACACAGGTCTGTTCTTGACCTCGTTGAAAATGCGTCCGAGATATTCTCCTATGATGCCTATGGTGAGCAGTTGCACGCCTCCAAGGAACAGAATGACGGTCATCATCGTGGGGTATCCAGCTACGGGGTCGCCGTAGAAGAGTGCTTTGAGGAACACGTAAGTCATGTAAGCAAATGCGAAGATGGACACCAGAACCCCCATTATTGTGGCAAGCCGCAGTGGGGCGGTGGTGTATGACGTGATGCCCTCGATGGCAAGTTTGAAGAGTTTCCAGAAGTTAAAGCTCGAGTGTCCCTGTGTCCGGCTGCCGCGGTCAAACTCCACGGCGGTCTTTCTGAAGCCGATGAAAGTGAACAGGCCTTTGGTGTATCGTCCTGACTCGCGTAGTTGCCGCAGTGCCTGTATGCATTTGCGGTCGAGCAACCTGAAGTCGCCGACGTTGGGCAGCACGTCAATGTTGGTAGAGCCCTGTAAGATGCGGTAGAACGCCAGTGAGAGTTTCTTGCGGAGCCACGATTCTTGCCCGCGGTCTTTGCGGCGGGCATACACGTCGTCGTATCCCTCGCGCCATTTTTCCACCATCTGCCCTATAATCTGCGGCGGGTCCTGAAGGTCAGCGTCCATGACGATGACAGCTTCGCCCTGAGCGTGGTCGAAACCGGCAAGCATGGCGTTCTCTTTGCCGAAATTGCGTGAGAGGTCAACGTAGCTGACATCGCTGCGGTTAGCGTAGAGTTGCTCAAGCAGGGCAAGCGTGTTGTCGCGGCTGCCGTCGTTGATGAAGAGATACTCCCATTGGTAATCGCTTAAAGGCTTGATGGCGGCATCAAGGGCCTCAACGAGCATGCCGATATTCTTCTCTTCGTTGTAAAGAGGGACTAAAATGGTTATTTTCATATTGTTATTATTGAGACGCAGCAGGCCATTGGGCTTATGCGCATTAAATCAGTTCAAATAGTCATCAGAATGTCTTTCGGCTTGATAGAGCAGGTATTGAACGTCTTAATCAGTTCTTGTGGTGTGACGGGTTCGCAGTCGTCCTTTAATCCTGTTTTATAAGCCAGAATGCCAATGAGTTGCTGAGGGCTGAACTTTTCGCGCAGCACCCCTATGTTGAGGCTGTTGTCGCGTTTTGAGAGCCTTTGGGCGTTTTCGTTGATTAGCAGCGGCACGTGCGCATATTCGGGTGGTTTGAGCGACAGCATGCCGCATATCGCAATCTGCTGGTGCGCCGACAGAATCAGATCCCGTCCCCTCACCACTTGCGTAACGCCCGACAGCGCGTCGTCCACACTTACGGCAAGTTGGTAGGCAAACGCCCCGTCAGCCCGCCGGATGACAATGTCACCACAGTCGCGCTTGAGGTTGCACCGTTGCGGACCATAGATGGCATCGACGTAACTGCTTTCAGCATCAGGCATCATGAGCCTCCACGAAGGTTTACGCTCCGCCATGCGCTGCCGGATTTGGTCGTAGGTCAGGCCGCGGCATGCGCCCGAATAGACGACACGGTTGTCCGATTGGTGTGGGGCCTGTGTGGCGAGTATGTCGGCGCGGGTGCAAAAGCACGGATAGACGAGCCCTTGCTGCGTTAGCTGTTCAAAATAATGTCGGTAGATGTCGGTGCGTTGGCTTTGGTAAAGTGGAGTCCCGTCCCATTCAAGTCCAAGCCACTCAAGGTCTGACATCAGAGCGTCGGCATATTCCTGTCGGCTGCGCTCGGGGTCAAGGTCTTCTATGCGCAGAAGCCATAAGCCGCCACTCGCACGGGCAAAGAGCCACGACATGAGGGCGGCATAGACATTGCCCAAATGCATCCGTCCCGTGGGGCTCGGAGCAAAACGGCCGATGTGATGACTGTTTTTCACAATACTTTTGGGCATCACCTCACAAATCGACAAAAGTAATAGTTTAAGGCGCCTTGTTCCATGATTGCGCTAAGCCCGGTAACCATTACATCCGCTCCGGCGCCTCAATACCGAGCAGGAGAAGTGCGTCGGCAGTGATTTTAGCCACATTTTTGGAGAGCAGCACCCTCATGGCTCGTATGTCCTTGTCGGGCTCGTTAAGCACGCTGTAGTCGTGGTAGAACTGGTTGTATTCCTTGACGAGGTCGTACACATAGTTGGCGATGAGCGCCGGGCTGAAGTCCTTGCCCGCCTGTTCGATGACAGACGGATATTCCGCAAGGCGTTGTATAAGTGCCTGCTCCTTGTCGTTGATAGCAAGCTGTTTTGTGCTTGCGGCAGGCTTGAGTTCCTCAGAATCAGCCTTTCTCAAGATGGAGCGTATGCGGGCGTAGGTATATTGTATGAACGGACCTGTGTTACCGTTGAAGTCGATAGACTTTTCGGGGTCGAAGAGCATGTTTTTCTTCGGGTCCACTTTGAGTATGAAGTACTTGAGTGCTCCCAGTCCCACGCGGCGGGCAATCTCGTTGCTTTCTTCGGCGGTGATGTCAGTTAGTTTTTCCACCTTGTCGGCACTGACTCTTTTAGCCTGCTCAATCATGTCCTCCATGAGGTCGTCAGCGTCCACCACGGTGCCCTCGCGGCTTTTCATCTTACCGTTTGGCAGTTCCACCATTCCGTATGAGAAATGCACGAGGTCTTTGCCCCACTTGAAGCCGAGGCGGTCAAGCAGGATTGACAGCACTTGGAAGTGGTAGTCCTGTTCGTTGCCCACGACATATACCATGCGGTCAATGGGGTAGTCTTGGTAGCGCAATTTGGCTGTGCCGATGTCTTGCGTCATATAAACGCTTGTCCCGTCGGCGCGCAGCAGCAGTTTCTCGTCGAGTCCGTCAGCCGAGAGGTCGGCCCACACCGAGCCGTCGTCGCGTCGGTGGAACAGGCCCTTTTGCAGTCCTTCCTCAACTTCCTTCTTGCCCACGAGGTAGGTGTCCGACTCGTAATAAATTTTGTCAAACCCGACTCCCATCATGCGGTATGTCTGGTCAAATCCGTCATAGACCCATTTGTTCATCTTTCTCCACAGGCTTCTGACCTCTTCATCTCCTTGTTCCCACTTAACGAGCATTCTGTGCGCTTCTTCCATCAGCGGGCTCTCTTTTTCGGCGCGCGCCTTGGCTTCGTCAGGTCTCATGCCTTCGTTTTCGAATTTCAGCTGCAAATCTCTAACCTCGGCGCGGTAGTGCTTGTCGAACTCCACGTAGTAGTCGCCCACGAGGTGGTCGCCTTTCTTGCCGGTGCTTTCAGGCGTTGCGCCGTTGCCCCACCGCAGCCATGCCAACATGGACTTGCAGATGTGAATGCCGCGGTCGTTGACGATATTGGTGCGTACCACACGCCAGCCGTTGGCGCGTTGTATTTGCGCTATGCTGTGCCCGAGCAGGTTATTGCGCACATGCCCGAGGTGAAGAGGCTTGTTGGTGTTGGGCGAACTGTATTCGACCATCATCAGCGGGCTGTTGTCACACACGGCTTTGTGCCCATAGTTGTCGTCGGCGTCTATGCCGAGCAGGCATTTGTACCAGAATCCGTTGCTTATGACGAGGTTGAGGTATCCGCCCACGGCGTTGTAGTCAGCCACCTCTGCGGTGTGCTGCTTGAGATATTCGCCGAGGTCAGCCGCCACTTGAGCCGGAGCCTTGCGGGCGGCCTTGACGAAAGGGAAGACAATGACTGTAACGTGTCCCTCAAACTCTTTTTTTGTCTTCTGAAGTTGAAGTTGGCTGTCCTCGAGTTCTATGCCGTAGAGACTCTTGACGGCTTCGCGGATGTCGGGTATAAGAATTTCTTCTAACATATTGGGTTAATTTTTGCTGATTTATGGCAGTAACGCACTGCCGCTATATATTTTGCAAAATTACAAAAAAAATGCCATACAAACCCGCTGTTAAAAACGCTGTGTGCAAAAAAAATCGTAACTTTGCACAAACTCAAAAAACAAATCAGTAAATATGGCAGAAGAACGCAGCCTGAATTTCATTGAACAGATTGTCGATAACGACATTAAGAACGGAGTTAACAACGGACGTGTGCAGACCCGCTTCCCGCCCGAGCCCAACGGCTATCTTCACATAGGTCATGCCAAGGCTATCTGCATGGACTTTGACATAGCCAAGCGCTTCGGTGGTGTGTGTAACCTGCGGTTTGACGACACTAATCCGGCAAAGGAGGACACCGAATATGTGGATTCTATCATGCAAGACATCCGCTGGCTGGGCTATGAGTGGGGCAACCTGTACTATGCCTCCGACTATTTCCAGCAGCTCTACGACCTTGCCATCCGCTTCATCAAGGAGGGCAAGGCATACGTTGACGAGCAGACGGCGGAACAGATAGCGGAGCAAAAAGGCACGCCGACACAGCCTGGCGTTGAGAGCCCGTTCCGCAACCGTCCCATCGAAGAGAACCTTGCTCTGTTTGAGAAGATGAATTCCGGCGAGGTGCCCGAAGGAGCTATGGTGTTGCGCGCCAAGATAGATATGGCGAACAGTAACATGCACTTCCGCGACCCCATCATGTACCGCGTTATCACTTCGCATCCTCACCACCGTACAGGAACCAAATGGAAAGCATACCCCATGTATGACTTCGCGCACGGGCAGAGCGACTATTTCGAGGGTGTGACACATAGCATCTGCACGTTGGAGTTCGTCGTTCACCGTCCGCTTTACGACTGGTTTATCGACCAGTTTGCCGACACAGACTATCGTCCGCACCAGTATGAGTTCAACCGCCTTAACATCACCTACACAGTGATGTCAAAGCGCAAGATGCTTCAGCTGGTTAAAGAGGGAGTGGTAGCAGGTTGGGACGACCCGCGCATGCCGACAATCTGCGGACTGCGCCGACGCGGCTACACCGCCAATGCCATACACGACTTCATAGGACGCATAGGCTACACCAAGGTTGAGGGCGTGATTGACGTCGGACTGCTCGAACACTGCTGCCGTGAGGACCTCAAGGCCACCACGCCGCGCGTGCTCGCCATAATGAACCCCATCAAACTCGTTGTGGACAACTATCCGGCGGACAAGACAGAGCGTCTGACGATAGAAAACAACCCCGACAACCCCGAATTGGGCAGCCGCGAGTTGACCTTCAGCCGTGAACTCTTTATCGAGCGCGACGACTATATGGCAGACGCTCCCAAGTCGTTCTACCGCTTGAGTGAGGGTAGGGAAGTGCGCCTGAAAGGAGCGTATATCGTCCGTTGCACAGGTGCCGAGACGGATGCAGACGGTAATGTAACAACAGTGCATTGCGAATATATTCCCAACACTAAGACCGGCGAGAGCGATTGCAACCGCAAAGTTAAGTCAACCATCAACTGGGTGGACACGCGCAATGCCCTTGACGCAGAGGTGCGACTCTACGACCGCCTCTTTAACGACGAGAACCCCGGCATTTATGAGGGTGACTTCCACGACCTGCTCAACCCCAATTCGCTCACCGTGGTCAAGGGCGTGAAAGTTGAGGCAAGCCTTGCCAACGCAAAACCACAGGACAAGTTCCAGTTCCAGAAGATAGGTTACTTCTGCGTTGACGACGACAGCACACCAAACACCCTTGTATTCAACCGAACCGTGTCCCTCAAAGACAACAATTATAAATAAAAGTTCTTGAATACAATAAACACTGGCGCGACATGACTTCACTTGTGTTTAGTTCGTTTTCCAAATAGGAATAGATATATCGAGCTGACTGAATATACAAACCAGTTCGAGGGTCTGAAAGTTTTTCGTAAATCTCTGAATTATATAATTAATTTGCGGAATGCGTCATCAAAACTCAATCCTCGCTCCTCAATGAGTAGCGCAGCCAACTGCGAGAGTTTACGTTCACGCAAGAACTCAAAATCACGCTGTTCTTCTTCTGTTAAATGATTAAAATCAGTTGGCATGGGAATAGAGATTTATATTTTTTGCAGGAAGGATGCAGACCTTTCAAAAATTTGCAGCAAAGATACACTTTTTAATCACATTTACAAATAAGCGCACATCAGATACAAGCGCAGCTTGGCGCGATGTGGTTTTACTTGTCGTGCTTTTGCTCGTAGATTGTTTCGTTGACGTTGATGATATAGTCTGCCATTTTTTCAAGTTCGCAAATGATGTCCATGTAGTTGACTCCGACGGCGTATCCGTATTCTTTGTCAGTCACGGCGCGCATGTTTTGGTTTTTGAGTTCGTCGCGGAAGTTGTTTATCTCATTTTCCATGTTAGTCATTTCGTAGAATTCGTTTGGCGTGATGTCGATGCGTTCAAGCGCTGACACCATGTATGTTTCGGCTTGGCTGACGAGGTAAATCATCCGCTCGAAGTTTTTGTTCTGCTCGTCAGTATATTGTATTTTATCGTCGAACTTGTGGCGTATGAACCTCGACAGGTTGAAGTTGGCGTCGCCCACCGACTCGAGTTCGTTGACGATACGCAGCATTTTCTGCACTTCGCGTTTTGACTGCTCGCTGAGCCGCCCGTCTGCCACTTGGTTGAGGTACTGCGCTATTTCGTACTCCATGCGGTCACAAATGCCTTCATATTTCTCTATTCTTGAGTAGATTTGCGTGAACCGTGTCTGATCTTGCTCACTAAAGAGGTCGTGTACCATGCCCATCATGCGCTGTGTGCGCACAGCAAAGACATGCACTTCTTTCCATGCCTGAAGGATTGAGAGTTCGCTTGTTGACATTAGTCCGCCCGAAATGAAGTGTAGTTGACTATCATTTTCTTTCTGCTCGGGCTTGGTGGGAATAATTATTGTTACAAGTTTTTCCAACTGCGGAACAAACCAAATGAGAATAAGCGTGTTAGTGAGGTTGAACAGGGTGTGGAACGTAGCCAGGATGCCGTTAAGTCTGTCGGGCGAGACGTCGGCAGGCACTCCGGGTTGGAAGTCCACGCTCCACAGGCCGCAAATCTCTCCAACGAACGGTCTGAACACGCACAGCACCCATATAACACCGAAGACGTTGAATACCAAATGCGCTAATGCGGCTCGCCGTGCCTGTATTGATGCCGACAATGCCACTACGTTTGATGTTATGGTGGTGCCGATGTTTTCACCCATCACCAGCGCAATGCCCATATCTACTGGCAGCACGTGGGCAGAGCAGAGTGTCATGGTGATAGCCATGATGGCTGCCGATGATTGTACTGCAAAAGTCAGAATACCTCCGACCAGCAGGTAGAGGAAATAGCTGCCATAGCCCCAGCTTGAGGTGGAGACGAAAAAGTTGCGGACTGCGTTCATCTCGTCAAGGTGCATTTCTGCAGCGTTGATTTTGAGTGTCGTCAGACCGAGCAACATGAGCGAAAGACCCATCAGGAAATCACCCATGTTGGGGTTCTTGCGCGTATGAATGAATGCCACGGCAATTACAATGGTGGCATAAATTACGATGCGCAAATCGAAAGAGCCTCCGCCGAGAACCATGATCCATGCGGTGAATGTGGTGCCGATGTTGGCACCCATGATTACGGAAATGGCCTGCGATAGGCTCAACAGTGACGCCGAAACGAAACTTACCGTCATCACTGTAGTTGCCGTGGACGATTGGATGGCGGCAGTGATAAATGCACCCGTCAGAACGCCGGTGAAGCGGTTGGTGGTCATGGTGCCGAGAACGTTGCTCAACTTGCTGCCGGCCATTTTTTGAAGGCCCTCACTCATAATCTTCATGCCGTACATAAGCATCGCTACGGAGCCTATGAGGGTCATGATTTGAACTAATAAAAGCATATATGTTTAATTATTTAATTGATTGCGGTTGGGCAAAAAAAAGTATAAACCTTTTACAAAGTTTATACTATAATTTTTCAATTTCCGCGCCGCGCCGCTGGTCTGCCGCAGGGGTAAACGCAAACAGGCTCAACATGGTTATGAGCGTCAAACCGGCATATTTGCGCAGAAAGTCAAGCATTTGCGCAAAGTTACGGATTTTTAGCGAAATAACAAGCGAAACAAGCACAAAAAATGAAACTCTAAATGTAAATTCTAATGACCGGTCAGGGTTAGAATTAGTATCAAAAACGAACGGGGAGAGTGAAATAGGTGCGGAATTTATGATTTGTTTGAGCAGATGTATTCTCCTTGAAGTGTGATGTCTCCGTTGTCAAGCATGATACGCAGCGTTTCATTGACGAGCCCGCGGTCGTATTGCGGGATTTGGTCAGCCACGGTTCTTGCAAGATGTGGTTTCTTGTCCGCAAGGATTTCAATGACCGAGTGTCTGATGGCAGTAAACGTGCCGCCGTCGGGCTGTTGCGGTTCGTTTTGCAGACAGACGTCGCAATGTCCGCATGGTTTTGAGTCGTGTTCACCGAAATATCGTACGAGTACTTGCGAGCGGCATACGGCGTCTTGTGTGACATAGTGCATGACGGCGTTGATGCCTTCCTCAAAGTTTTTCTGTCTGTCCTCGTATGCGGCACGGGTAATGAAGACATCGTCTTTAGAAACTCTTATTTGGTTGAATGACACGTATGGTGTTTGGCGGTGCGGCACATATTTGATGATGTACTGCCTTGAGAGCGCGAGCAGACTTTCGGCTACTATTTGCGGTGTGGTTCCGATATGTTGTGCTATCCGTGTTTCGTCAATCGGTGCAAGGTCGGCAAAAACTCCCGTTGTCGTGCGCAGAATGTCCTGTAATACTCTGTCCTGTGTGGCAGGCAGTTGAACGTCGTAGAGTTGGTCGCGTTCGGTGAGCACCTGTACTCGTGTTGGTATGTTGACCTCTTCCGACAGCGTTATGTAGCCCGAGAGTTCGAGGATATGCAGTGCGGCATAGGTTTGGAGTGGCGGCAAGTGCCTTTTGATGCAGAAGTCGGTGATGTCAAAAGCGAAAGCGGCGTCCTGTCCGGTGCCCACGGCAATGGAGTAGTTGTGGCACAAATCATCATATACTTGTGCGATGAAATCCTTTTGCGGGAAGTTGTTTTTGAGTCTTGCCTTGATTGTGGGCAGGTCGTGGTGAGCGTCGAAAATCACCACCGCGTATGCCATTTTGCCGTCTCTTCCTGCTCGTCCCGCCTCCTGGAAGTATTCTTCGAGCGTGTTAGGCATAGTCCAGTGGATTACGAGTCTTACATCGGGTTTGTCAATGCCCATGCCGAATGCGTTGGTGGCCACTATCACGCGCGTTTCGCCGGAGGTCCAGAGTGTCTGGTTTTTTGTGCGCTGTTCGCTTTTCATGCCGGCATGGTAGGGCAAGGCGTTGATGCCGTGTGAGATGAGGTAGTCGGCAATTTGCTTGGTGAGCTGGCGGTTGCGGACATACACGATGGCAGTGCCGCTATGCTTGTTGAGGAGCCTCAAGAGTTCGGTGCCCTTGTCTTCGGTGCTCTGTATGCTGTAGGTGAGGTTAGGGCGGCGGAAACTGCTTTTGAGCACATTTTCGGCTTTGAACCTCAGCTGTTTTTGTATGTTGGCGACGACGCGGCTTGTGGCTGTGGCTGTGAGGGCAAGCACCGGAACATTGGGGAACGCGTCGCGGATTTGCCCTATCTGCAGATAGGCAGGGCGGAAGTCATAGCCCCATTGAGAGATGCAGTGAGCCTCGTCAACGACAAGCAGTTTGACGTTCATGTCGCGGAGTTTCTGCCTAAACAACTGTGTGTTGAGGCGTTCGGGCGAGAGGTAGAGGAAACGGTAGTCGCCAAAAATGCAGTTGTCAAGTTGCTGGTTAATCATGCGGCTTGTCATGCCCATGTATATAGCAGTGGCCTTGACGCCGATTTTGCGCAGGTTGGCGACTTGGTCTTTCATGAGTGCGATGAGCGGCGTGATGACGATGCAGAGCCCTTCCATTGCTAATGCAGGCACTTGGAAGGTAAGACTTTTGCCGCCGCCGGTAGGCATAAGCCCAAGCGTGTCCTTGCCTGACATGATGCTGCGGATGATGTCGAGCTGGAGCGGGCGGAACTCGGTGTAACCCCAAGTCCGGCGAAGTATGTCGTATAATTGTTGGTCTGCCGCCGTCATAATAAGTGCGTTGGGAATATTTTTTTTATTCTGCAGTCAGATAATGTTTTAGGCGGTTATAATCATCATCGGTGATGATGTCCAGTTCGCGTATTTGCTCCACGTTGTCAATTTTGATTTTATTTCGGCGCAGGTCGTATATGGCTTTTGCCTTGTCAAAAGTGAGGTATGGATTGACCCTAAGGCGTCCGACAGATGCCTTGTTGATGTTGATTTTCACTATTTTCCCGCTGTTGATGGTGCTGTGCTGCCTTATGCTGTCTATAGCGTCGCTCGGTATGCCAATTTCCGATAGCTGTTCATGGCTGTAGTACCCGCCCAGTTTCTGCCGGTATTGCACTATACGTTGTGCGCGGTAAGAGCCTATGCCTCTGATTTTGATTAGGTCGGTGGTGTCGCAGTCGTTAAGTTCCACAATAGTGTCGCTCTTAAGGCTTTTGTGTCGGTGTACTTGAACTGTGTCTGAGGCGAAAACAAGGTGCGGCTTTACGGCAGCGAAAGATGCGCTGTCAAGTCCATACGTTTTGCCGAAGCGCTCTGCATTGCGGAACACGCCCCCCTTGGCTCTATAGCGCAATATGTTGCGTGTGACGTATGGCGAAAAGCCTATTTTGATAAGTGTCAGCGAGTCAACGCTGTTGGGGTTAAAAGCTGGTACAGGCGTAACGATATTGTTGCGGAAGAAATCATCATTGCGCTTGCCGCCTGTTTGCTGTGGCTTGTAGGTGCGGTGATAGCGGCGGTATTTAGCGGAGTCAATTCTGATGCAGTATTGTTGAAAGTCGTTGTATTCCCGCTCCCAAAGTGAGTCGGCTGTGTTTTGCTCCCGCTGGTCTGTTTTTACTGGCAATGCATTGATAATTAGGAGTGTGGTTACAATGGCGAGTAGCAGCAGGGTAGCCGTCGCTTGTCGGCGGCGGAAATGAAACATATCCTTTAGCCATTCGAGCCACTGCATGGTTCGTTTTCCTTACAGGTCTTTGACCAGAGGGTCGTCAATGCAGTTTGCTGCATGCAGTTTGCTCAACCTTTTCGCAAGTCGTGTCATCTCTTCATTTGGGCTGGTTATGAAGTCTTCGGTGCCGTAGTGCGACGCCATGTTTACAACGTCGCTGACATGCAGTTGGCCGATGTCAACAGCTGGCTGATACGACTTGCCGGTGGTGGGGTCGGCAAAGACTTCGATTAGCACTTTTGCGTTAACCATGTCCTGTAGGATACGCTTTGTGAGGCGTATAGGCAGGTGGTTATCAAGCGCGATGCGCTCCGCATTAAGCGGTGTCTCGCCTTCGGCAAAACGGCATACGATGAGCCTTACGATATACAAGGTAAGAAAGTTCTTGTAGTAGGGGGAGATGTTGTCGGTGTCGGTCTCGTAGTCGAAGTTGGCAACGTTTTGTGAGGCATAGACGATTTCGGCTCCGAGCAGCATGATGATACACGAGATTTGGATGAAAAGTAGCAGCAAAGGTATTGCGGCGAATGAGCCGTAAACGACGTTGTAGCGGCTTAAATAAACTTGCCCCCAAATGTAAACCTGCTGAAAAAGATTGAAGAATACGCTTGAGAACAAAGCACCAATGCTGGCGTTGACGAACTTCACTTTAGTGTTAGGCAAAGCCGTGTAGAGCACGAAAAACATCACCCAACTGATCATATATGGCGTAAGAACGATAAAGAATTGAATGAGCGGGCTTATTCCGCGCATGATGATAGAGCCGGCATCGGAATTTCCGAAATAAATTCTTAATCCTGTGGATGTTATGATGAGCGCCGGCATAAGCAGCAAGATGGAAAGGTAGGTGGTGAATTGGCGGACGTATGAACGGGTGTTTTTCACCTGCCAGATGTCGTTGAATGCAAGTTCCAAATCCATGAAGAAGGACAGAATGGCCCACATCAAGGCTATGATGCCGACACCAATGAACACGCCGCCTGTTGCCGTTTCAAGATATCGTTGCACAAATTCCATGACATTGTCAACCATGTTAGCCTGTCCCACGAAACTGTCGTTTAGTGCCTCCTGGATGATATTTTCAAACCCGAAACCTCGCGCAATACCAATCATTAACGCAAGAATAGGCACAGTGGCGAACAGTATAGAGTAGGTGAGAGCGGAAGCTCGGACGATAAGCTTGTCGTTCTGAAAGCCTCGTACGGCAAGCACAAGAGTGCGGGCAGTATTGTAGCCTAAACGGCGAGAACTTGTCAATTCGCCCGCGGTGATGCGCCAAATGTCGTAGCGCAAAAAGCGATATGCACTTCTGAAAATATCTGTCAGACCCATATTATAGATGCTTGAATGTGAACGGCAAAGTTAAGCAAAATGTTTCACACGGCAAAAAAAAGTGCCCTCCCAAATCAGGGAGGACACCTTTCCAGTGTGTATGCAAAATGCCTATTGGCATGTGCGCATAAAACCTTAAAAGCAAATTTTGATGCCCGATTGTGGTTAAAGCAACAAGGCGAGTGTCTCTGTGTCAAGTTTTACAACTTGCTCGTAAGCGACGTATTGGTAAGGCTCGTAAGCATAAACTTGGGCAACGCCATATTTGCGGTCTGGCGAATAGAGAATGTCGAGCCTTACGCCACCTTCGGCTATAGGCGCGAGTTTCGACAGTTGGGCAGTGTTTGCGTTGGCCAGCGCCTCATAAAGAGTGCGGGCAGAACCATTAGCGAAATATAACTCTTTGCTCTGTAGTATTTTGCCATCTTCACTGCGATAGACCTTTTCTCCTGCAAAAAGGTAGTAGCACAGTGCAGCAAGTGCAAGTGCGGCAGCGAAAGCCAGTATATAATAAACTGAACCTGAATTATCAAGATTGCCGAAAATAAGAGCGCATGCGCAGCCCACAACAACCAGTGCGCAGGTGATGACGTAAACGTAATTTTTAGGGTTGTATATTTTTGAGGCGGACACAGGCAGCGCGTCCACCATGTTTGGTGTTATATCCATAATTGATAAATGATTGTTGTTATTTGTTAAACGATACTTTTTTGAATTAGCGCATATCAGCGCAGTCGAATTGTGGCGTATCGGCTAACAAAGCAGTCTCCTCAATGTGTAAACGTAGTGTTGTTTTGGTAGAGTGAAAGCAAACGGTAGTACGGTGTGCCGTGCTGTTGATGCCATGATGGCGGCTTTGCGGCATTCAAGGCATGGCTGTGTGTGTGAAATCCTGTTCTTCCATTGCTTGAGCACATATTTGGCAGTGTGTTGTTTGTTGCCTTTTGCCATGGGCGACATGGAATGTGTCTGCAGTTCGGCAGGCAAACTAATAGTGTTGTTTTGCGCTGCAATATCAACCTCCTGCTGTTGCTCGTCGCTCATGTATATGGCGACGTCAGCCACCGGTTCGGTGAATGACACTACGGCGGCAAGCGCGATAAGATATAGCGGTGCGCAAAGTGCGAAATATGTGAGTATGCGTTTCAAAATCTGAAACTGTTTATGGTCAAAAAAAAGTCAGAGGGCCTGTAAGCCGGGTTCTGTCCCGCTGTTGCGGTGTCTGCCATTAATCTGCGGCGCATGTTGCCATGCGTCTGTAGCGTTCTACCCTCCGGCTGGGGCGAGCAACCCTCATAGCGCCGGTTTACTTGAACTTGCAACCCTTATCAGGCACGGCTGCGGATGTCGCCACCCGCACGGTGGGCTCTTACCCCACCTTCTCACCCTTACCCGCTTGCACAGGCGGTTATTTTCTTCTGCCTTAAGACGACCCTCACGGACCGCTTCCCGTTAAGAAGTAAGGTGCTCTGTGTTGCCCGGACTTTCCTCAACGCCATAGATGGCGCAGCGGCAGACCGGTCCTCTGACTATAAGTGTCCTGTGAGCGGACTTAACATCGTTTGACACAATTTGTGTCCCTATACTTTGCAGTCATCAACCTCGAACCAAAATTCCTCCACGCCTTAAGCTATCCGTAGAAGTTACACGGCTGTTGACTAACGATTTTCGGCGGTAGATGCTTATTTAGTGTTCAAACTGCTCTTTATCAGATAGAAGCACAATAAAGCATACATAAGCAGTGCGAGCCACTGCGCTCCGTTGCATCCTGCCCATGTTGTGAGCGTCAAATCCGCTCCGGCAAATTTTATAGCCGCGCTAACCACGCCCATCAATGCTCCGCCGGCTATGAATCCGCTGCTTATCAGTGTGCCTTTTTCGACGCGTGCGGCATTAAGTTTCTTGTCAGTGCTCCGTGAGCCTACGTACCAGCTAATCAGACCGCCGACAAGTAGCGGGGCGTTGAGGTCCATAGGAATGAACATTCCGAGTGCGACGGCGAGTGCCGGAACTCCGCACAGGGTGAGGATGATGGATATTAGTGCGCCAAAAGCGTAGAGCCACCATGGCGTTCCGGCTCCGGTCATAAGCGGTTCGATGACAGCTGCCATTGCGTTAGCTTGAGGAGCAACGAGAGCATTGTCACCCGTGAAGCCGTAAGTTTTGTTGAGTATCATCATTACCCCGCCCACCGTTGCGGCAGACACGAGGGTGCCAAGGAATTTCCATCCTTCTTGCTTAGCCGGGGTGGTGCCAATCCAATATCCTATTTTTAAGTCTGTTATGAATCCGCCTGCCATCGACAACGCCGTGCATACCACTCCGCCCATAACCAGAGCGGCAACCATTCCGGCAGTACCTTTAAGGCCTATGGCCACGAGCACCACGCTTGCCAGTATGAGCGTCATGAGCGTCATGCCGCTGACGGGGTTGGAGCCAACTATAGCAATGGCATTGGCGGCAACGGTCGTGAACAAAAAGGCTATGAGTGCGATGACGAGGATACCGACAATGGCCTGCACAAGGTTGTGGACTACACCGAGGTAGAAGAACAAGAACGTGGCGAGCAGGGCAATCACAATGCCAATCATGATGATTTTCATGCTCAGGTCGCGCTGGGTGCGCGCCACTTCTTTTTGAGCCGTGTTTTTACCCTTGAGTTCTTGTGCGGCGAGTCCCACTGCGCTCTTGATTATGCCCCATGATTTGATTATGCCTATAAGGCCTGCCATGGCTATGCCTCCGATGCCGATGTGGCGGGCAAAAGTCTTGAAGATGTCTTCGGCCGCCATGTCGCTTACTGACCCTGACACAGCAGCGTCAAATGTCGGGTTGAGGGTCTGCATCACGTTGTCGCCGAGCAGCGGAATAAGCGGCACCACGATGAACCAGATGAATGCAGAACCGGCACATATTATGGCAGCATATTTAAGTCCGACGATGTATCCTAATCCGACAACTGCGGCTCCTGTGTTGAGTTTGAAAACCAATTTTGCTTTGCTCGCCACAGCCTCGCCGAATGGCATGACACGCGTGGTGAACGTTTCTGCCCACAGTCCGAACGTCGCAACGATGAAATCGTATATTCCGCCGATAAGTCCGGCAATCAGCAGGGGTTTAGCCTGACTGCCGCCCTTGGCTCCCGACACGAGCACCTGCGTGGTGGCAGTGGCCTCAGGGAAGGGATACTTGCCGTGCATGTCGCTCACAAAATACTTGCGGAAAGGAATGAGAAACAATATGCCGAGCACGCCTCCGAGCAGCGAGCTGAGAAAAATCTGCATGAAATTGACAGACATTTCGGGATACTTGGCCTGAAGGATGTAAATGGCAGGCAGGGTGAATATCGCACCAGCCACAATCACACCGGAGCAAGCTCCAATTGATTGGATTATTACGTTTTCGCCGAGCGCATTCTTGCGCTTGGTGGCGGTTGACAGCCCAACGGCTATTATGGCTATCGGTATCGCAGCCTCAAACACTTGACCGATTTTCAAGCCAAGGTATGCGGCGGCGGCACTGAACAAGGCTGCCATCAGCAGACCAAGCCCCACACTGCGGAAATTAACTTCCGGATACACTTTGTCCGACTTGAGTATCGGTTCATATACCTCGCCATCATGAAGTTCGCGGGACGCGTTCTCCGGCAATGAGATTTGTTCTTGAGGTTCGTTGTTTAAGTCTTTTCCCATAATGTCTAAAATTGATAATCAGCGCAAAGGTACAAAAAAATAAGCGTATGCGCAATGTGCCGTATAATGTTTATTTTGATATTACGCAAAAAAAACGTAACTTTGCATTCTTGTAAAAGTGAATGAATTATATCGCAATAACGAACGTATCAGAACGCTAATGGCAAGTAAACCAAGTAATAAACCCCAAACCAATTCAGTAGAGCAGATTGACGAGACGAGCCGTTGGAAAACCTTTGTGGAGTTTTTCCATTCCGAAATGTTCCGCGTCATCACGGCGGTCATTCTTCTTGGCCTGTCGGCATACGCCTTTTTCTCCATGGTGAGTTTCCTGATAGCAGGAGCCGCGGACCAGAGCGTGCTGCAGTATGATAACCCAATTCAAAAACGCGCAGAAATTCATAACTGGTGCGGTGTGGAAGGCGCTTTGTTTTCACAATGGATTATAAACGGGGCGTTCGGTTTGGCGTCGTTCGTGTTGCTGTTTGGCATCGTGCTCTTTGGCTTGTGGCTACTTAATGCCGTTAAAATAAAATTGTTGAGGCTTTTTATAAAAACGGTGTTCTGGACGGTGTGGGGCTCTGCCATGTTATCGTTTGTGATGCAGTGGTTTGACGACAAGACATTTTTGTCGTTTGGAGGAGCTCATGGTGAGCTGTTGAGCGGCACGGCCGTGTCATACATAAACCCTCTTGGCTTCACGATTCTTATGCTTGTGTGCCTGATAGTGTTCCTTGTGTGTATGCACAAAGGCTTCTGGCCGTGGGTTAAAAGCCTTTGGCCGAGGTTCATGGCATGGAGGGAGAGGCGTAAGCAGGAAAAGGAACGCAAGAGGCAGCTACAACTGCAGCAACAGCAAAAAAATACCCAATCAGACGAAGATGACCCGAAGAGTCCGGAAGAACCTGACGATTCAGATAAACCCGTTAATCCAGACAATTCAGATGACCCTGAAAATCCCGACGGAGTTACAATAACTTTTGGCATGGGAGAAGACAGCGGCACCGAGGGTACCGGAGACACCGGGGACGACGATGATGACAGCCAACCCGATAAACGGCCCTCCAAAAATACCGATACGGAGTTTGTAATAAACAATCCTGACAACCCTGATGAAACAGACGAACCTGAAACTCCGGCTACTAAAGACGGTGAAGACGGTGAGGACAAGGATGGTGATAAGAGTGGTGAAGAAGGCTCAGATGATGTGGAAATCAACATAACCAAGCCTGAGGACACGGACACCTCCAAGCAGTTGACCCCGCTTGAGCAATATGGTCCATACGACCCGCATGCCGAGTTGAGCCACTACAAGTTCCCGCCGCTTGACTTGCTCAAGACATATCCGGACGAGAACAAGCCCGTCATCGATATGGAGGAGCAGCAGGCTAACAAAGAAAAAATCGTGAAGACGCTTGCCGACTACGGCATTGGTGTGGAGCGCATCAACGCCACCATAGGCCCCACGATTACACTGTATGAAATAGTGCCAAAGGCGGGCATACGCGTCAACAAGATACGCAACCTTGAGAACGACATCATGCTTTCGCTTGCGGCTACCGGCATCCGTATCATAGCGCCGATACCAGGTAAAGGCACCGTTGGCATTGAGGTGCCCAACAAGAACTCGCAAATCGTTTCAATGCACTCCGTTATCGCAAGCCGCAAGTTTCAGGAGGAGAGCAAATATGCCTTGCCGGTGGCTCTCGGGCGCACCATTACTAACGAGGTCTTCATGTTTGACCTTGCCAAGGCTCCGCACCTGCTTGTGGCTGGCGCAACAGGACAAGGTAAGTCGGTAGGACTCAATGCCATAATTACCTCGCTGCTCTATAAAAAGCATCCATCGGAACTCAAATTTGTGCTTGTGGATCCCAAGATGGTGGAATTCAACATTTATGCGAAGATAGAAAAGCAGTATATGGCTAAACTGCCAGAAGAGGAGGACGTTATCATTACCGATTCCACAAAGGTTATCCAGACGCTCAACTCGCTCGTGGTGGAAATGGAAGACCGTTACAAACTGCTTATGAAAGCCGGGTGCCGCAACATAGTGGAATACAATGAGAAATTTGTCAACCGACAACTGAGTTCCGCCAATGGCCATCGTTTTCTGCCATACATAGTCATTGTGATTGATGAGTTTGGTGACTTCATCATGGTTGCCGGCAAGGAGGTTGAGATGCCGATAAGCCGTATCACACAAAAGGCCCGCGCCGTGGGTATGCACATGATACTTGCCACGCAGCGCCCGTCGGTCAATGTAATCACAGGTATCATCAAAGCCAATATACCGGCCCGCATTGCCTTCCGTGTACAGTCGCAAATAGACTCTCGCACCATACTTGACGGCAAGGGTGCAGACCAACTTGTCGGCCGTGGCGATATGCTCTACAGCAACGGCAACGACCCCGTGCGCGTGCAGTGTGCATTCGTTGACACGCCCGAGGTGGAGAGCATCACAAAATTCGTGAGTGAGCAACAGGCATATCCGCATGCGTATGAACTGCCGGAGTACGTGCCTGAAAGCGGTGATGCGGAGGGCGGACTTAAGCCCGGAGAAGTGGACACAAGCCACCTCGACCCGATGTTTGCTGATGTGGCGCGGTTTGTTGTGACACAACAACAAGGTTCCACATCCGTTATTCAGCGCAAGTTTAATATCGGATATAACCGTGCCGGACGGCTTTCTGACCAACTTGAGGCGACGGGTATCGTTGGACCCAACAACGGCCCTAAAGGTCGTGCCGTGCTCGTGCAGGACGAGATGACATTGGCAGAGATTTTCTCAAGATACAACGTGTTTTAGGAACACACAAAAACGCGATTAAGGTCAAATTCAGACACTTCTACAAAAAGTGTCATTAACCATACCCTACAATGAAAACCAACTTCTTATTATTAGTTATGTCAATTTTCAGTTTCTTGTCATGCAATGGCACACAATCAACCAAGGCCCCTATCAATTCCTTCACCTATCACTATGATGGAACGATAGGTGGTAATTCGTTCACTTACTCAATTAAACCCGATAGTGCGGGACATGTCTTTCGGGCCGAGATGCTGGAGCACATGGATTATGGTGAGATGTCGTGTCCTCTTGACGAAACGTTCATGGAGAATCTGCGGTTAGTGTGTGAGAAACACGATATATTCCGTTGGAACGGATATGACAAAACTAACCCCCACGTGTGCGATGGAGATGGCTTTTCTTTGGACGTGGAATATGAAGATGGCTGTAGTGTGGATGTGCATGGCATGAATATGTCGCCCAACGGATATTGGGATTTTGACAAGGAGATGCTGGCTCTGTTCAAGCCTGTTGTGGACTCTCTGCTTGAGGAAGGCAAACAAAGGCAGATAGCTGCAGGTGTGAGTGGGCCGATGACTTCTATTATTATGAATTTTATTCAGAAGGGCACGTCTGGCAGCGATAGCTACGAGGTGTTTTTCCTGCGGCGTGAAATACGCTCTGGCAATTTTAGCGTGCGCATAAAGAGCCGCAGCGGAGAATTCTTCCCAGTTGGCGAGTGGAACTATTATGGTGATGCTGATGACGATAAAATTTGCTGGGATGCGTTTGCGGATTTAGTGAAGAAATATGACATCATTAAGTGGTATGACTATGATAAGGCTGCAGAGGACTATAACAATGCTGAGTGGTTCCAACTGAGTTGCGGCTTTAAAAATGGTCATATAAGTGCTCATGGCACAGAACATCCCGAAAACTATGATGCTTTCCGGAAGGACTTCCTCCAGCTGCTTAGAAAAGTGGTGGACAAGTCAGGAATTGAACCCAACAAATAGACTTCTGATTTTCGCCCATGTTCGGTCATTAGCCGACATTGTGTTAAAAATGCAATCAGCCGCTTCTTTCTGACTTGAGAGAAGCGGCTGATTAGTTAAAGACTGGCAGGAGGATGTTAAAGATTGGCTATTTGTTGGATTTCTTTAATTATTTCCTGTGCGATGTCGTCTGCCTCTTGCGGCGTGTGAGCCTCGCTGTACACGCGGATGATTGGTTCGGTGTTTGACTTGCGGAGGTGTACCCAACTTTCGGGGAAGTCAATCTTAACTCCGTCGCGGTCATCCACTTTGTGCGCTTTGTATTTGTCTTTTACGGCTGCCAGCAGTGCGTCAACGTCAAGTCCGGGCTTGAGGTCTATGCGGTTTTTGCTTATGAAGTATTTGGGGAATGTGGCGCGCAGTTCCGACACTTTACATCCTTTTTTTGCAAGGTTGGTAAGGAACAGCGCGATGCCCACAAGCGCGTCTCTTCCATAGTGTAGTGCGGGGTATATGACTCCCCCGTTGCCTTCGCCGCCTATCACTGCGTTGGTGCGCTTCATCTCTTCAACCACGTTGACTTCGCCGACGGGAGAGGCTGAATAAGAGCCCCCGTGGCGTTCTGTAATGTCGCGTAGGGCACGTGTGGACGACAGGTTGCTGACAGTGTTGCCGGGTGTGTTGCTGAGCACGTAGTCGGCAACAGACACGAGGGTATATTCCTCACCGAACATGTCGCCGTTTTCGCAAATGATGGCAAGGCGGTCAACATCAGGGTCAACGACAAATCCGACATTTACCCCGCCTTTGCGGCAGCGGTCGGCAATTTGCGTCAGGTGTTGCGGCAGCGGCTCGGGGTTATGAGGGAATATGCCGTCGGGGTTGCAGTTGAGCTCTATCACGTTTTTTACGCCCAGTCTGTCAAGCAGCAGAGGTATGGCTATGCCGCCAACAGAGTTCACACAATCGATTGCAACTGTGAAGTTGGCTTTGCGTATGGCCTCTGCATCGACGAGTTTTAGCCCGAGCACCTGTGCCACATGACGTTCGGCATAATCTACCACGTGCCTTTCATGACCCAACTCTTCAACAGGAGCAAAGGTGAAATCTTCGCTTGCGGCTATGGCAAGCACTTCTTTGCCCTCTTTGTCGTTGAGGAACTCACCACGCTCGTTGAGCAGCTTAAGGGCGTTCCATTGTTTTGGGTTATGGCTTGCGGTGATGATTATTCCGCCAGCCGCATGTTCGCTCGTTACCGCAATTTCTGTGGTGGGGGTCGTAGCCAGGCCTATGTTTACGACATCAAACCCCATGCCCATGAGTGTGCCGGCGACGAGTTTGTCAACCATGCTGCCCGACAACCGCGCGTCGCGTCCAACGACGATTTCGTTAGATTTTAATTCGCGCGACCGCCTCTGTTTGGCATACGCTGCGGTAAAGCGTACGATGCTAACGGGGTCAAGCCCGTCGCCAACTGCGCCGCCTATGGTGCCGCGTATGCCCGAAATGGATTTTACTAAACTCATGATTGTTTATTGAATTTTATTTTAAGCTTATAAACGTAAGGTGTCAGCGGACTTTGGTCGGAGCCAAATCCGAGTATCGCCGGACAAATTATTGTCGCTTCCGCGCCGCTCCGCTGCATCATGCCTACCGCAAGGTGCCATGCAGGACAACTTGCGTCGTCGGTTACACCGTAAAAAAATGAGGTGGGGTAGGCTATCTCGGAAGTGGTCCAATAGGAAATGGTGTCGGGGTGCTCCGAGAGGTCAAACTTCTTGTAACGGATATGAATTTTGTTGCCGATCTCGACAGTGTCTTTGCCAGTGCCCTTTTTGTCAAGACGGAAATAAAGAGCATCCTCGGTCTTGTAAAACTCGTTTTCGGCAAAAACAGAATCTTTAGGCATTGCCCCCAAAACTTTAATGTTGTTTCGAGAGATGTACGACTTTATGGTCGCTTTCTCTGCCTTCAGTTCGTCGGCGTAGGTGCCTTTGGTGCAAGCCACAACAGACATTACGGCTACAAGAAGGATTATTATTTTGATATTACGCATAATTCTATATTTTTTTATCTTAAAATCATCTTTCGATTGTCAGACACGATATCGTGCCCCGATGTCACTAAATGCTAAAATGTCAAATAGTAAATTGCTAAATGGTAAATCTAAAATGCTCTCTACTAACGCCTTTTGACTCTTAAACTTATAATTGCCTGTGAGTAGGGCGGCACCTTGTCCGTCCCCTCGCGGCCATAAAGCAATGCCCATGGGGCAAGAATTTCAGCCTTGCCGCCCTCTGTCATAAGCGTGAGTGCGTAGTCTATTGCGTCAAGTGCCTGCTTGCGGCCCGCTTTGATTGTCATCTCCCGCTCTTCGGCTATCGTGCCGTCGGTGAGTTTGAGCGTGTAGGCGATGCCAAGCTCTTGGTCTTGCTCTATTTTGGGGCCTTCAGGATTTTCGATGATTCGTATCCAGCAGCCATTGTCGTGGAATGTGAATGGCACCTCGCCTTGGGTGTTAAGGGTGTCGTTGGCTTGCTCTGCAAGCATTTTCAGCTGCTCTGACGCTTGTCGGGCGAGGACTTGGTTACCTTCCATCACCGCAATGCGCACAGAGTCAGGCTCATTGCCGTTACTCGGGCGTTGAGGGGCTATGCGCTTGTCGCAACTTTTGCAACCGCACAAAAGCGCAAAACACGATATGAGCAAGTAGTGTCGCATTGACATTTTGCAAAGTTACGATTTTTTTTCAATTTATTCCCCTTGCTGCCAAAATGTCAGTAAAAAAGAATGAAAAATGGACTTTTTGGCATAAAATACTGACAATTAGTCAGTTATGTGGCAGTGGCACTTACTTTGCCTAATATAGGGTGAACGCTCGTTAAAAAGAGTTGACAATAAAAATTAAAAAGTAATAAAACAACAATTAATAAATAGGAGGATACAATCATGACACCTATCACAAGAATGAACCAAGCATGGTTACCAAGCATTTTCAACGACTTGTTTGACAACAACTGGGCAACGGTATCAAGCACCACCCCGGCAATCAACGTCAGTGAAGACAAAGATAAATATGAGGTTGAGGTAGCAGCTCCGGGCATGACCAAAGACGACTTCCGCATCCATGTAACTCAAGACGGCGAACTCGTAATTGGCGTTGAGAAAAAGACGCAGAGCGAGGAGCACAAAGAAGATAAGAAATACTTGCGGCGCGAGTTTTCTTACAGCAAATTTGAGCAGACAATTGACCTGCCAGACAACGTTGAGCGCAGCCGCATAAGCGCAAAAGTTAACGATGGAGTTCTGACCATCAGCCTGCCAAAGAAAACTGAAGAAGAAAAATCACGCTCACTGACCACCATCAACATCGATTAAGCGGTTTTACAACGCTTGCAAGTTCATAGCTTCATACATTAACAAGTTTAGGGCTCGGAATTTTTCAGTTCCGAGCCCGCTTTTTGTGTGGTATGGGGGTGATGAAATTTTATTTCAGCCATTTGTCGAGCCATGCGAAGAATGTGCGTTGCCAAAGCACTC
The DNA here is from genome assembly GCA_017454915.1 of Paludibacteraceae bacterium. Classification (GTDB taxonomy): domain Bacteria; phylum Bacteroidota; class Bacteroidia; order Bacteroidales; family Paludibacteraceae; genus UBA3747. Next base: position 27,926 of record JAFTCC010000032.1, read on the forward strand.
CGTTCTGCGGTTTGCTGACCCAGTGGTTCTCGTCGGGGAAGTAGAGCAGTTCTGCCGGCACTCCGCGCAGCACGGCGGCGTTGAAGGCTGCCATGCCCTGCGAATCGACTATGCGGTAGTCCTGCTTGCCGTGTATGCAGAGGATTGGGGTGTCCCATTCTCCGATGAAACGGTGCGGCGAGTTGGCATAACTGTTTTGCGCGACTGCGTTGTCCTTCTCCCAATATGCTCCGCCGAGGTCCCAGTTGACGAACCACATCTCCTCTGTTTCTACGTATTGTTGCTCGAGGTTGAAGATGCCGTCGTGTGCTATGAAGGCTTTGAAGCGTTTCTGGTGATGCCCGGCAATCCAATAGACTGAGAAACCTCCGTATGATGCTCCCACACACCCGAGGCGGTCGGCGTCAACGTATGGCTCGGTGGCGAGGCTGTCGATGGCGGTGAAGTAGTCGCGCATGTTCTGTCCGCCGTAGTCTTTTGAAATCTGCTCGAGCCATTGCTGTCCGTAACCGTAGAGTCCGTGGCGGTTGGGGGCTATGATGACGTAGTCGTTGGCAGCCATGATTTGGAAGTTCCACCTTGTGCTCCAGAATTGGCTCACGGGGCTTTGTGGACCGCCTTGGCAGTAGAGCAGGGCGGGATATTTTTTATTGGGGTCGAAGTCGGGCGGCAGTATAATCCAGCACTGCATCTGCTCGCCGTTGGTAGTGGTGAGCCAGCGCTCGCGGACTTCTCCCATGTGGAGTTGGTCGAGGATGTGTTTGTTCTCAAATGTGATTTGTGTCTGCTCTCCTGAATTGATGTCGATGTTGTAGAGTTCGTTAGGCATTGACATGCTGTGACGCAGTCCGGCGAGGTGTCCGTCGTTGAGCAGCCCTATCCATGCGTAGTCGTGCACGCCTTGTGTGATTTGGCGTATTTGCGGGTTGCGCAGGTCGGTGAGTTGGTAAACTTGGCAGGTGGCGTGCTGCGTTGATGTGAAGAATAGCCCGTCGGACGTTTTGTTCCAAATCATTGCTTCGACGCTCTGGTCGAAGTTGGCGAAGAGGTCCCATTTTTCGTGGCTCTGCAGGTCCATCACGTAGAGGCGGTTTTTGTCGGACTCATATCCGTCGCGCTCCATAGACTGCCATGCAATATACTTGCCGTCGGGCGAGAATAGCGGGTTGATGTCATAGCCCATGTTTTGGTCGGCGGTGTCGAGTTTGCAGAGGTTGACGGTTTCGCCGGTTTCTATCTCGTAGAGGAATATGTCGGAGTCTGTTGAGAGCGAGTACTCTTTGCCGGTTTTTTTGCGGCAGGTGTACGCTATGAATTTGCTGTCGGGCGAGAAGTCGAGTTGTTCCATGCCTCCCCACGGGCGCATGGGTGACTCGAATAGTGTGCCTTCGAGCAGGTCGGTAGGCTCTCCGAGTTTTGAGCCGTCAAACGGTGCTACAAAGGGGTGGGGGATTTGGTCAACCCACTCGTCCCAGTGGCGGTACATCAGGTCGGTTACTATGCGTCCCTCGGCCTTGTCGAGGTCGGGATAGATGTCGGCGGTAGTTGGTCCGTTCTGCACTGTTGCGATATATAGCAGTTGTTTTTCATCAGGTGAGAAGCGGAAGTCCTCCACGCCGTCTTCCACGTCGGTAAGTTGAGTGCTCTTGCCTGTTTCCGTGTCAAGTATGTGGACTTGCGGCGCTCCGCTTTCTGCACTTAAATATGCTATGCGTTTGCCATCGTTGAGCCATTGCGCGCAGTGCTCCGAAGTGTTGGTGCGCGTGAGGCGTTGGTTGTTATTGCCGTCGGCGTCAATAACGTAGAGTTCGCGGTTTGATTTGTTCTCTTTGACGTTGGAATAAGTTACTCCATAGAGTATCCGCTTGCCGTCGGGTGATACGCACGGACCACTCATGTTGCCGAAAGCCCACAGCACTTCGGGTGTTAGGCGGTGGTTCTCAATCGCGGGTTCGTTTTTGTCGCACGTTAGCGTTTCGGTCTTTTTCATTTCGCATGCGGTTAGGGCGAGCACTATGCCCGCAATTGTTAATAGTTTTTTCATTATTGTCGTTTTGCTTGTTTCTGTTAGTTTGATGTTAGCCACTTCAGGAATTTGTCAGGGTCTGTGGTGAATGCGCACGGCGGGGCGATTACTTTACCGTCGGGAGCCTGAATAATGAAGAAAGGTTGCGCGTTGGCGTAGTAACGGTGGCGTTGCAGGTAGCTCCACTTGTCACCGTATGTCTTGAGAGTGATGCTCTTGCCGTTTTCTGTTACGGTGATGGGCTCGTCAAGCTCGCGTTTGTCGTCCACCATGAGAGTCACGACGATGAACTCGTTGTCGAGGACCTGCTTTACGCGGCTGTCCGCCAGCACTTTGCTCTCCATCTCGCGGCAGTTGACGCAGCCGTATCCCGAGAAGTCGATAAGCACGGTTTTCCATTCCTCTTGTGCCAGTTTCATGGCCTCGTCGTAGTCCGTGAGGTGCCGGTTTTTGTCGCCGTTGATGCTAAAGTCTTGTGGAGCTGCCGGCGGAGCAAATGCGCTGACGGCGTTTACTGGTGCTCCCCACAGGCCCGGCAGCATATAAACTGCAAAAGCTATGGAAATAAGTCCGAGCATAAGCTCGGTGGTGCTTGCTCCCCTTGAGTCGCTGTCCTCATTTTTGAGGGTGATGATGCGCAGCAGATAAAGTCCCATGAGCAGGAATATGGCGAACCACAGGCACAGGAACATGGGCCTGGAAAGAAGTCCCCAGCCGTATGCCAAGTCTGCCACGGAGAAGAACTTGAGCGAGAAAGCGAGTTCAAGAAATCCGAGGCACACCTTCAGGCGTTGCATCCACTGCCCTGATTTCGGCAACTTTTGTGTTGCGGCAGGGAACAGTGCGCAAAGGCTGAACGGCAGAGACAGCGCAACGGCGAACCCTAACATTCCAACAGCAGGCGCAAGCAGCCCGCCGTCAGTGGCGGCTTCCACGAGGAGTGTGCCGATGATGGGGCCTGTGCAACTGAACGACACAAGCACGAGAGTGAACGCCATAAACAAGATGCTCACAAATCCGGCGGCAGAGTTGGCGCGCTGGTCGAGGCGGTTTGTCCACGAGGCTGGAAGAACAATTTCAAAGGCTCCGAAGAACGACAGGGCGAATACTATGAGCAGCGCAAAGAACAACAAGTTGAAGAAAGCGTTGGTGGCGAGGTTGTTGAGCGCCGATGCGCCGAAGATGACCGTGATAAGCAGGCCGAGCCCGACGTAGATGAGCACTATGGCAAGTCCGTAGAGCCATGCGTCGCGTCGTGCGTGACCACTTTCGCCACGGTGCATGAAGAAACTGATGGTCATCGGAATCACTGGCCACACGCACGGGGTGAACAGTGCGACAAGACCGCCGAGCAGTCCCATTAAGAAAATCCACCACAGGCTCAAACCTTTTTGCGGCACGTCACCGCCCTCAGGTATTTCTGCCGGCTTCCAAAATTCAGATGTGTCTGCCGCCGGAGCGCCAAAGTCAATGGTGTGGAACGCGCCTTCACCATCATCAACAGGTGCGGCACTCACGGGGTTTTCGTTGAACGAGAAATCATAGCGGTTGTTACTCAAGCAGCTGTTGCCGTCGTTGCAGACGTTGTATGCCACATATCCCTTGAAGTCAATCTTTTCGCCATTCCTTGGCAGCCGTTGTTCGATGGTCATGGAGTGTTCATAATAGGTGATGTCCATGTCGAAGTCCTCATCGAAGATTGTGATGGGTTTGCCTTTGACGTGCGGCGGCTCGTCAAGTCTCACGCCTCCGAGTTCTTCAAACTCGAGCCGTGTGGCAGACGGCCCGTCGTCAGGTGTGTTAATGTCATAGAGGTGCCAGCCGTCATCAATGGAGGCCGTGAGTCGCACAACTACATCCTTTGCGGTCGTGTCGGCTTGGAAAGTCCAGTGTACAGGGTTGTAAATCTGCGCCTGCATGAGCAGCCACACTGCAGCAAAGATAATTGTTAGACTAATTCTTTTCATGTTTATTGTTAATTATCAAATGCGAAGTTACGGAAAAAAAAGCAGATGGCAAAACTTTTTTTGTCATGGCAGCGACTTCCCTTTTGGCAGCACCAACAAAGAGCAGAGAATATGGATATATTATAACGGCGAATGAGCAAATGATTTTTTTTGTGTTCAACAATTCAAGACAAATCGGTCATTAGGCCGACAACAAGATTTCTCATTTCTAAACTTTCCATATACATAATTTCGCAATTATGGCACGCTTTCAGCGTGCATAGGTGAGTTGATTCCACATCCGCAGGTTGCATAGCAACCTGCGGTTACTGAAAGGACACGCTTTCAGCGTGATAGTTGTGGATTGCAGTGCGCAACAATGTGGAACGCCGAGGGAGTGTGAGGAGAAAGGATGTGTCGGGTGGATTATGGGTGTTGTAGTTGTGATTTGAGTTGTGCGGAGATTGTTGCGATGATGAAACCACGGAGTGTGGAGTACTGCTTTGCGCGTGAATGGGGTGTGAGGTTCTTTGTCTTCTTGAGGTGCTTTTTGTATTCTTTTTTGGGCCGATTTGGGTTAAATGCCATATTTGTCTGCCATACTCTTTACCAGCCATATAATTTCCTCTCTCACGTATTGAGGCGACAAGATTTCAACTTCGTTGCCCATGGATAGAATGTGTTGAATGAAGTCGTATGATGGCATTACTTTTACTGTAAAGATGGAGTAGTCGCTATACTTTTCCACTTCTCGTTGTGATTTGTGGAGCGGTAGTGAGCGGATATATTGTCTTCGATGGTTGATGTCGCTGACTTTCAGGCGTATAAGTTCTGTGCTGAAGTCTTCATGGTCAACAATGATTCCAAAAGCGTCGTCGAAGTACGATTTGGCTGAAAAATCGCATGGAATCTTGAACTTTTCGTCAGTCGCTTCAAGCCGTTTTATTCTGTCGAGTGCGTAGCGGCGAATATGCCTTTTGCTGGCGTTGTTATTGTTTTCAGGGTCGTTTCGGTCCACGCCTATGATGTACCATCGTTGTTTGAATATTTTGACGCAATAAGGTTCCAGCATTATTTCTTGCGGCATGTCGTCGTAGAAGTCTTGATAGACCATGAGTATGATATGATTATTTTTCATGGCTTCCAGAATTTTTAACAGATAGGTGTTGCCAGACGGCACAGGCTCGTAGAGCACCCTCTCGCGCAGATTTTTGCTGTCTTGCAGCAGGTTGTTGACGGCAAAAGCCGATAGCAGCCAGTCTTTGATATTGTCTTTCTCCAACCATTCTCGGTTGCCGATGCGGTACCTGTATCCGTTGCGTGCATCAGATGAAATTTCGATGCCAAATGTTTCCTCTATCGCCCTTAGACAGTCGGCGAAAGTCCGTTTGGGCAGTGCCGTCCCTTGCGAGTTGACATCGGTCTTTGCCCATTCTTCAACAAACTCGCTATAGGTCATGCCCCGAGGGTTTTCATATAGTTTTGTCAGAATCCAGATGTGTCTGCGTAAGTAATCTTTCATTTTTTTTGAGTCAGGAGCCAGGAGTCAGTAGTCAGTAGTACTTAAAAAACTCATAAAAAGGAAGTGCTACTCTCGATTTATAATGAAAATAGGGAGTAGCACTATCTGCTATTTGTTGTAAATCCTGTGTTTTTCGTCTTCTGAGAATGCTTTGAAGCGTGCCTGCCAGTGTTGTGATTTTTCAGCGTCAAACTGCTGGCGGTCGATTTCTGATTCATCGTCAAAATGATGCAGAATGCTGAAGTTGCCGTCGCCTTTGTGTTCTGCCCATGTGAGTTCGGCAAGTGGCGAGTCTTGGTGTTGTCCGATGTTGTGGAGTTCGTATGGGTCGCCGTTTTGGTCGCGCGGCGGAAAACCTTCGCCAATCAGGTCCACATTGTTGTATTGTGCCCACTCTTCGTATTTTTTGAGCCCCTGCTGCGGCGAGTCACGCAGCCATGTATTTCGCCGTATGGAATAGTCGCTCCAGTCGATGTCTGTGCGGCACAGCGCCCATCTTCCGCCGACCTTTCAGGCCTGAAGTCCGGTGCGCATATAAATCTCTGCCTCTGCCATTGAGCCGATGTGTCGGATAATCTCCTCTGGCCAGCATGTCCGTTGACGGATAGTGTTTTGTTCTTGAGTAGTCATGATATGGTATGATAAAAACTGTTTGTAAAGGTAGTGCTTCTATTCCAATTGAGCAAATGGGTGTTGTCCCCCAAAAAAATCGGGAGTATAAACTTCCGATTTTTTTGTGCTAAGTATCATTATTTATGAATAAGTTTACATATCCACCTCCACAGCGGCAGCGGCATATAGGAATGCTCATTGGTCATGTTACCGCAACGTGGGCAGGGGACTGGCATAGACATAATAGTCGCATTCCATTCAATGTCTGGCGCCTCAAAGCGCATGCCGCATGCCCTGCATACAAATTGTGTTTGTCCTCTGTACATTGTTGATAATTTTTAGTTTTTGTTTAATCCTCATTTCTTTACAAAGTTGTTATCTAAATGCCTGGACGGTTCATTTTATCCCTGATGTCTTTGAGAGGGTCGGATTGTTTTTTCTTGGAAAATGCGTCGATTATTGCTTTTACGATTGTTCCTACTGTTCCCAATGGTGCTGGATCTTTGAAAATAATCATAATGATGAAGTTTTTATGCCCTGCGGCGCGGTGTGCGTCGCAGGGCGGGTTAATTACTTTTGGTTGTTGTTTGATGTGTTGCTGCTGGTGCCAAGGGCTTTGCCCAAGTCTTCCTTACCGCGTCGGCCGAGTTCAGTTGCTGTGCCTAATGCCAACAGACCGAGGGCAATTTTTACTAATCCTTTTGCGAGTTCCATGATAGAGTGATTTAATGTGTGACAAATAAGAGTTGATATGCCTATCGGCGTTTAACCATTGTCTAATACTTCGTGTCGAAAAGGAAGTCGATAAAGTCAGAGATGACCTTTCCGATAGAATGTCCTTTTTGAACCAGTTCGCCAGCTGTTTTCTTGACGACTTCGTGATTTTTTAGTACTTCTTGTAATGTTTTGTCTTGGTCCATAGTAAAAATTATTTAGTGGGTTAATATGTTTTTTTTGTTTTTCGGTGGCAAATTTAAATGTTTGCAATGCGAAATTACCGCATAGGTGTGAAAAAAATGAAAGTTTTTGTTAAGCCGAAGTCAGAATTGCCTTTAATTTTGTTGGCCTAAAAAGTGTGGACACGACATGGCGTGTCCCAATAATCTTGACATGCAAATAGTAAATAATTTGCCTATGTGCAGAATTTTTGCGAACTTTGCATGATAATTCAAAAACTGCGTTTTTTTAGCAATATGGAACTTTCGAGTAAGTACAACCCCTCTGAAATTGAGGGCAAATGGTATGAGTATTGGTTAAACCACGGTATTTTTCATAGTGAGCCGGACGGCCGTGAGGCTTATACGGTTGTTATTCCTCCCCCTAACGTTACTGGTGTGCTGCACATGGGTCATGTGCTGAACGAAACTATACAGGACATTTTGGTGCGCCATGCGCGTCAGCAGGGCAAGAATGCCTGCTGGGTGCCGGGAACGGATCATGCCTCGATAGCTACTGAGGCAAAAGTGGTGAACCGTTTGGCAAGTCAAGGCATCAAGAAGACAGACCTGACACGCGAGGAGTTTTTGAAGCACGCATGGGCATGGACCGAGGAACACGGCGGAATAATACTGAAGCAGTTGCGCCGTCTGGGATGCTCCTGTGACTGGGACCGCACGGCTTTCACCATGGACGAAAAACGATCGGCAAGTGTGCTCAAGGTGTTCTGCGACTTGTATGAGAAGGGATTGATTTACAGAGGCGTGAGAATGGTTAACTGGGACCCCAAGGCACTGACGGCTTTGTCGGACGAGGAAGTCATCTTTAAGGAACATCAGGGCAAACTCTACTACCTGCGCTACCGCACCGTGGAGGACCCCGAGAAATATGCGGTTGTGGCAACCACCCGTCCTGAAACGATAATGGGCGACACGGCAATGTGCATCAACCCCAACGACCCCAAGAACGCGTGGCTGAAAGGCAAGCATGTGATTGTGCCGCTTGTGAACAGGCAAATTCCGGTTATTGAGGACGAATATGTGGATGTGGAATTTGGTACGGGTTGCCTTAAGGTTACACCGGCTCACGACATCAACGACTATATGCTCGGCGAGAAGCACCACTTGCAGAGCATAGACATCTTCAACGACAACGGCACACTGTCAGAAGCTGCAGGCCTGTATGTGGGTATGGACCGTTTCGACGTGCGCGAGCAGATAGAGAAAGACCTTGCAGAAGCCGGTCTGCTGGAAAAAGTGGAGGCTTACACCAACAACGTGGGCTGCTCGGAACGCACTGGTGTGCCCATCGAGCCGAAACTGTCAATGCAGTGGTTCCTGAAGATGGAGCACCTTGCGCAGATTGCGCTTGAGCCGGTGATGAAGGATGAGATAATGTTCTATCCGCAGAAGTACAAAAACACTTACCGCCACTGGCTCGAGAATATCAAGGACTGGTGCATCAGCCGCCAACTCTGGTGGGGTCACCGCATTCCGGCGTATTACTTGCCCGACGGCAGGTTTGTTGTGGCTCCAACGGTAGAAGACGCCCTCAAAAAAGCGCAGGCTATTAATCCGTCTGTAACAGCAGCCGACTTGCGGCAAGACCCCGACTGCCTCGACACGTGGTTCAGCTCGTGGCTTTGGCCGATAAGCCTCTTTGACGGCATCAACACCCCCGGGAACAAAGAAATCAGTTACTATTATCCAACGGCTGACCTCGTTACCGGTCCTGACATCATATTCTTCTGGGTAGCGCGCATGATTATGGCAGGCTACGAATATGAGGGCAAAATGCCGTTCAAACACGTTTATTTCACTGGCATAGTGCGCGACAAACTTGGACGCAAGATGTCTAAATCACTCGGCAACAGCCCCGACCCGCTGGACCTGATAGACCGCTATGGCGCTGACGGAGTACGCATGGGAATGATGCTTTCGGCACCTGCCGGAAACGACATTTTGTTTGACGAGTCGCTCTGCGAGCAGGGCCGCAACTTCTCCGGCAAGATATGGAACGCTTTCCGACTCGTAAAAGGTTGGCAAGTGGACGACAGCGTCAAGGCAACTGACGCTCAGCGGCAGGCTATGAAGTGGATGTCGGCTAAAATTACTGACACGCTCGTGGAGGTTGAAGACTTGTTCGGCAAATATCGTCTTTCAGAGGCACTTACGCTGCTCTACAAATTGTTCTGGGACGAGTTCTCAAGTTGGTATCTTGAGGCGATAAAACCCGAATACGGCAAGCCACAAAACGCCGAAACATATCGCACCACACTCCATTATTTCGACATACTACTACGTTCGCTCCATCCGTTCATGCCGTTCATTACCGAGCACCTGTGGCAGGCACTTGAGGACCGCAAAGAAGGTGAAACGATTTGTAATCAGGAGGCTAAGTGCGAAAACCAAGAACAGAAGGCGGTGCTGGACGACTTTGAGATCGCAAAGCAGATTATAACCGGCATACGCAACGTCCGCGCACAAAAGAACATCGGTAACAAGGTTGACCTCACCGTACAGGCTGTTAACGTAAGCGATGTGCCTTTCAGGGCCGTTGTCGAAAAACTTGGCGGTGTGAAAGAGATTGAGCACGTTGCAGAAAAGGCTGCGTCTGCTACCAGTTTCCTCGCAGGTAACAGTGAATATGCTGTGCTGCTCGACGGTCTGGTGGACACTGCCGAAGAAGTTGCAAAACTCAAGAAAGAGCTTGAGTATCTTGAAGGTTTCCTTGCGAGCGTGAACAAGAAACTCGGAAACGAGCGCTTCGTTCAGAATGCAAAGCCCGAAATCGTAGCCAACGAGCGCAAGAAACAGGCTGATGCCGAACAGAAAATCGCCGCACTGAAAGCCTCGATTGAGCAATTGAGCAAATGAGGCTGACTGATTGCACGCAGTGCTTTTGTTACGAATTTAATAACCATTTTATCATATAGTGAAACGTTTCAAACTTTACAACAACATCGTCGGTTGGGTGGTGTTCCTGATTGCCGCCGTAACATATTTGTTGACGATAGAGTCCACAGCAAGTTTCTGGGACTGCGGAGAGTTTATCTCAACGGCTTATAAATTAGATGTGGGACATCCGCCCGGAGCACCATTCTTTATGCTCACCGCGCATTTCTTCACTCTGTTTGCCAAAGACCCCACAATGGTGGCGGTAATGGTTAACGCCATGTCGGCTATCTTTTCGGCCCTGACTATTTTGTTCTTGTTCTGGACAATTACCGCCTTGGCGCGCAAGATTGTCGTAAGGACGCTGTCGCCTGCTGTTAAAGGTCAGAAAGCTTCTGGAGAGGCTCAAGAGATGACACTTGCGCAGGGTGTGGGCATATTGTTTGCCGGAGCGGTTGGAGCACTGGCATATACTTTTTCCGACACGTTCTGGTTCTCGGCAGTCGAGGGTGAGGTTTATGCCTATTCTTCGTTCTTCACCGCTGTTGTGTTCTGGGCTATACTGAAATGGGACGACGTGGCAGACAGCCCCGATTCAGACCGATGGATTATCCTCATCGCATATCTGATGGGACTGTCAATAGGTGTCCACTTGCTTAACCTGCTTGCCATACCTGCCATAGTGCTTGTGTATTATTGCCGCAAGTATGAACCAACTTTCAAAGGTTTCATAATCGCCATGCTTGTCTCAGTCGTGTTGTTGGGCGTGGTGCTCTATGGGCTTATTCCTGGTTTTGTGCAGATGGCCTGCTGGTTTGAACTGCTGTTCACCAATATGCTTCATGCTCCGTTTAATACTGGTCTGCTGGTTTACATTGTTCTGACGGTAGGCATTCTGGCTTGGGCTATATGGCAAACTGCCGGAGAGCGGAATTACAATGCCATGTGCGCTGCTACAGTGTTGGCTCTGACGGCTGTCGGCATACCATTCTTTGGCAGGAGCGGTGCGATGGCTGTTTTGATTGGTGCGGTGGTAATAGCCGCTATGGCACTTTTGCTGTGGTTGTTCAAGCATTTGGTTAATGCCCGCTTTCTCCATACCGTTGTGATTTCAGCTGCTCTGATGTTGCTCGGTTATTCAACCTATGCAGTAATAGTCATCCGTTCAGGGTCTGACCCTGCCATGGACCAGAACTCGCCAGATAACGTGTTCAACCTCAAGTCATACCTTAACCGTGAGCAGTATGGCGACCGCCCGTTGCTTTATGGTCCGGTGTATAACGCCCCTGTTGCGCTTGACGTGAAGAACGGTATCTGTGAGCCGCGCGAAACTGTTGGCGCGCCCCAATATGCTCCTAAACCCAAAATGAGCCCAGACGAAAAAGACGAGTATGTTATCACAGGATATAAGCACGACTATGTGATGGACGACCGTTTTATGATGATTTTCCCGCGTATGTACAGCGCGCAGTCGAGCCATATTGAGGCGTACAAAGCATGGGGTAACGTGAAAGGCAAGAGAATTAAATTTGACTACTGCGGACGCGACCGTGTAGAGTACTGCCCAACGTTTGTCGAAAATTTGCGTTTCTTCTTCGCCTATCAGTGCCATTTCATGTATTGGCGATATTTCATGTGGAACTTTGCCGGACGCCAGAATGACCTTCAGGGACACGGCGAAGTTGACCGTGGCAACTGGATTTCAGGCATCCCGTTCCTTGACAACCTGATGCTTGGTGACCAGTCTAAGCTGCCCGACCGCCTTAAAGAGAACAAAGGGCACAACGTTTACTATATGCTCCCGCTGCTGCTCGGACTGCTCGGAATAGGTTTCCAACTCTCACGAGGCAGAAAGGGCTTCCAGAACTTTATGATAACGTTCTTGCTGTTCTTCTTAACAGGCTTGGCCATCGTTGTTTACCTCAACCAGACACCCTACCAGCCCCGTGAGCGTGACTACGCTTACGCAGGTTCGTTCTACGCGTTCTGCATCTGGATAGGCATGGGCGTGCTGGCATTGATACAACTGGTTGAGGACTTGAGCCGCGGCCGTCTGTCGCAGCGGGTCAAAACACTTGTTGCAGTGGTTGCGGGCGTGCTTTGTCTTGGAGTTCCGGCGTTGATGGCGCAGCAGAACTGGGACGATCACGACCGCTCGGGCAGATACGTATGCCGCGACTTCGGGCAAAACTATCTCAATTCGTGCCGCAAAGATGCTATCATCTTCACTAATGGCGACAACGACACTTTCCCGTTGTGGTATAATCAGGAGGTTGAGGAGTTCCGCACAGATGTCCGTGTCTGCAACCTGTCTTATCTGCAGACCGACTGGTATATTGACCAGATGCGTCGCCCATATTATGAGAGCCCGGCATTGCCAATAAGTTGGAAACCAAACCAATATCAGGCAGGTACCAACGAGATTGCTTGGGTGCGCGATCAAATCCCCGAACTGACGATTGATCAGGCATTCAACTGGATGCTTGAAAAGACCGACCAGCGTCAGAAAAAAGAGGGGGCCGCGTTCTGGAATCACGAGGATGTGACTTCAGAATTGCCCACAGCACAGCTCTATCAGCCTATAGTGCCAGAAGAGGTGCTCGCAAGCCCGGCATTCAGTCAAGGCGACAGCTGCAGGTTCTCGCCTGAACAGATGGCAAAGTCAATTGCAATACCAATCAGCAACCGGCTCACGCGTTCGGAGATGATGATACTTGACATAATCCGCAACAACCACTGGAAACGCCCTGTCTATTTTGCCGTTACGGTTGGCTCAGATTATTATCTTCACATTGACGACTATTTTGAACTCACAGGTTTGGCATATCAGCTCACGCCAGTCAAGCATGATGGGGATGAAGGTGTCAACACAGTTGATATGTACGACAATATGATGCACAAGTTCAAGTTTGGCGGCGTAGATGAGAAGCCTCTCTATCTTGACGAGAACGTGCTGCGCATGTGTCATACCCACAGGCTGATGTTCGCACGCCTTGCCGATGCGCTTATTGTAGAAGGTGAAAAAGAAAAGGCACTTGAGGTGCTCGACTACGGCTTGGAGCGCATTCCAACATTTAATGTGCCTCACGACTACTCCAGCCTGTCGATGGCTCAGTCGTATTATCAGCTCGGGGAAAATGCCAAGGCTGACCAAATTTTGACTGACATCGCAGATAATGCTACGCAGTATATTGACTACTATCAGTCGCTCAACAAGATGAGACGCCAGAGCGTTCAAGGTCACTTGCAACAATCGGTGGCTATATTGGGCAATGTGCTTCAAATCGCTTACCGCTCAAAGCGCGATGACATTGTGGAACGCTATCAGGACGCATATATGCGTTACTCGATGAGATAATGCCGTTATGATAGACTACGTTAAAGGGAACATTACAGATTTGAGTCCGGCAGTCGCGGTGTGCGAGGCTGGTGGTGTGGGCTATGAGGTGAATATCCCGTTGAGCGTATATGCTGAACTTTCTGCCGATAAGAGCCGCACAGCCGAGCCGGTCCGCATCTATGTTCATGAAGTGATACGCGAGGATGCGCACCTTTTGTTCGGTTTTCTCACCAAGCAAGAGCGTGAGGTGTTTCGTTTGCTTATTACGGTGTCTGGCATAGGTCCCAACACTGCAAGGCTGTTTCTCAGTTCTTACTCGGCATACGAGTTGCAGCAGCTCATTGCCACTGGCAATGCCAAGGCGTTGAGCCAAGTAAAGGGTATTGGTGCCAAGACCGCTCAGAGGCTCGTTGTGGACCTCAAGGATAAGATTATGAAACTTGACATTGGCCCGAGTGGCGAAATCGCCGACATTACGCTGCCGAGTGGTCAGACGGCCGAAGAAGCCGCTGCCGCTCTCACTATGCTGGGTTTCCCTGCCGCGGCAAGCCAGAAAGTTGTGGGACAGATTTTGTGCGAACAACCTTCGGCATCTGTCGAGCAAGTTATCAAACTGGCACTTAAAATGCTTTAGACAAGTTTATCAATTTAGGCATAATGACCGATTGTGCTCTTTTGCCTAATGGTTCTCAGATACGACGACAGCCGACTGTAGCAGCCGGCTGTCGTCGTATCTGTGAACAGTATTATTCTATGTTTTGGTAGAACTCTTGGCGGGTTCCCTGAAGAATGCCAAGTGCGCGCGGGATGATATTGCTCACATCTGGGGTGCTGTCGAGCAAAATCTCAAAGAATAGCCAGACTTCGTCATCCAGTATACATGTTTTGCATACCTTCATCTTCATGTTAGTCTTGTTGGCGGCATCAAGCACGATGTCGCGGTTCTCGTCGGTTACGTCATAGATGGCGGGCATGATAAGCTGGAAAAACTCGTCATCCTCGTCGTTGTTCACAAACAGGAACGTGCCCATTTGGTATTTGAACACTATGTTCCCGTTTTCAGGATTCACTTCCGGCGTAAAGCCTTGCTTGCGCAGAAAGTCTAATACCAATTCTGATGTTTTCATAATGTAAACTTTAATTGTTTGATAATTGTGATTATCCTATTAAATTTCCCTGTAAATTAGCGTTTTTTATACTCTATCTCATACGTATCCCACTTTTCGGCGGGTTAGGTTGCTACGCTCTGTGCTTTCCATTTTCTGCCTTATCTCATCGTACATTTTTATCGTGTCGGGGCGCAAAGATGGATGGGTGTTTTTGAGTGATGTTTCGAGCAGTTCTTGAGTGATGTCCTGGTCGGTGTACGCGGCTATCATTGCCGCGTCGTTGACCACAAACGCTATGTCGCTGGCTATGTATCCTTCCGACATTTCGGCAAGCCTGTCAGCATTTATTTTGTTTTCGTCAAAGGGTCTGTCTTTGAGGTGAATCAGAAACATCTCTCGCCGCGCTTCCTTGTCAGGTATCGGCACATAGACTTGCTTGTCAATGCGTCCTGTGCGCAGTACCGCGGGGTCTATTTTGTCAGGGCGGTTGCTGGTGCCGATGACGAAAATTCCGCGCTCCGAGCAGTTGTTGAGTTGCGAGAGGAACTCGTTGACTTCGCCTGCGGAGTATTGTGCGGCATAGTTGCTTCTGTCAGGCACCAGTGCGTCAAACTCGTCAAAACATACCACTATAGGTGCTTTTTCTGTTGCCTGCTTGAAGAGTTGTGCGATTTTTTCCTGTGAGCCGTGAACGAATGAACTTGCGAGGTCCGATGCCTTGACGATAACGAAGTTGAAGCCTGTCTCCTCGGCAAATTTTTCTGCCACGAAAGTCTTTCCGCACCCCGGAGGACCATAGAGCAGCATGCCGTTGGGTGCGCTCAAGCGGTATTTTGCCACCTTTTCCTTGTTCTTTATCACGAAGAGAACGTGTTTTGTCAGGTAGTCTTTAAGTTCCTGCATGCCTGCTATGTCCTTAAATCCGTTGCCATTGCCTTTCCTGATGTCAAACTCAACGTAGTTGGGCCCTTGTTCTCGCTGCCTGCCTTGGCTGCTCTCTGGTGTGTCAGACGAGGCTGCTTTGCTGTGAGGCGTCGAGGGGTCTTCTTGGGCTTTATCAGCAGAGTTGCCGTCAAGGTCACATAGCAATGCATCGATGTTTTTATAACGTTCATGATATGACAGTGCCAAACCCTTGGCAAGTACGATTTTTATGCGTATGTCAACGTCTAACGAATCAAAATCAATGGGGTGTGCTTTGCGGAAGTCTTTCAGTTTAATAGCAGCCGTCGAGCGCTTTATGTTTTCAGGAATTTCCGTCTGCCACGGTTTTTTCCCGGTCAGCATCACGTAGAGCACCATTGAGGCTGCAAAAATGTCAGACTGCTCGTCATATATTCCGATAAACGTTTCGTTGGCACAGTAGGGTAGTTCGAGGTCTGACGTGTCGAAAGGCACTTTGCCGTTGCAGCGACCCGAAACGTGCCCTAAATCGATGACTTCAGCTGGACCATTGGCCGGTAGCATAATGTTTCGCGGCGTTATGTCGTTATGGTTCAGTTCGAGGTTGTGCATGAACTTCAGGCCTTCAAGCATTTCACGGAAAATGCGCAGGGCAGTGCCGGTGTCGATTTTGCCTTCGCGCTGTATTTTTTCTGTCAGCAGCTCTCCGTGAAAATATGCCGTGATGTAGTATTGGCACGTGCCTTCCTCAACGCTATCATAGATGCCGCTGCTGATGTAGCTTATGATGTTTTTGTGCTTCATCAGTCTGCAATGCTCTATTTCGAGGACTTCACCGCTCGATGTGTTAAGCATCTTTTCGGGTAACCGCTTGATGATGAATAGCTTCAGAAAATACGGATTACCGTCAGCGTCCTCAATGCGGTAACTTTCGGTGTAGATGTTTTCTTTGATGAGGCTTTGTACAGTGTAGCCGCCAATTTCTATGCCTGTTGATAGTGTTGCCATCTTAATTCTTGTGTTTTTGTTCGGAATTGTTTTTAGATGGGCAAATGTAGGAAAAAAAACTAACATTTATGCAACGCCTTTCGCTTTTTTTTCATAATTTTGCAAAAAAGAGAAAAGCAGCGACGGTTTGCAAATCATAGAAATCATATTGCTTTCCATAGCTCTTGCGGTGGATTGTTTTGTGGTTTCAGTGAGCAAGGGCATTCAGGTGCGGCGTTTTATGCGCGGCAGTGTGTTCATGGCGGTGTGTTTTGGAGTGTTTCAGGCTTTAATGCCGTGCATTACTTATTTCATTGGCCGTCAGATTTATGATTTGATAGCTGCCTATCAACCCTACATAGCCTGCGCCCTGCTGGTCGGCATAGGTTTTCATGTCTGCGTTGATGCCCTCCGCAAGCGTGGCGACGTGGCAACTGGAACTGGTTATCCAATGGTGGAGGTGCTGGCGTTTTCGGTGGCAACGAGCATTGACGCCCTTTCGGCGGGTGTGGTGCTGTTAGCGGAAAGCCTGAATGATTTCCTGACAGATATTGTGCTAATAGGAATGGCAAGCTTGCTGTTATCGCTTGTGGGCACGGCGGTTGGAATAACAATGGGGAAGAGTTTGAAAATAAATGTGCAGTTTATAGCCGGCGTGATACTGCTTGCGCTCGGACTGTGGCAGTTAGTTTAGTTTATAATGCTTCAAATCGGAACAAATACTATTGTGAGCCTTGATGTAGTAGAACGTTGTTTTTGCTGCGACTTGTGTCGTTGTAATGGCGCTTGTTGCGTTGAAGGCGACGCTGGCGCTCCGGTTACTGACGATGAGGTTAAGACGATAGAGGACTTGTTGCCCACGCTGTGGGACAGTCTGAGCGCCAAGGCGCAACAAGTTATCAATCAGCAGGGAGTAAGCTATTCCGACCAACAGGGCGAACGAGTGCTGTCGGTCGTAGATGGAAAAGAATGCGTGTTCAGCCGGCTCAACGATGACGGCACAACGCTTTGTGTGATTGACGAGGCTTTTCGCCAAAACAAGACGGGAGGTTTTCAAAAACCAATATCCTGTGCATTGTATCCTATACGGTTGACGGAATATCAGTCTTTTACGGCTGTCAACTACCATCATTGGGACATCTGCTTGCCGGCATGCCAACTGGGAGTGGAAATGAAGATGCCCGTTTATAAATTTCTGCGTGAACCACTCATCAGACGGTTTGGCAAACAGTGGTACGATGAGTTGGACCTCGTTGCGCAGCAGTGGTTAATGCAAAAAAAAAGGAGGAAAAATAAATAATGGGTAAAATTGCGATTTTAACGGCGATGGACAAAGAGCGTGTCCAGATTGAAAAACTGCTTAAAGAACTTGGTGCTGGCGATCGTTTCATATTGCGTAAATGCGGAATAGGGAAGGTTAGTGCAGCCATTACAGCCACAGAACTAATAGTGCGCGACGACGTGGGTGCGATTATTAACACCGGTTGTGCAGGAGGCAATTCCTGCTATGTTAAAGTCGGTGACGTGGTTATCGCCGATCGCACAGCATACCATGATGTGTTTTGCGGCGACGAGGCTGCGGAGTGGGATTTCCTCGGACTGCCGCAATTTATGCAGCCCGACCCAGGCTTGCTCCGGCAGGCGAGACAATGTATGGGCGGAAAAGGCAGTGAAAATGTTAAATTCGGCTTAATTTGCACCGGCGACCAGTTTGTCACTTCTGTCGGCGAGATGGATAAAATAAGGGCAAAATATCCGGATGTTCATGCCGTTGACATGGAAACAGCCGCTATTGCGCACGTGTGCTGCAAGTTCAATGTGCCGTTTTTGAGTCTTCGGGTGGTGAGCGACACCCCGGGGGTGGATGCCCACACCGAACAATATCAGGACTTTTGGGACAAACTTGCTGACCGCTCATTCGAGACAATGAAACAAATTCTAATCAGTTTGATAAAACAAAAATAAAAGCATATCAAAGCATAATAAAATCACTGCAATGAAACGTTACTTTCTTACTATTTGTGCAATCCTGTTCTTTGTGGTGTCGTTTGCGGCTCCCAAGGCTAAATATGTGTTTTACTTCATAGGCGACGGCATGGGCGTTAACCAGGTCAACGTAACCGAGGCTTACTTGAGTGCTGTCAATGGTGAAATCGGAGCGCGGCATTTGCTGCTCACCCAGTTTCCAGTCGTGAGCATGGCTACCACTTTCAGCAAGAGCAGCCCTGTTACTGACTCGGCGGCGAGCGGAACAGCCCTTGCCTCGGGCACGAAAACATACAACGGAGCAATTGGCGTCGATAACGACACACTTCCGGTTTATTCTGTTGCTGTGGCAGCCAAGAAAGCGGGGAAAAAAGTGGGAGTGATAACGTCGGTCAGTGTTGACCACGCCACCCCTGCATCTTTCTATGCGCACCAGAGCTACCGCAAGAAATACTATGAGATTGCTGCCGAAATACCTACAGCTGGATTCGACTTTTATGCCGGAAGCGGTTTTGTAAGCCCTGCGCTCAACTATAGCAAGGACGAGATGGAAAATATTGAGGACACATTGAGCAGAGGTGGCTATCTGGTGCTTCACGGCTTGGACGAATACCGCGCTCACGCTGCCGACAAAGCGCCAAAAGTGCTCATTCAGGCGGAAGGCGCAGACCAACACTCGCTGCCATACTCCATCGACCGCAAGGAAGGTGACATCACACTGGCTCAACTGACGAAATGTGCGATAGAACAACTGACCCGTGACAACAAAAACGGCTTCTTCCTGATGGCAGAAGGCGGCAAGATTGACTGGGCGGCGCATCACAACGACCCTGCCACAATGGTTGGTGAGGTGATAGACATGAACGAGGCTGTGAAGGTGGCGTATGAGTTCTATCGTCAGCATCCCGACGAAACACTCATCGTTATCAGTGCGGACCATGAAACGGGAGGACTCGCATTGGCTCGCAACAACGTGTATAACCTCAATCTCGAAAAACTTTCAAGCCAAAAGTGCTCACAAGAAAAATTAAGTGATGCAATAACACGCCTTGGCAAAGACAAGGGCGATTCAATCAAGTACAGCGACATACAGGATTTGCTGAAGCGTGAGATGGGATTTTGGGATACGGTTGAGCTGACATGGGAGCAGGAAAAAATGCTCCGCGACGCATACGAGAAATCATTTGTGCAAAACAAAAAGCGCAAAGAGAAACAGATGTATGCGCAGACAGAACTCGTGGCTAAAGCAGCAATGAAAGTTATGAGCCAAGCCGCTGGTTTGGATTGGTCCACAGGAGGGCATACCGCTGGCTACGTGCCTGTTTATGCCGTTGGGGTAGGGCAAACTAAATTTTCGGGATTGCTCGACAATGCCTTGCTTCCACAACTTATTATGCAAATCGCAGGATACCGGAAATAGTTAAAAACTCTTGTTGTTTTGATAAAATTTCACTAAATTTGCGATACAATTAAACCAACCTTAAACTATAAAGAAATGAAAATTTCACAAAAAATGGCTGCAGAATGTCTTGGCACATTCTGGCTTGTACTCGGCGGTTGCGGAACTGCCTTGTTTGGTGGCGTAGGTTTCCTCGGTGTTGCCCTCGCCTTTGGTCTTACCGTTGTAACCATGGCCTATGGCATAGGTCACATTTCTGGCGCTCACCTCAATCCTGCCGTGTCGCTTGGCGTATTCGTCAACGGACGCATGACTGCCAAAGAAATGCTTCTCTATTGGTGCGCACAAATTGTTGGCGCGGTTCTTGCCGGTGCAGTATTGTTCGGCATAGCTAAGGCTGCAGGAATGCCAATAGGTCTTTTCGCCGCTAACGGCTACGGCGCAGAGTTTGCTGCTGAAGCTGGTGCTGCTTACCAGAGCGTAAATGTGTGGGGCGCGTTTGCAGTTGAATGCCTGCTCACGTTCGTGTTCCTGATGGTTATCCTCGGAGTTACTGACGAGGCTCACGATTGCGGCAAGTTCGCCGGTCTGGCAATAGGCCTCTGCCTCACACTCATCCACCTCATCAGCATTCCGCTGACCAATACTTCTGTCAACCCGGCGCGCTCTATATCACAGGCCCTGTTTGCTGACAGTGAGGTAGCGCTTCCCCAACTGTGGCTCTTCATTGTGGCGCCTTTGTGCGGAGCCGCGCTTGCCGGACTGTGCTACAAGTTACTCGTCTGCAAGAAATAAATAACTCACTAAATGAACACTCTGATAGCCATATTGCTCGCAGCCGTGCTGCAGTTTACCGAAACCTATAAGAGCGAATACGAGAACGCCCTTGAGTTCTATCGTCAGCACCCCGAAGTCAAACAACAACTGATTCAGTCAGGGTTGACTGACGACGAGGCTACAATGGCGATGGCAATAGTTGCGCCAGAACTCGCCGTGCATTACGTGTTTAGCGACTGGGCACAGACTAAAACACTGCAACTCATCTACGTCCAGTACGACCATTCGGATTTCAGCATCGGTTTTTTCCAGATGAAACCCAGTTTCATCGAATATCTCGAAAAACGCGTTGCGGTTGACGAGGTAATGAAAAAGCAGTATGGTGACGTTGTGATACGTGCAACAGATGTCATACAGCAGCGCAAAGTCAGAGTCGCGAGGCTCACAAGCCTCAAGTGGCAGACCAAGTACCTCTGCCTATTCATGCAGTATGCCAAGCAGCGCAAAGATGACTTTAAGTCGCCCGAGGAGCGCGTGGCATACTGGGCTACGCTTTACAATGCAGGCTTCAAGGTTTCGGATCAGACAATTGCCAAACTGCGCAAGATAAAAGGTTTTCCCACCTTGCGCCGGCAGTTCAACTACTCCGACATCGCCCTAATCTTCTACAAAGCCCTTAAAGAGCAAGAGAAGAAATAATGAAATCACTATAACTTCACGCGGAGGTTGCTTTTGAACAGCCTCCGCTTTTTTTGTGTTGAAATACCATATCACTTGTGTATTCGTCTCTGTTTATACTCTTAGGAATTATTCCTCAAGGCACCTGTTGCGTGTTTTTTTACCAAAAGAAATTAATCCATATTTGTTTGTTTTAACATTTTATCGTATATTTGTATTGTAAATATGCAAATATGTAATATTAATGATTGATTTAGCACATAAATTAACAAATAACTATAGTTAACAATGGATGATTATTCTGAATTTTCAGCACCTGAATTAGTGAAGATGCTGGGCGGAAGGTTTAAGGATTATCGGTTAAGGGCCAATATGACACAAAAGGAGGTTGCAGAGATGGCTGGTCTATCCGTACTGACGGTTCATAGGTTTGAGAATGGCGCGGTGGCAAATATATCTCTTAGTACATTCCTACTCCTGTTGAAAGCGGTGGGGAGCATAAACGATTTGCGGGAACTAATGCCAGAGCAGCCAGAATCATTGTACTTGTATAAGGAAAACAACCAAAAGGTAAAGCGTGTAAGACATAAAAAGTTATGAGTCAAGTTATAAAAGTTATCCTATGGGGTAAGGAAATTGGGCGTTTGGCATGGCACGATGCTCGTAAGACATCCTTTTTTATGTTTAATCCAGAGTATCTGAAAGGCTCTTTGGATGTGGCGCCTTTAGTGGCATCTGTCAATAGCCCTCTAAGTTTGCGTGCCATTTTCGGCGAGGCGGAGCGTATTTATCAAAAATTGCCGTCTTTTATAGCCGACTCGCTACCTGACGCATGGGGTAATGAACTGTTTGAGCAATGGAGAAAGGAGAATAAACTAACCGCAAGGAGTGTAACCCCTTTAGAAAAACTGGCATTCATAGGCAAGCGTGGTATGGGTGCGTTTGAGTTTGTACCCGAGATAGAACGCGGTCATTTTGCTGATATAATTGACATTAAGGCGTTGGCTGCATTGGCTGAAAAAATTGCCGTAGAGCGTGAGAATGTGCGTATTTTGCCCGATGAATCTCTTACTTTGCAATCGCTTATTGCTGTTGGCACATCAGCTGGCGGTCGTCAGCCTAAGGCGATAATCGCAATGAATCGCAAAACAGGAGAAATCCGTTCGGGACAAATTGATGTTAACCCCGATTATGATTATTACATTCTTAAGTTTGGCGACAAGCGGCGCTCCTCTGCCGAGCTGGAACAAACTTATTACGAAATGGCCATTGCCGCAGGTATTAACATGATGCCTTCCAATTTGATAGAAGTTGAGGGCATAAGGCATTTTCTTACCATGCGGTTCGACCGTGACGAAACGGGCAAACTTCACACGCAGACATTGGCGGCCATGATGCCGGAGGCTGACAGTTATGAGAAATTGCTGCTGGTTTGCCGCAAATTGTATCTGCCCGAGGTTGATTGCCAAGAGGTGTTCCGCAGGCTTGTATTCAATATTTTGGCGAACAACACTGACGACCATAACAAGAACTTCACATTCATAATGAATCAGCAGGGCAAATGGCGGCTCTCCCCCGCCTATGACATGACTTATGTTTTTGATAGTGGTGGATTTTTGCCGAACAAAGAGCATTGCCTAATGATTGGAGGCAAACTTACCGACATTACGCTTGAAGACATGATTTCATTTGCTAATGAAAATGGTATTCGCGCTCCCAAAACTATTATTCGTAAGGTGGCGGCAGCAGTGTCATCGTTCCGAATAATTGCTGAGAAGAATGGGGTCTTAGATGAGTGGACTGGTAGGGTGGAAGCAACAATCATTAAACACCTGAAAGCATGGGGTGAATGGAATGATGCAAGTTCTGTTGAAGTGAATATGGAAGGCCATATAGTTTCCAATATCCGTGTTGAACAGGCTTATAAGGGCAACTTTCATCTTTATGCCACAATTGACGGACACGAGCGGAAATTTGTCATCGGCAAGAACAAAGCAGAGTACGCCACGATAGAAAGGACAGGTGTCGCTAATTTGTCTGCTGAGCAACTAAAAAAATTGGTCACAACCTATCTTATCCCCAACGGCAAGGAAGAAAACTAAGCAGTTCACCACCATCTGCTTTTTTGTAAATAATTAGCAAAAATAACGGATGTAATTTCATTGGCAATCTCAAAAAGATTTGCACAATAACAAAAAAATCTCTAAATTTGCAACACGGAAGTTAGTATGTCCCCCACATTCATTTGACGCTTACTGTTCTTCCGTAAAAACATATAGCGTTTGCGACGCATTTTCCACGCAGTCAGAAACCTAGCAACTTTCAACTTGTGTATCATTGGAGAATAGCATCACGAACGCCCATAGACGGTATGTTTAACCATGAAATGTCATGGGAATACATATCGAGCGTGGGCGGTGTTGTTTCTCATGAGATACAAGGTTTTGCTAGGACCTCTGATTGGCGTGAAGGATAACACCCTCACGCTTTTTTACAATTCAATAGCGATAAATCTAAAAAAGAAAAAGGTTATGGATGGATGTGGAAAATATTTATTAGGATGTATATTGATAATCTGTATTTACAGCTTTATGAGCAATAGGGTATCAGTAACAAAATATGGAAAATGTTATCATCGGGATAATTGTGAAACATTAAAATTTAGTCGTAACGTTCACTCTACTTGGATATTGTTTGCAAAAATCCTCAGACACCCGTGTAACAAATGTAAACCCAATGATAGTAATTATGATAATGATAGTTCTTATGATGTAAGTGATGAAGTTTATGTGTGTCCATGTGGTAAGTGTTATCATAATGAAGGCTGTTACCATCTTAATAATTGTAATGCTAAAAAAATAAAAATATCTAAAGCAAGAAAACTTGGTAAACGCGCCTGTAAAGATTGCCTCTAAATCTCATCGATATTGATATTGAAAAAAATTAAGCCATGGAATTTAAATCTAATCAGAAACAAGACTTGTCGTCAGGGTGCGCTGCCGCACTATGCTTTATACCGACAATATTAGTTGCGGTAATAGGACTATGCTGCCTGCCTTTTGGATTAGTACTTATTGTTTTGGGAATTATATGGTTCATGTTGTCATTTTCCGAAATAAAGAAAGCTCGGCAACGTGAAAAAGATAGACTTGAGCAACTTAAAATGATTAGGGAGAATACTGATTATGAATTGTGTGCTAAGACATTGACTGTTATAGATCAAGGAAGGCCGATTGCAGAGCTTGACAGTGATTATATGTCACTTACCCCCATTCAAAGAGAATATACTCTTAATAGCGTATTTGAGAATGTCGTTAAAAAGGGAATAGAAGATGGCATCATAACAGAAGATGAGGAAAAGGCTATAAGTACGTTCGCAGAACATTTTAGTTTATCTAAGCAAGTGTTTGATGCTCAACCATGGTATGAACAATATGTAAAACTACTGACACTAAATGATTTAATGAATGGAATAGTTCCGAAACGGCGTGAAATCTCAATTGAAGGATATTTTCTGAATCTCGTTAAAGGCGAACAATTGTTGTGGCGGTTTGATGATATAGCATATTATGAAGAGGTAAAACGCACACATTATGAAGGGCGTTCGTCGGGTGTTAGCATACGTATTGCAAAAGGAGTGTATTATCGAACAAGCGCTTCTAAAGGTGTCCCTGTAACTACAACTGAGATGAAGCAAAAGGCCATTGGTACTCTGTTTGTTGCAACAAAGAACCTATATTTTTATAGTGCTCAAAAGACTGTCAAAATACCGTTTAATAAAGTGGTCGCATTCACACCATACTCTGACGGTTTAGGAGTGCAGAAAGACACAGCTACTGCAAAACCTCAAATATTTGCTGGACTTGATGGCTGGTTTGCATTTAATTTGGTAAGCAATATTTGTAATTTGTAGATATATGCCCCTAAATTATTGTGATATTTTATAAAGAACTATATAGACAACAAACTGATTAGAGTTTGAGTAAATAGCTCCATTGGATTTATTGTCTTGGGAGATTGTTTTTTAGGTTAGTCAAAGGGCTCACAATCCTTTTGTCAATCTAATTTGTTTTCTTGACATCTATGCTGCATGACTTATTCATCTTCGCATGGATTTTCGTTAAAAGTTTCACCACCGTTAGCATATTTCCAATAGCCAGCAATACATGATTTTGTGCATGCGTACCCTAATGCATCGTGGAAATTTCTTGCCATTGTCGCATTTTGAGTTGATACAACTAATTCATTATAATAAAAAACAGCAGTGGTTGAACCATCAGTATGCATTTGTTCTTTTGCATGATTTTTTAATACTTCTAAATTGGTTTCTTGTGTTATATATACAAAAACGCGCATTTTTGCATCATCTTTATAGTATGCAACTTGGTTGAATTTTTTTTCGTTGTCGTTATCGGCACTATTGCATGCGGCAAATAAGGAAACCAAAAAACACATAACCATCATAAAGGGTAAAAAAAAGCAGCATTTCTTTTTCATAGTTGGATTAATTAAACAATTGTAGATACTAATACTTTTTGATATTCTCTTGCGGAGGATACTTGGTGACCCCGGTGGGATTCAAACCCACGACCTTCAGAACCGGAATCTGACGCTCTATTCAGCTAAGCTACGGAGCCAAAACTATTTTTCTAATTCACTATTTACTATGTATTTGCATTGCAGTTTGCGTTTTTTTACCGCCCGGTCGAGAGGCAACGTGCGCAACCGGCAAATGGTTTCTTATGCAAAGGTACGGATTTTTTGCGAAACAGTCAAACGTCAAAAAACCGTCAAAAACCCGTCAAACCCCCATTGTTTGGGCTGTGTTTATCTTCTCGACCTCATGAAGATTAGCAAGTACTGGACGAGTGTGGCGAGGCTTGCAAGGGCTGCAACGACGTAGGTGTATGCTGCGGACTTGAGTGCGTCAACCGCCATGGGTTTGGTCTGCGCGTCAACGATGCCGGCTTTGTCAAGCCACTGCACTGCGCGCTTGGAGGCGTTGATTTCCACGGGCAGTGTTATGAGTGAGAAGAGAGAGGTGATGGCGAACAGCACAATCCCAACACCGAGTAAGTATGGGGTTACCTCCAGCAACAGTATTCCGATGGTGAGTATCCATGGTGTAAACTTGTTGGATATGTTCACTGCCGGCACGAGCGCACTTCGCAAGCGCAGGGGCGAGTAGGCGGTGGCGTGCTGAACTGCATGTCCGCACTCGTGAGCCGCAACGGCGATGGCGGCAACGGTTCGTTGGCCAAAGACGGGAGTGCTCAGGTTCACGGTCTTCTTCATGGGGTCATAGTGGTCGGTTAGCGAACCTTCTGTGGAGAGTACGCTGACGTCGGTGATGCCGTTTTCACGAAGCATCTGCTCTGCAACTTCTTTGCCGCTTTGCTGCACTCGAACTTGACCATATTTTTGCATCTTTTTTTCGAGGTTGTTGCTCACCAGATAACTGATGAGTGCAATCACTCCGAAAATCATGTAATAGCCTATCATAACTCTCTGCTGTTTATTGTTTTATTTTCTCGTAAGTGTTTATGCGTGTAGGATCTACATCAAAAAGTATCTGGTAAACGTTTTTTTTCTCGTCTGGCGTGCCTTTTGTGAAGATGTCGGTCAGTTCCTGATTTTTTGCGTCAAGGAAAAGCGCGACGAGTGCTGTTTCTGGTCTTGCGCGGTTAACCTTGCGCAGCACTTCTATGTTTTTTGCTATAGCCGCTCTGCCGTTGTCCACATTGGCTGACATCATGTCGAGTCCAAGGCGGTGATATTCATAAAAGTAAAGGCGAAGTGGCTTAAATGCGTCGTCCATCAGGTTGTTGATGATGGCGTAGCGGTTGCGGTGGTCATCAAACGCCTTCCAGCCTTTCATCTCGCCGCCTTCGATTGATGCGCTCTGGGCGTTGCTCACTATGTTTTCGCACTGCTGGAAATATGGCGTGCCGCCCATCTTAGCGTATGTGTCTGCGTCCCAGCCCATGACGAGGTAGGCATAGTAGGTGAGCAATGCCGTGAGGTTTGAGCTGAAACTGTTGTCCTGAAATTCCAACTGGTCATATTCCGCATACTTGAAGTTGAAGTTGTTGTCCTTCATGTTGAGTAGCGGGGTGGTGTACGAAGTCTCAAAAACCGGACGGCGGGCCTGAAGGGTGAGCTCACAGTTGAACATGTTGTTGGCTTCGTCATATCCGTTGACGACTATCAGCACCGAACATTCAATCCGTTCTTGTTGCGTGACGGTTTGATTGGTGAACTTGCGGTTGTTGAGATACTCTGTTATGCTTGTCTGCAGTGTGCTGAAAACCTGCTTGTTAGAACCCTGTATCTGGTCTGAGTTGATTGTGACGCGGCAGTCCAATTCTTGTGCCGCCATCAGTGCCGGAACTATCGCAAGTAGTAGTATGAGCAGTTTTCTGGTCATTTGTTCTTGTGTTCAACTATGTGGTCCACAATGGCTTTTGCCACTTGTGCTTTGCTCATCAGTTCAAGTTCTTTTCCTTCTTTTTTACCACGCGTGAAAATGGTTACCTTGTTGGTGTCACAGCCAAACCCTGCACCCTCGTCGCGCAACGAGTTGAGGACAATGAAGTCGAGGTTCTTGCTGTCCATTTTTTTGAGCGCGTTGACTTGCTCGTCATTAGTTTCAAGCGCGAAGCCGAGCATCCACTCGTCGGGCTGACGCTTTACTTTGCCGAGTGCGGCGGCGATGTCTTTGGTAGGTTCAAGGTCTAAGCTGATGTTTTGTTCATGGCGCTTTATTTTGCTGCCGCTTGTCGTTTTGGGCCTATAGTCTGCCACCGCTGCGCAAAGTATCACTCCGTCAAAGTAGTTTTTAGCGTGGCAGGTTAGTGCCGCCTCGTACATCTGTTGGGCAGTGGTTACGCCAATAATCTCAATGTCGCTGTGTTTTGCCTTGACGCTGACAGGTCCGCTAATCACCGTCACGCTTGCTCCTCTTGCCCGGCATTCGTCAGCGAGTGCGTAAGCCATTTTTCCTGTTGAGTGGTTGCTGATGAACCGCACAGGGTCAATGTTCTCCACTGTTGGGCCTGCGGTAATCAGAATACTTTGATACTCAAGGCTCTGTGGTGTTAGCAAGTCTTGCGTGGCAGTCAGTATGTCTTCAGGCTCTGGCATTCGTCCTTCTCCGCTTACGCCGCATGCCAGTTCGCCCGTGGCTGGCATCATGACTTCCATGCCTCCGATGTCCTGCAGTGTCCTGATGTTGGCTTGCACGATTGGATTATGCCACATGGCTTCGTTCATGGCAGGTACTATAAGCCGTGGTCCGCCAAAGGCGAGCATCTGTGTCGTGAGGGCGTCGTCGCCAATGCCGGCTGCGAATTTACCGATGACGTTGGCTGTGGCAGGCGCTACAACGAAAATGTCTGCCCACTGCGCAAGCGACACGTGGGCTGTGGTGCGTGGCTCACGGTTGTCAAACACATCGGAGTAAAGCGGATTGCAAGATACTGTCTCAAGCGTCAACGGAGTAACGAAACGCAGGGCATTGGCTGTCGCCACTACCCTGACATCCGCGCCGCTCTTCTTATAGCGACGTATCAAATCCGGTATCTTGTAGGCGGCTATGCCACCACTGATGCCGACTAATATGTGTTTGCCGTTCAAGCACATGGCACCCAAACTGACCTTAAAGTTCTTCTTCTTTCTCCTTGAGCGGATTGCGGTAGATGATCTTATGGTCAATGAACTCCTGTGTGGCTATCATGTGAGGTTTCGGAAGCCTCTCGTAGTAGCGCGAAAGTTCTATTTGTTCCTTGTTCTCAAACACTTCCTCAACACCGCTGTCTTGGTTTGCATTAGCAAATTCCTGTAACTTCTGGTCAAGCTCATGCTTCATTTCGGTGTTGATTTGGTTTGCGCGCTTGGCAATGATGGCGACAGTTTCGTAAACGTTTCCAACCTCGCTCCACATGGCGTTCATGTCGCGAGTTTGGGTGTTGGCATCAGCCGTGATTTTTTTGAAATCCATAATTGTTTCTCGTTTTATTTTGTTTGCCCATTCTGATGGGCGGTTATTATTTGCTGATTATCTTTGGGTTCTATTCTTTCAAATGTTTTTTTATCTCAATGTAGATTTTGTCGGCCTGCTTGCGGAATTTTCCGTCAGGATATTCGTTGATGAAGCTGTAGTACTCGTCTTTGGCATCACGAAACCTTTCCTCCTGCGTGTCGCTTGCGCTGGATTTGGCGCGAAGATATTTGCTCTCGAAGATTATGTAGCCGAACTCTTCGCGGTAATTTGAGAAGGGATAATCGTTGAGCGCGTTGTTTGACACGATGATGGCAGATTGGTAGTTGTCGCCGCGATACAAACCGAGGTTGCGGTATAAGCGTGCGGTGAGCAACTCTTTGTATGCCAACTTGTTGAATAACTCGTCAAGCAGTTGGTCGGCCCTTTGTATGCTGTCTGATTCTGGATATAATTCCGTAAATTCCTGCAGGTTGCTGATGGCCTCGTTTGTCGTGGTCTGGTCTAACCGTGCGTCAGGCGACATGAGATAGTTGCAGTAACCAATCATGAATTTTGAGAGTTCAGCGTACTCGCCTCTCGGAAAACTGCGCAGATAGGTCTGATAGTAGTCTATGGCGGATTGATAGTCTTTGCTGCCTCGGTGACATTCAGCCAGATAATGTAAAATCTGCTGTGAGCGGTCCGTGCCGCGGTAGTACATGGCTATGTCGTCAAACAAACCTTGAGCCTTGATGTACTTCTTGGCGTTGAACAACTCAACAGCCTTCTGATACTTAAAGTTATGGTCAGTTGACTTGAGGATTTTGTTGTAGTCTGAACAGCCGCACAAAACCACTGTAAGCAATATGAAAATATATTTGCGCATATTATCGTGCAAAGTTACGACTTTTTTCGCAAACAGCAAAAAAATATCATAAGCCTGTGCTATTATAGGCTTGACATTTTTTACGGAGCCACTTATCACTTTTTCCCTGCAACGATGATTACAAATTCCCCTTTGGGTGGGGTGGCGGTAAAATGTGTGACAAGTTCCTGAAGCGTACCGTGCAATGTCTGTTCGTGTATTTTGCTTATTTCGCGGCTCACCGACGCGCGCCTTTCGTTTCCGAGGGCTTCGGCGAGTTGCTGCAGTGTCTTAACTACGCGGAACGGTGATTCGTAGAAAATCATCGTGCGTGTTTCCTCTTTTATTTGGTTGAGCCGTGTCAGCCGCCCTTTTTTTTGTGGTAGGAAGCCCTCGAAGCAGAAGCGGTCGTTTGGCAGCCCGGAATTTACGAGCGCCGGTATGCATGCTGTGGCTCCGGGCAATGTCTGAACCTCAATGTCCGCCTCCACGCATGCCCTGACGAGCATAAAACCCGGGTCGCTAATGGCTGGTGTGCCGGCGTCGGAAATAAGCGCCACGTTGAGGCCGGCCTTAATGCGTTCCACAACACTGCCAACAGTCTGGTGCTCGTTGAACTTGTGGTGGCTCTGCATAGGGGTGTGAATGTCATAGTGGTGCAGCAGCACGCTGCTTGTGCGTGTGTCCTCGGCAAGAATTAAATCTGCCTCTTTGAGGACGCGCACAGCGCGAAACGTCATATCGTCGAGATTGCCGACAGGGGTGGGGACTACGTAGAGCATAAAAATGTCGTGGGTAGAAATGCAGACGCAGTGGCTTAATTATGCGAACAGGCGCGCTACTATAGCAAGGAAGTTCTGTTGGTCTTCTGACTCAAAATCCCAATGCAGGGTGTTGCGCAGATAGGCTTGTGCCTCGTCGAGCGACTTGGTGAGGTTGAGGGCCTGTATGGTTTTGTTCATGATTTCACCCTTGCTGTCAAACAGAGTGCGCTGATAGTAAAAGCGGTCGCCGAGCGTCATGCCTTGGAATATGTCAACGATGCGGGCCTTGTTGAGCTGCTCGTTGCGGGTTGTGGAATTGACTGAAGTGCCAATCGTGGCGGCCTGTTGGGTGTTAAACAGGTCAAAGGCGTCTGGCTCGGCATTGCCGTTGATCGTGTTCTCGTTTGCGCTTATCTGCTCAGCAGACTGTTCTTCATCTGAAGCGTCTTCTGCTCCGTCGCTAATTTGTGCTGGCTCGTCCGGTTGCTGTTCTTGTGCAAAGGCGTTCTGCTCTTGAGTCGCGGCGATTTCTTCCTGTTCTTGCTCCTGCTCCAGCTCCTGAGGTTCGGCGTCAATGTGTCCGCCGTTGTCGCCGTGTTGCCTAAAGTTTTGAGCAGCGTGCAAAACTCTTGAAATCCAACTCTCACTTGTCTCTGGCTCCGCTTCTTTTTCCTGCTGGGGCTCGTCGTTATGCGCAGCTTCGTGTGTTTCGGCTATGTGCTGTTCTTCTGGCTGCGTCGGTTCTTCGGTTTCTATTTGTTCTTTGGAGTTATCCTGTTTCGTGTGCTCTTCTGCGTCATAATCATTTTGCGGCTCACTTGCGGCTACTGTCTGCTCATGATTTTCAACATTTTGCTGCTCTTCATTCAGTTCTTTGCGCTGCTCGTGGGACGTGTCCGCTTCTTCTGCTGTTGCAGGGGCGTTGACGTCTGTGGGGGTGAGGTCGTCTAATCGTTTGGCTATGTTCTCTGCCTTGTGTTTGGCAAGTTGAAGAAGAACGGGGGGGAGTGAGTTTATCTCGCCGAGGCCTTTGGTGAGTTGAGTGAGTTCGGCGATGTCGTTCAATAGTAATTCTACTACAAGTTTGTTGTCCATAATGAAAATTTATTTTGCAAGCGCAAAGTTATTAAAAATTATCTGATTATTTCTTTGACTGCGCGGAAAATCAAAGAAATATTTGTTTTTTTTATTAGCGCAACGCTAATTTAATGCTTTTTTATGCCCCGACAGTTAACTCTGTGCTGCCTCAATTTTTGTTGGCCATCTTGTAATGAAATGATACAAAAAAGCCTAAAAATGTAGCGATTTTGTGTTTTTGTGGCACATTTTCTTTCCATTTTGAAAAAATATCCGTAACTTTGTGACGTTTTATTAAGGTATTTATATTTCCATAAGGTTAATAGAATTTGTGTCGAGTTGAGTAATATCAGCCGCTTTTTTAGATCAATGCCGCCAGTGGCATTAGAATTTTATGATATAAAGGACTACGCCTATGAAGTTTTTCTTTACTGCTTTTTCAAGATTCACAGCCCGTTATTTAAGTTTGTTGTTGGTGTGGTTGCCAATATCTTTGATATTTGCGCAAGACACTTGGGTATTCACATTCAACTATGCGACTACATCCAAGAAAAACCTGACGTGGAACTCTCGGGTTACTAAAAATGGTGTTGCGCAAAACGATGTAGTATGGAGCCATAGCGCTAACGCTGTATCGTACACGCAGGGTTCGGGATGCTTCGTGTCAACAACCCCCATCACGATTTGTTCGTCAATATCAATAAATTATATTAAATCCGT
Source organism: Paludibacteraceae bacterium (assembly GCA_017454915.1). Taxonomy (GTDB): domain Bacteria; phylum Bacteroidota; class Bacteroidia; order Bacteroidales; family Paludibacteraceae; genus UBA3747. Next base: position 60,448 of record JAFTCC010000032.1, read on the forward strand.
AACGGTCAATTATACTGCCGAACGTGCTGGGCAGACTGTTAAGATGTCGTATCTCGAGCCGATGACGACCGAGGGCTTCACAACTTACAACACTGCCAACCAGTATTATTCTAACACTAACGCCCCGCGGGCATACAGCACAACTCCTTTGACAGCCAACATTGCGGAGGACGACTCGTTCAACGGCTATATCCAGTTGCAGTTCAAAGGCTATAGTTCGTCATACAAGATAGGCATCATTTCGGTGGTGGTTACCACCTATGCAGCACCGTTGCGCACGGTGTCTTTCGATTGCCACGACCTTGCGCCCGACCCAGCGCCGCTGACTGAAGTGGAATGTGGTGAAGGCGTGAGGTTGCCGGTTGTCAATATGCCTCTTTGCGGAAGGTGGCAGTTTGTCGGATGGCTTTTCGACCCGCAAACGGAAACGGTAACGTCTGAGCCGCCTTTGCTTAAGCACCCTGGCTCCATTTATAAGCCTAATCAGGACGTTACCCTGCATGCGCTTTTCAAGAAGGACGGGGCGTATGTGCCGACTTCCACGCAATACATTTTCAGCAAATCAGAATATACTCTGATGACAGAGCAAGGCACGTGGGACGGACCTACTCCCACTTACCTCTCGGCAGGGACTGGCGTGGGCTGGTCATCTGATGCCACAATTGTTTCACCACGTTCTTATACCGACATAACTAAAATACATGTAAAGGGTAATCTGGAGCGATTCTGGGCAACAGGGGATGTTAAGGTCTATGTCGATGATAATCTTGCGTTTACATATTCTATACGTCCCGACCATGTTGAATTGGAGTTTGACGTTGATTTTGCAACACCGGTCAATGGCAATGTCAAAATTGAGTTCCTTGGCTTTACCGGGGTTGCCGTGGCGATAGATTACATCGAGGTGTACTACTCGGATTATGTGGGTTATTTCTATAGTTCTGTGCCGGAATGCCCTGAAGACATCACGCCTAAAGTGCTCTGGGGACAATCTGATTTCACAATAGAGGGTGCGACAAGCGGCTCAATTACGCTGCCGCTGTCGAGTGCTATTGCTGGCGCGAGGGACGAAACACGAGACGTGCTCACGTTCTCTGCTGCTTTGCCGCAAGGACAGGTTTTTGAACTGATTGTGGACGGAGGCGAGAAGACGGTGAAAGTGCCGGCGATAGTGTCGAGTGCTAAAACAAGCGTAAACACCACGGAAGACGAAGACATCGTGATTCTGCCGGGCGCAAAACTCACGCTTTGGTCTGGCACCGTCAATGCCCGAAACCTCTACATCTACCGCAGGAATGACACCAGCGGACAGCTCGACATGAGAGGCGGAACGCTTAACCTGAACGGCGAAAGCATGCTTGTGCTCACCATCAATCCCGACCGCTACTATTTCTTTGGCACGCCTTATCAATCCGATTTGGCGCAAGCACATTACCTTAATGGCGCGGCAACTAATTACAACACGCCGGATGCTTCTCTCGACTGGTGGATTGTGCAGAACTATGACGGCGCACGGCGCGCTCAGGTGGGCTACGACTGGAACAACTGGCAGGGCATACAATCATCAGCAACACAGCTTCGTAGCGGAGAAGGACATGCCATTGGCATTGACATCGTGGGCAAACCTCATGCGCAGCGCTCTTACGTGTTCCCGTTTGAGCACGACTTGAGCACGGAAAACGATGCAAAACAAATCGCCGTGTCAGCGCACGTTCCAACGTCAGGGGGTGCGTTTGACGAAGGGTGGAACTTCCTGAGCAACCCATATCTGCATAACATGAAAGGCGCGGGGGCATCGTTACCCGGAAGCAGGCTGCTCTATTTTGTGCTGCCGGTTGACGGCACAGACCAAAGGTTCAGCCAGCACCTTGCTTCTGAAATAACGTCTTTGCCGCCGTTCTCAACTTTCTTCGTTCAAGTGCGCGGCAGTTCTGACACCTATCTTACACTTGGCAGCAACGGTGCGCGGGCGGCGTCTGCACAGCAGCGGAGAGCAGCATCGCAAAGCTTATCAGAAGGAGCGCAAATGGCGGACGAGCCGCTCCTGATGAGGTTTAACATCACAACTCCAGATGATGACCACGACCATCTGACGCTCGTCTTGGCAGATGATTTCAGCGCTGACCAACTCGTTATTGGCGAAGACCAAGAAAAACTCGGCAACGGTGACTTCATACAGCTTTACGCTCTTGAGCAGAACCGCAGGCTCGCGTTCGACGCTATCAATAAGGATGACGCACAAGCTGGCACTCGGCTTGGCATGTATCTGCCCGCTGCTGGACAGTACACTCTCTCGTTCAGCGAACTCAACGGCAACACAAATGACATCGAGGCGGTTTATCTTGTTGACGAAGTGGACAACACGGTTACAGACCTCTTAGCGTCAGATGCCACCTTTAGTGCCGCATCGGGCTTGAGCAACGACCGCTTCAGCCTTCGCGTTGCCTTCAAGGGCTCGCAACAAGGCGCAGGGGATGAGGAGAGCCTGCATGGCTTGGAAATCATCACCCGCGACGGAGAAATCGCCGTGAGCGGCATTGCGGAGACCAAAATGGTGCGCCTGTTCAACGCAGAGGGCAAAATGTTGCTTGAAACCGGAGCGCAAGGTACATGGCGTTCGCACAAGCTGCCGCAAGGTGTGTATGTGCTGCTTGTGGGCAACGCAACGCGCAAAGTGGTGCTGTAGCAGATTTTTTTGTTTGCCATAGAATACATGAGGGTGTCGGTTAGTCTGACCGGCATCTTTTTTTGTCGTCCGCCCTCGTTTGTTGGCATGAAATTTGCACCTATCATATCAAATCCGATTTTCCCCATGCTGTCGTGGGGCGGGGCCGCAAAACTGGGCCTCGCGTCATTGGGATGACATGAATTAGGCGAGTGGGCATGAAGTCCGACTGCGTAGCCAGTAAGCTCTGAGGCTGACAGTACCTCACGATTCGGATACTCACCCCGGCGAAGACACAGGTCCCCCCTCTCAAACGCTGCAACGCGTTTCATTGGATACCGCTGACACTGAAATATAACCCTCTCCATACGGACTCTGGCAACGCCTATTGCGGGCGAGGCTGCGGAGGGAGTTATAGATATGCACACAACAAAGTAGAGCCCGTAAAATCCCCATTTTTTTAACATTTTTATTTACTTGGACTAATTATACCCGCAGCCGCGCGATTGTATTCGCATTGGCAAAGGTATATGCTCCCGCAAAAATAACTTTCATTTTTAATATTATGATTATTCAACCAATTACCAGTCCCGACCGCATAGGGATGGGGTTTATTAAATTGAACCATCAGACTGCTTACGACAATTTCGTTTTTAACGCTCGTTTAGAGTTTGCCAAACTAAATATGTATCTTAGCGGTGGCACGGCAATTGACCAGAACGACCTTGTTCACAGCCTCGGTCCCGACATCGTTGCGTTCACACTTGACCTAATTGGTGTGTTCGTGATTGAGATAACACGTAGCCGCAACCTCAATGCAATGTTTCTTAAAGGATTGGAATATATAGACCGCTATCCTGATGTGCAGGAGTACTTTGTGTTCGACTTTGAGAAGCAAGTCCTTTATGCACCCAACGAGGATATGTCAGAGTGGTTCGCTTCCACCGACCACTTGATTTATTCCGAATTCCTCAGCAAGCCTCTCGTGGAGTATTTCCGCTATCCCGACAACCTGCTGCCGCTCTACAGAAATATTAGATGGAGATAGTCCCGTCTGCCTTTCAATCAATCATTTATGATTAGATTTATGACTAATTCATGGGCATTTATGTTAATAATTTTACACGAATTATATTAAATTGACCATAAATTTTTCTACTTTCGCCCGCGCCATAGTCCGCGCCTGACAAAATTTTGATAATATGCAAAAAAAGTTGTAATTTTGCCAAAACAACAATAAAGTTTATGACATAGCACATTTTTCATACAATCAGAATTAGGCTAACGCCTATGCCTTGCTAACCGAAAATTGGGGAATTTTCATCACCGCAGTCAGGCATGAAGCGTGAAGCCGCGTTGTTAGGCGCGGGCTTTTATGCTTGTAGTATATGACTGCAAAGGTTATCCCCAATACCTCGGTAAGCGTATTCACAGCACATAAGCCTGCGTTTTTTATGTGTGTGTGGTAACATAGCCGTAGGCATGTAGGGACATGACATGTCATGTCCACCTCAAGCGACCGCGGGTAAACCACCTCGTAATCAATAATTTGAAAAAAATCAATAAAACAATCAATTAACAACAAAACATCATGAAAAAGTTATTATTACTCTTACCATTAGTGGCAATGCTATCAGTAGGTTGCTCAAAAAAAGAAGAACCTCAATTCACAGAGCCAACAAAAATTTATACTAAAGTTTTTGTCTCGCAGTCTTATGGTGCAAACAAAATGACATGCAAACTATCCATATCAGGCACTAATATAGGCAAAGCGGTAATTAATTGGGGAGATGGTACTGCAAAAACTGCAATAAATTATGGCATTTTAGATGACACAAAGGAGGCTTCTCACATTTATACCGAAGTTGGAACATACACAATTAGGGTTGAAGCGAATAAGGGACTCCCCAGTACCTCTGAATATGAGTATGTGCCCGATTCTAAAGAGGTTAAGTTCATCGCGGAAAAGCAAATTGATTATACTCCGCAAGCTTCTTTCGTGACTTCCATCACAGGTCTGAGCGTTAAATTTAATAATACTTCAAAGAATGCCACCAGTTATTTGTGGGTGTTTGGAGATGGTGCAACATCTGATGAAAAATCACCGACGCATACCTATGCTAAACAAGGTAAATATGAAGTAAAGTTGAATTGTTATAATACTGCGGAAGGCAAAACATATAGTGCCACCTCAATCCAACACGTGACTGTTAGTGAAGGAAAACCGCAAGCCTCTTTTACTACAAAAAATGCACACCCGCTGAAAGTCGTTTTCACAAATACTTCAGTAAATGCAACATCTTATTTATGGGATTTTGGTGATGGAACAACTTCGACAGAGGTAAATCCAACTCACCGTTATAGTACTATTGGGGTATTTAAAGTAAAACTAACGGCAAGCAATAAAAGTGCAAAAACTGATACGTTTGAACAGGTCGTTACCGTAGAGGCACCAACAACTTGTGTATTTACTGGTTTTGTAATAAATAAAATTCCTACCAATAATAATTATTATCAAATTCAGTTGACTGATGATTATATGTTCTCCAAAACTACATATTTATATACGAACTGGTTCTTGCTATCTTCTGCCATTTTACCTTATGAGTATAATTTTAGTTCTCCTAAAACTTTAAGTCTTTCTTCCACATACGTTTTGCGCCTATATAAGAGCGCCTCAAAGACAAGTGGGCAAGCTGACGGAAAGGGAACTTGGACTTCTAACATAACATCTGCAAAATTACATACATATCCAGAATCTGTCACATATTATGATTCGTCTGCCTCAATAACAGTTAACTTCCTATGGAAATAAGTTTCATCATGAATAAAATCCTTTTACTTTCATTAGCAGCATTGTGTTATTTTGTTGCTGTTGCCGACGACATCATTTTCACGACATCTAAGCAGCAGATTATCTGCACTCTCACCGACATCACCGACTCACAAGTCTCATATACGCGCAGCGACACGCCCGCCATCACACGGCATATCGCCACTGAGAACATCTGGAAAATCATTTATGGAAATGGAGTGGTAGAGGAAATAAACAATGTCGAGGTAGCGCAGCCAGTGCAGGAACCAACCGTGATTGTGGAGAATAATGCGGGTATCGCGACTCCCAATCATGAAGAAAAAACTCTGTCAACTACGGAAGGGGAAGAAGCCGCTGTTTCCGCTGAATCCGAGAACTATGTCACAACTCCAGAAACCGAAATAGCCGTTCCAGAACCAAAAGAGAATAAAACGGTTTATCGCGATTATTTGACTGGTCCACTAACAATGTCCAAGGGACGTATGTATTTAGACGGCAAATGTTTATCTGATGTGGAACTTGAAAATTTGGTTAAGGAATGTCATGCATCACGTGGCGCCTATGAAAGATATAAAAAAGCAAGGACTGTTGGTCCATTGATGACGTTCCTTGGCTTTCTGTTCTGTACGCCTGTGATGATAGTCGGAATTGTTAAGTGGGCTCATGCTCCAGAGTTAGGCGAATCATTAGGGTATGTGTATAATAGAAATTGTGACAACCAAAACAAATAACACTCTAAAAATTCAAACATTATGAAAAAGTTATTATTCGCTGTCTTATTTTTCTGTTCTATTGGTGTGTTTGCCGATGACATCATTTTCACGACATCAAAGCAGCAGATTATCTGTACTATCACCGACATCAGCGACTTACAAGTCTCTTATACGCGCAGCGACACCCCAGCCATCACACGGCATATCGCCACTGAAAACGTCTGGAAAATCATTTATGGCAATGGCGTGGTAGAGGAACTTAATCCCCAAAACGCCGCTGCGGCAACGCAAACAGCGCAAGAGGCAGGCAAGGTTCAAGTGGTAAACGAAGCAAAACTAACGGCAAATCAAACCGCACAACGCGAAATCCAACAACATCCTCAAGCCAATGTCGCAGTCGTGACTAATACGACCGTTGCACAAGCCTCGCAACATCAACCCTTGAGAATTGTAGGAAAAAAAGATGTGTATATGGGCGACCAATTATTAGGGAATACGTCGTTGCCCGAAGTCCTGAAAACTGTACCTGGCGCTTATGAAGAAGAATATAAGCACCAGGTTCTGAAGGGCACAGGCATAGGACTTGTAACAGGAGGAGCAATTGCTGTTGTCCCCGGCATTGTATTAAATGTTGTTGCCTCTCCTGGATATGGCGCAGCTTTTTATGGACTTGGTGGAGTATGTCTTTTGTCTGGTATAATTTGTTGGGCGTCATCTGGTCAGCACAGACGTAATGCCATCAATATCTATAACAGGAATTTTGGTTATTCTTCTACGCTGGAATTTGAACCCTCAAATCAAGGGTTAGGCTTCGTAATGCATTTTTAACATCACCCTTTTACAAGAACTCTCCTATGTGCGCACGCATTGGGGAGTTTTTTTTGCCGCCGCTATCGCTGTTTGATGATGGCGGCGGTGTTTATTCATGGCACCACGAATATCTCCTTGCCTCCCCAGCTCCGTAGTCATTTCGTTACATCAGTATTAGTCTTACCTTCCACTCCCGACTTCCATTATCTCCGTAGAAAAATATCTAAACATTCATATTTATTGTTGCCTCCGAGCTTCCGTAAAGGTTTCGTTAAATTTGTGCAGTGAAAAATAATCCGTAACTTTGTCACAGAAAAATCTTATTCCGAATCGGTTATTCGGACTTAATGTTATGGGATATTTTGAGCGGGCAGAACTATTGCTTGGCGCAGACCGGATGAAAAGGCTTCATGATTTGCGCGTTATAATTTTTGGCGTCGGTGGCGTCGGTGGCTGGTGTGCCGAAAGCCTAGTGCGCACTGGGGTAGGACATATCACTATAGTCGATTTTGACGATGTCGCGGAGTCTAACGTCAACCGTCAAGTTATGGCAACGCCTGCAACCGTCGGAATGCCCAAAATAGAATCAATGCGCAAGCGGCTGATAGAAATAAACCCCGACGCCGACATCAAGGCTGTGCGGCAGCGCTATGATGCCGACACAGCACACAAATTTGACCTTGACGCTTACGACTACATCATTGACGCTATCGACAGCCTCGAATGCAAGGCCTTGCTCATCTGCAATGCTTTGCTGACTGACGCTACATTGTTCTCGTCGATGGGCGCCGCAAGACGTTTCGACCCGCGTAAGGTCAATGTAACGGAGTTCTGGAAGGTCAAAGGATGCCCTTTGGCGAGGGCGTTAAGGCAGCGTTTCAAAAAATCGAAGAGTATGCCAAGGCGGAAATTCTTGTGCGTATATAGCGACGAAACCCCAGCGCCGGCTCAACAATCCCAACAAGGCAGCGCAAAAGCGCCTAACGGCTCGCTCATGCAGGTCACAGCAACTTTCGGACTTACACTCACAGCACTAATAATAGATGACATTAGACGCAAGTAGCAATCCCGCTCTCCACACATATCTTCGCCCAATTCGTTAAATTAGTAAAAGATTATAGAGGGACTTAAATGACTTTACGGAGAAAAAAGTATTTGTTTAATTCGTGAACCAAAACCCACCAATCACCCACCAACCCAAGTCGTTAAATTCGCGTCATTCGTGAATTAAAAAGTCAACACGACAAAAAGAGACACGTCCCGCAACACTTCTGATGCGCATCTGACACACTTATTCCGTCCATTCAATTACTATACTTTGTCGTCACATTCGCAAATAATTTGGCTTTCTATCTCTAAACTATTCAAAACTCCATTGGCAGAAAGAAAAAAACGTTTTCCTTTTGTATTTCCCTTGTTTTTTCGTATCTTTGCATTTCTATGGCGAACAAGGTATTTATCGAAACATACGGCTGTCAAATGAATGTTGCAGACAGCGAAGTGGTGGCGTCTATTCTCAGTACTGCCGGATACGAACTCACTGACGAAATGACGTCTGCTGAAGTGATTGTCGTCAACACGTGCTCGGTACGCGAAAACGCAGAAAACAAAGTCAGGGAGCGGATAAAGTTTTTCCATTCGCTTCAGAAGAAAGGGCAAAAACTTGTCATCGGTCTGATAGGGTGCATGGCGGAGCGTGGGAAAGAGGAACTGATGCATGAAATAGGGGTGGATTTCCTTGCCGGTCCTGACGCTTATCTCGACCTGCCACATCTCGTGAGCAGTGCGCTCGCAGGGCACAAGGCCGTGAATCTCCAGCTCTCAACCACCGAAACCTATCGCGACATCATCCCTGTGCGCATAGGTGCCCCAATCTCTGGCTTCATAAGCATTATGCGCGGCTGCAACAACTTCTGCTCATACTGCATAGTGCCTTACACACGCGGCCGGGAGCGTAGCCGTGACGTGGACAGCATTCTTGCCGAATTGGCGGACTTGAGGCAAAAAGGATATAAGGAGGTGACGCTGCTCGGACAAAATGTAAATTCATACCACTATGAGAACAACGGGGCGGTTGTCGATTTCCCGCAACTACTCGCAATTGTGGCGGAGGCGGCTCCGGATATGTGGGTCAGGTTTACTACAAGCCACCCCAAAGATATGTCGGACCGCACACTTGAGGTCATCGCGGAACACCAGAATATCTGCCGGTTCATTCACCTGCCGGTGCAGAGCGGAAGCAACAATGTGCTCAAGGCGATGAACCGCAAATATACTCGAGAGTGGTATCTTGACCGAATTGCCGCTATACGCCGCATAATACCCGACGCAAGCATCGGAACGGACGTGTTCTGCGGGTTCAGCGGAGAAACTGAAGAGGACCACCAGCAGACTTTGAGCCTGATGCGCGAAGCTAAGTTCGACATGGCGTTCATGTTCCGATACTCCGAACGCCCCGGAACGTTTGCCAGCAAACACCTGCCTGACAACGTGCCCGAAGAGGTGAAAATCAGAAGACTCAACGAAATCATAGCTCTGCAAAACGAGTTGTCGCTCGTGAGCCATCAAAATGATATAGGGAAAACAGTCGAAGTGCTCGTAGAGGGCTTCTCTAAACGCAGCAAAGAGGAACTATTCGGACGAAGCTCGCAAAACAAAGTCGTAGTGTTCCCGCAAGGAGAGCATCACATCGGACAACGTGTTAAAATAACTATTAACGAAGCCACTGCCGCAACCCTTAAAGGCGTCGTGGCGGAATAAACTATATAATAAATATTAAAATATGGATAAAATCGTAAAATCTATCGTTGAAGGAATGCAAGAACTCAAAGGACACCGCATCGCAGTGGTTGACATGACTAAACTGGAAGATGCGCCGTGCGAGTATTTCGTCATCTGTCAGGGCGACAGCAACATACAGGTTGGCTCGTTAGAACGCTCGGTGCGCGAATACGTCAGAACACACGCTGACGCAAAACCGTTTGCGGTTGACGGACTTGACAACGCACAATGGGTGGCGATGGACTATGGTCACATAATCGTGCATATCTTCCAACGCGAACAAAGGGACTTCTACGACATCGAGCACCTATGGGAAGACGCTAAAATAACAGAAATCCCCGACGAATATTAAATCAAATTGTCAAATATAAATAGTAAATAACCTGATGAATCAGACATACAAACCTAACGAAAACTCGCGAAAACCTAACAAACCCAACAAGGGACCTAAATTCAACGTCTCGTGGATTTATATGGTTGTACTCGCTTTCTTGCTCATAGCGTATTTCGCAAACGACAAGACGTCTTTTGTCATGCCAAAGCAGGATTTCGCATACAGCGACTTCCAACAGATGGTAACGGACGGACAAGTCGATAAGATTGTAGTGATGTCCGACAAAACACTGCAAATCACCCTCAATGACTCATCTGCGGTAACGCTGCTCGGAGAGGACGTGGCTAAGGCGGGAAAACGGCAGATCGAAGTGCTGGCACCGTCGGTTGAGGAAGTGTCGAAATTCCTCACGGAAAAACAGTTTAAGGGTAAGGTGGAATATAAAGAAACAAGCAACTACGGCTACTTGTTCCTCGTCAATGTCTTGCCTTTCATGCTCTTCCTCTTTTTCATCTTCTACATCAACCGCCGCATGGTTGGTGGCGGAGACGGCGGTGGCATTTTTGGCGTTGGCAAGTCTAAAGCAAAACTGTTTGACAAAGAAAACGCTGAAGACAAGGTTACATTCAAAGACGTGGCTGGACTGCAAGGCGCCAAAGAGGAAGTGGAAGAAATTGTGAGCTTCTTGAAAAATCCTAACAAGTACACTGTGTTGGGAGGCAAGATACCCAAAGGAGCATTGCTCGTTGGCCCTCCGGGAACCGGTAAAACCTTACTGGCAAAAGCTGTCGCAGGCGAGGCTGACGTGCCGTTCTTCTCTATGTCGGGCTCCGACTTTGTGGAAATGTTCGTCGGCGTAGGAGCAAGTCGAGTGAGAGACCTGTTCAGACAGGCGAAAGAAAAAGCACCGTGCATAGTGTTCATAGATGAGATTGACGCCGTGGGAAGAGCGCGAGGAAAAAGTCTCGTGACAGGAGGAAATGACGAAAGGGAAAGCACACTTAACCAACTCCTCACTGAAATGGACGGATTCGGATCCAATTCCGGCGTAATTATCCTTGCAGCAACCAACAGAGCGGAAATCCTCGACAAGGCTCTGCTCCGAGCGGGACGCTTTGATAGGCAAATCCATGTCGAACTGCCTGACATCACCGAGAGGCAAGACATATTCAAGGTGCACACTAAAAAACTAAAAATGGATGACACGGTTGACCTTGAGTTCCTTGCCAAACAGACACCTGGCTTCTCAGGAGCTGACATCGCTAACGTTTGTAACGAGGCAGCGCTGATTGCGGCTCGAAACGACAGACCGGCTATCGGTAAAAAAGATTTCATGGACGCTGTGGACCGAATTGTAGGAGGACTGGAACGTAAGACCAAAATCATAACCGCCGAAGAAAAACGGGGCATAGCATTCCACGAAGCAGGGCACGCCACCATCAGTTGGTTCCTGCAATACGCTAACCCGCTCGTTAAAGTTACTATCGTGCCACGAGGTGAGGCTCTCGGGGCGGCATGGTACCTGCCGGAAGAAAGACAACTGACAAACCGTGAGCACATACTTGACGAGATGTGCGCCACACTCGGAGGACGCGCGGCTGAAGAACTATTCCTCAACCAAACTTCGACAGGAGCACTTAACGACCTTGAGAGAGTAACAAAACGAGCTTACTCAATGGTGGCGTTCTTCGGAATGAGCGGGAAACTGCCCAATATGAGCTACTACGACTCAACGGGACAATCCGACTACAACTTCTCAAAACCGTATTCCGAAAAAACGGCTGAGATAATTGACGAGGAGGTTCAGGCGATAATAGCCAAAGAATTTGCCAGGGCTAAGCAGATACTGGCAGAACATGCCGATGGACATCACCAACTCGCCCAACTGCTAATAGACAGAGAAGTTATCTATGCTGATGACCTCGTCAAGATATTTGGCGAACGTCCATGGAAATCGCGCCAAGATGAAATCATCGAGGCAAATGAGCAAAATGTTTCTGAAGAGCAGGTATAAGAATGGACGGACATGACCTTGTGTCCCTAAACGTTATCAAATCTATTGCCTCCCCTTCTTAACTTCTCAACTTCTAACCTTCTCAAAAAAGTGCACACACTGCCAATACAATTAAGGTTCAACGACACTGACGCGCTCGGGCACGTCAACAACGGCACTTACATGGCGTTCTACGACCTCGGGAAAATTGCTTATTTCGAAGCGCTATTCGGACGTAAGATTGACCCGCAGAACACTGGGGTTGTAGTGGCGCATCTCGAAACGGACTACATCGAACCGGTTTTCCTCAACGACGACCTTGCTGTGCAGACTCGTATTGACCATGTTGGAAACAAGAGCTTCACGCTCTATCAGCAACTTATCGACCGAACAACGGGAATCGTAAAGTCAACTTGTAAAGTCGTTATGGTTGGCTTCGACTTTGAAACAAAAACAACACAGCGCATCTCCGACGAATGGAGAGACGCCGTAGAACGCTACGAACAACAGCACTAATGTCGCATCTGTTTTTCAATACGAAAATAATTAAACGAAAATAAACAAAGATGAAAAAACTAATTGCTTTATCGCTCCTTTTAATGTCGCTGTGCATTTCAGCACAAGAACGGCCGCAAATTCAGACTCAAGAACATCCGCTGCTCAATCCCGAACTTGACAGTAACGTGCGCTACGGTGTGCTTGACAACGGTCTGACGTATTACATTCGCCACAACGAACAACCTAAGAACCGCGCAGAGTTCCATATCGCGCAGAAGGTTGGCGCTGTGCTCGAAGAGGACAGCCAAAACGGACTCGCGCATTTTCTTGAGCACATGGCATTCAATGGCACTCAACATTTCGATGGCAAAGGTATCATTGAATATTTTAAGTCACAAGGACTGAGTTTTGGAGGCGACATCAATGCTTACACCTCCATTGACGAAACTGTTTACCGCCTATCTAATGTGCCTACCGTGCGCACAGGCGTGGTTGACAGCGCTTTGCTCGTCATGCACGACTGGTCAGGCGCCATCAGCCTTATCGGAGAGGAAATAGATGCCGAGAGGGGCGTAATCCGTGAGGAATGGAGAACAGGCTCCAACGCCATGAGACGGCTCTGGAGGGAAAGCAATAAACTGAAATATCCCGGCAGCCAATATGCCAAACGCGACGTGATTGGAGATACGGCTATCATCAACAATTTCCCATACGACACCCTACGCGCATATTATAAGAAATGGTATGGACCAGACTTGCAGGGTATCATCGTTGTCGGTGATGTGGATGTCGATTATGTTGAGGCTAAAATCAAGAGCCTTTGGAAGGACATTCCAGAACGTGCAAACCGTGGAGTGCGCCCGCTATATAGCTATGGTCGCAATGCCGACCCGCGGGTGGTAGTGGTCGCCGACCCTGAAGCTACACACACAATCATCACGTTTGAGTGTCTGCATGATGCAACACCCCACGACATACTGCAGTCAAAAATGGGATATGTGCTCACGCTCCCGCTTGACATCATTGAAACGGTAGTATCATACCGGTTTGACGAACTCACCAGAAAAGCTGACTGCCCGATTGTGGCTGGTGAAGGCGGATATGAATATCGCGCGACAAAGCTCGACGACGAGTTTGCTTTCATGGTGCGAGTCAAAACGGGCAAAGAGAAAGAAGCCCTGAACTTGATGCTAACCGAGATTGAAAAACTTAGGAGGTATGGAATCACACAAAGCGAGTTCGATCGCGCTAAACTCGAAATACTTAATGACCTCGAAAATGCCTTTAACGAACGCAATAAACAGCAGAACAGACGGCTGACAGAACAGTATATTCGGCACTTCCTTGACGGAAGCCCGGTTTTGGGTGAGGACCAAGAACTCGAAATCGCAAAAATGGTCTTCGCACAAATGCCGCTATCAGGTCTGAACGAAATGATTGCGCCGCTCTTGACTGACGAAAACCGCATCGTGTGTGTCATGGGCAAACAAAAAGACGAATTACCTAACGAGGAGGAAATTCACACCGCGCTTCTGGCTATGAAGGATTTGCAGATTGAAGCGCCAGTGAACGAAACTCTGGATATGCCGCTCGTTGAAAAAACTCCCAAAGCTGGCAAAAAAATCAGACCGAAAAAGGACATTCACAATAACCTTGATGTTAAAACCACCGAAATAACGCTGCGGAACGGCATCAAGGTGGTTATCAAGAACACCGACTTCAGCGATGACGAAATACTGTTCAGGGCTTATAGCGTCGGTGGACTTTCAATGGTTGAAGACGATGATGTGCTCAACGCATACCTTGCGCCCACCATTATCGAAACAAACGGAGTAGGGCAGCATAGTGCCACGCAGCTCACCAAATTACTGTCAGGCAAAACGGTTAGTATCGAGTCGTCTATCGACAAGGGCAGTGAGGAAATAAAGGGTTCTTCGTCTGTGAAAGACTTTGAAACACTGCTGCAACTCACTTACCTCTACTTCACCGCTCCGCGCCAAGACGACGAGGCGTTCGAAGCCTTAATGGGAATGTTGCGCTCCTCTGTGGCTAACAAAGCGGCTAACCCCAAAGCTGTGTTCTCCGACAGCGTTCACTACTGCATGGGAAGCAACAGCCCTCGCGTAACGTTGCTCAACAATGAAACGATTGAGAAAATTGACCAGCAGCGCGCGCTTGAAATCTACAAGCAACGTTTCGCCAATCCCAGGGATTTCACTTTCTTCTTCGTGGGCAACATCAAAGCTGACCCAGCTACTCTAACGCTCATCAACCAGTGGATTGGAAGCCTCAAAACTGACGTCAACGCACAGCCGGAACAATTTGTTAAGCGCTCTGACAGACTGCCGCAGGGAAATGTAACAAACCGCTTCAACATGCAAATGTCAACACGCACGGCATCAAACGTGGTGGTTTACTCGCTGCCTATGAGGTATGAAATACGCAACAGAATCACACTACGCCTGCTTAGCGACTGCCTCGATGCCATGTACCTTGAGAGCATTCGAGAACGCGAAGGAGGATCGTATGGAGTGGGAGTCTATGGAGGGCTTGACAAAAACTACGAACTCGGCGAACTTTATATGCAGTTTGACACCGACCCCAAACTTGAGGACAAACTGCTTGCCATCATTCACGAAGAACTTGAGAGGGTGGCTAACGGAGCGCCTATCGCCGAAGAACTCGAAAAATCAAAACAGAACCTGAGGAAAGATTATGAGCAGAACATTGAGAAAAACAAGTTCTGGCTAAACACTATTCTCTATCGCCACTATTTGGAGGACGATAACTATCTCAAGTTCTACCTGCCGGTTATCGAACTCGTCAACGAACAGGATGTCCGCGATATGGCGCGCCAATTGCTCGACGGAGGCAACGTCCTACAGGTCATCATGGAACCGAAGTAAACAATGATACAAGTTAAGCAAAATATTAACCAACTAAATTATAACCGAGTATGAAAAAACTATTTTTAACATTATCTTTTATGGCTTTTGTTACCATGACTGTTTGTGCCCAAGATTCTTCGTGGCGTTTCGAGCCGACAGAAAAACGCGACTTCGGTTTTACCTTCGCGTGGATTACGAAGCAGTACAAATATGACGGCAACAAGTACGCGTTCCTCACAGGTAAGGAAAACAAGTTCAGTCACGGCCTGCGCGTGGGCTTTGTCGCTAACCCCACTTTCAAATACGGTCTTGGCTTCCGCACAGGTTTGAATGTCGAATACTGCTATGCTAAAACCACGCGTATTGAAAATGATGAAATGTGGCATAATGAAGAGTTTGACATGTATCTCCACGATTTCGCTCTTTCAGTGCCTCTGCAGCCCTCGTTCCGCATGGAGGTGGCTAAAGATTTCCAGATACTGATTTACACAGGTCCGGTATTCGACTTTGAAGTTTGCCAACTCACTCGCATACACGGCGAAACCCTTGACGACTACTACAAGGATGCCGATGATAAGTGGGACGGTTTCAACTGCCTCTGGGGTGTCGGTGGTGGCATACAATATAAATGTGTTCGCGTCGATGCAGGTACCGAATTCGGGCTGGTGAAAAAGAAAGACATGCTTGGCGATACCTTTAAATGGAATAAGCCTGTTTACGTAGCACTCTCGTTCCTGTTCTAAATCTGCTGCTTTGAGACGGAAATTAATGCAGGCTCGTCCGACTCTGCTTACCATTCACATTCATGAATCATGTGGGCAAGCCTTAGCGGCTTGTCTGCAAGATTTATGACGTAGAAGATATTAAAATGAAACTCTTAGATTCTTATTTCAGAATAATTAGTCATAGCGAAACTGACGGACAGCATGTCTTTTCTGTACAGATGCTTTCCGACCATCCTGTTTATCAAGGCCACTTCCCTGGCAATCCTGTTTCGCCGGGGGTGTGCAACATGCAAATGCTTAAGGAATGCGCCGAAGCTGCAATCGGTCAAAGTACTGACCTTGTCGAGGTCAAGCAGTACCGGCTGATGGGGGTCATCACGCCGCAAAAAACGCCGAGACTCACCATAACTGTCAAATTGACGCCATCAGAACCTGTGACGGTGCAGTCTGCCAAAGGCCAAATAGAGCAGAACATGGCGACTCTCACGGCTAACGTCACCGCCGACGGCACGTCGTACATCGACTTTAAGGGAACGTTGGTTTACGGCATCGACAGTAGGGTTTACCTTGCAAGATAATAGTATCGCCACCGTCTTTTAGGGAGCCTCTAACAAATTCCTACAATAATTAAATAATTAAAATAGTTAAATAGTTTCATGCTTTCCGTTTACAGATATTTCAAAAAGCGTCCTGCCGTTTTCTGGTGTGTGCTTATCATCTCTACGGCTTTGTTTGCGGGATTGGCTTCGCAGGTGAAGTTTGAAGAGGACATCTCTAAACTGCTGCCGGTGTCCGATGACTATGCCCAGTCTGCCGGTTTGGCGTTCTCCGACCTTAAGGTTAAGGACAAAATATTTGTGCAGGTTCATTTCGCGCAGGCTGATGACAAAGACGACTATGCCACACTGATGGACGCCATGGACCTGTTCATCGAAAACGCCGTTGCCCTCGATAGCGTTGACAATGATTTCGACCATGAGGTGCTGTACATGGTGGACGAAACAGACATGCTAAGTGCCATAGACTTCGTCGTGGAGCATGTGCCGAGTTTTGTCGATGAGGATATGTATGTCGGCATGGATACGCTTTTCAGACGTAAATATGTCGCCAAGTGTATGCGCGAAAATCTCCAACTCGTTAACGACGGAACGCTGCCTGTCGAAATGGCAACTACAGACCCGCTTGGCATGCGGACCGCTCTAATCGGTGGGGATATTCGCAACACGGCAGGTGCATTCAAAATGATTGATGGATACTTGTTTACTCCCGATTCTACCGTGTGCCTTGCATTCATCAACCCGCAATTCAAAAGCATGGATTCAGGCGCGGGGACAAGGCTGGTCAACAAACTGGAGGCGGCTGTAGACTCTGTGCAGGCTCAAATACCGCAGGTTGAGGTGCTCTTCCATGGCGCGCCTGTCAACAGTGCAAACAACTCTCGCAGGATAAAAAGCGACTTGGGGCTTACCATGGGAATTTCGCTCATTATCATTTGCGTGCTTATCATGCTTATTTTCCGCAACTGGAGCACACTGCCTATGCTCTTGCTGCCAGTCGCGTGGGGAGCTCTGTTTGCCTTGAGCGGCATATTTCTGGTCAAAGGCTCAATGTCACTTATGGCGCTCGGATTGGGAGCGATTGTGCTGGGAGTGGCGCTTAGCTATTGCCTACATGTGCTGACACATTACAAGTATGTCTCGGACCCCGAACAGGTCATCAGAGAACAACTGAAACCTCTGCTTATGGGCAGCCTCACAACTATTGGCGCTTTTGCAGGACTGCTGCTCACTCAATCTTCTCTACTCAAAGATTTCGGACTGTTTGCGCTACTTGCTGTGGCTGGAACCACGTTCGCTTGCCTCGTGTTTATGCCGCATTTCTTCCGACCTGATAATAACCGTAAAAACGAAAAGGCATTGCGTGTCGTTGAACGAGTCAACTCTTTCCAATACGATAGGCAGAACTGGCTTCTTGTGCTACTTGCCATTATCGCTGTCTGCTCCGTATTTTATAGCGGAAACGTCAAGTTTGACAATAACTTGAAGAACATCAACTACATCCTGCCTAACGTGCAGAAGTCGGCTGACCTCTATACGCAGAAAACGCAGAACGGATACCGTTCGCAGTACTATGCTGTGAGCAGCAGCACACTCGACGGGGCTATCAACCATAATCAGGCACTTGCCGATGTGCTTGAGAGCTTGAGAGAGGCGGGCGTGATACACAACTACAGCAAAACAGGCATGCTGCTGGTCAGCACGGACGAGCAGAATAAACGAATTAAACACTGGAATGAATACTTCAACGAAGAAAAAAAGAATGAAATAAAGAGCCTTGTGAGGGCGGAAGGCATCAAAGCAGGCTGGTCAGAGGACGCTTTCGAACCTTTCTTCGAACTGCTTGACAAAGATTTTGTGCCTGACAATATTTTCGATGCTGATGTCCTGCCACAAGGACTTATAAGCAATATAGTTGAGCACACTAACGGACAGTATCTCGTGTTCACCAACGTTGAGATGCGCAGCGCTAATATCAACACCGTCAACGATATCTTGGCGCAACAACCGCACACTACGGTCGTGGACCCGTTCTATTACACTGGCAGCATGGTGGCACTCATGCAATCCGATTTCAACCGTATTCTCGGGATTAGTAGTATTTTCGTGTTCATAGTGCTTCTCCTCTCGCTACGCACCCTGTTCCTCTCGCTCATAGCATTCATACCTATGGGATTGAGCTGGTATATCGTGCTCGGCGTTATGGCGGTGTTCCACATTCCGTTCAATCTTATCAACATTATCGTTTCGAGCTTCATCTTCGGTATCGGTGTGGACTACAGCATATTTATCATGGACGGACTTCTGGCCGCTGACGCTGGAAAGGACAACCGTATCTTGCTCTATCACAAGACAGCGATTCTGCTTAGCGCTATAGTGTTGATTATTTGTATGGCAAGTCTGCTGTTTGCTGTGCATCCCGCTATCAGCAGTATCGGTATCGCCGCGCTTGTGGGAATGATGTCAACGTTGCTGCTCACGTATTGCGTCGAACCATTCCTGTTCAACCTCCTTGTGCAAACCAAATTCGGACGCCATGTGGTTGATCGCAGCCACGGAAAAAAGAATGAATAACCTCTTCTCTTCTCAACTCCTCAACTAATGCTCTCTCGTCTTTCCATACAAAACTACGCCCTCATCTCGCATCAGCAGATTGACTTCCAGAAGGGCTTTAATGTCATGACAGGCGAAACGGGTGCCGGCAAATCCATTATCCTTGGCGCCCTGGCTCTGGTTATGGGAGCACGGGCTGACGCTCATTCTGTGGCGCAAGGACAACAGAAATGCATTGTCGAAGCAGAGTTTGACATTGCTGAATATGACATCGGCGGTTTCTTCGATGAAAATGACATTGACAATGATGACAGCACGCATTGCATCTTGCGGCGCGAAGTAACTGCCAACGGTAAGTCAAGGGCGTTCATTAACGACAGCCCGGTTCAACTCGCAGTACTCAAACAACTCGCAGAACGGCTTATTGACATACATTCGCAACACGGCAACCTGCTGCTGCGAGATAATGCCTTTCAGTTGCATTTTGTTGACCTTATGGCTAATAATGCCGCCGAGAGGGACGCCTACAGCCATGCGTTTGCCCAGTGGACAGACTTCTCTAAACAGCTTAAGCAGCTCAAAGAAAGGGTGGCAAAAAAAGCCAATGAACGCGACTATATGGAATTTCAGCACGCACAGCTTGAGGATGCAAAACTGCAAGACGGCGAACTGGCTGAACTTGAAGAGGAATGTAAGCGGCTACAGCACTCCGAGGAAATAAAAATATCTGCACAGAATATATGCTCTCTGTTCGATGACGACGAGGCCGGGGTGATGATAAGACTGAAGGCTGCTGAGCATGAAATGAAAAAACTTGCGCACTTTGTCAACGCTGCTGATGAACTCGCGCAAAGAGCGCACAGCGTCATAGTGGAACTGGACGACATCAGGTCTGAAGTAGAGAGCATAAGCGAAAATACTGACATCGACCCTGCGAGGCTTGAGTTTGTTACGCAACGCATTGACACAATCAACTCGCTGATGAAAAAACATGGGGCTGCTACCGAAGGGCAACTTATTGAATTACGTGAGCAACTGGAGCGGCAGTTGCAGGAGATAGACAATGCTGACGAGGAAATAGAAAGGCTCGAGGCTCAGGTAGCAGAAGCTCGAAAAACGCTTGAAAATGATGCCGAACGCCTTTCAGCAACGAGAAAAAACGCCGCCCCGGTTATCGAACAGCAGCTCGTTGAAGCGTTGGCTCAACTGGCTATACCGCACCCCAAAGTCGCTGTCCAACTGTCTGCTGCGGAAACTTTCCTGCAATCGGGGCATGATGAGGTCACACTCCTGTTTTCGGCGAATCTCAATCAGCAGCCGCGTCCTGTGGCGGACATCGCATCGGGAGGAGAGATCTCGCGACTGATGTTATGTGTCAAAGACATGATGGCTCGAAGAAAGTCGCTGCCAACGGTTATATTCGACGAAATAGACACCGGAATTTCAGGCAATACGGCTGACAGGGTAGGGTGCATCATGAAACGTATGGCGGACAATATGCAGGTCATCGTCATCACGCATCTGCCACAGATTGCTGCCAAAGCGGGCAAACACCTCGTGGTCTATAAGCAGGACACCGACAATGCTACGCAGACATTCATAAAAACCGTTGCCGACGGGGAGCGCATTGAACAACTCGCCGTCATGCTATCCGGCTCACCGCCCACCGAAGCCGCCAAAATCACCGCAAAGGAGTTGCTAACCCGTGATACGCTCCGCTGACTTTCCGCTTTTCGGGGTTTCCCGTATCGCAGACTTGTCGCTTCGCAGACTTTCCGCTTTTCGGGGTTTCCTCATTACCGACTTTCCGGTTCTTTGACATTTTTTGAAATGCTGGCTTCGTATCGTAGCCACGTAGTGGCGGCGCAAATTTAGCCGTGGGTGTAGCGCAGCGCAACCCACGGACATTCACGCGCCCACCCTCCCAAGCCACGAAGTGGCGGCACAAAAAACAACATCCTGTATGCCCCATATCGTTGATATGTC
>JAFTCC010000033.1 GCA_017454915.1 Paludibacteraceae bacterium
GTCCTGTCTGGATTCTCCATGAAACTGATGAAGTCAATGTAGTACATGAGCGTCAGCCGCACCATTGTCACCACCTGAGAGAAGGCGCAGTTGCGTTTTATGCTCCGTGAGATGACAGTGATGAGCAGGTTTGCGATGAGCCACACCCTGTCAGAACTGTACGACCAAGGACTTATTGAGGCGCGAGCCGTCGAGCAGACCAGCGTGTTCGAAGCAGCAGAGTATTTCGCGAAAGTAGAAGGCATACTGCCCGCGCCCGAAAGCAGTCATGCCATCAAAGTTGCCATTGACGAGGCTATACGGTGCCGTGAGACCGGTGAGGAGAAAAACATACTCTTCGGACTGACAGGGACAGGATACTTCGACCTCGTGGCATATCAGCACTTCAACGACCACGACATGACAGACTACATACCCACCGACGAAGAGTTGCAGGCTTCTTTTGCCATGCTTCCCAAAATAACGGATTGCGAATAACTGAACTTCAAGTCTCTGCATAAGTAAAACTGTCTGACAATTGCCAGACAGTTTTACTTATGCTAAATGCCTACAAGCATTGCGTTTACCTCAGTTTTCCGCCTCGGTAATGAAAACCTTAGCGGTGTTGCGGTAAATTATTTGTTGAACGTCACTACGCCATTTCTGCCAATACTCGTGTTACTGAACTTAACTACGATTTTGCTGCCATCAACAGAGATGTTCATGCCTAAGATTTTGCCGTACCACCCTTCATTAGTGTAGTTTTTGAAGCTATTGTAAACTCCGCTTCCTGAAAGTTTTTCGTTAGCGTTAGTTGCTGATGCTTCGCAGTTCCACTGGTTCTCATCAATTTGTTGCAGGAATATGTCCTTCAAATCGAATGAGAAGCGATATGGACACTCGCCAGCGTGTTGGATATAACCAGTGTTTGCTGAAATGATGTCGATAGACATGTCAGACTCGTCGGCGTTATTCCATGCCCCCTTAGCGGTTTTCCTTGAACCTCTCAAGTCTCCAGTAACAATGCTACCATGATCTGTGTTTGCACGATTGAGTTTCAACTCAAATCTATCGCCTTCAGCATCTGTTCCTTGAATGATAAGTTCTTTACCGACGTAATTAATCGAGCCCGCAAACACTCCGTAGAGGTTGTTGGGGTCTGACGAAGATTTGGTGAATGTGATTTTGCGGTCTTTGTCTATTTTCCAGTCAATAGTCCAAGGCACTTCGTTCTCTGAGGAGATGGTAACCTTGTGGCTATCTTGGAAATAGAACTCGAAGCTTCCACCTTCGCCAAGTTCAGCGCTGCTTCCCCAGAAGTATTTGTTGTTGAGGAGGGCTTCTGCTTCGCTTAGGTCGTCCTCGGTGCTTGGGTCAACCGTAGGATCGTCAGTCGGGTCATCAGTCGGGTCATCAGTCGGGTCGCCTGATGGTTCCTCAATCTCTTTGCGGATTATCTTGAGTTTAGCAGTGTTCTTTCCGCAACTGAACTCAACGATAGCCTCGTCAGGGTCACCTGATTCTACAGTGATTTTCACTGTAGCAGAGCCTTTACCTGAAGTCGGGTTAATAGTAACCCATTCTTTGTCGGCTTTAGCTTTCCAATCCCCTTCAGAGATAATTTTCACGTTGTAACTGCCTCCAGCGAGTTCGATGTCAAACTCTGAAGGAGTAACACTAATCGAGAAGTCTGCGCCAGGATCATCTTTGTCGTTTCCTTTGCAGCTGAAAAAGGTCAGCAACGACGCACAAATGAGTAGAAATGATAACTTTTTCATAATGTTTTCAATGTTTAGAAGCGTTTGTTAAAATATTATGATTTTCTTTGATGCCGTTACGGTGCGTAGCAGGTAAATACCCGTCGGCAGTTTGGCTGCTGAATAGTCTTTTGCTACAAGTTTGCCCGTAACGGAGAAAACTCTGGCATGTGTGAAATCGTGGATGTCAAATTATGTGATAACTCCGCAAAGTTACACATTTTTTTCTAATTTTTGCTGTCCGGTAAAACTTTTTTTCTCGCTATAAAATTAGGCTGAATCCCTCTCTTGGGTTTCAGCCTTTTTTGTTACCTTTGTTTTTACCATAAAACCTTAGTAACATGTGCAAAGATAGCAATTTTAGCGGACAGCAATAATCCCAAATCGTTCTAATGACTTATGACCGATTTGGGATATTTTAATTTTTTATTTAACTGGTTTGACGGTTAGCCAGCCGCTGTCGTTGGTTTGTTTGTCGGGGCGGGTGCAGAATAGTGCTATCCTTGCGCCGGTCCACACGCCTTCCCTCACGCGGAATGGTTTTGTGTTCGCCTGCTGCCAAAATGTGCCCTGATTGGTGCTGTAGTAAAACACCGCAGTAACGTTTCGGTCGGTGTTGCCGGCTGATGGTGAGCCGTCATAAATTTTCACGCGTACGCGCACATTATGATTTGGCTGGACGGTGCCGAGGCTTGTTGCGCGCTCCTCGGTGCCCTTGTCGGCATTCTCACATTCCACATATTTGAGCAAAAGGTTGGAACCATTGTTTTCAACGACAATTCCGGCGTATGACTTCCCGAACACAAGACATCCGCCGCGTTCGCCATTGTAGCGGCTGTCGGGGCTGAGGTTGAGGTCAAACGTGTATTCGGCAAAGGGTTCTTTACTGGTTGAGCCGCTTATGCGGCGCGTGAAAAGGTGGCGTGACTGCCATAGGTTTTTGTCGCTGTAGGGCATGGAGAACAGGCGTAGCGTGTCGCCGTTGACAAAACCGGCACGCATGTCTATGTTGTAATTCCATTGCCATTCGTTCCATTTGTACGGCGCATCGGTTTGCGTCAGCCTGTTGCGCACGATTTCTGACGAACTTGCGGCTTGAGAGGTTGGCTGTCCGCAGTTTTCACCGGGTATCTTGGCTCCGATGATGGGCCATTTGTCGGATGTCCATGTCATGGGCTCCACGTGGACAACCCTGCCCATTGCGCCAACGTCTTGGAAGTGGACGAAGCAGTGTTTGCCGTCTGGCGTGTCAACCCATGCCCCTTGGTGAGGTCCGTTGACTTTGCTGCTGCCTTGTCGCATGACCACACGCGTTTCGTAAGGTCCGTATATGCTTTTGCTGCGTGCCACGCTCTGCCAGCCTGTGGCTACGCCGCCGGCAGGGAAGAAAATGTAAAAATATCCGTTGAATTGGTGGATTTTGGGACCTTCGCATGTCGGGTTGTTTTTGTGCCCGTCATAAATTATGCGGCTTTGCGTAATGGCGCGTGAGCCATCCTCTGTGAGCTCTGTGAGTAGCAAAACGCTCTTGAGGCCTGCGCGGCTACCTGCTAACGCGTGTACGAGATAGGCATGCCCATCGTTAGTGAAAAGCGGGCAAGGGTCAATCATGCCTTTGCCTTCAATCACGAGTTCAGGTTCGTTCCAGTGCCCTTTTATGTCGCTGGCGGTTATGCGAAAAATACCGCGGTCCGGATCACCGTAATATATCATGTAAAGCCCTTTGTGGTAGCGTATGGACGGGGCCCACACAAAGTTACCGTGCTGTGTGGTGTTGAGGTCTTGCTCATCGCCCGAGCCGGGAAGACGGTAGGGGAGGGCGTTGTTGACGATGCTCCAGTGCTGTAGGTCGCGGCTGTGCAAGATTGGCAGACCAGGGACGTAGTTGAAACTTGAGGCGGTCATGTAGTAGTCGCTGCCGACGCGTATCACATCAGGGTCAGAGAAATCCTCGTTGAGAACAGGATTGACAAACAGCAATATGAAAAGTAGTTTTAGCATATTTTCAGAGATAGTTGTGCCGTGGTTTGTTCAGATGGCAATCAGTATTTCGGGTGGTTGCGCAGCTGCTTGAGCGACTGGCGGTTGAGACTGATCCTCAATTGCAGGAGTTGTTCGTGGTATAGTTTCCCGTCCACAACATTGAACAAATATCCTAAGGTGCCTTGAATGCCGTCCCACTTAAACAGGTCGTAGTATATTTGTGCTTGAAGCACGTTGCCGCTTTGCAGTGTTTTTGTGCCCCAATAAGTTGCGTCAAAATCGTCGGTTTCAACGGTAAATCTTTTCTCTCCGTAATAGTAGAGCGCGTTGATGCCAAAGCGCCAGATGTTGGCGTCGAGGTTAAGCACCAGTCCGAGTGGTGCTTTAGTCGGCGTTATGTCATCGCGTTTGCGCTCCACGCCGGCCATCAGTCCTGCGGTAAGCCTGAGTCGGTTAACATGTTTCCATCCCCAGTAGTGCATGTCTATGCCAGCCCAAAAGTGGCCTAAAATGTTGTCGTGAACGCACGCGTCCCCGCTCGGCGGGTCAGTGTTGGCATAGTGGAACATGTAGAACTCGCCGCCGCCCACAAAGGCTTTGGCGCGCGCCTCACCGCTCACACCAACAAAAAACGTTTCGCGCTCGGTCTTAGACTGTAAGCCTGTCCAGTCGAGCCAGACGTTCACAAAACCGACCTTGCCGTCTATCTGATAATGCAAACCGGTCATGTTGGGGCGGAAATAGTGAAACTCGTTGTCGATGAAAAATTCCGAATAGTTGTCGAGATGCCCGTTGCGCGGGAATGCACCCATTATGAAATGCTGTGCAACGCGCTTGTGTTGCTGATGGTATTCGAAATATGCGATAAAATCGAGATGATCAATGAATTCTTTGCTGCCGAAATCCTTTTGGGCGTGCAGACCTGCCATCAATCGGTATTTGCCGTCGCCCCAGCCGATGCCGAACTCCGGCGAGAGCCTTATGCCTGACACCGTGCCGCTCGTGGCGTAGGGACACCCTTGGTACTCTGTGTTGTCAAAAAAAGTATAGGCGTTGGCGTTCCACTCAAAAGTTAAGGGCTTGCGTTTTATGCTGTCGGTTCGTTGCGTGTCTTGTGCGTGAGCGCTTAACGCAAGTAGGCAAAATAGTGCTGAAAGTATAAAAATCCTCGTTTTCATCGCTTTTTTTTTCTTGTTTTTCGTTTTGTATTCATCTGCTGAGCAGCACCGATGCGTATGCGCTGATGCCCTCTTTTCTGCCAGTGAATCCGAGTTTTTCTGTAGTGGTGGCTTTTATGCTGATGTCCTCTTCGGGCACTCCCATGACTTGCGCGAGGCATTGTTGCATGGCAGGTATGTGCGGATTGAGTTTAGGTTCTTCGGCGCAGACTGTTATGTCAGCGTTGCCAAATTCATATCCAGCATTGCGCACCAGTTCCATGACTTTCTTCAGCAGTATTTTACTGTCGATGCCTGTTGTGGCTGGGTCGTTGTCAGGGAAGTGGAATCCTATGTCGCGCATATTAGCGGCTCCGAGTATTGCGTCGCACAGAGCGTGAATAAGCACATCGGCATCGCTGTGTCCTAATAACCCGCGTGAGTGGTGTATCTCAATGCCACCCAGCCACAGCTTGCGGCCTTCTGCAAGTTGGTGGACATCGTATCCGAATCCTATGCGTATTTTCGCGCTCATGCCTTTTGCAGTTTTTCGTGCATAGCTTTAGCGGCATTTCGGCCGTCGGCCATAGCCAGTATCACAGTGGCTCCGCCGCGGACGATGTCGCCACCGGCAAAAAGCATGGGCACGGAACTCTCAAGATGTTCATCAACCTCTATTGTGCCCTTTCGGCTTACGTTAAGGCCTTCGGTGTTGCGCGGCACGATGGGGTTAGGTGACACGCCTATAGCCACCACGACCATATCCACGCTGATAGTTTTCGTCTCGCCCTCTACTGGCACAGGACTGCGCCTGCCAGAAGCGTCGGGCTCTCCGAGTTTCATAACCTGAAGCACCATTTCAGACACGTGTCCTTTCTCATCGCCGTGATACTCAATTGGGTTGTGCAGAGTGAGGAATGTAACGCCCTCTTCCTGCGCATGCTTCACTTCTTCTGCTCTCGCCGGCATCTCGTCGGTTCCGCGGCGATAAACAATCATGGCTTCTGCGCCTAATCTGCGTGCCGTGCGGACGGCATCCATAGCTGTATTGCCGCCACCGATGACTGCCACGCGCTTGCCGTGCATCACGGGAGTGTCTGACGAGTCTGAAGCGGCGTTCATCAGGTTGACGCGAGTGAGGTATTCATTGCTGCTCATGACGCCAATAAGGTTCTCGCCCTTAATGTCCATAAAGCGGGGCAGACCGGCTCCAGTAGCCACAAAAATGCCGTTGAAACCAGCGTTTTTCAGCTCTGCCACACTAATCGTCTTGCCAATGATGATGTTACGGTGGAACTTGACGCCCATACGCTCAAGCAAGTTGATTTCAGTGTCAACAATCTTGTTTGGCAAGCGATACTCAGGGATGCCATATTTGAGCACTCCGCCTATCTGGTGCAAAGCCTCAAAAACTTCAACGTCGTATCCCCATTTTGCCATATCCCCGGCAAATGCCAGTCCGGCAGGTCCGGAGCCTACCACGGCAATTTTTTTGCCGTTAGGCTGTTGCGTGTGCGGCACGGCGATGTTTCCGCTTTCGCGTTCATAGTCAGCCGCAAAGCGTTCCAGATAGCCTATGGCAACAGGTTTGTGCCCCATCTTGAGGTGTATGCACTGGCTTTCGCATTGTCTTTCCTGCGGGCAAACCCTTCCGCAAACCGCCGGCAGGGTGGAGCTCTGCTTGATGACTTTAGCGGCTTTGAGGTATTCGCCCCGCTCGATGTTTTTTACGAACGCAGGTATGTCGATTCCAACGGGGCATCCTGTTACGCACCCTGGGTTAGCGCAGTCGAGGCAGCGTGTTGCCTCTGCCACAGCCTGCTGTTCTGTAAGTCCTTGGTTGACCTCGTCGGTTAGCGACTTGATGCGTTGTTCAGGTGCCAGTTCGTTCATTTTGACGCGTTCCAAGGCAGTCCGCTCTTTAGGTTTCATGGCCTTGCGGAGTTCTTCGCGCCATGCTGCAGTGCGGGTGTTGTCTTCAGTTTCCGCATCGTGTGTGTCGTTTTGTGCGCTGCCGGTGCAAGCCGAGCAGGTCTCTTGGGCTGTAACGGCGGGCTTGGGATTCTGGGGATTGTTAAGATATTCTTCGTAAGCCTTGGCTTCATCGGGTTTGTAGGCACCCTGTCTCATCAGCAGCTCGTCGAAGTCAACTTCGTGGGCGTCAAATTCAGGGCCATCGACGCACACAAACCTTGTCTTGCCTCCGACAGTGACACGGCACGCGCCGCACATTCCTGTGCCGTCAACCATGATGGTATTGAGGCTGCAGTCGGTCGGGATGTTGTATTTCTTGGTCGTGAGTGCAGTGAATTTCATCATAATGCCAGGGCCGATGGCAAAGCATTTGTCAACTTTCTCACGGTTTATGACATTCTCCACACCTACGGTAACCAAGCCCTTTTCGCCGTACGAGCCGTCATCGGTCATCACGCTCACTTCGTCCGCAACAGCCCTGAATTCATCTTCGAGCATGATAAGGCTTTTGTTGCGCGCCGCGAGTATCACGATAACCCTGTTACCAGCTTTTTTTAGAGCTTGTGCGATTGGGAACATAGGCGCCGCGCCCACGCCTCCGCATGCGCATACCACGGTGCCGTAGTGTCGTATGTCGGTGGCTTTGCCGAGTGGTCCAACAAGGTCTGTCAGGCTGTCGCCCACGTTTAGTTGGGCAAAACGTGCTGTGCTCACGCCTACGCGTTGCGCTACCAAAGTTATAGTCCCTTTTGAGGCATCAGCGTCGGCTATGGTGAGCGGGACACGTTCGCCGCTCGCTCCCACGCGAACAATGACAAAATGGCCGGCTTTGCGGCTGCGGGCTATCTCCGGGGCGCTGACGACAAGGCGTACAACGTTGTCAGAGAAAAAGGTCTTTTCAATGATTTCGTACATGATATATGGTAAAGTGTTAAAAAATCAGGAACAAATCACCAGCCCTTTCTGCGTCTGTGAGTGAGCAAAGCGAAAAGGTTGGCGACAGGAATGGCAATGTCGAAGTAGAACACGTTCCATAGTGCGAACCTGTGTTGTCCAAGTTGCCGCGCAGTGCGGTTGATGACGCTTTCCTGTATCAGAAGTTTTATGACCATGCAGAAAAACGCCGCCATAATGAATGGCCATTTGCTGACATAAAGCATCAGGAGGAAAGAGGTGTAGAACAGGAACCTCGCAAATGTTTCCCAACTGGCGATAAGCTTGCTGCCGGTGCGGTAATGCGGTGATACAGAAAGGTGTCGTTGCTTTTGTTGCCACCAGTCCAAATGTGTCTTTTTTGCCGGCGACCACGTTATGGACTCTCTGCTGATTTCTATGCGAGTGTTGTTGTGGTTTGCGAGTTTGTTGACGAATAAGTCGTCGTCTCCAGCCTGTATGTCGAGGCTGCCCGCAAAGCCTTTATTGGCAAGGAACAGCGATTTGCGGTAAGCCATGTTTCTGCCCACACCCATATATGGTCTGTGGAGTTCAGCCCATCCTAAATACTGCATTCCAATGGTTAGGGTGTCGTAGCTTATCAGACGGCTCAAATGGCTCTTGTCCTCAAAGTATGCGCCGTATCCGAGCACAAAGTCGGTGCCCTCGGTGAAATTCCTTACCATGTTAGCAATCCAATGCGTGCTTTCGGGTACGCAGTCAGCGTCGGTAAACAGAAGATACTCATGTTGAGCGGCCTTGACGCCAAGCGTCAATCCCAGTTTTTTGGAACTCAAAGCGCGCGCATTGAGCGGTATGAAAGTTATGTGAAGATTGGGGTATTTTTTTGAGTAAATGGTGAGGATATCGTGCGTATCGTCCGTCGAGCGGTCGTCAATCACTATCACTTCAAAGTCAGGGTAGTCCTGCTCCAGTATCGCCGGCAGGTAGTTGCGGATATTGGTGTCCTCGTTGTGTGCGCAGATAATGACAGACACCGGCGGCTGGTCCTCACGGAACGGGACGCGGCCCTTGCCGACATTGCGCGTGTGGCGCCAGATGCCAAGCATGGCATGAAGCCAAAAGAACGTTTCGGATATCAGAACCAATCCGAAAACGCTCACCAGAATATATTCAAGTATTGTTAAAGACTGAAGTTCAAACACGGCTCTTGCGCTTTTTGTTAATAGTCCGCACACCACAATCTTGGTGCGGCACAATCAATTTGCAAAGATACGAATAAATTGCAAAAGAATAAAATCCGACCAATCAAAGATAAATTTTGCCATGTAAAAAAAAATCATTAAATTTGCACATTATTTATAAAAGCAAATTGCGAATAACAGCCCTGCGGAACATTTTAAGGTGATTAGCCCCCTGTGGTGTGTGGGAATACTTGTATGGGGGTAAAAGCGTCAGAAGGGCTGAAAAAATGACAAAAACGGCTTTCTTTAGAAAATAATTAACGAAAAAATATGGAAGATTTCAAACAGCAAGGTATTGAAAATTATGGTGCGGACAGCATACAGGTGCTCGAAGGTCTTGAGGCTGTCCGTAAACGGCCGTCGATGTATATCGGCGATATCAGTTCAAGGGGTTTACACCATCTTGTAAATGAGGTGGTTGACAACTCGATAGACGAGGCCCTGGCAGGGTTCTGCGACAGAATAGAAGTGTACATCAATGAGGACAATTCCATCACGGTGAGTGATAACGGCCGCGGCATACCAGTGGGAATGCACGAGAAAGAACATCGTTCTGCCCTTGAGGTGGTAATGACGGTTCTGCACGCCGGCGGCAAGTTCAACAAGAGCTCGTACAAGGTTTCGGGCGGACTTCACGGCGTGGGCGTGAGCTGCGTCAACGCATTGTCGGACTTCACGCGTGTTGAAGTGGCGCGCGACGGTAAACTATACAGACAGGAATACAGCTGCGGCAAGCCCACCACGGGCGTTGACGCAATAGGGGACGCTGACTACACTGGCACCAAAGTGATTTTCCACCCTGACGCATCCATATTCACCGAAACGGTTTACAAATATGACATTCTTGCCAACAGAATGCGCGAATTGGCATTCCTCAACGCCGGAATAACAATCGTGCTCACCGACTTGCGTAGCAAGGACGAAAATGGCAATTACCACTCCGAAACGTTCCACTCCGACGAGGGCGTTCGTGAATTCGTAAAATATCTTGAGCAGGGCAACACTTTGCTGATGAGCGACATCATCCACCTAAAAACCGACAAGTATGGCGCGCCGGTTGAAGTGGCGATGGCATACGACAACGGCTTTGGCGACGAGCGCATACACTCGTACGTCAACAACATCCACACACAGGAGGAAGGAACGCACGTTGCCGGCTTCAGGCAAGCCCTGACCCGCGTACTAAAAAAATATGCTGACGACAGCAAACTGGTAGAGAAAGCAAAACTTGTCGATAAAGAGGGCAATATGCTAATCAACCCTAACGACTTTAAGGAAGGTCTGACGGCAGTGATTAGCGTCAAGGTGGCAGAACCGCAGTTTGAAGGCCAGACAAAAACTAAACTGGGCAACAGCGAGATAGCAGGCGTGGTTAACCAAGCCGTGGGCGAAGCCCTGACAAACTATCTCGAGGAGCATCCTGAAGACGGCAAAGCCATCATCGAAAAGGTAATTGTTGCGGCACAGGCACGTATCGCGGCACGCAATGCGCGTGACAAAGTGCAGCGCAAGAACCCGCTGACAGGCGGCGGCCTGCCCGGCAAATTGGCAGACTGCAAAAGCAAAGACGCTGCCGAATGTGAACTGTTCATCGTCGAGGGTGACTCGGCGGGCGGTTCGGCAAAAGACGGCAGGGACAGCAGGATACAAGCCATTTTGCCATTGAGGGGTAAAATCCTCAACGTGGAGAAGGCTATGTACCACAAAGTGTTCGAGTCGGAAACCATCCAGAACATCTTTGCGGCACTCGGCGTTAAGTTTAATGAGGACAAGACGCTTGACATCAGCCACCTGCGCTATCACAAGACCATCATCATGACCGATGCTGATGTTGACGGAGCGCACATAGCCACGCTGATAATGACACTGTTCTTCCGCTATATGCGCGAACTCATTGATATGGGCTGTCTCTACATCGCCACGCCACCTCTTTATTTGTGCAAAAAGGGTGATGTTAAACGCTACCTGTGGACAGATATGCAGCGCCAGCAGTTTATTGACGAATTTGGTGGCGGCGATGAGAAGGCTATCACCACACAACGCTACAAAGGCTTGGGTGAGATGAACGCTGAGCAACTGTGGGAAACGACCATGGATCCCGCTCACCGCACGCTCAGGCTTGTTACGATTGAAAACGCCATGGCAGCCGACCATGCGTTCTCAATGCTCATGGGCGAGGACGTGGCTCCGCGTCGTGAGTTTATTGAGCAGAACGCCACTTATGCCAATATAGATGCATAAAAATGACGACACAGAATCTGTTTACTCCCTCATGACGCAAGCGCGCCAGGCAGGGCGTAAGCAGATTGCCGTGCTCATTGACCCCGATAAAACCGACCTTAACACTCTCGATACGCTATCTTCCAACATCCTCGCTTCACGTCCTGACTACCTCCTTGTGGGCGGCAGCCAAGTTGGTATGCCCCTTGACGCGCTGGTACTGGGACTGAAACGGCTCACAGGAATGCCAATAACACTCTTCCCCGGTAATGCCTCGCAGGTTACAGGCCACGCGACGGCAATTCTGTTCCTCAGCCTGCTGTCGGGACGCAACCCCGAGTTCCTGATAGGGCAACAAGCGGCTGCGGCTCGCAAAGTGAAGTGCTCAGGAATTGAAGTGATACCAACGGCATACGTGCTCGTTGACGGCGGCAGAAAATCAGCCGTGGAGCGTATGAGCGGAACCCAGCCTATCCCCAGAAACAATGTTGACGCGATAATAGACACCGCCTTGGCAGGCGAACTGATGGGAATGAAGACGGTATATCTTGAGGCTGGAAGCGGAGCGGCGTATCATGTGCCGCAGGAGGTTGTCGAGGCTGTGAGAAAAAATATCAATGGCGTGCTTATTGTCGGAGGTGGGCTGAGGAGCACCGATCAGATTGTTGACACTCTGGCTGCCGGAGCCGACATTGTGGTTGTGGGTAACCACTTTGAGGAACACCCTGACGACATGAGGGCGTTTTGCGAAACAGTCAGACATTTCCGATGCGCTGAATGATGCAAGAGCAGTTACTACACTACATCTGGCAGCAACGCCTGTTTTCTGCCTTGCCGCAGCAAACAACGGACGGGCGGACGGTAGAGGTGATTGACCCAGGGCAACTCAACCGTGACAGCGGACCTGACTTCTTTAACGCCAAAGTAAAAATTGACGGCGTGTATTGGGCAGGAAATGTTGAAATACACACCAAGGCGTCGGACTGGTATCACCACGGACACCAAAATGACACGGCTTATGACAACATAATACTTCATGTTGTTGCGGACAGTGATATGGACGTGACAAGTTCGGACGGCAGGCTGATACCACAGATGCAACTGCGCTATCCGCAGCCCATAAACGGACTTTATGAAAAATGGTGTGTCGACAAAGGGCTCATAGCATGCAGGGAACGCGTCGCCCAATTGCCCAAAGTGCTTATACATAACTGGCTTGAGGCCTTGACTGTGGAGCGGCTTGACGCTAAAGCCAAGACTATTGAGCAGATGGCGCATGAAAACGGAGAGGATGTTGAGCAAGTGTTTTATGTCATGCTCGCAAGGGCATTCGGATTCCACACCAACAGCGCACCGTTTGAACTTACAGCGCGCAGTCTGCCGCTCAAAGTCATCGAGCGTCACAGAGGAAGCAAAACGCAAGTCGAAGCTTTGCTGTTCGGACAGGCATCACTGCTGAAAAATGTTGACGACTACAGCCGTAAACTCACAACTGAGTATGAGTTTCTCAGCCACAAGTTCGGGCTTAAGCCTATCGATGCCAAGCTGTGGAAGTGGATGCGCATGAGGCCGTCAAGTTTCCCGACGATACGAATGGCGCAGTTCGCGCAGCTGGTGTTCAAACACGAAAGGCTAATGGGGCTGTTGACTGAAAACAGTGACATTGAAAGCGTGAAGCAAGTGCTTGGAGTTGACGCCGGCGACTATTGGGACTCTCGCTACACCTTTGGCGACGCGCAAAGTGAAAAAAGAACTAAAAGAGTGGGAGAAAAGTCGGTAAATTCACTGATAATCAATGTTGTCGCTCCGTTTGTGTACTATAAGGGCATGAAACTTGACGACCCGGATTTTGCTGCCCGGGCGCTTGATATGCTCTCAAATATCGAGCCCGAAGAAAATTCGGTGATACAGCAGTGGAAGAGTTGCGGTGTGGTACCGCAAAATGCGCTTGACACGCAGGCTTTGCTCCAGCTGGCAGAAAACTATTGCCGTGCTCACGGTTGTCTCAGGT
Source organism: Paludibacteraceae bacterium (assembly GCA_017454915.1). Taxonomy (GTDB): domain Bacteria; phylum Bacteroidota; class Bacteroidia; order Bacteroidales; family Paludibacteraceae; genus UBA3747. The sequence goes on from JAFTCC010000033.1 coordinate 13,220, forward strand.
GCAGGCTGGCATATAACATGCTGAAAAAAGCATAGACATGGTCCATGGCGCAAAATCACATATTAGAAAGCGTTATAAATAAGTTTTTAGAAATAAGAAAATGATGCAATTAAAGATTGTGAAATACTGCTCATTGCTTTTGTGGTTCGTTGCTGCAATCCAAGGCTGCGCCAACCGTGGGGCAGGACCTCAGGGCGGGCCTAAAGACGAAACGCCACCTAAAGTAGTGAAGCAAAACCCGGCGCAAGGTTCAACAAACTTCCAAAAGAAAAACATCGTTGTGGAGTTTGACGAAAATATCACGGTTGACAACATAATGGATAACCTTGTTATTTCACCGCCGCAACAAAAACAGCCTAACATTCAGGCAATCAACAAGAGACTCATAATCCAGTTTGAAGACACCCTTGAGAGCAACACCACGTACACGCTCGACTTTGGCAATGCTATTGTGGACAATAATGAAAAAAATGTGTATGAAAATTTTGTGGTGAGTTTTTCAACCGGCGAAGAGATAGATACCCTCGGAATTGGCGGAGTCATAATCGACGCCGAAAACCTCAATCCGCTTAGCGGCATCACAGCAGGCATACACCCTGCCGCGGCATTTAATGACACCACGCTTCAGACCACAGTATTCCGGCGTATAGGCCGCAGTGACAAGGAGGGCAATTTCTTCATTCAGAATGTGCGCCCCGGTACGTACAGGATTTTTGGATTAGGTGACGGCAGCCGCGACAACATGTATCAACAGGGTGAAGGGCTGGCGATGATAGATTCGCTGGTAACTCCAACGTTGGAAACCAAAATCCTGACAGACACCATTTGGAAAGACTCGTTAACAATAGACACCATCAGAACCAGGGAAACCGTTGTCCGCAAGCCCGACAGCCTTATACTGCGCTACTTCAAGGAAGAGTATGTTCGTCATTACCTGCAAAAACTGGAACGTCAGAAAGACAACCATTTCACTCTGATGTTCAGTGCGCCGCAGTCCCAAATGCCGGCTGTGAGGCTTGTGGCAGATACTCTGCATCCCGAAAGGAATGTCGAAGGTGCAGAACTTATAGTTCAGAGCAACGCCATGCGCGACACAATCAGCTATTGGCTCACCGACAGCGCACTTATCCTTACCGACACGCTCTATGCAGAGGTTACGTATCTCAAGTCTGACTCGCTATTTGAACTTCAGACGCAGGTTGACACTCTGCGCGCCTTGTTCCGCCGCCCCAAAGAAACGCGTGCCCAAAAGAAGAAACGTGAACATGAAAGCGCTGTGCAAACTGTCAAATATGCCAATATGTCAGCTAACATTCCCTCGGCACTTGACGTAACAGCGGATATGCGCATCAAGTCAGAAACACCGATAGCCAACGTCGACACGCAAAAAATAAAACTGACACAGAAAGTTGACACCATGTCAGTTCCCGTAAAGTTTACTTTCCAGCCCGACAGCACTGCTATCGGAATGCTGATAAAGCACGACTGGCAGCCTGACACCCAATATGAGCTCACCGTGGACTCTGCCGCATTCATAGACATTTACGGACAACCGTCAAAACAGATTAAGGCTAAAACCAAGACGAAGTCGCTTGAGGAATATGCCACCATAGTGATAGAAATCACGCCCTATATTCCCAATGTTATTATTCAGATGCTGAATGCCAAAGATGCGCCTGTCCGTTCTGCTGCGGCGCTCCCGGGAGGCACTCTGTTTGAGCACATGACTCCTGGCGATTACTATCTGAGGATGATAGTGGATGCTGACGGTAACGGAAAATGGACAACAGGCGAACTGAAAACCGGCAGACAGCCCGAAGAGGTGTTCTATTTTCCGAGCAAATTGTCGCTGCGCGCCAACTGGGACTTTCATGAGATTTGGGACTACAAAGCAGTACCGCTCCTCAAACAGAAGCCAAGGGCGATTAGGGGAGTGACAAAAAAAGACGACAAAAAATGAGCATATTTAGCAAAAAAATGTTTAACTTTGTCCAGTTTATGTGCTTTTATGAAAGTGATAACAATCTATAACCTTAAATATCAACATTATGGACTACAAAGTAATTGACATCGAAGGCGTAGGTGAAGTATTCGCCGAGAAACTGATTGCCGCCGGCATCAACAAATCAAGTGAACTTCTTGCAAAGTGCGCTACCCCCGCAGGCCGTAAAGCTCTTGCCGAAGCCACTGAAATCAGCCCGAAACTCATTCTCAAATGGGCTAACCACTGCGACCTCTACCGCATTAACGGAGTTGGACCGCAATTTGCCGAACTGCTTGAGGCTGCCGGAGTGGACACCGTAAAAGAATTCGGACACAGAGTTGCCGCCAACCTTGAGAAAAAAATAGTTGAGGTCAACGAGCAAAAGAATCTCACAAACCGTGTTCCGTCTGAAAAAGAACTGCAGAAAATGATTGACCAGGCCAAAGAACTTGAACCTGTTATGTCATATTAAGCAGCAGAAAGTAACCTGTTACTTTATTGCCATCAAAATAACGCATTGAGATTTACTCAAATGCGTTATTTTTTTTAATTTTTAACCTAAATATGCGATAAAAAGTGCCTTGAAATGCAAAAATTTAATGTTTTACATAAAAAAAAGTACTCTAAATCGTTCAGTTTCAAAAAAAATGATTATATTTGCAGGCACTAATTGTCATCATAAGCCGAAAAATTATTGAAAAAACTATTATTTTTCCATAAAACTATGAAAAAATTATTACTTTTTTTATTGTTTACCGTTCCGTTTTCAACGTTAGTTTTTGCCAATGACGAAATTGACGGTATCGCTTATGGGTTAAATTCTGACGGCACCGCACAGGTGGTTAAGAAAAATCCCAGTTACAGCGGTGTTGTGTCAATTCCCGAACAAGTGTACTACGATGGCGAAAACCGTGCTGTTACCAAAATCGGCACTAAGGCTTTCCGCAACTGCGGTGAGCTGACAAGCGTGGAAATCCCGCAGAGCGTTAAGAGCATAGACAACTATGCTTTCAGCGGCTCGTCGCTTAAGGAAATCGCTATTCCAAATAGCGTGACGGAAATTGGCGGTTACACGTTCCAAGACTGCAAGGGACTTGAGCGGCCGGTGTACAATGAGCACATTTTTGTTGCGCTGCCAAGGTCATATAACGGTTCCTATTCCATTCCTGACGGCATAGAGGTCATAGCCTACGGCGCTTTTGACGAATGCGCTGGCTTGACCGAAGTGATTATTCCGTCAAGCGTGAGAGAGATAGGAAAAAACGCATTCAAGGGATGCACATCACTCACCAGTGTTGTGATACCTGACGGCGTTGAAAAGATAGGGGCGGAGGCCTTTAGCGGTTGCACAAGCCTCACAAATGTTGTGCTTCCCAACAGTGTTAAGGAAGTTGACGACTATGTTTTCAAGGGCTGCGTAAACCTTGCCGAACCCATTTACAACGACAAACTTTTTGTTGCAATGCCACGTTCGCACGAAGGGCTGTTCAGAGTCCCGGCTGGCATTGAAACGATTGTTGAGGAAGCCTTCAAAGACTGCAGCGCAAGCTATCAGGTTATTTTGCCCAACAGCGTTACCACTATTGGCAATGACGCTTTTGCCATGAGCGGACTTAGCGAAATAAGGCTTTCGGAGAACTTGAAGAAAATAGGCGACTGCGCCTTCATGAGCTGCCTGTTGCTGCAGACCATCACCATTCCTGCCAGTGTTGAAGAAATCGGCGGATTTGCTTTCGCAGCATGTAGCGGACTGACGTCCATCACCTGCGATGCCATCAACCCTCCGGCACTTGGAGCAGCAGTTTTCAACGCTGTTAACAAGTCCATCCCTCTCTACGTGCCCGAAGAGGCTATTGACGCATATCGCAATGCCGACCAGTGGAAAGAATTCAACATCATGCCCATCGACGACTGGAATCCTGACCATCCCGCCAACCCGGGCAACTACCTGCTCACACTTATTGCTGAACCCGAAGAGTGGGGTACATTTGAGGGCGACGGCCTGTATGAGCAGAACAGCGAAGTGGAGTTCACGGCAATAGCAAACCACGGATACAGATTTGTGAAGTGGACTGATGGTGTTGAAGACGCCACACGCACAATAAAACTCGTGAGAGACACCACTTTCACAGCCCTGTTTGAGCTCAACGAGTTCCTAATCAAGTTTAACAACTACAACGACACCCTCCTTGAGGAGAAATTAGTCACCTATGGCACTACGCCAGTTTACACCGGCGAAGAACCCAAACATGACCCGACTGACGAGTTTGCATTCTTCTTCAAAGGCTGGGAACCCGAAATAGTTCCCGTTTATGATGAGGCAACGTACACTGCCGTGTTCGACTCATTGGCATATCCTGACACTGTAATCATAGGCGATAAACAAAACCTGTCAGAAATGTTTGTTGGTCCTATTACTCACGTCATAGCTCTTGAAACAGCCGAAATTTCAATACCGACCCCCGTCAAAGTTAAGTCGCTGACACTCTGGGTGAGCAACATCGACGCTCCCAGTATCGACGGTATTGAGAACCTCACGGCAGAAACCGTTGACATGGTGCTCCGCCTTGAGCCTTACGAGGACGTGGCTGTGCGCTCCAAGTGGTATGCGTTTGCTGTGCCGTTCAACGTGGAAGTGTCAAGCGGCATACGTGTTGAAACAGAAGAAGACCCAGCAGTGCTTGGCAGGAAGTTCATTCTTGACCAGTATGACGGAACACTTCGTTCGGATACTCAAAATGGTTGGGAGCGCGTGAGCGCCGATGCCACACTTGTGCCGGGCGTTACATACATGATTTCTGTGAACGGAACCGACAACTACTGGAGGTTCACAATGTCAGGCAGCACGCCAATCAAGGAGCACACATCTATAGACTTGAGTGCTTATCCGTCGCAAATCGGGCAGCACCATGCCGGATGGAATAGCCTGTCTAACATAAGCTGGCAGAAGTCAAAAGCCGTAGCGGAAGGAGTGCTCTATGCCACCATCTACCACAACGACTTGAGCGTCTATGAAGTAGTGCCGCTCGACGAATATGAGTTCTTCGCATTCTGCCCGATATTCATACAGGCACCCGGCGAAGGCGTAGTTAACTTCTTGCCGGTAGGAAACGCTGACGGACCGAATAATATTCAACGCCGCACCTACACGCCATCGCCCGAAACATCATCGCCGATGAAATTCTCTCTGGAAACAGATGGTCAAAACTATGCTGACAAGTCATACATTACGCTTACTTCTGCTGAAAAAGGCTATACAATAGGTCACGACCTGCAGAAGATGGTTAATCGTTCAGCCGCTGTTGCCCAGATGTGGATTAGTGCGTATGGTCTTGATCTTGCAGCCCATGAGGCAACACTTGTTGACCGCACCACAACGGTACCCGTTGGATTCTATGCTCCAACGGCAGGAACATACCGCCTGTCGGTTAGTGGAGTGGACTCCGATGTCCAAGTTTACCTTGCGCATAAAGGCAATGTGATATGGGACCTCCTCGCAAGCGATTGCGACATTCAACTGCCGGCAGGAGATACCAAAGGTTACTCAATTATTATCTATAAGAAATCAGCGCTTATCACTCCTTCTTTCGATGTATATAAGCAAGGGATTAAATCAGATAAAATAATTAAAGACGGAGTAGTTTATGTCCGCCATGGGAATAAAGTATTTGACGCTCATGGCAAAAGAACAGTAAAATAACAATTCCTGAAATTTCAAAATCCGCCAAGGCTCTGAAGAGCTTAGGGCGGATTTTTTAACCTCATGACAAAATAAACATGAAACAGATTAACTCATTTTTTCAGCATGTATTACTTATAGGCTTCTTTGCCATATTGCCAGTCTATTCCTATGCCGCTGTTGACATGCAGGCGCATGTCGTTTCAGATGAAGGACTTGCCGCATACACAGCATATAACTCAAAGCAGGCGGCATATTACACCGGCAACTATGCGTACAATGTTTTGGTTACCAAGTCAGGCAATGAACTCTTTGGCGTACTCAATTCTCTGATGGGCAACACCAGCGACATCGGATCGTCACGCTTTAGTTATAATTCGCTCAGGGATGAATATGTCAATGTTGACCGCGACCTCAACACCGCAGGCAAAATAATAGGCTATTACGACGGCTATGTGCTCAGCGGAACATGGGGTTCAGGATGGAATAGGGAACATACATGGCCACAGTCAAAAGGGGCAAAATCAACTATTCCAATGGGACATGATATGCAATCTGTTAGACCGACTAACACTGCTGTCAACTCCAGCCGAGGGAATGATGCCTATGGCGAAAGTAGCGGCTACTACGACCCTAATGAAGTGACTATTAATAATAAAAATTACAAGACCATCAACCTCGGCACATATCGTGGTGATGCCGCACGTGTCATTCTCTACGACTATGTTGTCTATGGAGAGGCCGGTGGCTACAAAAACACACTCTACAACGGTAATGCACAATTGCTGCAGAAACTCGGAACCGAAGGAGTGTTCGAGTCGCTCCATGTGCTGCTCAAGTGGCACATGCAAGACCCGCCGTCACTCACCGAGATGGTACGAAACGATGGGGCACAAGACTATCAAGGCAACAGAAACCCTTTCATCGACTATCCCGAACTGGCTATCGAAATGCTGCTCAACAACAGCAGTGTGAAAGCATACGAAGTAACTCATAGCGGAGCAGACATGCAGCCGGCATACGCCCACACCACAGCTGCCGGATTTATCGCATATCTCACAAAACAAGACGGAACACACCCGCAGGAGTCGGAACTCAAAGTGACTGGCGGAACATACCAGTACAACGCCATACTCGGAAGGTTAACCATCACCAAAGCCAATGGAGCAGTAACAATCACAGTGGGCGATGGCTCGACTGCACTTGAGGACGTGGAAGCTGATGGCAGCAATTACGCCGACGAAGCCATCATATTTAATGCTGCTGGCATCAAAGTAGCGCACACAACGCAAGGAGCCGTCAACAGCGTCATGCAGACACTTCCGCATGGACTTTACATCATACGCACACCGCGCATGACCACAAAAGTGCTAAGGTAGTAGCGCGCATAATCACCCAACAGGATAACTTATTACTCTAACATAAAAAGCCGACATCGTCCGTGATGCCGGCTTTTTTATTTACATAATCACAACACATTCGAGGACAATCTCTAACTCGATTTCGAGCAGCTGCTCAAGGACTGCGAAAACGGGACGCTGGCAAAAACTGTTAGAAAATGTGTGGGATTTTAATTTTTTTTGACCATGACACAGCGAGTTTGAATTAAATTTAATAACTTTGTATTGGGAAAAGTTGGCTTGCCGCCAAAGGCTTGTGTGCGAAATTCCTTACACGAGTTGAAGAGCCTGCTAAATTGACATCATACATATAATTATAGAAAGAAAAATGGTTGACAAACAGACCCGTCAGTACATAGACCTGTTTATGGCTGACTTAATCAAGAAGAACCCTGGTGAGCAGGAGTTTCATCAGGCTGTTAGAGAAGTTGTGGAGAGTGTCGCTCCATATATCATGCAGTATCCCTACTTGCGTGAGCAAAAAATTTTGGAGCGCATGGTTGAGCCCGAGCGTGTGATTATGTTTCGCGTTCCGTGGGTTGACGACCGTGGCGAGATACAGATTAACCGTGGTTACCGCGTTCAGATGAATTCTGCAATAGGTCCGTATAAGGGCGGCATACGTTTCCATGCGAGCGTAACACTCAGCATCATGAAGTTCCTCGCCTTTGAGCAGACCTTCAAAAACAGCCTCACCACCCTGCCCATGGGTGGTGCCAAAGGCGGAAGCGACTTTTCGCCGCGCGGCAAGTCTGACGCCGAAGTTATGCGTTTCTGCCAGAGCTTTATGACCGAACTTCAACGCCACATCGGGCAGGATACTGATGTTCCGGCAGGTGACATAGGCGTAGGCGGACGCGAGATAGGCTATATGTTCGGGCAGTACAAACGCTTGCGCGACGAGTTCACAGGTACCCTGACCGGCAAGGGTCAGTACTGGGGCGGCAGCCGCCTGCGCCCCGAGGCCACGGGCTACGGACTTTGCTATTTCACTCAGGCCATGCTCGCCACGCGCGGCAAGGCATTCGAAGGACACACAGTCTGCATCTCCGGCTCAGGCAACGTGGCTCAATATGCCGCACAGAAAGCCATGCGTCTCGGCGCTAAGGTTGTTACATTGTCCGACAGCGACGGATTCGTTCACGACCCAGAAGGACTCACCGAAGAAAAACTTAACTTCGTGTTCGAGCTCAAAAACATCCGCCGCGGCCGCATCCGCGAATATGCCGAGAAGTTCCCGTCAGCAACCTACTACCCGGGCGAAAGACCCTGGCGCATACCCTGCGACATCGCACTGCCCTGCGCAACACAGAACGAGATAGAGCGCGACGATGCTCAGCACCTCGTTGACGGAGGATGCTGGTGCGTGGCAGAAGGAGCCAACATGCCATCAACACCCGAGGCAATAGCAATCTTCCAAGCCGCAAAACTGCTCTACAGCCCCGGAAAGGCGAGCAACGCAGGAGGCGTGGCCACATCTGGACTCGAAATGACCCAGAACAGCATACGCCAACGCTGGACAGCCGAAGAAGTCGATGAACACCTCCACCGCATCATGGCTGACATTCACGCCGCTTGCCTCAAATACGGCACCGAAGAGGATGGTTACATCAACTACGTCCGTGGAGCCAACATTGCAGGCTTCATTAAAGTCGCCAATGCCATGGTTGAGCAAGGAGTAGTTTAGTTAGGACGGCTGCGCTGCAGGAGATGCGGGCGAGGACGATCGCGTTCCAAGAGGGAGGACTTGCAGAACAGTCTAATATAAGCAACCGCGGGTCGCACGAGCGACCTGCGGTTCTTGTTTGCATAAATACACTATTTTCGTTCTTCACCAGCTCACTACCACCTTTGTCCATTCATAAGAACATTTCTTTCGTTTGACTCAATTTTTTCTTCTTGTTCCTGCAATCTGTACTTCATATACTCTATTATGGATTGCTGTGTTTTTATCGTATTATCGGTTTCTGTTTTGTATTGATTAAGGCTTTTTTGTAGAGTTATTACTTCCTGACTTTTGCTTTCGTACATTTGTTTTGCCGTATTGAGTTTATCACTTAGCATTGCCAGTGAATCTGTTTTCATCTTCACGCTGATGCTGATGGAATCCAATCCGTTTGAAAGATTTTGAGTAATGGATGACTGCCGTCGCAATGATTCGATATACTCTACATAAAATGTAGCAAGTGCTATAAAAAGCATTGCTGTAATTGTTGCTACGATAATTTGTGTCCACGGAAAACGACGCTCAATGGCATTTTTTACTTCTACCACGGTTGAATAGCGCTTTTCGGGATTAGGGTGTGTGCACCTGCGGGCAATTCTTTTCAAGTTTGTAGTTTGCTCAAGTACCTTGCCGAGTGCATAGATGTCATTTCGTGGGTTGATATCGGGGTCTGTCCATAATGCTGGGTCGATGTATCCACTTGTGCCAGCCATGCCTTTCAGTGTCGTGAAATCCGCTTTATCAGCCAGCCCGAAATCAGTTAGGACAATATGCCCGTTGTCTTTGCGAATGAGTATATTCTCTGGTTTCAGGTCACGGTGTACGATACCTTGCTTATGCAGGTAAATCAACGCATCGCAAAGTTCCGAAGCCTGTTGCTGGGTGAGACTCATGGCTTGTTCGGAATCTATGTATTCTTGAATGATGCACCATCCCAACCTATCAACCTGTTCCATACCGAGTGTACGGACGATGTTCGAATGCGATAACGGATATGCGATACGGAACTCTTTTTCAAACAGCGTCTGGTATTGCACATCTTTTGCCGCATCGGGTGTCAGGCATTTCAGAACATGCCATTGCCCGAAACGCTTCGCCTTATAGACCATAGAGTAGCCGTTGGCGGACTGGTGAAGTAGTGTTAACTCCACGAATTGACTTGAAATATTGATGTCACCGCCTTGCGTAAAACCAGAATTAAGTTCAGAATCAAACATAATATTTTAGATGAAAGACTACTGGGAAGAACCAACTGAGGCATTCTTTATTCTTTATTCCTTGTTCTTTATAGTATATTGATTTTTGTAAGCCCTGTCTTTGCGCCTGCCACATATGTGTCCGGCCTTTTGTCGGGTTGGCGTATAGATACTACGTCCGTGGCAGTGAGAGGCTGCCCTATCATGAATTGCGAAGCGCAAAAACGGTCGCCGATTTGAAGTTTTGCATTTGCTGAATGTAGCACGACAAATGAATTGTCTCCAAGATATTCCACCACGATTTCTCTATTAGGGTTCCAAGCCAGTTGCAGTTTTTGCCCAATTGCCAATTCTGCGCTTTTTATGTGCATGGAAGTCACAAAACCAGACTCTACCTGCTGTTTGTCCAAGTAGTCTTGCCAACCTGCATAGCCAGCATATCGTGCAATGATAGAAAGAGTTGCAGGGCGTGGTGTGCCATTTTGTGGAATATAGCCGAAAAGGCGTTTTAAGGTCGTTGGGCTCAAATACTCACCGGTATCATTTTGTATCTGCTCCGACAAATAATCAAAATCGGCGGGTGATTCAAGGGTACGGCCGAGTTTCTCCTTTACTATGGATAAAAGACATTGCATGACTGTTGGAGATTTATAGCATACAAAGGTAGCGTGTATTTTTCAAATCTGCAAATTAAGGCGATTCATGCACATGCCACCATGATGTCATAAATCAATTTGGCATAATAAGATATGGTTTGGCACGATTTGGCACAATTGATTGTCGTAATTTTGCGATGTTAATAAAGCATATCCGTAGAAAGATTTTATTTGTCAGCCGTGATTTGGCACTCAACAGCACTACCTTTGCCGCGGATTGCTCAAATCGTAAATGTATTCATTCTTTTGACTTGCGACTATTGACTTTAGACTATAATGTAAATAACTCCTAACTCATAACTCATAACTATTCATCTTTAACCCCGATGGCCGATGGGATATAAGTGGCCAAAAGCAACAATGAAAAAAACATTATTTACAATCGCCCTCATGATGGGTGCATTCGCGTATCTCAACGCACAAATCACTGCAGAAGAAATTCAGCAATGCCGCGACAGAATCTCGCAAATCCAAGAAGCCAAAGCCAACATGGCAAGTGCCCAAACCGACAACGTGGACATCGACGGCTTTAAGGACAACGCCTTAAAAGTCTGCGAGGACGTCGTTCAGAGCGGCAACAAAGCACTCGACCTCTACAAAGCCACGCAGGACGGCGGAGCACCGCTTCAAGAAGCAATGGAACTCAGCAAGCAACTCGTTGAACTTGGCAAACATTCCGCAGACCTCGGCAAGCAAGCAGAACCAGCAGGAAAGGAAATCAAAAACATCAAGAACCCCAAGGTGCTGCTGAAGGCAAAGAAAATCATCTCCAACGCAACCAGTGCCGTGAAACTTACAGCAGAGGAAATCAAATTCCAAGTCCGTCTCGTCAACGAAATCATCCAAACCATCAAAGCAAAACAATAAATCCATTTACTACAGATTTGCCATATAATTTGGCGATTTCTGCTGCGCAGCCCACCTCCCCTAATAAGGGAGGTGGCACGCAGTGCCGGAGGAATAGGAAAAGCAGTCTGCATCATGCGGCAAAAATACACACTGACACTTGCAAGTGTCAAAAAGTATTTGTAAATTTGCCACGTCTTTAACCAAGACACGACATCGAGACATTTCAACGTATTTCTTGATAGATAAATCTGGAAAATTAATCACAGTCAAGAGAATAAGTTGAGACAGTCGCACCGTATGGTGCAGACTGCTTTTGCTTATTTGACTGTGGGCATTCCAGAGCCTTTCTATCATAAGCGAAAGCAGTCTTTTTATATGTGGTTGATGGGAAAGGCAAACAGAGTATGCCAAAAATCTGAATATAGAGTAGGCACATTATTTTATTTTTGATATGAATAACAAAATTTATTTTACAAATGAACTTTGTACTATTGGTGACAAAGTTTGGTTGTTTAATGGTTACAATGGCAGTAACCAAGAGTCTCAATTATTTTTCTCGGTGCGTAATATAGCAGGAATAGGAGTCGCTAAAAAATATCCGAAGTGGTGGATCTGGCTTTTGGCAGGTTGTGTAATTGGATTATACGGTGTGTCTAGTGATCCTTATTTGTTTTTAACTCTTGGTGTTATTCTAATCATAGTAGCGATAATATTAAGAAGTAAGCGCCGATTGATTGTATATACAAATAATAGTAATTTGCAATTTGAGTTTAAGGATATTAGTACATTAGCTGACGCAAACAAGTATATATCAGCGATGCAAAAATGCCTTATTGATTATGGTTCTCTTCCTACAGAAACATTAGACGTTGAAACTACATAACGTATATTAATCAAATAAATCTATCATGGAACCTTGGCATCTTTGGATAATTGCGGGGCTTGTGTTTTTTATTATTGAGATATTCACAAGTGGTTTTGCCGTAATATGTTTCTCTGTCGGATGTGTCGCTGCAGCCGTTTGTTCTGTTTATGATCCGAAACTGCTGCATCAACTGATAGCGTTTGGAGCATTTTCCTTTGTGGCATTTGTCATGGTACGTCCTGTATTAAAGAAATGGTTTATCAAAGAAACTGACGATGCCAAAACCAACACAGCCGCATTGATAGGCAGGCGTGTTGTAGTGAGCGAGACAATAGACCCCGTCGCCCGAACAGGGCGTGTGGCTGTTGATGGGGAACAATGGAAAGCTATTAGCGAAAACAACGAGACAATACCGAAAGGTACTGTCGTTGAAATAACAGAACAAAATAGTATAATATTAACCATTAAAAAAATCTAAAATCATGATTGGACTATTTATTATCGTTGGCTTATTAGTCATCATTGTGGCAATTTATGTAATTTACGGTTTTAAGATTGTGCAACAAGCAGAAACCATGGTCGTGGAACGCTTGGGAAAATTTAACAGAACATTAACTTCGGGTATTAATATCCTGTTGCCTATTCTGGAAAAGCCAAGAAAAACTTACTGCCGCAGAGTTCGTGAAAGACGTGACGGACAGGGGGTAATAGTTTATGTTGAACTTGACGATAAAATCGACTTGCGTGAGCAGGTGTATGACTTTCCAAAACAAAACGTCATCACGCGTGACAATGTTAACACGGAAATCAATGCTTTGTTGTATTTCCAAATCGTTGACCCCGTGAAAGCTGTTTATGAAATCAGTAATCTGCCTGATGCAATCGAAAAACTCACACAAACAACTCTGCGTAATGTCATTGGAGAGTTAGAGCTGGATGAAACCTTGACGTCACGCGACACTATCAACTCTAAGCTTCGTGATGTGCTGGATGATGCTACAAACAAATGGGGAGTAAAAGTAACAAGGGTTGAATTGCAGGACATCAATCCGCCTGAGAGTGTTCGTCAGGCAATGGAGAGTCAGATGTAGGCAGAGCGTGAACGCCGCGCGCAGGTGCTTAAGGCCACTGGCGAAAAAGAGGCGCTGATACTTGAATCAGAAGGACGCAAAACTGCGGAACTCAACTATGCCGAGGCAGAAAAACAGAAAAAGATACTGGAAGCGCAGGGACTTGCGGATTCACAGCGTCTTAAGGCAGATGCGGAAGCCGAAGCAATACAGAAATTATCTGCTGCAATAAAGGATTCAGGTATTTCGCCTGCCAACTACATGCTTGCGGAAAAATACATTAACGCGCTTCAAAAAATGGTTTCAGGCAGGGACAGCAAAACGGTTTATATGCCGTACGAGGCCACTGCCATGCTCGGCTCAATAGGCGTATTCAAGGATATGTTTAATAAAGAAGAGCCAAGAGAAAAGAACAAAGAGTAAAGACCGCTGTCGCTGACAGAGCTCAGAGGCTGACGAAGAGTTCCTGCGTGAAGGAAATTTTCTAAAAATCTCCTTCACGCAGGGATTTTTCTTTGTCTTGTATTAAAAAAGTTTTAAATTTGCATTTGGATCGCTTCGCTGTTTAGAGAGTACAGAATACGGACCGCCCTCGGTTGGACAGAGTACAGAGTATTTTGTGCCACCGCTAACGCAGTTCAAGAAATTGTTAAATTGTATTTTTATATGAAAAGTGATTTGGCAAACTTGATGGCTGTGCGCGTTAAGCGCATACTCTTGGTGTGCAACAATTACGATAGTTTTGTGCTTGAGGAAGACGGACGCATTGACGTTCAGATAGCGCAGGAAAATGCGGAGTTGAATTTGAGCAATCCTCCGTCAATAATAAGAACTGAAACAACTGATGCGGCGGTGGCGTTTCCCGTCGCCAACGGAATGTTTTTTGATTGTTTTGTTAAAATTTTTGCTGAACTCATCCAGAATAAAGAAAATTTCCGTAACTTTGTTTTCGTCTAATTGCATATGCGGATATTTTTTGTAATTGTTTGATTTACACCATAAAATTATAAAAAATTCCGCATATTTGCAATAGATTAGAGACTTTTTCTTGAAAAAATTTTATATCAAACTCACGTTAAAGTTAAAAAGTCATCGAAAACGGAGTGATGTATATCATACTGCCCAACGGCGACAAGTTCGACGCCACAGGTAAACGCGTTATCAACAAGTAAATAACTGCATTACGCCAGATTAACCAACAGAGACGGAGCACCTCATCAGTGCCCCGTCTCTGTTTTACTGACTAATTTTCAAACGTTAAAGTATATGCACCCATGCCGCAAGATAATTTTTATAAAGATTTTTTAGAAAAATTTGCACGTTTATAGAAAAAGTTGTAATTTTGCGGTGCATAGGGCATACGTTCTATGCAGACATATTGATTTCGCGTTTGCGATTTATTTGGCAACCCATGGAATGTAGGAAGTTTTATCGGTTAATGCACAAATAAATAAGCATGCGCTCATCATTGTATGAGCGTTTCTTATTTGCATTAACTGGCATTTCCTACAGCCACATGGGTGAAATAGGGAACGCTTTTTTTTTTGCACATTCATTTTCAAATATATTAAGAACAATCTAAATTTTTAAGAGAAATGAAAAAATTTATTTTTATCATTCCCATTATGTACTTGTTTGCACTTGTCAGTTGCGAGAGAAACGAACTATCAAATAACGGTGCTTCAGATGACATTTCAAGCGCATCAGTGAAGGTTAATAGTATTGCTGAGTTTCTTGCGCAGGCGGACCACAATGTCATCACCTGCATAGATAACATAGTAACAGTAACTTACCAAAACGGTCCGTACCTTTACGTTAAAGATAACACAGGCGCATTATTGGTTTATGGCGACGCCGGACAGACATTTCAAAATGGTGATTTTATCCGTGGTATTTGTGGCAAGTACTATTTGTATTATAATCTTCCGGAAATGAAAGTGGAATCGGCGACATTTGGTGGCGGGTCTGCAGGGCATACCTATTCAGCTCATCCTGAAGTTGTCAGTTCGATATCGAATGAAGACATTAGCAAATATGTCAAATTAGAAAATGTCCAGTTCACTACGGACGTGAATTTTAATGCTTCACAAAAAACATCTGCTACAATGACCAACGGCTTAAAAGTACACAATAATTTCTATATTACTGCTAATTGTTCAGCCACTAAAAAATATAACATAACTGGATTTGTTACCATATTTTATAACGAATTGGAAATCTTTCCTATATCTATTGAAGAGTACACCACAAGTTCAGGCAGTGGTGGCAGTTCGACGGGTGGCGGAACTTCACAGCCAACAGAGCAATGGGTAGCCGTGAGCGCATCTGGTTATGCGCCATATTGGTATTGCCCTACCGACCGGACAACAACTCCTTCTTCTCCAATAAGCCTATCCAATATCAATGCATATAAAAACACCTCGACAGGTGCATATAAGGTCGTTTATGCCTACGAAGAGTACTCCGCACATAAAGGATATAACAAATTGACTATAGACCGAGAGTCACACACTACATATAATTCAATAACAGGACATTGGGGCGTTTGCACGGATTACAATTATTTTGAGTTCACTATTTATTGATATGGATTAAGCAGAAATACTAACCTCTAATTTATGAAATTATGAAAACTCACAACTTGTTTTTCCGTACAATTCTCATATTGTGTATAACTGTTGTTTTGCAAAGTTGCAAAACAGCATTGAACGTTGCTCCCGTGCAAAAACAAACTATTAATCATTCCCAAAAAATCATAGATTTTGTTGGTTTTAAAAATACGGAGCGCAGTAATTTCTTAATAAAAGATTTTGGCGCAGAACTCGATAATGCCAATATAGCGACCGACAACCAACATTCGCACAGGGGGGCATTTAGTTTTCGTCAGAACGATTGTAAGGAATGGACAACAGATATGCGTTATGTGGCTTTTGTTGAAATTGACACTTTAACAGCAAATAATAATGATCGCATAGACGATGACCTAAAATTAAGAAATGCCGGTTATATCGTATGTTTATCAACTTTGTTTACTATGTTTCCTGTTTACTGGCCTATGCTTGCCGCCTCTAATAAGAATTTTTGCGAATTGAGTTTAGATGTATCAGGGCAAATCTATATTTACGATAAAACCAGTGATGAGTTCATAATCAAGCAGCCTTTCCGCTTGAATGTCAAAGAAAAATACAAAGGTCAATACGGCAATAGCAAAACCGATAAAAATGCGATAAATCAAAGAAATGTAACAATGGTACATAATGCGCTGTTGAAAGAATTTGACGATATATATAACAAGTTGATTTTAAGAAAATAACAGTTATGAAAACATTTAGAATAATATTATTGGCGTGTCTTGTCATAGCATCATGTTCGGCAGCAGACGGGAAGGTTACGTCTCACTTAAGTGATATAACCCCGTGGATGCCAATCAAAAACATGTATGATTCAAGATATAGTATTGATGCGGAAACCAACAAAGGTTATCTTGTTTCTCAATCATATATTATATCTTCAGCCTATAGTTCTGAAAATCATAAAGACACTTATCTGCTTACTAATCAGATGAATATTGAACTGATGCCATTCCAATACATAAGGCAAGTCGGAGAAAATTATTTAGTCAAACAGAAAAATAAGAGTACCACTTTGTTTAAGCTTTTGAATAAAGACCTGCGAGTCGTAAGTCAAAATGAGTTTGTAAAAGAGAAAAATGTTGAATACATCGCTATGCTTGGAGATAACTATCTATTAAGGAAAGTGAATAAAGGTAAGTGCACTCTTGTTCTGTTAGATAGAAATTTGAACCCCATGTCTGAGCAGGTGATTGATGATAAATGCGAATCTGTTGATAGTATATGTGACCCTGACAACAACTCTATTGTTTTAAGTCTGAAAAGCAAAAAAAGCAGAAGTATAATATATATAAAAAAAGATTTCAGGCAACTAAAAAAAATAACCGCTCCGAGTAGGTTCAGTTATCTCTATACAATTCAACATTGGACTTACAAAAACCTGCTGTGCATAGTTTACAGGAATAATTATGCTATTTTTGCTCATGATTATTATTTGGCCATTAATTTGGATGATTTTTCTGTCAGTAAGCATTTTTGTTTACTCAATACCTCCTTAAACCAAATAGTCCGAAATGAAAAAGGAGATAAATTTGCAGTTCTTAATGATGCGCCAACATTATATTCCGCAAACGGGGATATCCTGCAAGAAATAAAAGCTGAAACTTTTCAATCTGCATCTTATGACGGGCTCTTTACAGAAGATGACAAATTGGTGGTTGCAAAATTTCTACTGCCAAATAAAAGAGTTGATAGCGGATTGCAAGAAAACGCCTCACTTACCTTTTTCAGTCTTGATGAAAGGTCTATTATACAATCCGACATAATAACATTAAGCGATAAAATAAAGTATAATGTATTTCTCCTTGATTACAATGATAAAAATGCATACCTTTTGGCATATTCAGGAGATAAATATAAATTATTAGAGGTAGATCTTAAAACAAAAGATGTTGTCGTGTCATTCCAAGACGGAGATGCCACTTTTAGTGATCCCAAATGGAAATATAAGACTAAATCGGGATGGATAATGGGTTCTGTTTTTGTAGCTAATGGTTTCAAATATGTTAATTCGTGGGATTGTTCTTTATACCCGTATCCTAATGATATATATAAAGATATAGATGAAAAACATATTACTGTGTATAATAATGAAACACTCCGCAGACCACCCTGTCTGTTTCTCGGGGTTATTGATAATACTGCCAATGGAATTGTAGAAAAATTGGAGAATGCAGTAAGCATGTTAAGAGTAGGGACATCTGATTTTTTGGTGCTACTTAGGCAAGATAGCAATTTAAAGTTATCCCACATCCATTTTGACATAGAATAGTTGCGCATCGCCAAACGCATTGGGACTATCCCTGCAGTTTTGATTGAGAGCAAACCGATAAAGACTCCAGCCTTGGCACAAGATGTCAGGCTGGTTCTTTTGTGAGAGTATTACGGATAATGCTGTGCCGCCACTACGTGGCTTGAATTGATTAGGGCGGTCACGTAGTCCGTGGGCTTCACCCACGGCTAACGTTGCGTCACCGCTAACGCGGTTGGATATTAAACCGTTGCCGCAAGATAATTTTTAGAAAGATTTTTTAGAAAAATTTGCACGTTTATAGAAAAAGTTGTAATTTTGCGGTGCATAGGGCATCCGTTCTATGCAGACATATTGATTTCGCGTTTGCGATTTATTTGGCAACCAATGGAATGTAGGAAGTTTTATCGGTTAATGCACAAATAAATAAGCATGCGCTCATCATTGTATGAGCGTTTCTTATTTGCATTAACTGGCATTTCCTACAGCCACATGGGTGAAATTGGGAACGCTTTTTTTTGTGCCTATTCCTATCCAAAGTAATCTATTCAAACGACATCAATACACAGGACATTGTAATAAAATCCAAAAAGAACAATACCAAATCACAAAATTTAGGTGTATAAGTTAAAATTTATTCCAAAAAAAGACCGCATTTGCAGTAAATCAATAATCTATTACCAACCAAAAACCGACGTGCCGATGGGATATAACGGGCAAAAATACCATTATGAAAAAGCTTCTTATCACCTTAATGCTTATGTTGCCACTGGTCATTTTCGCTCAAAACGATTTCGTTGACCTCAACCTTCCAAGCGGTACCAAATGGAGCAACGTCAGGGGAGAACAGACAACATGGCAAAGGGGTGCGATGCCTACCGTAGAACAATGGCGCGAACTCTACTCCAACTGCACATGGAAATGGATTGGAGGCGGATATAAAGTCGTTGGCTCTAACGGGAACAGCATATTTCTGCCTATTGAAGGATACATTCCCAACGGCAAAACAAGCCGCTATAAAGTAGGTGGCGGATACTACTGGACCTCAAATCGCGGAGAATTTATCTCCTTCGACGAGAAAGGTGTCTATATTCAACGCCGTACCACGTCAGAATACGACCGCCTCAGCTGGTGCGAAGTAAGCAAGTAATTATTCAAAAAAAACATTACAACATTTCAACCCTAGCAAAAGCGACCATCCTGATAGTATCTGTCAGGATGGCCGCTTACTTTCTTCTCCCCAAACGTTATCTCAACGCATTGCTTCATAGTTCAATTTTAACTATTTTTTAACATTACTAAAGATACAACTATTTTTCTGAATATGCTATAGTTACAAATCTCATTCGGGAGTTTGAGGACTATAACTGTGATTGCCTAACAATTTGTATATCTGCCCTGCATAATAATATGGCAAGTTATGCAAAATAAATTTATGTCCGGAATTTGTCGCCACGATATCTTCGCTAATGGGATTAGCCCAAAAACGCACAGCATCATTCAACTTACTCTCATTCATAAATAGCTGCAGTGACTTTAGGTGGGCGTTGTGACCAGATTTAACTTCTATGGGTAACACACCGTTTCTGCATTTGTAGAGGAAATCTACTTCGGCCTGCGAGTTGCGTTCCTCCCGCACCCAAAATCTCCTGCGTTCAAGGAATGATGGGGAAATGGTCAACAATTCCTGTCCTACGACATGCTCTGCAATTGCACCTCGCCATGCTTCGCCTACATCACGCTTTCCGAACAACTCTGACTGAACTCCTGCCGCAAAATTCACCAACCCCGTATCGAGCCACATCAATTTTGGTTTTTTCCTCAAGTCTTCTGAATAAGGTTGTGACAACTCTGTTGTCGGATACACCAATTCAAGCAACATCGCCTTTTGCAGTGTTCGCATAGCCTCACCAATTTCACGGCTCTTATAGTTGCTGTTGCCAAAATGCTCAAATGTGATTCTTTGCGCTGCACTTTGCCAACCTTTACTTATTACAAAGCGTAAAATGTTTCGCATCGTTTCGCCTTTCTGATATTTCTCAACGTCATCTATATACCCGGAAAGCAAAGTCTCATATATTGCATCAAGCGCGACAACATCCCGATGCTCCGCATAATGAGCCACGACTTCAGGCATTCCCCCTATCAAAGAGTATTGATTAAATAGTGACATTATGCGTGGATGCAAAACTTCAGGTACCGACATTTCCTCAACCATATTCTGTAAACCGCGCTCACCTATTGCTCCCAAAAATTCGGTGAAGGAAACAGGGCGTAAAGCCATATATTCGACACGTCCTACAGGAAACGAAATTTGTCTGTTTAGTAAAGTTTCAAGCAACGAACCTGCGGCTATAACATAAATATGCGGCAGCTCCTCGTAAAAATATCGTAGCATTTTTATCGCAGTCGGAGAATTCTGAATCTCATCTATGAAAACTAATGTGGTTCCGTTTTTACTGACATGCCTAACTGCCAACATCAAATTAAATAGTTCTTCGATAGGCATTTCATGCGCAAACAATTGCAAATCATCGTGATTATCAAGATTGAAGGACAGAAAGGAATCAAATTCTGCAGCAAAAGTTTTTATCAACGAAGTTTTGCCGACTTGCCTTGCCCCCCTTACTATAAGCGGCTTGCGGTCCGGTTTATTACGCCAAGTGCGTAACCATTTTATTGCAATCCTTTCAAACATAGTATATTATGGTTGTTTTGACCGCAAAGTTACAACATTTTCTGCACAAATCCAAACATAAATCGGCAAAAGTTTGACACAAATCCAAATATAAATTGGCAAATTTTTGATACAAATCCAAAGATAAATCAGCAATTTTTTGACACAAATCCAAAGATTACGGGGTTATGTTCCGTTCATGGATAGTGCTGTGCCGCCACTACGTGGCTTGAATTGATTAGGGCGGTCACGTAGTCCGTGGGCTTCACCCACGGCTAACGTTGCGTCACCGCTAACGCGGTTTTCGA
This sequence comes from Paludibacteraceae bacterium, assembly GCA_017454915.1. Taxonomy (GTDB): domain Bacteria; phylum Bacteroidota; class Bacteroidia; order Bacteroidales; family Paludibacteraceae; genus UBA3747. The sequence goes on from JAFTCC010000033.1 coordinate 34,511, forward strand.
CGGAAAATAACCGTGGGTAAACAGCCCCGCAGTGGCGACACAGAAAAACGCTAACCTTGTTTCCCCGCTAACGCGGTTGCATAATTTGTGGACCGCATGAGCATGGTTGGTTAGCCACGTAGTGGCGGCACAAGAATAGCCGTGGGTGCGTGAGCGCAGCGAATAAACCCACGGTTAAACGGAATAGCAAAATTTAGCCACGGAGTGGCGGCACAAAAAAGGATAACGTGTTTTCCCCGCTAACCTTGTTTCCCCGCTAACGCGGTTGGATAATTTGTGGGTCGCATGAGCATAGTTGGTTAGCCACGGAGTGGCGGCACAAGAATAGCCGTGGGTGCGTGAGCGCAGCGAATAAATCCACGGTTAAACGGAATACCAAAATTTAGCCACGGAGTGGCGGCACAAAAAAAGGCTAACGTGGTTTCCCCGCTAACATTGTTTCCCCGCTAACGCAGTTGGATAATTTGTGGGTCGCATGAGCATAGTTGGTTAGCCACGTAGTGGCGGCACAAGAATAGCCGTGGGTGCGTGAGCGCAGCGAATAAACCCACGGTTAAACGGAATACCAAAATTTAGCCACGGAGTGGCGGCACAAAAAAAGGATAACGTGGTTTCCCCGCTAACCTTGTTTCCCCGCTAATGCGGTTATAAATTCAATGCCCTCGCTTAATCGCATTGTTCGGGAGTTTGGGCAAAAGGCTTCGATTTGTCGGTTCCGCTAAAAAATCGTAACTTTACGCACTAAAAAACTCATTAATGATGGAAGGCGATTTGACAAACCTGATGGCTGTGCGCGTGAAGCGCATTCTCTTGGTGTGCAACAACTACGATAGTTTTGTGCTTGAAGAAGACGGACGCATAGATGTGCAGATAGCGCAGGAATATGCGGAGTTGAATTTGAGCAACCCGCCATCGGTGGTGCGGACCGAGACGACGGAGGCTGCGCTCCAACTGACGGAGTCGGGCAAGCGTTTCGACCTCGTGATTGTCATGTCCAACGCAACGGTAGATGACACTTTCAGGTTTGCCGAACGCATGAAGAGTATTGAGCCTTCAACGCCAATCGTGTTGCTGACATCATTTTCCAAGACCATATATGACCGTATCAACAATGCCGGTCAGAAAAGCATAGACCACGTCTTTTGCTGGAACAACTCCACGGACCTCATCATCGCCATAATCAAGTTGATAGAGGACCGCGCCAACGCCGACCACGACATTCTTGAAGAGGGTGTGCGCGCTATTCTGCTCGTCGAGGACTCGGTGCGCTACTATTCCACCTACCTGCCTTTGCTTTTCAAACTTGTGCTCAAGCAAAACAGCATTGCGATACGTGACGCGCTCAACGAGAAGCAGCAACTGCTGCGCAAACGTTCGCGTCCCAAAGTGATTATGGCTACGTGCTACGACGAGGCTGTCGAAATGTATCGCCGCTATAGCAAAAACATCATCGGCGTGATTTCCGACATCGGTTTTGTGCTTCACAAGGGTGATGCTCCGGAGATGGAAAAACTTGACGCTGGCGTTGACCTTTGCCGGCTCATCAGGGAGGACATACCCACCATGCCGGTGCTGATGCAGTCGTCGCAAGAGTCGATGAGGCAGGTGGCCAAAGACCTCGGCGTGGGGTTCATAGTAAAGACGAGCAAAACGCTCACGCAGCAGCTGACCGACTACATAGGCCGCGAGTTCGGCTTCGGCGATTTCGTCGCCACGGATATACGCACGGGACATGAGATAGGACGTGCCAACAACCTCGAGGGTTTCGAGCGCATAATTTCGACCATTCCGCCCGACGTGTTCAGACACCTGTCGGACAACAACTATCTGTCGAAATGGCTGTTTGCCAGAGGCCTGTTTGCCGTGGGGCGCGAGGTCAACAAACTCAAGATTAACGACGAAAGCGACATTGAGGCAATACGCAGTGCCAACATCCGCCTAATTCACGACTACCGCGTCAATCAGGCACTGGGTGTTGTCGCCAAATACAATGCTGAAACATTCAATGACACGATATGGTTCTCTCGTCTCGGCTCCAGCTCTATGGGCGGTAAGGCGCGCGGTCTGGCGTTCCTCAACCATGTGCTGCAAAAATACAACCTCTATGACCAGTGGAGTGACGTGCGTGTGCTGATACCGCGCACGCTTGTCGTAACCACAGAGTTCTTCGACCGCTTCATCTATGACAATGGGCTTCAGTATGTGATAGAGTCGGACTTGTCTGACGAAGAAATACTGTCAGAGTTTGTTGCGTCAACCCTTCCTCACGACCTCAATGAGGCACTGCGCCATTTTGTGCGCGTGTGCGACAAACCCCTTGCCGTGCGCTCGTCAAGCAAACTTGAGGACTCATATTATCAGCCTTTAGCGGGAGTGTATTCCACGTACATGATACCCCGCACCGAGAATGAGGACCAGCAGCTCCGTCTGCTCGGCAAGGCTATCAAGAGCGTCTATGCCGCCGTATATTTCGCCAGCGCAAGGGGATACATAACCTCAACAGCCAACGTTATCTCCGAAGAAAAGATGGCAATTGTTATTCAGGAGGTCTGCGGAGCAGAGGAGAACGGATATTATTTCCCCACCATAAGCGGTGTTGCGCGCAGTGTCAACTTCTACCCCGTGGGGCATGAGCGCGCCGACGAGGGCATCGTGAAGATAGCCTACGGATTGGGCAAAGTCGTTGTTGACGGCGAGCAGGTGCTGCGCTTTTCTCCGGCGTATCCCAATCACGTTTTGCAGACCTCTACACCCGAGCTGACAATGCGTGACACACAGAAGTCCATACTGGCCCTCAGCATGCAGCCCGACCAGTTTAAGACATCGGTCAACGATGCCGTCAACCTCGCCCGACTCAACGTGCCTGACTGCGAACAATTTGAGTCGCTAAAACTCATAGCCTCTACGTATGACTACGAAAACCAACGGATTGTGGACTCGTGCTATCCGCGTGGTCCGCGCTTCATCACATTTGCGCCGGTGCTTAAGTTCAACACATTCCCGCTTGCTGACATAGTGCGCCGGCTGCTTGACATCGCCCGCGAGGAAATGAAATGTCCCGTTGAGATAGAGTTTGCTGTTGACATGATGCGTGAACCCGCAGTGTTCAATGTGTTGCAGATTCGTCCCATTTCAGCCGACAGCATCAATGTCAAAGTTGACTGGGAGAACGTTGACCAAAGCCGTCCGCTCTTCAGGTCTGACAGTGCGCTCGGAGTAGGAAAGGTAGAGGGGGTGCGTGATATTATATACATCCGCAAGGACAACTTCGACAAAATGCGGACGCATGAAATGGCGAAGACCTTGCGCGAATGGAACGCCGAAATGAGGCGGCAGAAGAAAAACTATCTGCTGGTGGGTTTCGGCAGGTGGGGCTCGTCAGAACCCACGCTCGGCGTGCCGGTGCAGTGGAGCGACATCAGCGAGGCTAAGGCTATCGTGGAATGTTGTCTGCCTGATTTCCGTGTGGATCCAAGCCAAGGGTCGCACTTCTTCCAAAATATGACATCGTTCAACGTCGGTTATGTCAACGTTGACCCGTTTGGCAGGAGCGGCGACTGTTATGACGAAGAGCAACTCAATGCCCTGCCAGTTGTGGAGGAGACGGATTTGGTGCGCCACGCGGTGGCTCCAGAGGAGTTGCAAATTCTTATTGACGGCAGCAACAGCCACGCTTACGCAGAAGTGCCCGAATCATCAAAAAAAATGAAAAAATGATGATTTGGCGTTTGGGTAATTAAAAGATTATCAGTATCTTTGCGTAAAGTTTTGATGACAGCACATAATTGTATTATAACAACAACAAAATAATATCATGAAAAGAATCAGTACTTTATTGTTTGGCATGTTGGTGTTTTTCACCTATGCCTTTGCGCAGTCCCAACCCCAGGCGTGGGATCTTGGCGCAGAACAATTGACAGGCTATGAGAACATGCTCAATGCCGACATCATCAACTCAGCCTACAGCAGCGACATAGTGGCCGGAACGAGCGGAATAACCATTCCCTCCGACGGCTTTAATTTTGCCGCGCAGAACTTCGTGTACAGCCCTAACGGCGCCACCAACCACAGGCTGCGTACCACTAACACCGCCATCACTCGCTACGACGAGAAAAACCGTAAGGACGCAAGCGGAAACATTTACAGCGGCTACATCTACTCCAACACCAATAACGACAAAAACCCTAACGTGTATGTACAGCAGACGTTTGAGGTTAATGACCTTGTGGAGTACTATGTGAGCAGTAACGGTGGTGCGGCAGAATATCATTTTGTGGCTCCTGATAAGAGCGAGCAGCTTGGCAACTACACAGCCGCCGCGCAGTGTGAGAAACTGACATTTGCCGTAGCGGTGACTGGCACTCACAAGTTATATTGCGCTCAAGGCGAGAAACTATGCGTGGCACGTGTTATCCGCCGTCCGGCAACTTATGTGCATGTTGAGGGAGCAATCACTGCTCCTGACGATTTCTTCGCACTGTCAGACGCCAAGGTGGTTGTCACCAACAAAAGCAACGGCTGGAGAGCGGAAAGTCCGGTGCAGAATGGCAGATATAGTGTCGAACTGCCTGACGGTTTTGAGTTTGAGCTTAGCCTGCTTGGTGCCGATGAGTTCGCCATCAGCGAGGGCAAAATGCTTGTGCTTGCAGGCGCCGCAACTCACGACATTACGCTCGAGGGTGTGGACCTGGAAACACTGACCGGTAAGGTAACAGGTCTGTCGGCAGAAGCGCTGCAGGCTGTGGAATTTGTGTTCTCTGTCCCCGAAGGACACGTGTTTATACCACGGCTCACACTTGACAGGAGCACAGGCGATTTCTCGCTCGTAAAAGAAAAAGGCGTGGATATCAATTTCACTGCGCTTAATGTTAACGATTATGAAGGTTCGGTAGTTGTCAACGAGGATGAGACAGTCATTTTCGCTTTCACACTTCTGCCGCGATATAAAGTAACAATCGTTCCTACAGGTGCGTCATTTGCCGACTTGGAGCAGGCTGTGTTCACGTTCACCAACCTTGTTGAAGAGGGCTATGTGTATGTTTTCACCGGACCTGACAACATCGAATTGCGTGACGGCAGATATAGCGTTAAGGTTACTAACGCCGGCATATACAGCCAACTGCTCACGTCAGACCTTGTGGTTAACCTTGCGCCTGTCAGCAAGCAGATAGACTTCACTGCCGATATTCACGAATGGGTGTTCGCCGATGATGATTTCGTTAACGGCGGATACACCAACAATTCTGCTGAATACACCTATAAGACCCTTGTGTTCAAGGGCGGCAAGAGTCATAACAACACATATCTATATGCCGGAAATGGTGCGACAATCAATGTCCCGGTAAGCGGACAGAGCAACGTCATTGTAAGTGTTTGCTATGAATATCATTTGAGCATTGACGGCACAGTGTTGTGCGATGCCAAGACAGGTTCAACAGGTCAGATTGACGAGTTCACCTATAACTATAATGGTGGCGCCGGTGTGGTAACCATCAATGCCACCGGCACGTCGTACATCACCGCCATCCGTGTGGAGGACGTGGCAGAATACAAGGCAGAGCTCCACGTGGGCGCAGGTCAGGAGTTTGAAACCATCAATGCCGCGCTGGCGTATGCGCGCAAAATGCCTGATGTGCAAAACAAGGGCGTAAAACTGCTTATCGAACCGGGCAACTATGAGGAGATGCTCGTGATAGACATCGCAAACTTGCAGATGGTTAACGCGTCTGCCACACCGTCAATAGCACTCGCCAACCAAGGTGTGGACATCGACCCCAACGCAGTGCGCATAACCAGCTACTATGGCGTGGGATATAACTACGCGTCAATGAATCCCAAATATCTCTGGGACGAGCGCTATCAACAGGTGGGCATCGAAAACAATGCGCCGACAGTGGAGAACACCAGCAATGGTGGAACAGCGACGATGTGGAATGCGACAGTAAGGGTGGAGGCAAAGAACTTCCGCGCTGACAACATTATATTTGAAAACAGTTTCAACCAGTACATTTCAGAAAAAGAGTCGAAAGACCTCGTGTTTGTTCAAGCTGCCATGCCCGCCCGCCCCACGACGGCAGGCGACGTGAGTGTTCAAGAGCGTCGATACCGTGAGCGCGCTTGCGCCATCAGTTTCAACAAGAATGCCGACCGCGGTATCCTCAACAACTGCCGTGTGGTAGGCAGGCAAGACGCCATATATGGCGCAGAGACCGCACGCGTTGCTGTCAATGGCGGTGTGCTCATGGGGGCTGTGGATTACATCTTCGGAGGCATGACGCTGGCTTGCCACAAAACCGACTTGTCAATGCTCGTTAGCCTCGACAAAAATGATGCGACATACATCACCGCAGCGCAGCAGAACTCCGGTGTACGCGGATTCCTGTTCATGGACTGCCACATCGTTTCGGCGTTGCCTAACGTTGAAATGGCAGAAAGTGAGCCCGCTAAACCCGGATACTTCGGACGTCCGTGGAGCAAAACAGGCGAGGCAGTATTTGTTAACACACGCATAGATGAAACACACTGCACTGGCTACAGCGGTTCGCTGATAGCTCCTGCCGGATGGAACAGCAGCCTGAGTGGCGAAGGCACACGTTGCTACGAGTATAACTCGCAGGACGCGGTTGACAATACCGCGGCACGCGCTGCATGGTCTGTTGTCCTCGATCAGCCTCAACTGCCTGACGGCACTCTACTTACACTCTTCAACTTCACTAAAGGCAAAGACAACTGGAATCCGTTTGATGAACTGCCCGACATAACTGCACTCGAAACCATCGGTGATGACGACAGCATGTCATACACGGTTGTTGACGGACGTTTGCGCATGAATGTAACCGGCGAGGCAAGGGTGCGTGTTTATTCAGCAACGGGTTTGCTCGTCGATGACAGCCGCGTCAGTGGTGAATATGCGAGCCATATTCTGCCCCAAGGCATGTATGTCGTCGTTGCAGACAGCGCCTCTTCACGCAAGGCGGCAAAATTTTTAGTACGCTGATATGTCATTTAGCAACTATTCTCTAAACTTCAACGGCAGGCTGCTCAACTTGAGCAGTCCTGCCGTTATGGCTATCGTTAACGCCACGCCCGACAGTTTCCACACCTCATGCCCCACGCCTGACGAGGCGGCACTTGCGGCTATGAAGGCTGTTGAGGATGGCGCGGCGATAATAGACGTGGGTGGTTGCTCGACGCGCCCTGGCGGAGACCCTGCAACCGAAGAAGAGGAATGGCAGCGCCTCGACGCCTCGCTAACGGCGATACGGAGGGCGGTGCCGGACGCTGCCATTTCGGTGGACACGTTCCGTGCACAAGTGGCACGCAAGGCTGCCGAAAAATTCGGAGTGGACATCATCAACGACATCAGCGGTGGCTCTGACGAGATGTTCGCTACTGTTGCCGAACTTGGTGTGGCGTATGTGCTGACGCATAACGCTGGCGGGCAATACTCCGCAAGTCCGTCAGACAATACGCCATGCGACAACGAGGCGGATTATGTGGCGTCCGTCATGCGCTTTCTTGAGCCGCGTGTGGCTCACCTAATCAATTTTGGAGTTCACGACGTAATTGTGGACCCTGGCTTTGGATTTGGCAAGACGCTTGAGCAGAATTATGCGCTGCTGCGTAACCTCGAAGTGTTGCACGAACTTGACTGCCCAATACTTGCGGGAATGTCGCACAAATCAATGTTGAGCACCTTGCTTGGCATTGAAACGGCACAATGCGGAAATGCTACGGCTGTGGCAAACACCATAGCACTGATGAACGGGGCGGATATCCTGCGCGTTCACAACACACGCTATGCTGTCGAGGCAGTCAAGGTTTTCACAAAAACATTTAATAGTCAATAGTAAAGTCTAATTGTAAATAACATCATGTCAATCAACAAAGTAATTTTGGTGGGCAATGTGGGGCGTGACCCCGAAGTCCGCTATTTGGAGCGCGGCGTAGCGCTCGCAACCTTTCCGTTAGCAACGTCAGAACCTGCCCGAAAATCAGCTGACGGCACTGAATTTCCCGAACAGACAGAGTGGCACCACATAGCAGCATGGCGCCAACTGGGCGAGTTCTGCGAGAAATATGTCCGCAAGGGAATGCTGCTCTATATTGAAGGCAAACTGCGCACACGGCAGTGGACCGACAAAGAGGGACGCACCACAAGCCGAACAGAAATAGTGGCTGAAACGCTGCAAATCCTGAGCAAAAAGCAGGACCAACAGCCTGAATAAACGAAATGCGGATGGTGCTGGCCAAAATCCGCCAAAACAGAACTAATTAGCTATGACACAGGAATTTATTATACGCATTACCGTGGCTGCGGTGTTGGGCGGTCTGATAGGGCTTGACCGCGAGTACCGCGCCAAGGAGGCGGGCTTCCGTACACATTTCCTTGTTGCTTTGGGCTCTGCCTTGTTCATGATTATCTCTGCGTATGGGTTTCAGGGCATGGAGGAACTTCTTGCAGACAGCAATACGGGCGTGCGGCTCGATGTGTCACGTATTGCGGCGCAGATAGTTACCGGCATAGGTTTTATAGGTGCTGGCACCATCATCTTCCAGCAGAAAGGCAATGCCGTGCGTGGCTTGACCACGGCGGCAGGCCTTTGGGTTACGGCGGCGATAGGCATGGCTTGCGGCGGCGGAATGTACGTGCTTGCCACTGTTGCCACACTCCTCGTGCTTGCCGGACTCGAGGCATTCAACTTTATGCTCAAAAAAATCAATAATAAACGCGACCGCAACAAAACGCAGACCGACGACTCCGAAGAGTAAGCGTTTTTTATTTACGAATGTCACGTTTTTTTGATGCACGTAAATTGGTTTGATAGGCGGCCTGATGATATTTTCGTTCGCGAATGACACGAATTTCACGAATGATTTTGTTCTGAAGCCTGTTTTTAGTGTCGTTCTGATTGGTTTATTGACCCGAGTATTGTTTGACCCTGTCATAACGGGTTTTACTTTTATCCCAATTTGGGTTTATATATAATGCCAAGAAACGAGATTTTTTTCTTGTTTTCTTGCGGTTTGAAAAAGTTTTGTTAACTTTGCGGTGCTGGAAAGTAATTCCAGTCCAAAAACATAATTATGGCGTTTATTGACGCTGTATTGCGACTCTTGAAAACTTCGCAACTTTTCTGACTTAGTCGTAGCAGCCACAATGAATGTCCTTTCGTGGGTATGCAATATCCTGATGCCTCACTCGTTTTCGAGTTGTGGTGGGATTGGCATACATGGCGTGGGGCATCAGGTGTTTTCTACTAAGTCGGGCATGCGAAGGCCTTCAAGAGCGTGAAAACAAATGTGTTTCACGCTCTTTTTATGTGTCTATCATTCATATTATCCCAATAATGAGTCATCATGATGTCATTGGATACAAACAATAATGGAGTAATGCCGAAAATCCACTAAAGAGTAGGCGACACTTAAAATCAATAAACAATGAAGAAACTATTTTTAACGCTATTGGCAATGAGTTCAATGTATGTTTTTGCAGATGACATCATTGTTCTACGCAGTTCGGAACGAATAAATGCAAAAATTCTTGAAGTGAGCGATGATGAAATCAAGTACAAAAAGTCCAATGCGCTCGATGGACCTACTTTTGTAACTAAAACATCACAAATAAACACTATTATATATGAGAGTGGCGATGTTCAGTTGTATAACCAGCAGCCTGTAGTTCAGCAGCCTGTAGTTCAGCAGCCTGTAGTTCAACAGCCTGCAGTTGTGTATCAACCAGCGAACAGTTATCAGCAGCCAGCTTCATCTTATCAGCCAGCTTCAAGTTATCAACAACCAGTTGAGCGTGAAAAGTCGTGGCGTTTTGAGCCATCGGAGAAACATGACTTCGGATTCACGTTCGGTTACTTGACTAAAAACCAAAAATATGAAGGGGAAAAGTTTTCTTTTTTGCTTGGTGAAGAAAATAAATTGTCGCATGGTTTTCGCGCTGGTTTTCTTGCGAACCCAACATTCAAATATGGGTTAGGACTGCGCACCGGGTTGATGCTTGAATATGTACGTGAAAAAGAAAATGACTATGAAGGCTATTATTCTAATTATGAAAAAATGGAAATACATGACATTGCTTTTTCTATTCCTATGCAGTTTTCGTTCCGCATGGAGGTGGCGCGCAATTTCAGTGTCTTGGCATACACAGGTCCTGTGTTTGATTTTGAGGTATGCCAAGTAGCAAAATTTAGAGAGTATGGATATGATGAAGATAAAAATACCAGTTTGCATCATGTTGATTTTGTTTTCATTCTGCGAAGCTAAAAACCAAACATAATTCAAATGCTCTTTAACTCTTTAGAATTTGCCATATTTTTACCGATAGTTTTTGCAATCTATTGGGCAATCGGCTATATCCATATCCGTTCAGAGTTAAAGATACGACTTCAAAATGCTTTTATAGTCATTGCCTCCTACGTGTTTTACGGCTGGTGGGACTGGCGTTTCCTTTTCCTGATAGGCTTTACTTCGTTTTGTTCTTGGGTCAGTGGCCTTTTGATAAGTGGCGCTGACAGCCGTAATGAGAGTTTAGGCATATTAGCCAGCGTGCCGTCCAAAGTGTGGATGATTGCCAATGTGGTTATTAACCTTGCAATTCTGGCCACGTTCAAGTACTATGATTTTTTTGTTACTGAATTTTGCGGGCTTTTTGGTTTGAGTTCTGATGGTCTTTTGCTAAAAATAATCTTGCCGGTAGGCATATCTTTTTACACTTTTCAAGCACTGTCATACTCCATAGACGTCTATCGTCACAAGATTCAACCAACGCGTGACATCATTTCTTTTTTTGCATTCATTAGTTTCTTCCCTCAACTTGTGGCAGGCCCAATAGAGCGTGCCACAAACCTATTGCCGCAGTTCCTTCACGAGCGGACATTCGATTATGCGCAGGCGGTTGACGGAATACGGCAAATGTTGTGGGGACTGTTCAAAAAGATTGTTGTTGCCGACAACTGTGCGACGATTGTCGATCAAGTGTGGAGCACATACGACACTCAACCAGCCAGCGCCCTTCTTATTGCGTCAGTGCTGTTCACGTTCCAAATCTATGGTGATTTTTCTGGGTATTCTGATATAGCAATTGGCACGGCGAAACTTTTCGGCATAAAGCTGATGCGGAATTTCAGTAATCCATATTTTTCTCGCGACATAGCGGAGTTCTGGAGGCGGTGGCACATATCACTTACGACGTGGTTCCGCGATTATGTTTATATACCGCTCGGAGGCAGCCGGCCGGAAATCCCAAACGGTCTCAAGCATCCCGTCGCATACAAGAAACTTATTGTAATCCGCAATACATTTGTGATATTCCTGCTGAGCGGGTTCTGGCATGGCGCCAATTGGACATTCATAGTTTGGGGAGCGTACCATGCGATGCTGTTCCTGCCTCTTATTCTGCTTGGGAAAAACAGAAAATACACTAACCAAGTGGGAACATGCGAAGTGCAGGGTGACGAAAACATGATACGCTTGCGCATGCTGCCCACGTGGCGCGAATTCATTCAAATATGCATCACGTTCTGCTTTGTGGTACTTGGCTGGATTATCTTCAGGGCCGAAAACATTATGCAGGCGTGTGAATACGCCGCAGCATTATTCGACAAAGGTTTGTTTGCTAATCCGCATTTAACACTTATGAAAACCGCGCCATTTATTGTTTTGCTGATAATCATAGAATGGGCGCAGCGGAACAAACAGCATGGCTTTGAAATCAATAACAGCGACTTATTCAAATACCGACTGGTCCGCTACATCTTATTTTCAATAGTATTCCTCGGAATTATCGCATTCAGAGGCGGAGTTAAAGCATTCATTTATTTCCAATTTTAGTCAGAATGAGGTTATTTATCAGGGATATAGTGTCGTGCTTTTTTGTCATAGCCTTTTTAATGGAATTTATTCTGCTTTTTGCAGACAACAATTATTCCTATAAAAGCAAGTATCTGACCGCGCACAACAATGATATTGACATATTATTGCTCGGTAATTCCTATTTTGAAAACGGATTAAATTCCAGTGTCCTGTCTGACAGCGCCTTCAACGCCGCAAGTTCCGCACGGTGGATATATTACGATAAGTTGATAGCAGAAAAATATATTCCTACTATGGGAAATCTAAAAACTGTGATTTTCCCGATGAGCTACAAAACTCCGTTTTACCATTCTTATCATTATAAAAACAAGTACACAGGCATGGTAGTGATATATGATTACGCGAAATTCATGCATTTGTTCTACGATAAATTTCCTCAAAAATATATATACTGGTCTGCACTGCTGACAGGCAATTTCAATTTTGACCAAATCACTTCAAGACGGAATTGTAATGATGACGGATATTGTCCACTATATGGCTCTGTGGCAGACTTTAGTACAGCCCAAAATGTAGATCCGGAGATAATAAATGTTGAAAATGTCGATAAACAAGTTGCGGAATATACCCAATATCTTATGGATATAGCCAAAGTATGCCGTGACAACGGCGTGAGGTTCATAGTGGTAACTCCGCCCTGCCACGACATATATATTCAAAATACGCGCAAGGAGGGAATGGACGTGCTTCTTCGGATAATTGCGAGTGTTAAAGCCAAATATCCTGTCGAATACGAGAACTATCTCTATGACGATGATTATAGGGCTGACACGCTTTATTACAACTGCTCGCACCTCAATAACATAGGAGCCACCATGTTTGCAAGGAGGCTGAAAAGCGATTTCAATCTGTGATAATAATCAAGAAACATATTTTGCTATATCTGATAGTCGTCCACACTTTACTGCTATCCTCTATCGGATGGGAGGATAATCAAATAACAGGCTGAAAAATATGATACTATTAATAATTTGACAAAATCAGACACGCATCCATGTTTTTTCACATTATTACAACAGACTGATTAAACCCAAATCGGTCTTTAGACCGACAAGTTTGGGTCAGTGCTTACAAAAAGTAGTCTATTATTGTCTTTTTTGTTTCTTTTTGGCATATTTTTGCTTTTTGCTCGGTCATTATGCCCGCATAACTCCCTCACTCAAAGACAAAAATCCGCTCAAAA
>JAFTCC010000006.1 GCA_017454915.1 Paludibacteraceae bacterium
CCGCCGCTTGGGGTGAGTTATGTGCGCCTGAAGACGAGTACCAGTATTATGACTGCCATGACTGCGGGCAGGAGGGTGGACTGGCGTGATGCCTTTGCTGGCGAGGGGGCTGTGCGGACTACCGTAACCGTATCGTGCTGCACCTTGTTGAGGCTCTCCCTTCCGGCGGCATAGACGATGGTGTGCGACTTTTCGCGCTGGCGTGTGCCGCTGTCGGTCTTTATGATAAGTACGGAGTCGGTACGGCGGACGATGACGTGCTGCTGTATGGTGTCGTGTACCATGATGGTTTGCGCCTTGGCGGTGGTGTGCCTTATGGTGCGGCACGAGGCGAGGAACGGCAGCAGGGGGACGATGAGGAGGAGCGGGCGGTTCATCTTATCTGTATGGTAACGGGTTCGTCGCGGCTTATGGCCTGTTGTATGAGGGGCATTACCCTTGCGCAGGCTGCGCGGCTGTTGAGCACCATTCCCACCGCCTTGTTCTCGCCAAGGATGATGCATCCGAGGGTGTCGGCCGCCGTGTTGCCGGCGTGCATGCGTATGCAGCTGAACATGGGCACGTTGTGTAGCTGCGGCAGGTACTTGCCGAAGCGCGGACTGAATGTCCAGATTACTTTGTATGTGCCTGTGGGTATTGCCGTCTGTCCGTACACCTTGAGGCGTCGCAGAGTGTCGAGCGGCATGTCCTGGGCAAGTCCGCGGTCGCGGTCTTCGATGGTATCGCACATGTATGTGCCGTTTATGCTCAGGCGTCCGATGGTGTAGCGTGGCTTGCGTGCCGTTCTTGTAAGGAGTATTTTCATGTTCGTTTTGTTTTAAGGGGTTAGCTGATGTTGTCGGGCTGTTGCGGAGGGGTGTCTACCTCGGCGGAGAAGTCGCCCTTGCGCAGCCTTATGTTCTTGCCGGCCTTTGCCATCTGGGGAATCTGCCCTATGAGGGCGAAGAGCAGGAGGAGTCCGACGGCGGTGAGCACGGATCCGTCGATGATGCCGACTGGAGGGACGAAGAATCCTGCAACTATGAGTATGAGGCTGGCTATGAAGTTGAGGCGGAAGAGTGTCATGTGTTGCGAGTGTTACGGGGTTGGGTTAAAGTACAGAGGAAGGGGCCGGGTGTCAGCCCCGTTCCTCTGTAGGGCTGGAAAAAGATTCTCGGGTTCAGACTGCCGAAGGTGGCAGGGTGATGACGTTCTTGTCGTCCATGTACTTGTAGAGCACCTGCGTGATGTTTGAGAAGTTGTAGACGTGCTTCAGCTTCTGCACCTGCTGGTATGCCTCGGTACCCTTGACTCCGTTGGCGGTGCTTGGCTTGTTGGCGTTGAGCCATGCGGTTGCAACGGCCTGACGCTTGGCGAACTTTGCCTGCTGCTCAATCTGCTTGTCGGTAGCTGGGCCTGTGTAAGGGTGCGAAATCTTGGCGATGCGTATGCGGTTGCTCGACCTGTTGGTGGCGAAGTAGATGTTTGAGTCTTTTCCGTACTTGCCGCTGATGCCCTTGATGACATCGATAGGGGTTATTCTTGCCATAGTGTTTTCCTCTCCCCATCTGCCGTGGCAGATGTTTTGTATTCCGCGGAGGGGGTAGCGGGGATGGATGGTTAATAATTCGGTTTGTTTGTGTTCCTGAATCCGTTTGGGCTTTGGGTTGCTTGGGGTTGTCTCTGCCTTGGCTGGGCTTGTTGGTTTGTCTTGTTGCGGGCTTCCTTATGCCTTCGGGATTCGTTCGAGATGCGCGCCTTTCTCTTGGTTCACGATGCAAAGATATGGGGTTGTTTTTTGGCAGTCTGACTTTGTGTGGGCTTGGCTGACTTTATATGTGCTTAAATGTGCTTAAATGTGTTTGCGTGGGGAAGAAGGGGGGGAAATCTCCAACATGCGAAATTTGGTAGTTATTAATTATTTAACTATTGTTTGCAGAACAAAAGCGCCAGTGGATGCCATTGTCGCTCCACTCACACTCTAAAAGGATTGAATGTGGCTTTCACCTTAGTCGTGTAAGCCACTTTTTTATAGTTATGAATTGCATAAAGGTGGGTGTTTGCAAATCTCCCACAGCATTATTACAATTTTCTTGGTTGTCTTGAATCTTATTTGTATTTTTGTATTAGAAAAATTGAATAACAACGACACAAAGCGATAAAATAAAAAAAGAATGTGATATGATACGTTACCAGTTTTTCCCTCGTTCACGAGGTGTAACAAAGGAGATTCAGGATGTAATTGATTGTTTTAAGCAAGTTGAAACAAACATTGATTCTGAACATAATGAGTTGAAATCAAACGACGTTTTAATGCATGTGCGCCCGTATCTTGAAAAAATAGGATTCGTGGTGGAATCAAGCAAAAAAACAGCCGACAAAATTGATGTGCCTGTTCTTTTCGGACAAGACAATAAAATCGACAAATCATTTAATGCCGATGCGTTAAGCAACGATGGACGCATTGTCATTGAAGTTGAAGCAGGAAGGGCTACGGAAAACAATCAATTTTTGAAAGATTTGTTTGAGGCTTGTATGATGTTTGATGTTGAATATCTCGTCCTTGCAGTCCGTAATGAGTATAGGACACATTTTGATTTTGATATTGTTTATAATTTCTTTGAAACTCTCTATATATCAAATCGCTTGCGGTTACCATTAAAGGGAATACTTTTAATAGGCTATTAGATGTTTTCGCTTCCTTTTGAGTACCATTAAGCATGAACAAAAGAAAAGTAAATGTGGAAAGCTCCGAGCTGCGTATGAAATTTGCGAATAAATAAACCCGAAAATGTGATAGGCATGAAAAAAATGAATTACACGAAGAAATTTGCGACACACATGGAGAATATCAATAAAATGCGTTCCCGTGGTGTAATAATCAGCGATGTGTTAAAAGCAGAGGAGTATCTTTCTGATATTGGGTATTATCGTCTGGGCTACTATGTATTCCCTTTTGAAACGACATATCCCATATTGGGCAAACGAAGAGACCGAAACGTGGTAGAAGGGACTACGATAGAAGATATTGTGGCTTTCTACTATTACAATATGGACTTACGAAACATTATGTATAAGTATCTGTCTAGAATTGAGGTTGCGATAAGGTCAGTAATAGTATATGAACTGTCGAATAAGTACAAGGAAAATGCGTTTTGGTATGTTGACAAAACTATTGTCGATTCTAATTTCATTAAGAATTTCAAGGAAAAGTTCTATGACACTAACATCAGGAACAAGGAGCAGATTAAGAGATTTCATAAAAAATACAATGAGCCATTTGCTCCAGTATGGAAGGCTATGGAGTTTACGACATTCGGCAATCTAGAAACGCTATACATCAACCTTCTTAGCTATACGGACAAATGCCTAATATCTAAAAGATTCGGTGAACCAGCCTATGGTAAGTTTGAGAATTATCTATCTGTAATAAGAGAGGTTAGAAATGCCTGCGCACACGGAAGCGTGATCGTTGACCTTTCACTCTCTAATACGATAAAAGCGGGGAGTAAAGCCTGTCCGACCATTCCTATGGGTACGCAGAACACGTTTGGCGGTGCGCTACGTATTATTGACTATATCTTACGAAAGATATCCGTCAATCGTACAAACGATATGTGGGATGAACTATATCGGGCAACACGAAAATTATACTCGAAAGTGCCAAGTCTACGACCAGTTATAGAACGAAGGACTGGAATAGTTTTAACTTCTACGATGTGATTTTGCAGAAATGTCTCTGCTTTAGATAAGAAAAATTACAATTTTATTGGTTGTCTTGAATCTTATTTGTATTTTTGCATCGGTAAAAGTGAATATGGGAGGCTCCGGCGCCCACAGGCACTCTAAAAAAGACTTAGCTCCGACAGCATGCAGTCGGGGCTTTTTTATTTTCTGACATTCATAATCTTTGTATTTTGGGGATGAAGGGGGGAATAAAAGAAGCTGCGTTCCAAGCCGTGGCGCATGTTGGCGGAGGCAGGAACGCAGCTCGCTTGGGGGGGGCTTACGGTTCGCCGAGGTGGCTGATGATGAGTGCCACCTGACTTGGGGTGAACACTTTTGCCGATGGGCGGTAGCCGCGTCTTTCCAGAGCCTTGACGAGCTTTGTGTTACGCTTTATCCAGTTCATCAGGTGGGTGGTGGCGGTATGCACGGAGCAACTGTCGGGAAAGTAGAGCATGGCAAGCTCGGACTTGCCGTAGGTCTTGATTCTGAATTGGTTCATACGTTGTTTTGCTTTTTTGATGAGACATAATAGTCGCTGAAGTCCTTGCAGCCGGGTGGGAGCTGGTGGCGCTCCAGACGGGGCAGTATGCCGCGCAGCTGCAAGAAGAGCCTCTCGCCCGGGACATCGCAGTCGGGGTACATGTGCAGGCTTACGGAGTGCCGCTCGTGCAGCTGGGACAGTATGCCGGTGTCGCCGTGGCTGAGCAGGGTGGCGCTTGGTATGGCTATTGCCTTGTGTCCTGCCGAGAGCATAGCCCAGCAGTCGGAGCAGCCTTCGGTAATGAAGAGCTCGTCGCCGGGGCGCAGCAGCCGCAGCACGGGCAGGTTGTAGATGCCGCAACGCGAGCCTCGTGGAAACATGAAGCGCGGTATGCCCTCGGGGGTGCTGCCGTAGTCGAGGTTGCGGTTCTGTATGCCTGTGAGCGTTCCGTCGGCGTTGAAGTAGGGTATCTGTAGCCAGTTTATGCCCTGCCTGTCGCGCCACGAGTTGAGCCTGCACCAACGCACCACCCGAGGGTCGAGCATACGCCGCTCGAAGAGGAACAGTTGTGCCGTCTTGCCAAGGCTGGGGCTGCTGAAGAGGCGGCTGTATCGGGCTGCATCGAACGGCGAGGGCTGCGTGGCGGCTGGCGGCCTGTATTCGTGGCGGATGATGTTGTGCTCGTCGGCCAGCCATCGGCATGCCTCTTTGAAGTCTTTGCCGAGATGCCGCATAACCAAGTCGATAGTTCCTCCCGACGCTCCGCAGACGAAGCACCTGAAGGTGTTGCGCGCTACGTTGAACGAGAGGCTGGGGTGGCGGTCGTCGTGGAAGGGGCATAGGCTCTTGTGCCGCTCAACGTGCAGTCCGAGCCGCCCGGCGACTCCCTCGATGGGGAGTTCGCGGAGCTGTTGGAGCTGGTTCTTATCCATTGCCTTTCAGATATTCTTTGGTTTTGGTGTAGAGGCCGGTTGCCTCGTTGAAGGTTATAAGTTGGCGATGCACCCACACACGCAGCTGACGCTTGGTTGCGCTGCCTATTGGCTTGCCAAGGCTCAGGCGAAGCGCATCCAGCTGCTGTTCGGAAAAAGACTCACCCTTGATGTTGTCTAACATGTTGGCAGGTGTTGACTGTGAGGCATCAGCCGTGCTTGTGTCGCCTTCTTTAAGCATATCTCCCAACACTTGGTACTTGCTCCACAGGTCGTGAAACATCAGCCATTCAACTACGTCGGCCATTGAGCGATGCCAAGTCATATTGTTAAGTGTCCACATGATACAGCCGGCTTTCCACGCGGCAATCAGGCTTCTCTTGCCCATATCCCACAGACAATCGTTGTCGGTGAGGTCGCCCAGCTCTGCTATGTCGTTGGCCAGCCGTTCGGTTAGTCTGTTCAGAGGCCTGATGACATAGCGTCCCTTGCAGTTGTCGAGCCGTGCCAGATAGTCGTCCAGTTTCTCGTAGAACTCGTCGCTGAATTTGCCGATGCGCGGAATCTTTCCGTCGCGTCCGGCGCGTGGCTTGTATGAGAAGACCATGCGTCCCAGCGTTCCGTCGAAGAGGTTTGACTTAAAGAACTGCCTTATGCGCACGGGAGTGGTGCTGACGGTAAGGTTGGTTCTTAAAAGTGCCGAGCCGGTGATGCCGTCGACCGTAGCCCTGAGTGCATTATACACTTCTCTGTCCCACATCAGGCGCAGTATCTGGGTTACTTGTTTATGAGAGCCGCAAAGGCTGTCGAGCTGTTCAATCTCCTTCAGGTCGATGTAGGTGCTCAGTCCGCCATGTTCCTGGCAAACCATCTGTGCCTTCAGATAGCCGGGCTTTGAGCAGTCGGCAGGCAGGAATCTCAGTAGTGGAAACACCTCTTCGGGACGCTCTTTCGACTGCGAACGCTTTTTGTATGATTTCTGGTACTGAAGGTATTTCTGCAATTGCTCGGCATCTTGTTTGCGGAAGTCGCGGTTGCAGGCTTCAACCAACAGACCAAGTTGTCCCTTGTTTCCTGCGCTATCGGCTACCAAGGCAGCTTGCTGACCGCACATTTCGAACCAATGACCGCTTGGATATTGAAATTCGGCATTCGAAATTTTTGTGCCAAGTACAGGAAAAAGCATAGGCAAGAGAGGGGCGTGCATGTCAAAACTTGTCTGCGAGAGCAGTAATTTTAAACATTCTGTGCCTTTGCCAAGGTTTGGCATAGCAGGTGCTGTTGATTTTGTGATATCGTACTTCATTGATATTCTGCTTTTTAGATGAAAAATAATTAGTTGGGCGTTTCAGCGTTTCAGCGTTTCAGTGGGGGGGTAGTGGGGTTTCAAAAACTCTTTATTATTATATAACTTATTAATTATTAAATAGTTATAAGTATAAAAGAAGGAAACGCACCCCCTCTTAGTTTCTTGAAACGCTTGAAACGCTGAAACGCTTTTTGTCAATCCGAAGTGTTAATTCCCGTTTTTCTCTACAAGGCCAGACAAGGCTTTGATGAGTTCCTTGTACACTCCGGTGGCATACTCCTCGGCGCTATTGAGCGAGTGGCAGTCTTTCATGGCTCTGAGGTTTGGGCGGTAGCTGCCGTCGTCTCTGCGCGTGATGGTGATGTAGTGTCCCGAGAAGACGTGCGGATTGCGCTTGCAGCTGCATATCCGTAGCGTTTCGACAAAGTCGAAATGGTCGAGTCCGTTGCGTCGCAGCACGCCTGTGTATGGGCGGTTAAGCGTTAGCAGTACGGAGCTGAACAGGTGTGTCTTGAGCGTTACGCACAGGTTTACGTTACTTTTCATGTGTTGTTCCTCCTTTCTCCGCGCTTCTCTTTTGTGCCATGTGCCTGCGGAAGCCTGTGGCGAGGGGTGAGTTACCGTGGAGCATAAGTCTGACGACAGCTCCGACAGGGCGAGGGGTGTACTGTGCTTCGACCCCTTGCGCGAGAGTATTGTATCTCTTCATGTTTTCTGTTGAAAGCCCCATGTGAGGAACTCTCGACGGCAAAGGAACGGGGGGATTGAATGGGGAGCAATATGGGATTTTTAATGCTCGAAATCCCATTGGCGAGGGGGTGGCTGAAGGCGCGCGGCTGTGGCGGTCAAGTGTCTGGCTATGAGGTGGTAAGGTTGCGTACTGGGCGATGTAAGTTTTTTGTAATTTTTTTTTGATGGGATTTTGAAAATCCCGGAATCACAATGGTTTTTTGAGGGGGATTGTATGGGGGGCTTTTATTGCAAGTGTTTTTTTTCAGTTTGGATTTGCAATTTTTTTGCAAATGTCTTGGAGTTTTGGTTGGGAGATGGTGGGGGATTGCTAATTGCATACAAGCGAAGGATGCAAATTTATAGGCATTATAGGCGAATAATTGGGCGGCAAGTGATAGGAAATGAATCTGTTTTGTTGGATTGTTCAATTTTTTTTTCTGCAAATAAATTTGGCTTTTGTGCATTTTGTGGCTATATTTGCAACA
>JAFTCC010000034.1 GCA_017454915.1 Paludibacteraceae bacterium
ACGTTCTAATGTTGTCATGTGCAATATTTTCTGCTTAAATATTTGAGCAGTAATAATTTTTTTGTATATTTGCAACCAAAGTCGGGGGCGCCCCCCATGTATATGAGGCTTAGAATCGACGTCCGCGCAGCCCTTCCCCATTCTCCTCGTGAGGGTGGGGATTTATTATAAGCCATAGGCATATAATTCGCAATTATGATGAACCAAGCCCTTCGCTTTTGTCCTTCAATCTGTCTCCCCCCTCACAATCTTCAAGTAAATGCCTTGTGCATGGACAAAAAAATTTGAGGCTCTCACAACCAATGTGAAAGCCTCAACATCTAATAAAACTTGCTTTTATGAAAAAGAGCCTCACAACCAATGCGAAGCCATTCTCTACTTTTGGAAGTTGTGAGTGGAGCGACAAAGGCAACCACTGACATTTTCTGCAAATATAGCATATTAACCAATAACCTCAAAATTCTTCTGCCATTTTTTTATAGCCATACTACAATTACCGCACCAAGCCCCGTCAATAAAGCCGCCATAGTTCTTACGTGAGTTCGGAATAAGAAACTCCATCCTTCTATATTTGGAAAATGATTATTCGGAATGACGCTGAAAGCGTCACCTCTCAGTAACCGCAGCATCCGTAGGATCTGCGGACAGTAATGAAACAAATATCATCGACCCTGAAAGCGGTCGCCCATTGCAGCAGATGGGGCACTCCTTCAGAGTGCTTGTCGTAGGTTGGTGGCTTTTTCCGCAGGTCGTTCCGACCTACGGTTACTAAGCGGAGACGCTTTCAGCGTCTGTAACATACAGATAATCAATTCTGTGATGTCTTACAAAGACAACAAAACTATGCGTTGTACAAGTAAGAAATGTATAATTTATCCCGAATTCGCGTAGTTCTTGCATCTTAGCGCATCTCCGCACCTCGCCCACATAACAAGCCTCAGCCACCCACTTCTGCCCCCAAAAACAAAAAAAAGTCCTAAAATCGTACGCAACTCCTACAAACGTACGCTAACGCATAACCGCCAATTTCAGATGTCGTATCTTTGCATCGTGATTACAAAAACAAGCGCGCAACCCAAACGAATCCCGAAGGAATCTTACAGGACACGCACAACCCCAAGCCCGACGCATGGCAGATGCTGGCACAGACACATGACGCGGCAAACGGTTCAGCCTCCCCACCAGAATTCCCACCGCACGATTCGCAGTAACACACAACCGCAAACACAAGTACTAACCCATTATCACCGCTACCCCCACCGCGGAATACAAAACACCTGCCACACGGCAGATGGGGAGAGGAAACAACTATGGCAAAAATAATCCCAATCGATGTCATCAAGGGCATCAGCGGCAAGTACGGCAAAGACTCCGACACCTACTTCGCCACCAACAGTTCGAGCAACAAGATACGCATAGCAAAGCTGGCGCACCCATACAAGGGACCAGCCACCGACAAGCAGCTCGCACAGCAAGAGAAGTTCACGGCACGTCAGGCAGCCGCCACCGCATGGCTCAACGCCAACAAGCCCGGCACCACCAACGGCGAGAAGGGCACCAGCGCATACCAGTATGCACAGCGGCTCAAGCGCCAGTTCAGCCTGTCAAACATCAATCAGGTGCTCTACAGATACATGGACGACAAGAACGTCATCACTCTGCCCGAGGACAAGGGCATCTGACAATCCCCACACGGACGGGGTGCTGCACCCTCAGACGCACTCCGTCCGTCTTCTCGCTCAGCAGGCTTAATGGCAAGAAGCCCAGCAACTATCGCCCCAACAAGTACCCATCCACAATGAAAACGCCCCATGAAAATCTTCCATCTCAACTTCATCGTCAGCCTCGTCCTCATCGTTGCCGGATTCATAGTACCACCGCTCGGCATCATCGACGGCTCTGTCCTCACCGCAATAGGACTGCTCCTTATGTTCGCCATAGCCGAGAAGATTCCCGAGGCAATAAAGGCAGGCAAAAGCATAAGGCTAACCAAGGGCGACTTCTCCGCCGAGGTCGGAAACCATCCTCCCCAGCAAGACTGACGCATCACTCCCCCCCGAAAAGCATTACAACATGAACATCACCATCACCCGAACAACTCTGGCAAGCACCTACACCATAGGCCGCCTAAGCATCAACGGCATCTACATGTGCGACACCTTGGAAGACTGCGACCGCCATCTTGCACAGCACATGCCGCTTGCCACCCTCAAGACGCTCAAAGTCCGCGCACACACCGCCATCCCCATCGGAACATACAGAGTGGCATGGACATACAGCCCCAAGTTCGGCACACACCTGCCCGAGCTTCTCGCCGTCCCCGCGTTCAGCGGCATACGCATACACAGCGGCAACACCGCCGACGACACACAAGGCTGCATCATACTTGGCGAGAACAAGGCCAAAGGCAAGGTGCTTAACAGCCGCGCC
Source organism: Paludibacteraceae bacterium (assembly GCA_017454915.1). GTDB lineage: Bacteria > Bacteroidota > Bacteroidia > Bacteroidales > Paludibacteraceae > UBA3747. Next base: position 2,431 of record JAFTCC010000034.1, read on the forward strand.
ACCTGCGCCAGAGTGCTCCCCCTTATCGAGAAAGCAATCCAAAACAACGAAACCGTTACAGTTACAATTGACAATTCATAATTCATAATTCATAA
>JAFTCC010000035.1 GCA_017454915.1 Paludibacteraceae bacterium
GAGCGGATTTTTGTCTTTGAGTGAGGGAGTTATGCGGGCATAATGACCGAGCAAAAAGCAAAAAGATGCCAAAAAGAAACAAAAAAGACAATAATAGACTACTTTTTGTAAGCACTGACCCAAACTTGTCGGTCTAATGACCGATTTGGGTTTAATAAGTCAATATCTGCCGTGAGGCAAATGAGAGTTCAGCGTTTCTTGAAGTACTTCAGCACTTTTCCGAACACTGGTTTGGCAAGCCACCAAACTAAGGAACTGCGGAGTGAACTGGTCATGCTCCAAATCGACCCTATTGTTCCGGAAACTGTTTTCCAAGGAGCCCAAAACTCAGCAAAATGCCTGCTGAGGGCACGCTCTTGCCTAACAACACGATTAGCAAGCCTCGCCTGTTTTGCACGAAGTTCCTCTATGCTCTTGATGTTGGAAAAATTAGCATGGTTCATAGCTGGTCCTCCTCTGATTTGGGTTCACCCGTTGATGATGGTGTCTGGGACTCTGCGGAGGAAAATTCTTCTGAATCCAGTTGCTTCACCTCGCGGAACAAAATGCCACTAAGTTGTGCGACAAGGGGATTGATAAACAACCTTTTGCGCAAAATAACGAGCACCGCCATCACCACAAGGAAAACCGAACCTATGATGCAGAACGCCAAAGACATACTCATGTAGTTTGCTAACCACATCGCAAGCGCTATTGTGAAATAGGCAAAGGCGATGAGCACAAGAAACACGCTGATAAGCACTACCATCAGCAGGCCTATTATCAGCGAGAGCTTCTCAAGCACTTCAAGGCGCAACAGATCGTAACGCGTCGAGGCATATTGCTTCACCTCATCTACCAACTGTTCTATTTTCGGATCCATGCCGCTCTGATGGTATTTTACGCTTCTTCCTCTTTGAGGTCGTCCACAGCATCCTCTACCGCGTCTTCTACATCAGCCTCGGTAAAGTGGCTGCCGAGTTTCTCCTTTACTGCGGCAACAAACTTTTCAAATTCCTCTTTGTTAAGCTTTATGCCTTTTTCCTCAAGTATAGCTTTTATTTTATCGCGGTACTCCTCAAAAGCCCTTGCCAGATCCTCACGAGTTTCTTTGCCTGATTTGGGAGCGAGAAGAATCCCCGCTACAGCGCCTGCAACGGCTCCGCCGATGAAAGCGAAAATTTTGCCTAATGGATTTTTCATAATGCTTAATGTTTTAATGTGTTAAACCATAAACTAAACTACAAATTCTATGCCACTTAAAAACCGACGCCCAAGATGCGGACAACGAAATAAGCCGCATACATGAGCAGCAGAAGTGCACCATGCCAGCGTTTTATCTCATGATTCTTGTTGGTCATCACAAACAGCCAAACCAACAAACCTGAAAGCGCAGCCATAGCTGAGTCCCAAATGATTTCATCGTAAGCCCTCAATTCGCAAATCGAAGCGCTCACGCCGAGAATTAGAAAAACATTGAAAATGTTGCTGCCAACCACATTGCCAAGGGCTATCCCGGAGTTCTTCTTAACCGCCGCAATAACCGAAGTCGCCAACTCTGGCAGCGATGTCCCGAGAGCCACTATCGTAACGCCAATCAGAGCATCTGACACATTCATCGCCCTCGCTATTGCAACGGCATTGTCCACTATCAGTTTGCCGCCAATGATAAGTGTGCCCAAACCGCCTATCACGTACACTAAGGACCGCCAGGTAGACATCATTTTCTTCTGCGTCGAGGTGCTGTCCTGCAACTTCTTGCCGTTGTGGACGGTATATGCCAGGTATAATATGAAAATTGTCAGCAGTATCACACCATCCCAACGCCCGAGCGAATTCTTTTCTATCACAGTCATCAGCAGTACCGCCAATCCGGCGAACATCGCCATCGGAATGTCAAGCTTACGCGCCTCTGCGGTGGACGCTATCGGATAAACAAGCGCTGTGATGCCAAGAATTATAAACACGTTCATGATGTTTGACCCGAGCACATTGGTTATCGCAATATCCGTGCTTTTTTCTATGGCGGCTACCGTGCTTACCACAAGTTCGGGGGCAGAAGTGCCGAAAGCGACAACTGTCAGGCCTATGATGAAGTCCGATATGCCGAATTTCCGCGCCACACTCGACGCACCGTCAACCAGTCCGTTTGCGCCGAAGATGAGCAGCACAAAACCCAAAATAAGAAGAAGAACGTTTAATGTCATAATTAATCAGTCAATAGTCGAAAGTCTATAGCATGTAAGGACACGGCATGTCGAGGCAACACAACCGTGTTAAACGTTGAACAGGAAATGCATGATGTCGCCGTCCTTGACGAGGTAGTCTTTGCCTTCTATGCTCATTTTTCCCGCAGCACGCACTGCGGCTTCGGATTTCAGTTCCACGAAGTCTTGATATTTAATGACTTCTGCGCGAATAAATCCACGCTCAAAGTCAGTGTGGATCACACCAGCGCATTGTGGAGCTTTCATGCCTTCGCGGAAAGTCCATGCACGCACTTCGTCGCTGCCGGCTGTGAGGAAGGTGCGGAGGTTGAGCAGGGCATACGCGGCTTTTATCAGGCGGCTTACGCCAGACTCTTTCAATCCCAGTTCCTCCAGAAACATCTGACGTTCCTCGTATGTGTCTAATTCGGCAATTTCTGCCTCGGTCTGCGCAGCAAGCACTAACACCTGCGCGCCCTCATCTTTGACAGCCTCCCGAACGGCGTCAACGTATGAGTTGCCGCTCACGGCGGAAGCCTCATCAACGTTGCAGACATACATGACAGGCTTGGCTGTCAGCAAAAAAAGGTCACGCGCCGCCTGCTGCTCATCGCGGGTCTCAAACTCTACACTGCGTGCAGGCCTCCCTTGGCTGAGCGCTTCGCGGTACTTCTCAAGAACTCCAAGCTGCACCTTGGCCTGCTTGTCACCGCCTGTACGGGCCTGTTTCTCAACCTTGGCAATGCGGCTCTCCACCGTCTCTAAATCCTTAATCTGCAACTCGGTGTCTATCACTTCACGGTCACGCACGGGATCTACACTGCCGTCAACGTGCACCACATTAGGGTCGTCAAAACACCTGAGCACGTGTATTATGGCATCCGTCTCGCGTATGTTGGCGAGAAACTGGTTACCCAAACCCTCGCCACGGCTCGCGCCTTTAACCAAACCTGCGATGTCAACAATTTCGACAGTGGTCGGAATAACACGCTGGGGATGACAGAGTTCGGCAAGGCGGCCAAGACGCTCATCGGGCACTGTTATAACACCAACATTGGGCTCTATGGTGCAAAAAGGAAAATTGGCTGACTGGGCTTTAGCGTTGCTCAGGCAATTGAAAAGTGTCGACTTACCTACGTTGGGCAAACCAACTATACCACATTGCAATGACATATTCTTAATTCTGATTAGTAACTTTATTTGCGTTCCGCAAAGTTACACAAAAATATCGACATAAAAAAAGCGGCCGCAACGTTTCCGCTGCGACCTGTATGAAAAAATCATCTTCATCTGTGGGTGGCTAGTGGGACTCGAACCCACGACATTCAGAACCACAATCTGACGCTCTAACCAACTGAACTATAGCCACCATTTGGATTTTGCGCCTGCAAAGGTAGCAATAAATTCGGAATTGACAAAATTATAACAACAAAATTTTACTAAAAGACAATTTTAGGCAATTTTTTTTTGCAGTGTGCTTAATTATTAGTAACTTTGCAACGTGAAAATTTGCGGTATTGCGGCCGCAGCACCTAAACCTACCTTAACTTGAAATTAGATAAAACGATTTCAGACATGACTAAAAAACTATTTATCACAGCAATAACGATTGTGTTATGCCTCGCGCATGCGTGGGCGCAATGCACTCAAACCTTTGACGCCAATAAAAATATCACTATCGCAGGCGGCAATGGAACAAAAACATATAATCTTTCGGGAGCTCCTATCGAAAAAATCACTTTCAAGGCAAGTAAGTCAAGTGGCACACTTACCGGTAAACCAAAGATTAGCCTCAGCACTGGAGAATCACAAGAATATGAAGTTGGGGATTTGAGGACTGTAAGCAAAAGTTGGGGAAGAATAACCAATTACAACTACAACACACTGACTTGGTCAATCACCAACAAATATCCCTACCCGACACCGACTTCTGTTACCATAACAAACCAAAACGCAAAGGTCATTGGCATAACAGTGGACATCTATGTGCAAAACATCGTCGTAACGCAAGCCAAATATTTCGTGGGTGCGTGGGGCGTGGGAGCACAACCGGCTGTCAGCGTCACTGGCTCAACAAACCGAGATGTTACACTTAGCGAAATCGAGGTTGACGCATCAACATCCCAACACATCACTCTGTATTACAGTCGGGCTAACAACATCACTGCCACCATAGAAGACGACCTAACGGGGGGCGGACAAACGGGTGACCGTGACGCTTTCAAAATCACAGACACGGGAAACAACGAAATCTCAGGATTTAAGACCGCAGATTGCGAGTGGGGACAAAAAGAAGTTGATCTGCACTTCTATCCCACAAGAGCCGGAACATACAAGGCCAGACTCACATTCTCCAACAACAACGGCAACACCGTCGTTTATAACATCACTGCATCGTGCCGCAAGAAAACGCCGCGCATCAATTGGAAAGATTTCGCCAAAATATCAACTGACGAACCAGTTACCCAAGCCGCGCGCATAATACCCGCCAATGCCGGAATTGCGCTCACACTTTCATACCAAGACCCTGCCGACGCAGAATATGTGGCTATTGACGGGACAACGCTCACAGCGCTCAAATCCAGCGGAGACCACGAAATAACTATCATAGCCACATCATCAGAGACCGCAAAATATAAATCCATCACCTCAAGCCATACTTTCAAGACCACTGACTTGAAAGTGCAAGAAATCTTGTGGAACCAGAACTTCACTCGCATGCACGTTGGCGATGCCGACCAGACCCTTACTGCCACAAGCAGTATCTGCATGCCTATCACATACTCCAGCGATGACCCCTCGGTGGTTACCATCGTCAACGGCAAGCTACACATCGTCGGACCAGGTAAAACATATATCCATGCTACTGCACCTAAAGGGCTGTGCCAATGCCCTGCCGGCTGTGAAGGCTACAACGCTGATGACGTATTTGATTTAGCCGATGCCATGCTGTGGGTACGTGTGATTGACCCCAACGCCGGATGCGACGAATACGCAAACCGCGACCGTGCGACAGGAGATTTGACCAACCAAGCAGACGTGAGGACAAATGTCTATGGAGAATGGGTTATTGAACTCGCGGCACCGGCGGCGAACATGACTTTCACAGCATTCCACACCGTAACAGGAACTAATCTCAACGGAGCAATTGGACATATCAGAGGTCCTGAAGTGCAATACTCCACAAACCTGATAGACAACAACTGGACCGCATTCCACAACTATACCGAACCTGTAGGATGGTTCGGAGCAGATATCTGCATCTTCGACACCAAAAGCGCTGTGTATGACCTCGGCAACGACACGATAAGCCGCGACGCTTTGAGGTTGAGGCTCTACAACCCAACATACTGCACCGAAGATCACCACTACTCCAATGCTCTCGTTACTCAAGCCACCTATCTTGACCGAAACGGTCTGTCTGGAGCGCTCGTGCTCGACAACGTCAGCACACTTGACACAAGAACATCTAAGATTGACCTATACTATTCAAACCTGCCGGAACCTATTGAGGCAACATTGAAAAATAATATCCCGGGTCTAAGCATCAACTTCACAGGAGCGGCTGAAACGCAAAACCAGACCATATCGTGCGGAACATACGGCGGATGGGGCGGAACTCAAAAAGAGGATAAAGCCAACGGCTACTACTCTACCCCTCTGCGGGCAACAGTTACTTTCCAGTTTGACCAAAACCAAGAATTCCCTCAAGACGGCATATACCGCGATGAGGTAACGTTCAAATCTGGTAACATTACCCACATTGTGCCTATAGAGATACATATGCGTAAAGTGGACCAGGACATTGAATGGACAGGACTGGACTTGGACGACCCCAACGTGGAAATCGTTGACAAGGTAACTCTTAAGGCATACGCGCTGAACGCGGAAGCAAGCCGCAAAAATCTTGAAACCAATGAATATACAGTAAAAGTGGCATCGCTGCAGCCATACTCCGAAAAAAGGATGCCCATAACATACAAGATTATTGACAATCCTGATGTCGCCACCATTTCGGGCGGTGTGCTTACGTTCCTCAAAGAGGGCACAGTAACCGTTTCTGCCGAGCAGAAAGGCGACAACCGCTACAACCCCACAGCCACTGACATCACCAAAACAATCACCGTGACTAAAGTTACGCCTGAGGTTGACGAGGCACCTGCTAAAGCCATCATGTACAACGGTTACTACCTCAACCGCGCGACATTTGAGGGTGGCAATGTCCGTTATATTGGCAAGGGACGTTCTGCGGCTAACCCAAAGGTGGCATCTGTAGTAGGCAAGTTTAATGCGCTGGACGGCGAACGGTTTATTTTGTTCGCTGACCAAGGCAAGGCCATCGACTATAACTTCCAACCAGACAACACCGCGCATTTCAACATTGATGTGGCTGGCAAAGGAAAAGTGGAACTTGAGGTACGCCGCGCTACACTGCGATTCGACGGCAACGCCGGAACTACAGACGAATCCACTGTACTCAACTACTTGAGCGAAGACTACGAGAATGTGCGCGAAAGGCTACCGCTTGAAGACGGCTCCGACAACATCATCCTTGCTGCAAAGATGGACCTTAACTCGCTGCTCGGAGCATACGACACAAGGATTGAAGACGGCGTACAACTCGACATTACGCACAACGGCGAACTGGTTGTAAACAACGAACTCAACGGCTTCACAAAAGACAACGTCAACCTGTTCAGCAGCAACGAGGGTACAGGCGCGCTGCGCTTCAGAGGCGGACAGCCCAAAGCACACGTTCAGATGTACAGCAAAGCTTACTATGCAGGGAAAGGGGCTTTGGCTGAATGGCAGTTCATTGGCGCACCGGTTGACAATGTGGATGCGCAGACATATTTCTCCGGCTCATGGATGTACGGCTGGGACGAAAACGGATGGATAGTGCGCCGCAACGGCTACAAACTACCGCTGTTCACCGGCGTGGCTGTAACACAGTCGGGACACAACGATGGCAAGACATATAACTTCTATGGAGAACTGACCAACGAGGACCGCACTTTCGACCTCTCATATACCCCCGGAGCGGCATGGGAAGGATTCAACCTCATCGCCAACAGTTATGCCGCACCTATCGACATCTCAAGATTTGAACCTGCTACAGACTTCGAAAACGTAGAACCCACAATCTACATCTTCAACACCGGCGACAGCGCAACTCACTGGGTGCAGCACCAAGGCAACTACTCCATCGACGAAAATGAAATCGTTAAAGGACAGTACACAGCGTCAACACCAGGCAGCGCAAAATATATTAACGAGCAACGCGTGATACCTGCAATGCAAGGTTTCTTCGTGCGCACCACTGGCAACAACGCAAAACTTCACCTCAACTACGAGAGGCTCGTGATGCAACGTGATGCAAGCACTCGTCCCAACAAACCGGCAAGAATACCGGCACGGACACAACTTGCGAGCCAAATGCCTGACGAAGCCGACGTCGAGGTCATCACTGTGGCAGTAACAGGCTCGGCAGGAGGAGACAGAATGCACTTCGTAGCGCACAATGACTTCAATGACGGATTTGAAAACGGTATGGACGCGCACAAAAACTATGGAGAGAGCGGACTGCCATCTGTTTATGCCGTTACCACTGATGGTGACATGAGCATAAGCTTTGTGCCCGAAATGCACAACAAGTATCTCGGCGTTTGCATCGGCAACAGCGGTGAGGCGACATTGACTATAGTGCGCACTAACCCGCAAGAGACACTCTACCTTCACGACCTGCTCAACAAAACCGTTACGCCGCTCGAACAGGACACCGTACGCTACCAGTTTGCCGCTGGCGACGGATACGACGAAACGCGCTTCCGCTTCTCACGCTACAGCACAATAGACGGCGGACAGACTACGGCACTGCAAGACAACGCAGGCGGCGTAACAATGAAGCAGCAAGAGAACCTACTGCACATCACGGCGGCAGGCAAACACACCGCCATGCTGTTCGACGCTACTGGCAAACTTATGAGCGCTACGGTATTCAATGACCACCACATCTTTAACACCGACGCTTTGCAGCACGGAGTTTACACTTTGCGTGTGGACACGACCACTAAACGCTTTGTTAAGTAAATCGACTAACAAATCGTCAACATGTTTCCTAAAAACTTTGAGGAAAAGGTAGGCTTTGACATAATACGCGAACAACTTCGCAACTATTGCACGTTTAGCATCGGTGTGGAAAACATCGATGCTATGCGTTTTTCAAGCAACCGTGGGCAGGTAGTGAGCCGGCTCAGGCGCGCGGAAGAAATGCGTCAACTGCTTGCTGACCAGCTCGCGGAATTTCCTGACGAGGCATACCACGACATACGCGAACAATTGAGCCGAATCAAGATTGAGGGCATGTTTCTTGACGGCAGCGAACTGCTGCTGCTGCGAAAAACGCTGGCGGCGGCGGACAATCTCATACGATTTTTTAGCAAAGAGGATATATCACAACGTTTTCCGCTCATCAGTTCAGCTACAAGCCAGATTGCGCCTGTGGCTGAATTTCTTCGCCAGATAGACGATGTTATAGACCGGCACGGGGAAGTGCGCGACAATGCTTCGCCACTACTGGCTGACATACGACGCCAACTGATGACGGCGCAAGGCAGCGTGAATAAAATTCTCAACACCATACTTCGACAAGCGCAGGCGGACGGATGGGTGGAAAAAGATGTTGCGCCAACCATGCGCGAGGGAAGGCTGGTGATTCCTGTGGCTCCGGCATACCGACGAAAAATCGGTGGCATAGTGCACGATGAGTCAGCATCAGGAAAAACAGTGTTCATCGAACCTCAACAAGTTGTGGAAGCCAACAACCGCATTCGTGAACTGGAAAGCGACGAAAAACGCGAGGTGCAACGCATTCTGTTAGCACTTACCGACAATCTGCGGCCAGCGATACCAGACATGGAACTAATGCAAAAGTTCCTTGGCAAGATAGACGCGTGGCGTGCCAAAGCACGGCTGGCGATCAACATTGGAGCTGTAATGCCTCACGTAAAACCATACCCGCTCATCAGCTGGTACGCAGCAAGACATCCTTTGTTGCTACAATCACTGCGCAGGCAAGACAAAGACATCGTTCCGCTTGACATCAGGCTTGACAGCGAAAACCGCATACTCCTCATCTCAGGACCAAACGCAGGCGGCAAATCGGTGTGCCTCAAAACTGTGGCTCTGGTGCAATATATGATGCAGATGGGCTTGCTCGTGCCGCTCGGACCTGACAGCGACATGGGGCTGTTCACTAACATGATGATTGACATCGGCGACGAGCAAAGCATTGAGAACGACCTCTCGACATATTCGTCGCACCTGTTGGCAATGAAACGTTTCTTGCGCGATGCCGACGGAAGGACACTGCTGCTGATAGACGAGTTCGGTTCCGGAACAGAGCCGCAAATTGGCGGAGCAATAGCTCAAGCGGCACTAAAGCGATTCAATCAAAGCGGAGCGTACGGGGTTATCACCACACACTACAACAACCTTAAGCACCTTGCCGAAGACACACCTGGAATCATCAACGGAGCCATGCTCTACGACAGACAGCAGTTGCAGCCGCTATTTCAACTTGAAATAGGCAGGCCGGGCAACTCTTTCGCCGTTGAAATAGCGCGGAAAACAGGACTGCCCGACGACCTTATCGAAGACGCCATCGCATTGGTTGGCACTGCATATATCGACTACGAAAAGCACTTGCAGGACATCGCGCGAGACAAGCGATATTGGGAACAAAAACGACTACGAGTGCATCAGCGCGAAAAAGACCTTGAGGAGCGCATTTCACGCTACGAGAACGAACTGGAAGGCATGAAAGCCAAACGACGTCAGGCAGAACGCGACGCAAAGGAGCAGGCTGCTATCATATTGGAGCAAAGCCATGCGCTCATCGAAAAAACGATAAGGGAAATAAAAGAACAGAAAGCGGACAAAGAAGCCACTAAAACAATAAGGCAACAAATCGCCAAACAGGAAAAACAGCTTCGGAAAGAACTTGAAAAAAACTCGGAACAACAAAAAGAAAAACAACACTCCAAAGCAGCAGAGCATGGCTCCAGACCAAATCAGGAAATTGCGGCGGGCAGTTATGTTACCGCGCAGGGACAGAATGTCGTAGGGCAAGTTCAGAGCATCAGGGGCGGAAAAGCCGTAGTGGCATTCAACGGAATCACCATGACGCTACCCGTCGCTCAACTTCTCTGCGCTGATAAACCGGCTCAAAAATCAGCCTCAAACCCCTATAGCGGCATTACTGACGAACTGCGCCAACGCAAGATGCATTTCCGTGAAGAGGCTGACATACGTGGAATGAGAGGCGATGACGCGCTGCAGGCGGTAACGTATCTCGTTGACGACGCTATCATGGTCGGGGCTACAAGGCTACGTATTCTGCACGGAACCGGCGACGGAATACTGCGGCAGCTGATTAGGCAGTATCTCGACACGGTACCCGAAGTCAAAGACTACCATGACGAAGCTGTGCAGTTTGGCGGAGCCGGAATTACTATCGTGGAACTTGACAACTAAATTGACTAAAACCGCGTTAGCGGCGGCACAATCATTTTGCCGTGGTTTCCGTCAAAACCGCGTTAGCGGTGACACAACGTTAGCCGTGGGTGTAACCCACGGTCCACACCACCCACCACTATATTCAAGCCGCGTTAGCGGCGGCACAACATTCCCGATTTTTTGTGTCGCCCCTACGGGGCTAAATAAACATGGACGTTCCACATTCCGTGGGTTTCACCCACGGCTATTTCTCTGCCGCCCCGACGGGGCTGTCCACCCACGGTCCATACCACCCACCGTATTCCCAGGTTTTCCCTTGTTGCCACACACGGGGACCGGAAAATTTAACATTTGACCTAACGGCCATCAGTCCGAATCCTTAACCAAATGCACATCGCACTGCGGGAACGGGATGGAGATGCCTGCTGCATTCAGCGCATCATAAATAACCTCCTTGGCACGGTCAACATAGCCTATCCGTTCGGCAACAAGAACATACTGTTTCACAGCGATATCCACCGAGCTGTCACTCATGTTGTCTACCACAACATAAACACCTTTCTTCGGGTCAACAATGTCGCGGCCGTAATGGTCTTTAGTCCTAACTTGCTGCATTGCCTCAACAAGCACCTCACGAACCCTCTTAACATCGGTCCCGTATGCCACGCCAACAATTATCTTGGTGAACTCATAAGAGTTGTTGCGGGTCAGGTTATTGAAATTCTTGCCAAATAGCGATGCGTTGAGGAACGACATTTCCGTACCGTCAATGGTTTCCACCTGAACGCACTGATAATTGATTGCCACTACACGCCCGCGCACACCTTCACACTCTATCCAGTCGCCTACGCGCAAACGCCCACCCATCAACTGAATGCCATATACAAAGTTGTTGATGATATCCTTCAGCGCAATACCTATGCCGGCTGACAAACCTCCTGCTATCAAACCCAAAGAGCCTGTCGGTATCTTCAGCTGAACTATTACTATCACCATATAAACTGTCCATACTAACACACTTATTATGCTGTTTCCGAGCGAGAGGTTTATCTCGTTGGCGCGGATGTGGGTGCGCTTGTTCTTGTGCATGAACATCCTGTAACGCGAATACTGCCACAGTGTGTGGATTGCGCGGTTCAAGTAACGGAGCACGAAGAACAATATCAAGAGATTGACAAGGCTTTGCACCGATATGCGCAATGTCTCAACTCCATTTTCGTCAATAAAGTTTATGAACGGGCTTTCATAAAGTTTGACAAACATATCGTTGAAATCAAAGATTTTCAACGCAAGGTAGATGCATAACGGGAAGGATAGCAGCAGCATTGTCGGAATGCCGACCTGTCTGATTAAATCGTGATACCACGTGGCGCGGAACAGCAGCGACTCCCGGTCATCGCCCGTTACGTACGTGATCTGTTCGCGCATGGCTGCCACGCGCTTGTCAAGCCGGCGCTCTTTATAGCGGTCAAGCAGATCCGAAATGCATAACACGGTGAGCAATACCGCCAACTGGAAATATGCCCACACAAGGTCCAGCAAAGCAGCCATGGTGTAGCCGAAGAAGGATATCACAAAGGCAAGGATAAAAAACAACAAGGTCATCCAACCCAACACGCTGTCAACCTGTGCGGCCTTACCGCGCTCTTTAAGGCAAAAATATAACTGCCACAGCATGAAAAAGAACAATATCGGCGGAAACAACAGGTTCAGCAACTTGTCCGGAATGAATATGTTGCGGCAAATGATAATCAACAATGTGATCAGCAGCGAGGGGATATAAAGTCTAAGACCATACCAGATCTGATTTGATTTAATGCGCAACAACAAAGAGCCCGAAATTACGATGAGCAGCCACAGGAATGTCCTTAAATTATTGGCACCAAGCTGCGCATACTCATTGTCTGTCCAAAACCATGAGAACATCGGGAAGTATAGCACCGTGCCAAGCAATATGGCGAACAGGGACAGCGATTTCAACTGAATGCGGTTCTTCAATCGGGTGTAACGCCATAAAAGCACCAAAATGCAGAACACAATGAACCACACTATCGACAAAGAAACAAGTTGAGTAAGGCAGACCCGCACTAATCTGGCATTTTTGCCGCGTGGCGAAAGTTCTGTCCATGTGGGACGTGATGTCTCATGCAGTTCCGCAAAATTATACTGGTCACGAAGGTCAACAAGAGTTTTGTTCCAGTAGTCCTTGAGGTTGCCCAAAACAGTAATATATGGGGTTTGACCTTCCGAAAAAACATATTTCCCAAGCTCTTGATACCGCTTGGCAGCATAATCAAATGCTTCCCTCGTGCGCAATTCCACCTCCTGATAATGGGTGCTGTCTGATATTACGACTGCGCGGTTGTCGGCAAACATCTTCAAAAGCTCGGAAGCAAAAAAGATACACGAGTCACGGTATTGCTCGCCTACCGAATCCAAAACAAAAGGGGCGGAAACACTATCCTTGATGGCAATCCTGATGATTTCTTTCTCAAGTGATGAACTTGTTTGCGACATGTGCAGGTCTAAAGAGTCGTTGCGGTACTGAAGACTGTCAGGCACTATCTCCACTTCTATTTCCTTCATCTCGGGCGGGAGGCGGCGCAATGCTTCTATAAGACGGGCATAACGGTCTATCTCATAACTCAATCCGCCGATGATATGGTCATACGGCCTACGGTTCTTGGCAAATGACTTGTAGTCACGCGTAACTTTCTTCAGGGCGTATGCCATGTCAAATGTCTTTTCTTGCCTCTGGGTGTACAGCAGAATCGACAGCTCGTTTGACTCCGTGAACACGCCTATCATCTTTTGATGCTGCTGGTCATAGTCTTCATTGAAACGCTGCTGCGCTTCGGTGCGCTGCTGGTGGGCCATTTGCAGTTCACTGCGCAAATCCTTTAGAGTGTGAGTCAATGAGAGGTTGCCGTCTGCAAATACATTAACGTTGAGCGCACACAAGGCAAAAATAAGCGTCATCAGTTTTGTTTTCATTGCTTATCGATGTTTTTCAGTACTAATGTTAAGATATGTGTAAGCGAGGTCATGCTTTATTTTCCGCAAAGGTAAGAAAAAAGCGCGGAACACACAAAACCGCTTCGGGCGGGACAGCGCTACCGCTGTTCCGCCCGAAGCTAATATGTAAACACTGTCAGGGATTGGGATTACAGCGTTTTGTGAACTTCTATTTGCTCGAAACTTTCTATAAGGTCACCAATGTGAATGTCGTTATAACCTTTGATGTTAAGTCCGCATTCTTGGTTTGTTCCGGCTTCTTTGATGTCATCCTTAAAGCGTTTGAGCGACTCCAGCTCGCCAGTATATACCACGATGCCGTCCCTGATGAGGCGCACCTTCTGTCCGCGCTTGATTTTGCCTTCGCGCACTATGCAGCCGGCAATGGTGCCAACTTTAGAGATTTTGAAAGTCTGAAGAATTTCAAGCGTGCCTGTAACTTCCTCTTTGTATTCTGGCGCGAGCATGCCTTCCATGGCTGATTTGATTTCTTCTATGGCATCGTAAATGATGCTGTAGAGGCGTATGTCGATATCTTCTTTTTCAGCCAGTTTGCGTGCTGTTGCCGTTGGTCTTACTTGGAAGCCGCAGATGATAGCGTCAGAAGCCGCGGCAAGCAGGATATCGCTGTCGGAGATGGCACCCACTGCCTTGTGGATAACATTGACTTGTATGTTTTCGGTCGAGAGTTTGATGAGTGAGTCTGACAGGGCTTCAACAGAGCCGTCAACGTCACCCTTGACGATGATGTTAAGTTCCTTGAAGTCACCGAGTGCCACCCTGCGGCCGAGTTCTTCCAGTCCGAAGTGCTTGCGTGAGCGTAAATCAAGTTCACGCTGCAGTTGCATGCGCTTGTTGGCTATCTCGCGCGCCTCCTGTTCGGTTGGCATCACGTTGAAGTTGTCACCGGCCTGCGGAGCGCCATTAAGACCCAAAATGAGCACTGGCTCGCCCGGACGGACTTCTGTTACTTTTTGGTTACGCTCGTTAAACATGGCTTTCACACGGCCGTAGCACGTGCCTGCCAATATACAGTCGCCGATGTGGAGTGTTCCGTCCTGAACGAGCACGGTGGCTATATAACCGCGGCCCTTGTCAAGCGATGACTCTATCACCGAACCTTGCGCACGGCGTTTGGGATTGGCCTTGAGGTCTAACAATTCTGCCTCTAACAGCACTTTCTCAAGCAGTTCAAATACACCGGTGCCTTTCTTGGCGGAGATGTCCTGGCTTTGGTATTTGCCGCCCCAGTCCTCAACGAGGCAGTTCATGTTAGCGAGTTCTTCTTTGATTTTCTCCGGATTGGCGCCGGGCTTATCTATCTTGTTGATAGCGAATATCATCGGCACACCGGCTGCCTGCGCATGGTGTATAGCCTCTACGGTCTGGGGCATCACGTTGTCGTCTGCAGCAACGATGATGATGGCTATGTCAGTAATTTTAGCACCACGGGCACGCATGGCGGTGAAAGCCTCATGACCAGGGGTGTCGAGGAAGGTGATGCGCTGACCGTTTTTCAATTTAACGTTATAGGCGCCTATGTGCTGCGTTATGCCACCGGCCTCACCGGCTATGACGTTGGTGTTGCGGATATGGTCAAGAAGCGAAGTCTTGCCGTGGTCAACGTGACCCATCACGGTTACTATTGGGCAGCGCGGCTCAAGGTCTGCGTCATTAACCTCCTCGTCGGCGCCTATCGCCTCTACTATTTCTGCAGAAACATACTCGGTCGTAAAGCCGAATTCTTCTGCCACGATGTTTATCGTTTCGGCGTCAAGACGCTGGTTGATACTAACCATCATGCCTATCTGCATACAAGTTGCAATAACTTGGTTCACGCTGATGTTCATCATGTTGGCGAGCTCATTGGCGGTTACGAACTCTGTGAGTTTCAGCACCTTGCTTTCTGCATTCTCTTGCTCTATCTGCTGTTCTATCTGCTGGCGGACATGTTCGCGCTTTTCTTTACGGTGCTTGGCTCCAGCGGTCTTGCCGCGGTTTGCCGACAAGCGGGCAAGTGTCTCTTTCAGTTGGCGTTCTACTTCTTCGTCGCTCACTTCAACTTTCTGCTGCTTGCCTTTCTTCTTGTTGATGTTCTTGGTCGCATTCTTTATTTCTTGCGGGTTGTTGACATCAACATGCCCTTTCTTGATACGTTCACGTTTGCGCTTACCGCCGCCTTCTGCTTTTGCCTCATTGTTCTGCTGAACGTTGCGCTCTTTGCGCTCTTTCTGCTTCTGCTCCTTGCTCTTGGGTTTGGGACGCGTGTTGGTGTTAATAGAGTCCAGGTCTATCTTGCCTATCACTTTAGGGGCAGTGGCGCTGACGTTGGTCTTTAGGCGGAACACTTCATCCTCATCATCTTCATTTATCTGCGCTTTAGAGGAACTGTCCTTTTCTTGTTTTCTGAGTTTTTCTTTTTTCTCTTCATTTTCGCGTTTCTCCTGCTTGTCATGTTTGCCTTGACGCTCATGCTTGTCCTTTTTATGTTCCGCATGTTCTGAGCCTTCGTCTGCACTATGATGTTCTTGCTCTGCGTTGTTTGCCTTATCATCAGGCTTCTGCTCGTCGGGCTTGCCATCGGCTTCAGGCTTCACCTCTTGCTCTTTATCCGCGGGCTTGCCTTCATTCGCAGTCTTATCATCCGGCTTTTGCTCCTGTTCTTCTTTCTGCTCTTCTTTCTGTTCTTCAGGCGCGGTTTCGGCTTTCACGTCCTGCTGTGGTTTGGTGTCCGCAGGCTGTTCCTCTTTCTTCTCTTCGGTTTTTACTTCTTCCAAAGCTTGCTGCTCCTTTTCGGATTCCGCTTTTTTCTCATCTTCAGCTTTTTCGGTAGGTTTCTGCTCTTCTTTCTTTTCCTCCTCGGGCTGCTCTTGCTGCTCGGCTGGTTGTTGCGACTTCTTAAGCTCACGCTCATGTTCTTCCTCAAGCTGGCGTGCCACCGTCGGGGCAAATTTCTTTGCCATGATTAAGTGAAGGTCATAGTCAATGCGCGTATTCAAACCGACTTCGCCAAGCCCCTCGATTTTCAGCGAATTGATGAAATCTGTTGCTGTGGCAAGACCGATATTGAGGTCTTTACAGATTTTACTGAGTTTTATTGCCATAATCGTTTAGTTAGTGTTTAGTTAATTACGAAACAAATTGTGCAGGACGCGTGTCATCATGCTTGGCAGCCGCGCCCTGCTTTATTTGTTGTGGCTACCAGCTATGCCTTGAGCGTAACATGGAGTATTACTGTTCTTCGTCGTCAGCGGCAAATTCGGCGTTGAGAACATCAAGAACGTGGTCTATGGTTTCCTCTTCGAGGTCGGTGCGCTTGATGAGTTCGGCACGCGACAGTTTGAGAACCGATTTTGCGGTGTGAAGACCGGTGTTCTTGATTGCGTCAAGCACCCATTGGTCTATCTCGTCAGCAAATTCGTCAAGGTAGATATCCTCCTCGTCGCCGCCGTTGAGGTCATCCTCGCGGAACACGTCAAGGCTATATCCGGTCAGCATGCCTGCCAACTTGATGTTGAAGCCGCCCTTGCCTATCGCCAACGACACCTCGTCAGAGGGCATGTAGAGATTTGCCTGCTTGTTTTCTTCGTCAAGCTCTATGCGTGAAATATGAGCAGGACTGATGGCACGTTCTATGAACAGGCGGATGTTTGACGAGTAGTGGATTACGTCAATACTTTCGTTGCGCAGCTCCCTTACTATACCATGTATGCGGGCGCCTTTGATGCCCACACAGGCTCCGACAGGGTCTATCCTGTCGTCGTAGCTCTCAACTGCCACCTTGGCGCGCTCACCGGGGATGCGCGCTATCGCGCGTATCGTTATCAGACCATCGTGAACCTCGGGAACCTCGTTCTCAAACAGACGCTGGAGAAACTCCTTGGAAGTGCGCGACAATATGATCTTCGGATTGCCGTTCGTTACCTCAACGCGCTGTACTATCGCGCGAACCATATCACCCTTGCGGTAGAAATCCGACGGTATCTGCTCTTGCTTGGGCATATAAAGTTCGTTGCCATCCTCGTCAAGGCAGAGCAGCTCTTTCTTCCATACTTGATAGAGTTCGCCGGTAACAATCTGACCGACAAGCGACTGGTAGCGCTCGGTCAGAGCTGCCTTTTGAAGTTCAAGAATTTTTGATGCCAACGTCTGGCGGAGATTAAGAATAGCGCGGCGCCCGAACGACAAAAAGTCAACGGTGTCAGTAACTTCTTCATCAACCTCGCACTCCTCGTCTATCTTGCGGGCATCTGAGAGGTGAACCTCAAGGTTGGGGTTCGCTATTTCAGCACTGTCGTCTACTACGGTGCGGTTACGGTAAATTTCCAACTCTCCGGTTTCCGGGTTAAGGATAACGTCAAAATTATCGGCGGTGCCAAACATTTTTGCCAAAACACTGCGGAAAGAATCCTCCATAACCTGCACGAAGGTCTGACGGTCAATGTTCTTCAACTCTTTGAATTCACTGAAAATGTCAGTAAGTCTGACTTGCTCTTTTTTTACCATTGTAGTATTTAGTTTTTTATTATTTCCTTTTGTTTTTATAGATTGTTGCCACCTCTTATACTGTCGGGCATCTAATTGCCTGCAACTGTCAGAATTTGAGGTCGTAAGTGACCTGTCGGGCATCTGCGTATGCGATGCGCTCCACACGTTCCACAAGCACAGGACGCTTGCTGCCCTCCACTTTTTCCTTGGTTTCATACTTGATGGCGAATGCCTCTTCACCTGCCTCAATAAGCGTGCCCTTGAGCTTGCGCCCGTCGGCCGTGAGAACGACTACTGCATTGCCAAGATTTTTATCATACTGACGCTTTACCAAAAAAGGACTTGTCAAACCTGCCGACGACACCTCTAATTCATAATCCTCCACATCACGGTCAAGCTTTTCGTTCAAAAAGGCGTTCAGCTCCGCACAAAAATCAAGCGACACGCCATCGTTGCGGTCTATTATTATCTCTATTCGGTTGGATTTATCCACGCTTGCGCTAACAAGAAAATAATCCGTGGGCGCAAGAAAACCATTCACAAGTTCGGTTATGTTGTTTATGTCCATACGACTTTTAACTTTTATAACAAAAAATCGAAAGAGACTTAAGGTGTCCCCTCCGATTTATCAATTACGCATAAGTGACTATCTGTCAGAATGATAACTCAACATTGAAAACGTAAAAAACGTTATGCACCAATGCATCGTATTTGAAAAATCACCGCAAAGTTAATGTTTTTTTTTCAACCAACCAAATAATTGCCTGAAAATCACGTTCACGCAGAATAAAATATTAACCCAAATCGGTCATTAGAATTATTAGGATTTTTTGAACGTTTTCGATAAGCCATGAGCAGAGACTGCTTGCAGGCTATGCCATGGCGAGAAAACGAAAACAAGCGAAGCGCAGTTAATGTTTTTGAGCGGATTTTTGTCTTTGAACGAGGGAGTTATGCGGGCATAATGACCGAGCAAAAAGCAAAAATAAGCCAAAAAGAAACAAAAAAGACAATAATAGACTACTTTTTGTAAGCACTTACCCAAACTTGTCGGTCTAATGACCGATTTGGGTTAAGC
>JAFTCC010000036.1 GCA_017454915.1 Paludibacteraceae bacterium
AGCATGTCACTCACTGACACGACGCATCTCAGAGATCTCTTCGACAAAACTATATTCAAAAATGACAAAGACCGAAGCGGTTCAGGTGAACCTAATTTATTTAATTTTTAAACTCGTACATTTTTAGTGGACACTAGTGATATTATTTTTATATTTAGCTATTTTTTCGCCGTGATTGATAAATATTCAGGCTATGCGTGATAAATCAGCCATTTCGCAAACCCTGCTAATCCTCGTCAGTATAGTAGTGGTTTTCTTTTTTCTTGCGCGATCCGTAGCCATAGCCATAGCCATAACCATAGCTGCCATAGCCATAGCTGCCATAACCGTAACCGCCGTAGCCATAGCCATAATGGTAACTGCGACTGTTGTAGTTATAGCCACCGCCACGTTCATGCGGCAGGTCTGAGAACACAATATAGACATTACGCTTACCGTCGTCATACAGCTGGTTAAGCACCTCACGGCAGAACGAGCGCTGTGTCTTGTTGAAGCGGATGACGAACAATGTGAGGTCTGCTTTCTCCACAAGCGAATAGGCGTCTGTTACCAGTCCGATAGGGCTTGAGTCTATCACCACATAATCATACATGCTTTGGAGTTTCTCAAGCAGTTCGCTAACTTGGTCGCTTCGTATGAGTTCACCAGGGTTGGGGGGAATTGTGCCGGCATAGATTATGTCGAACTGATACGACGGGTCGTGCTGTATCATTTCGTCAAAGGTTATTTCTCCAATCAGGTAGTTAGTGAGACCCTTCTGCTGAGTCGTGCCTAATTTCTCATGTATGTTAGGTTTACGTATGTCCATATCTACAAGCACTGTCCTTTTGCCCGACATGGCATACAGAGCTGCAAGGTTGGTTGACAAGTAAGTTTTTCCGTCGCCTGACTGCGCCGAAGTCGTCAGCACGGTAATGCCCGTTTTGCGCCTTACGACGAACTCTATCCTCGTCCTCAACGCCCTCAACTGTTCGGCATAACTGCTGCGCGGGTGGTCAACGACCTCCGTTGGGTTAGAACTGCGCGTATGCCTAACCTGTGCCAACACTTTATACGGCGAGAGATTTTCAGCCTCACGAGTACTGCGCACGCGGTTGTTGAGCAATTCACGGATAAACACATAGAAGAATGGCAGCAGCAGACCTATCAGCAGATATTTTGTGCGGTTGGCATTTTTTGCGCCGGCATTGGTGCATTCCAATATGCGGGCTTTATCCAGAATATCGTTATCAGGTGTGTTTGACGCCATCTGTATCTCGGATTCCGCGCGTTTTTGAAGGAAAAATGTGTAGTAGTTATCGTCAATGCGGTAGTTACGCTCCAACGCCACCATCTCCAACTCCTTCTCGGGCAACTGGTTAATGCCGTTTCTGACCTCACGGAAGCGAAGCTCCAAGTCCCGTTTTTCAATGTCCATGCTGGCGCGCATGCTTTTTAGAACCTCGAGTATCGCTTTTTTAACGTTTTGCATGTCGGTTGTGTACTTGTCGTAATAAATGTTTTTGTCCGACAATTCCGACCGCTTAATTTGCAAGTCGTTCAGCTGGGTAACCAGTGATGTGAGAGCCTGCGCATCAAGCCCCATCGTGCTTGGGGCGATAACGGTGCCCTGCTCCATTGTGGTGTTGAGGTAATTGGTGAGGTAGTCAAAATACGTCTCGCGCAAACGCATAGTCAGCTTCTCTTGGTCGTATGATGCCACTTTGCCGAGCAATTCACTCGAATAGCTCTGTATGTCAACAATCTCATTGCGTTTGCGGAACTCCGTCATCGCGCTCTCCGACATGGCAAGCGACTTGCGGATATTATCCAATTGCTGGTCAATAAAGTTTATGGTCGTTTCTGCTACCAAATTTTTGCGTTCAAGACTTTGCAGCAGATATATCTCACATAATTTGTCGATGAACTCTTTGTCTCTCTGCGGCGTTGCGCTAATCATCTGTATCGAGAGCACCGATGCTCCATCAGCCACAAACCTCAGCGACAACCTTGAACTGAAATCGCCCACAAGACTCTCGCGGGAGCGGAAACGAAAATATATTGATTTGTTTTCTGTCAGATATTCTGTAGGGAGGAAAACACCAGAAAACAGTCCGCAGTCGAACTGCTGACCGTAAGTGGTTGTAAACTTAAACGCCGACATCTTTTCCACGTCCGGTATGGTCACGGTGAGGTTACCGCCTGAACCGATGTCAAGTTTATAAGTATAGGCATATGACTCAGCGGTAAGCGAGATAGGCTCAAACACCACTGGCGTGTAACGGTAGAGATTGGTTTCTTTGAAACGCCCGCGCGACATATAGTCGGTGCGCATAAATGGCAGGCTGTCAACCACACGGCACATAAGGTCGTATGACCCCATCATTATCACTTGGTTGTTGACATTGCGGTAACCAACGTCAACGCCGAAGCCTTGCATCAGGGCATTGTTGTTGTTATTGCCATACTCGTTGATAATCAGCGTTCCGGCTGTGCGGTAGGTCGGCACCCACTTGCGGTTGGCATACATTGAAAGGCCCAACGCTATGCCCACGCAGATGATGTACAAATACCATACGCTTAAGAATTTATACACCCATTCCATAATATCGAACGACGAGCGTTCTTCTGCAACCTGCAGGTCGGCAGGCTGTCCGTATGGCTGGCTTACGGGTTGAGAAGCCGGTTGAGACGAAGGTTGAGTTGGCATATCTCTTATTTATATTTTCAGGTTTATGAGTTATTTCTTCAATTGGGTGTAACTGAGTACCGAAATCAACAGAGAGAGAGACGACGTAATCAGCCCAATAAATCCGGCATAGTTGCCGAACCGGAAAAAGCTGCCACGCGCTCGCTGAACGTAAATCATGTCGTTTGGATAAATGTAGTAGTACTTGGAGTCTATTACAGTGTTAGGTCTGATGTCAAATTCGAGAACCTCGGGTTTCTCGTTGATGTTGGGTTGCCTGATTATCCTCACATGTTTCCTGTCGCCAGGGTTGGCAAGGTCGCCGCTTATGGCGAGAGCCTCATAAATCGTGAGCCGGTCGCGGTCTATGGGGTAAACGCCAGATTTTATTTCGCCGATAACCGTGAATGAGCGGTTATAAAGGGCAAGTTTCACATCAGCATCGGGTATGACCTCACGCAAAGCCTTACGAAGCGTCAATTCCGCCTCGGCTACCGTCTGACCAACGATTTTCACTGGCTCAACAAAAGGTATGTCTATGGTACCGTCGGGATACACTCGGTAATACATCACATTCTGGCTTGAGCCGCCCGACTGGTTATCCGACAACATCTTTGTCAGATTTTCTTCAAGCGATATGATACGGAATATAACATAGTCGTTGACGCGGATTTTGTACTCGTTGAACGGCACACTGTCATACACAGGCAGTTTTTTGCGTTCCTGAAGGAAACCAACCTGACGATAATTATAACAGGAATTCAGCCCCATTGCAGCAACGAGGAGCAGAAAGCAATATCTCAATGTTCTGGTCATTTTTTGAAGGGCTGTACCAAATAGGTGTTAACAAATGAGTATATGAACACGCCGAAACCCAGTGTCGCGGCTACGGTGGATATCACAGCCGCAAAACTGTTCATGGCAAAAATTTGTTCATTAAGCATCTGGATGTAAATTATGTCGTCAGGCTGGACATAATAGAACTCCGAGTTCACAATGTCAGCACTACGAAGGTCAAATTTCTTTACTATCGTCTGACCGGTGGGCAAAGTTCTGATAATTCTGACTTTCGACCTGTCAGCATATTCCTGCGCATTGCCAGCCATAGCAAGCGCCTCGTATATCGTCACTTTTTCTTTCTTCATGAAGTACCGCCCTGTGTTGGCCCCGCCTATCACACTAAACTGGCGCTGTGAGATCATGACTATTACTGAAACGGGATTGATGACAGACTTCAACCGCTCCTCAAGAGCATACTTGGCCTCACGAGTGGTCATGCCTACCACCTTTACCGTATCTATCATCGGGTAGCGGATGCAACCTGCGGTATCGACGCGATAGGTATAAAGGTCACTGTTGCCGTTAGAATTAGAGTTGGTGTTGCTCATGTAGTTCAGGCTACTGCTGCCAGACACTAACCCGTTCAGCACCTTGTAGGTCTCCTCGTTGGTTGTATAGACACGGATGTACAGTTTGTCGCCAGGGCGGATGGCATAATCCTCAAAGTCGAGCGTATCAGGATACGACGCGATGCCATCACCTGCGGGCTGAAAGTAGTTAACGTGCTTAGCCGTCAGGCAGGAGCCCAACAGCAACGGCGTCAACAAAACAAGAAGTATTTGGGTATATTTTAGCACGATATCAGCGTTCTGATTATATCAATTTGCAAAGATAACTATTTTTCCTGAAACTGCCAAAACTATATTACGTGCCACAATTTATCGGCTTCAAAATGTGGTAGAAAAAGACGGCATTAAAACCTTTGTTTTGAAATTTGCAAAAAAAATGCTAAATTTGCGCCCGTTTTGTCAAAAAAAGTTTTCTGCATGATTCAACAACCGGAATATATTTTTGAAGCAAGTTGGGAAGTCTGCAACCGCATCGGCGGCATATACGCCGTACTGTCAACGCGTGCGGCATCCATGGTAAAGCAATATGGCGACAGCAAAGTGTTCTTCTTCGGTCCCGACCTATGGAGGGGCGGACACGAGAGCCCATACTTTAACGAGTCGAAACTTCTGCTTAAAGGATGGCGTGAGCAAGCCTCCCGCGAAGGCCTGCAGGTGCGCATAGGACACTGGAACGTGCCAGGAAAGCCTATTGCCATACTCCTTTCGTTCGGGCAGTACTTCGCAAAAAAAAATGAAATTTTTGGACACGTGTGGGACAAGTTCCGCGTCAATTCGCTTGAGGGCTACGGAGATTACGACGAGAGTTGCATCTTCGGCTACGCCACAGGCGTCGTGATGCGCAGCCTCTACAACTACCTCCAACTACACGACAAGGCCGTTTGCGCTCATTTCAACGAATGGATGACTGCTTTCGGCCTTTTCTATGTCAAAGAGCACCTGCCTCAGGTTGGCACGTTGTTCACCACTCACGCCACAAGCATAGGACGCTCTATTGCCGGCAACCAAAAGCCGCTCTACGACTACATCAACTACTACGACGGCGACCAGATGGCGCGAGAGTTAAACATGGTGGCTAAACACAGCGTTGAGAAACAAGCCGCTCACCATGCCGACTGCTTCACCACAGTAAGCGACATAACCAACATCGAGTGCACACAACTGCTGGAAAAAGCCGCCGACGTCGTTACCCCTAACGGATTTGAGAACGACTTTGTGCCACAAGGCATGGCAATGAAAAAGTCGAGGAAAGCGGCACGGGAACTACTCAAACGTGTGGCAGAAAAAATCTTAGGGTTCAGCATACCTGACGACACGCTGTTTATCGGCACCGGCGGGCGATACGAATATAAGAACAAGGGGCTTGACGTATTCATGCAGGCGTTGAGGCGTGCTTTGGACCGCAGCGAGGAACTGGGGCGTGATGTGCTGGCTTTCATCATGGTGCCAGCATGGATTTCCGGGCCAAGACAAGACCTGCGGGAAGCGCTTGACAATGACACACCGCTCAACAGCTGGAACCGATTCACAACACATGAGTTGCGCGATTATGACCACGACAACATCATGGGGGCACAACGATGGCTCGGACTCAACAACGCTGATTATCAGCGCGTGAAATTCATTTTCGTGCCAACATACCTGCACGGGAATGACGGCATTTTCAACCGTTCATACTATGACATCATCGCCGGACTTGACTTGTCAATTTTCCCAAGCTATTATGAGCCATGGGGCTACACACCGCTCGAGAGTGCGGCATTTGGCATTCCAACCATCACAACAACGCTTGCCGGATTCGGACTTTGGGCCGCAAACTACTCCACCGAACCGCAAAACGGAGTGGGAGTGGTGGAACGCACCGACAGCAACTACAACCAAGTGGTTGACACAATTGCAGACATGATTGTCAAACATACGCAGTTGCCCAAACCCAAACGTGATGCCGCACGCAAAAAAGCAAGAGCGATAAGCCAAAAGGCATTGTGGAAACAATTCTTCGTGTACTATGAAGAAGCGTACAAAATCGCTTTGTCAGAAAAAGTTCACTTACTACAATAGTGCGCCGTGAACATCACTCACTTCACACGTAGTCTTAAAACCGCTGACTACATATCCTCATACCGCGATGCGGAACGTTTTGCGCAGTTGTGCCGCCAATGCCCGCGTTACGGAGCCACATGGCACTGCCCGCCATACGATTTTGACACACTCGACACCGTCAGCAAATTCAGTACAGTCCACCTTTTCGCCACAAAGGTGGACTTTGCTTTGTCAGAACGCGGACTTTACGGAAACACGCAAAAAATATACGGCGACATCATGCAACTCGTATGGGAACAGACACACCCTTTTCTCATAGGATTAGAGAAAAAATTCCCGGATAGCATGGCGTTCGACATGGCATGCCGCCTGTGCGGCAACGAACCATGCACACGAAAGAGCGGAAAACCTTGCCGCCATCCCGACCAAGCAAGGCACTCAATTGAGTCATTCGGTTTCGACATCGGGCTAACGGCAAAACAAGTGTTCGGCACTGAACTGCTGTGGAGCAAAGACGGCTCACTGCCTCAATACCTGATGTTCATCACGGCATTGTTCACAAACCACGATATTCCTCAAAGAGAACTCATCATAAATCCATGACAATATTCGGACTGCTGGGCAAAATAATGCCTTATGTGAAACCTTACCGCGGGCTTGTTACAGCCACACTGACGCTCACATTCATCGGCTCACTTCTTGCGCAAGTTAACGCCGTTGTGCTTGACCGTACTGTCGATGCCGTCAATGCACTAATCTCTGACGCGCAGTTTGAATGGACAAAGGCCATGAGTATCATAGCCGTCATCACTGCCATACTGTTAGGCAAAGAAGTGCTTGCCGCGCTAACCACATTCGCACAGCGATATTTTGGCGAACGAATGAAAATCATGGTTAGCCGAGACCTCTCCGTCAAGGTGATTGAGCGTATGCTGACATTCAGAATGGCATACTTCAGTGCGGAAGACAATGAGCCCGGCAAACTGCAAACCCGCATCGACAGGGGAATCATGAGCCTCTCTAACACCGTCAACAACTTTTTCATCGACATACTGCCGCTGTTCACCAGCGCAATTCTGGCATTAGTGCTGATGTTTGCCGCCAACGTTTACGTAGGGCTTGTAGCATTGTTTATTGTACCTGTCTACTTCATCATCACAAGCCTTCAGGCATCCCGCCTCAAAGGCTGGCGCAAAAACATTTTCGGAAGCCGCCAGCAGTTGAGTCAGGGCATAATGAGCATCATCGAGAGCATAACGGTCATCAAATCGTTTAACAGGGAAAACATTGAGGCCGAAAAACAGCAGAAACTGCAACAACAGATTACAGAGCAGCAACTGCAGACGCGGAAATTAGGCTTCTTGTTTGACGGACTCAAAAGTTTCGTGGAACAAATTGGCACTGTGCTGATAATCATCCTCACAGCTTACCTTGTGCTCAGCGGATACCCCGGCATGAGCATAGGCAAAATAATGTATCACGTCATGCTCTTCGCTAACGTCAGCGCCCCTATCCGACAATTGCACCGAATTTACGATGACATGAACGACGCACTCATCTATGCCGAGAGTTTCTTCGGCATGATTGACGCTGACGACGAGGTGGAACACACCGGCAAATACAAAGGCGCCGTCAAAGGCAAGTTTGAAATTAAACACGTGGACTTCTCTTACCCCAACGGCAACAAGGCATTGAGCGACATCACGTTCACTATTCCTGCCGGTAAAATCACTGCGCTGGTCGGACTAAGCGGAGCCGGAAAGAGCACCATCGTCAACCTGCTCGACAAGTTCTACACCCCGTCGGCGGGCAGCATAATGCTCGACGGTGTGCCGCTCGAACAATGGGACACAGCATTCCTGCGCGACAACATCGGACTCGTACTGCAAAAGAACCATATCTTCAGCGGCACAATAGAGGAAAACATCCTCTACGGCAACCCTAACGCCAGTCACGACGACGTAGTGAGAGCGGCAAAACAGGCATACATTCACGACCAAATAACGCTATTGCCAAAGGGCTACAAGAGCCAAGCCTTGCAACTGAGCGGAGGACAACAGCAGCGCATCGCTATCGCCAGAATGTTTCTCAAAAACCCACCTGTCATTTTTCTTGACGAGCCCACGGCAAGTCTCGACGCTGTCGCAACCGAACAAATCAAGAACAGCATCGACGCCATAAAACAAGGGAGAACAGTTATCATCATATCGCACAACATCGGACAGATTATTGACGCCGACTTGCTCCATGTGCTCGAAAACGGACGATTAGTGCAGAGCGGAACACCTGAACAAGTGTACGCTCAAGGCGGGCTGTACAAAGACATCTTCGACGCCAGCGCAAGAAGCATGAACGTCAGCAAAATCGCTTCAGTGATGAATGCATGATTTGTGTAGTTAAGTATTTTTTTGTAACTTTGCGTGCAAGTTTTTTTTCAGTTTGAAAATATGGGGTTTAGAAAACTCACAATAATACTGCTTATTTCCATCACCGCCACAGCCCTTGCTAACGTAACGGTCAGCAACGGCAACTACGTGAACATCACACCCGAAGGCGCGGCTGGAGTGGATGCCGTATTCTTGTTTGCTAACATCAACGAGGCAGAGTTAACCACCACTCTCACATCACCCAAGTGGTTTGCTCTTCCCGACACCCTGCCCGGCAACGAGCTCGACTACGTGAACGGGGCGTTTTTCCCCGAAGACGGAGAAACATACATGGTCAAAGGAAAATACTCCAACAATGAAAACCAAGAGCGCGACACGACTATTTATGTAGTCACTTTTGCTTACAAATCAGGAACACTCCGAAGCGTCCAGATAGGCACAGCGGCCGGAATTTGCTCCGAAACTATTGGAAGCCAATGCCATGGGGCATGGACACGCGAAATACCCTGCGAATGCAAAAACGTAACGCTTAACATTGACGGTGACTTCACAGACTACACCTACGACAAGCCTCAAGGCAGGGGCAGGGAAGTGATAGAGCGCAAATACAACATCGGGTACCACACGCAGGCATGGAAAGGAACACAATGGGCTGACACCACCATCAGCGAGGTTTTGCCTTACATTGACACCCAAATAACAGTTGACGCGCCTCTAATCGACACAGAGTTTTGGGTTACCGGCGACCAGTTCGCACAACTGCTCAACGTGGAGAAAGACAGCGTCTATACTGACACTTACGAATCCGTCGCCATTGATTGCATGCCCAAAATGATTGTAGCAGAGAGGTTTGTAGGTGAACGAGCCAACGAAATGCAGTCGCCCGACTCACTCAACATCAGCACCGGCGCAAGCGGGCCTATTGAAATTGAGTTTCTTGCCAATCCGTCACACAACGTGGAGTACTTCCACTGGGAAATATGGTATAAGGAAAGCAGCTGCGACAGCACAAGGCTGGCAATACGCACCGACGAAAACCACCGCTACACATTTAACCGCGCAGGGGAAGAAACAAAAGGACAATACATCATCACCTGCATGGTCAGCAACAACAGCTGCGACTCTGTCGTCAAGACTCTTGAAGTGTTCGTCAACACTTCAGACCTTCAAATCCCTAACGTGTTTACCCCTAACGGCGACGGCACCAACGACGAATTCCGCGTCGCATACAAGTCGCTTGTGGAGTTCCAATGCGTAATCTTCAATAGGTGGGGACGGAAAATTTATGAATGGTCAGACCCCACAAAAGGATGGGACGGAACCATCAACGGGAAAGACGCGGCTCCAGGCACGTATTTTTACATTATCAAAGCAAGGGGGGCGGACGGCAAAAAGTGGAAACGATCCGGAGACATCAACCTAATCGGCAGATAGGCATAATCTATTGCTTTTCGCGCTACCACTAATTTTTTATTCGTAAATACTATATTAATCTAAAGAATTTCAATCTTTTACTCAACGCATTTGACTAAAACAACATATTAACCATTTGAAAAATAGCCATCATGAAAACATTTCCACCTTCACAATTGATTATCAACGCTGACGGCAGCGCATTTCATCTTCACGTAAAACCCGAACAGTTAGCTGATAACGTAATCCTCGTGGGTGACCCGGGCCGCGTGTCGCTGGTCGCCTCACATTTTGACGAGGGAAGCATAGAGTGCGACATCGAAAGCCGCGAATTCCACACCATCACCGGACGCTACCACGGCAAACGCATCAGCTGCATGTCAACCGGCATAGGCACCGACAACATAGACATCGTGCTCAACGAACTTGACGCACTCGCAAACATAGACTTTAACACCCGAGAGGAAAAAGCCGAACACCGTTGCCTCAACATCGTCCGCATCGGCACTTGCGGCGCGCTTCAGGACGACATAGACCTCGGCAGTTACATCGCGTCGGAATTCTCCATAGGACTCGACGGTGTGCTGGCTTACTATGCTGACCGCGACAATGTTTCAGACCTTGAGCTGGAGCAAGCCTTTGTTGACTTCGTGAAACTGCCCGCCAAGGCTCCACGCCCCTATGCCGCACCTAACAACAGCGAACTCATCAACCGCATTGCCAAAGACGATATGGTGCGCGGCATAACCATTTCCGCGAACGGTTTCTATGGCCCACAAGGCCGCGAACTGCGCTGCAAACTTGCCGACGAAGGTATCAACGGACGCCTCAACGCATTCCGCTTCAAAGACCACCGCATCTGCAACTACGAGATGGAGGGCAGCGCCATTGCCGGATTGAGTGCCATTATGGGACACAAGGCACTGACAGTGTGCTGCGTCATCGCGCAACGCAGAGCCGAAAAGGCGAACACCGACTACAAACCGTTTGTAAACCGCCTCATAACCACCGTTCTGGACCGCATCTAACAACGGACTGGCTGAGCAACGCATACAAAATCATCAACTTGGCGCGCAACATTTTGACGCACGCCTACAATACGACTGAACTCTAAACCATGATACGGACACGCTCGAGCGTGTCCGTATCAATGAACATACTAAAGAACAAATGAAAAAAGTCTTCTTCATCTGTGCTGCAATTGCGCTTATCGCAACATGCTGCAAAAAGAAAAATGTAGAACAACAAGTAAACGAACAAGAATTTCAGTATTCAGTGGAAAAATTTGCAGACCTTGAAATCCTGCGCTATCATGTGCCGGAGTTCGATTCGCTTAATTTACAGCAAAAAAAACTTGTGTATTTCCTTACGGAAGCGGCATTGCAGGGACGCGACATTCTCTATGACGAAAACTGCCGCTACAACCTGCGCATACGCCATTTGCTGGAAAGCATTTACACTTTCGACGGAACGGACCGCAACTCCGACGACTTCAAGGCCATGGAGGTCTATCTCAAACGTGTGTGGTTCTCCAACGGGATACACCACCACTACGCCGGCGACAAATTCGTACCAGGATTCAGCCGCGAGTGGTTCCACAAACAGATTACCAACCTTGACTTGCACGCCGACACCACAGCGTTGAACGAAATTGAAGAAGTCATCTTTAACCCCGACGTGCTGCCCAAGCGTGTCAACCAAGCCGATGGCGAAGACTTGTTGCTCACATCTGCCTGCAACTACTACGAAGAAGGCATTACGCAAGCTGAAGCCACAAAATTTTACGACGACATGGCTGACCCTAACGACGAAACACCTATCATGTACGGCCTCAACTCAAGGCTCGAAAAACATGACGGGCAACTTGTGGAAAACGTGGCTAAAATCGATGGACTATACGGCAAAACACTTAAACGCATCGTATTTTGGCTTGAGAAGGCCAAAGACGTGGCGGAAAATGAAGAACAGAAGGCGGTGATTGAAAAACTTATCGAATACTACACCACCGGCAATCTGCGTACGTTCGACGAATACTCCATCCTATGGGTCAAAGACCTGAACTCGAGGGTGGACTTCATCAACGGGTTCATTGAAACCTACGGCGACCCGCTGGGCAAAAAGGCAAGCTGGGAATCGCTGGTCAACTTCAAAGACCTTGCCTCTACACGGCGCACTGAAATCATATCAAGCAACGCACAGTGGTTCGAAGACAACTCGCCTGTCGCACCTGAGTTCAAAAAGCCCGAAGTCAAGGGAGTTACAGCAAAAGTCATCACGGCCGCAATTCTCGCCGGAGACTGCTACCCCTATACCCCAATTGGCATCAACCTGCCTAACAGCGACTGGATTAGACACCTGCACGGTTCTAAATCCGTAACAATACAAAACATCACCGATGCTTACGACAAAGCGGCAGAGGGCAATGGCTTTGCCGAAGAGTTCATGTGGAGCCAAGAGGAAATCGAATGGGGCAAAAAATGGGGCAACATAACCGACAACATCCACACCGACCTTCACGACTGCCTTGGCCATGCCTCGGGACGCACACTGCCAGGAGTGGCGCAAGACGCGTTGAAGGAGCACCACTCAACACTTGAGGAGGCACGCGCCGACCTTTTCGGACTATACTACAGCGCCGACCCGAAACTCGTGGAACTTGGCATTTTGTCCGACCCCTATGCCTACAAGGCGGAATACTACCGCTTTATGATGAATGGAGCTATGACACAACTCTGCCGCATCGAACCCGGAAACGACATTGAGGAAGCTCACATGCGCAACAGACAACTGGTAGCAAACTGGGTGCTCGAGCAGTCAAAAGACGACCACGCTGTAGAGTTCCGTCAACGTGACGGCAAAACATTCATCGTAGTCAACGACTATCAAAAGCTTCGTGAGCGTTTCGGACAACTGCTGGCTGAAATTCAAAGAATCAAATCAACCGGAGACTACGCAGCAGGTAAAGCCCTCGTCGAAAAATACGCTGTCAAAGTTAACCAAGACCTGCATAAGGAAGTGCTTGAGCGCTACGCAAAACTCAACATCGCACCTTACAAGGGCTTTATCAACCCCGTTTACGAACCTGTTTATGAGGCAGACGGAAAGACAATCAAGGACATAAAAGTCAAATACGGCGAAGGGTATGCAGAACAGCACCTCCGCTATTCGCGCGACTATTCGGCAGAATAGACATGACATCAGCAGACAGCTTCACCGTAAGCCGCACCGCGAAATCAACAAAACTGAATAATAAAAAAAACAAATAATATGGAAAAAACTTTAAGAGATTCGGCTGCTGTCCGTTGGTCAGCATTGCTGCTACTTGCTTTGGCAATGTTCTGTGCCTACATCTTCATGGACGTGCTCTCGCCAATCAAAGACCTTATGCTGTCAGAACGGGGTTGGGACTCAACAGCCTTCGGCACTATGCAAAGTGCGGAAACGTTTCTCAACGTATTCGTGTTCTTCCTCATCTTTGCCGGCATCATACTTGACAAGATGGGTGTCCGCTTCACCGCCGTGCTTTCAGGAACGGTGATGCTCATCGGAGCGATAATAAAATGGTACGCCGTATCTGACAGTTTTATCGGCAGCGGACTGGAAACATGGTTCACCAACCATTTGAACTACATCCCTGTGTTCGACGAGTTGGGTATCTCACCTTTCTACCGCGGCATGCCTGCTTCTGCCAAACTTGCAGCAGCCGGATTCATGATTTTCGGATGCGGATGCGAAATGGCGGGTATCACTGTCAGCCGCGGCATCGTCAAGTGGTTCAAGGGTGATGACATGGCTATGGCCATGGGCTCCGAAATGGCGCTTGCGCGACTGGGCGTGACCACTGTTATGGTGTTCTCGCCATTCATAGCACGCTTCGGCGGCAACATAAGCGTAGCGCGCTCCGTGGCTTTCGGCGTTGTGCTCATGATGATTGCTCTCATCATGTTCATCGTGTACTTCTTCATGGACAAGAAACTGGATGAACAAACCGGGGAGGCAGAAGAAAAAGACGACCCGTTCCGCATCGCCGACATTGGACAAATTCTCACCAGCGGAGGCTTCTGGATCGTAGCGCTTCTTTGCGTGCTCTACTATTCTGCCATCTTCCCGTTCCAGAAATATGCTGTCAACATGCTGCAGTGCAACCTCACACTTACTGCACCCGACCCTGACTCTTTCTGGGCAGGCAATGCAGTGGTTGTGGTTCAGTACATCATTACGCTCATCATGGCAGCAACGGCCTTCACAAGCAACTTTGTTGAAAACAAGCGTCTTAAGATAAGCTTGCTCGTAATCTCATGCGTCTCGCTCGTGGCATTCTGCTACATGGGCTATATGCGCCAAACGGCAGAAACCATATTCGCCGTGCTTCCACTGCTTGCTGTGGCAATAACCCCTATGCTTGGCAAATACCTCGGCAAACATGGTAAGGGAGCCTCTATGCTCATTCTCGGCTCTATACTGCTCGTGCTGTGCCACCTCACTTTCGCATTCGTGCTGCCAGCATTCAAATCCTCACC
Organism: Paludibacteraceae bacterium; assembly: GCA_017454915.1. Classification (GTDB taxonomy): domain Bacteria; phylum Bacteroidota; class Bacteroidia; order Bacteroidales; family Paludibacteraceae; genus UBA3747. The sequence goes on from JAFTCC010000036.1 coordinate 14,441, forward strand.
GGTGGGAGGTGTGGTAGTGGCTTATATCACAATCCTTGTGCTTGGAGCTTCATTCTCGCTCGTACCCGCAGCATTATGGCCCAGCGTGCCTAAACTCGTGGATGCTAAAGTGATAGGCTCCGCCTACGCTCTAATCTTCTGGATTCAGAACATTGGATTGTGGCTCTTCCCGCTGCTCATAGGCAGAGTAATTGACGCCACCAACCCTGACATCGTACAAGGACTTGCCAACAAAACCATCGCGCCAGAAGTGGCGGCTATCAGCTATGACTACACAATTGCCATGATAGTTTTCGCCGTGCTCGGAATACTCGCGTTCGCTCTCGGACTGGTGCTCAAGTATGTAGATAAGAAGAAAGGCCTCGGAATAGAATAATTATGGACAATCTGACGTTTATATGTTTTCGTGAGGAATTGTTTGGCAACAACGAGCGGCTCATGGCGCTGATTGACAAGTTTTCGTCATTCGCTGGCTCTAAGATGCTGACTTTTGAGAGCAATGTGCCACTTGACACAACCCTTGTGCGGGGTGCCGAAATCATCGCACAACTACAGAAGCGCGGGCTCAACAGCGCTTCGCTGACGGGTGCTGACCTCGATTGCATGAGGGGGTCAGAAGACGGAGTGGCACGAGTTGATGCCTCAATGTTCAAACTGCTGCTCGCTCAAGACATCGCGCCGGTACTACTGCCGCTTTCACACGACACAGAGGCCCACTACATCAGCAGCAAGCACACTGACGTGGCCACTCAAGCAGCCATAGCGCTGTCGTGGCACTACAACGTTACGCTTATTATGTGCGATGACGAACTTGACGCAAAACTCAAGACGATAATCGACACTCGAGAGTTGAGCGAGATACAATACAACAGCATTACCCTTGAGCAACACTTCAACGACGAAACACTCAACGCTTTGTTCGGAGCGCTCAACATGGGGCTGCAACGTGTCATCGTTGTGGCGGCTGACAACCTCGGCACTGTCAACGCAATCTCACTTACGATTGAGGGTAACCTATAAAATGTTTTTCCTTATCGGTTACATGGCGAGCGGCAAAAGCACTCTGGCACGCATGGCTGCAAAGACTATGCACTTGCCATGTGCCGACACTGACCAACTCGTCGAACAACAGTGTGCAATGACTTGCGCGCAAATAATCGAACGGCATGGCGAAACGTTTTTCCGTGAACAAGAGCGGAAAATTATTGACAAACTTATTGCCGCTGAAACAAATACTATTGCTGCAACCGGCGGAGGGCTACCATGCTACTCAAAAAACATAGAACTGATGAACAGCCACGGCACCACTGTTTACCTGCAGTGGTCGCCAGAGCAACTTGTCGAGCGGCTATACCTCTCTGGCATCAGTCATAGACCTCTGGTGGCGCACTTCGGCAACGACCGCAAGGCTATGCTCAACTTCGTCACACGGCACCTCAAGCAACGAGAACCTTTTTACTTGCAAGCAAAGCATGTGCTGAAATGCGACAGCCTCGACGACTACCAAATACTCAATCTATTTCTTAAAACCATAAACTACTAACTCTTAACTTATAACTCTTACTACTATGAAATGTCCACATTGCGGCAAAGAAATTGCCGACGGCAGCAAGGTCTGCCCTATCTGCGGAAAACAGATTGAAGAAAAAAAACGTAATGGTTTACTGCTCCTTCTTTTACTCCTGCTCCTCTTGGCTGGCATTGGCTGCGCAGTGTACTTTGCCCTCCAAGCCAGAAATGCACAACTTGAAGCTGCTGCTCTTCAAGAGCAGTTGAGCCAATGCTGCGGTCAGTCTGAAGCAGCACAAGAGGCAGAACCTGCCGCTGAAGCGACTGCCGAAGCAACAAAACCAGCAGGCAAAACCATCCCAATGTACAACAAAGACCTGAATATCCTCTACCGCGGCATTGAGAACCGTGTATCTATACCCGCAGGCGAACATGGTGACATCACCGTTCAGGCTGACGGAGCCACAGTCAGGAAAGACGGCGAGGATTACCTCATCAAACCCACTCGCGACGGCGTAGTGCGCGTTACCGTTTCTGCCAACGTTGACGGAGCGCTACAAGAAGTAGGCTCACAAGAATTCAAAGTTAAGTCACTGCCAGACCCCAAGGCATTCCTCGCTTACAAGAAAGAAGGCGCCACAAAACGCACGCAGGACGACAAATTGTCGCTCCGTGTGTTCCAAGACCCCGACACTCACCTCGTTGCTGAATACGGAGCAGACGGCCTAATCAAGGCTTCATTCAATATCACGACTTTCACAATGATGACCAAATTCGGCATGAAAGAGTCACGTGACGGCAACCTGACAAGCGAACAAAGGGCCGAAATCAACAAACTGCGCTCGGGTGACGAAATCACATTCCGCTCTATCAAGGCTGTCGGACCTGACGGACAAACCCACACGCTCAACACGGTCAACATCACGCTCTAAAAAGATTGTTTTGCTATCACATTCAGCGAAATAGCACGTTTCTCGAAAAGTACGGACACGCCATGGCGTGTCCGCTACTTTCGATTACTGTCTATATAAATTGCAAATTATTGTCTTTAATTGTCAATAATTGTTGACCTAAAAAAAATTTTTCCAACTCGTATTATGACCATACAAGAAACTGAACAAGAAATTATTGATGAGTTTTCGGTTCTTGACGACTGGATGGACCGCTACTCACTTCTTATCGACCAAGCCAACGACATGCCCGCGCTTGACGAGAAATATAAAACCGACAGCAATCTGATTGAAGGCTGTCAGAGCCGCGTATGGCTTCAGGCTGACCTTGAGGACGGTAAAGTGATACTTCAGGCTGACAGCGACGCGATTCTCGTACGTGGCATCGCCGCGCTGCTCGTCAGGGTATTCAACGGACACACGCCTCAAGAAATCATCGACGCCGACCTCACTTTCATCGATGCCATCGGGCTCCGTGAGCATCTTTCACCCACACGAAGCAACGGACTGCTCGCCATGATTAAGCAAATAAAACTATACGCGCTCGCATTCAAAGCCAAAGCATAATACACCATATACACCCGTCATGACTCAAATCCAGCAACAAACTGCCGCAAAAGCCTTCGCTGCCCACTGGGAGGGCAAAGGGTATGAGAAAGGCGAGAGCCAAACCTTTTGGTTAACGCTGCTTAACCAAGTCTTTGGCATCGAGCACCCAGAGATGTTCATCACCTTTGAGCAGCAGGTGCACCTTGACCACACATCGTTCATTGACGGTTTCATCCCGTCCACTCACGTAATGATAGAGCAGAAATCGCTCGGCAAAGACCTCGGCGCACCAATAAAGCAGTCAGACGGCAGTCTGCTCACTCCATTCCAACAGGCCAAACGCTACGCAGCGGAGTTGCCCTATAGCCAACGGCCTCGATGGATTGTAACATGCAATTTCGCAGAATGGTGGGTCTATGACACAGAACAGCCCAACGGCGAGCCACAGAAGATACTGCTCAAGGACCTCGAGAAAGAGTTCTACAGGCTTCAGTTCCTCGTTGACGCTGGCAACGAACACCTAAAGCGTGAGATGGAAGTCTCCGTAAAAGCAGGAGAACTCGTTGGCGTGATATACGACAAACTGCTGGAACAGTATATGGCTGTCGAAAACTCAAGGCAAGGCGCAGCCACTCCGTCAGACGACATACTGCGCAGCCTCAACATACTATGCGTACGGCTTGTGTTCTGCCTCTATGCCGAAGACGCCGGATTATTCAACAGCCGCACATCGTTCCACGACTTTCTGGCGCAATATGCGCCCAAGGACATACGCCGCGCACTTATCGACCTCTTTGCCGTGCTTGACACTCCAACCGGACAGCGTGACCCATATCTCGACAATGTGCTCAACAGTTTCCCCTACGTCAACGGCGGCCTGTTCAGCGATACGCAGGTCATCATTCCGCAGTTCACAAGTGAACTGAAAGACCTTCTTCTGCAAAACGCCTCCGACAGCTTTGACTGGAGCGAGATTAGCCCCACTATCTTCGGTGCGGTATTCGAGAGCACCCTTAACCCCGAAACACGCCGCAGCGGCGGAATGCACTATACTTCCATCGAGAACATACACAAGGTCATTGACCCGCTTTTCCTCGACGACCTCAAAGCCGAGTTTGACAACATAAAAGCCATCAAGCAGAACTCTCCACGCCGGCAGGCCCTTCACGACTTCCAGAACAAACTGGCATCGCTCACATTCTTCGACCCTGCCTGCGGTAGCGGCAACTTCCTCACCGAGACCTTCCTGTCGCTTCGCCGTTTGGAGAACAAAGTGATACAAGCCATGTTCGGCGGCGAGAACGTTCTCACGTTCGACATACTCATCAAAGTCAATATATCCCAGTTCTACGGCATTGAGATTAACGATTTCGCATGCTCCGTAGCCAAGACAGCCCTTTGGATAGCCGAGAGCCAGACGCTCAAAGAGACCTCAGCCATAGCCGGCAGGGCGATTGACTTCCTACCCCTCAAGACCAACGCCTATATCCATGAAGGCAACGCCCTCCGCATGGACTGGGCAGATGTCATTGCTCCCGAAAGGCTGAATTATATCATGGGCAATCCACCGTTTGTAGGCTATAGCCTGCAATCCAAAGAGCAGAAAGAAGATATGCTTTCTATCTATGTGGATGAGAAGGGCAAGCCCTACAAAACAGCCGGCAAGATAGACTACGTAGCGGCTTGGTATTGGAAAGCGGCACAACTCATGCAAGCAAATCCTGTTATCCACGCTGCGCTTGTTTCTACCAACTCTATCACGCAAGGAGAACAAGTCGCAGCGATTTGGAAGCCTCTCTTTGACCGTTTCGGTATTCATATAGATTTTGCCTATCGTACGTTCCGTTGGGATTCCGAAGCGGATATAAAAGCACACGTGCATTGTGTTATTATTGGATTTTCCAAAGCAGATACAAAAGCGAAGACAATCTACCTCTCCGATTCGCAAACCATACAAGCGGCTAACATCAACGCATACCTTATTGATGCGCCCGATACATGGGTTGAAGCGAAGTCCAAATCTCTTTGCAATGTGCCGGAAATGCTTAATGGTGGCAAACCCGTGGAAGGCGGCTATCTTATTTTAACAAAGGAGGAACACGACGAACTACTACAAAAAGAGCCACAAGCAGAGCCTTTATTCCGTCCCTATATGATGGGGAAGGATTTTATAGATCGTCAGCCGCGTTATTGCTTATGGTTAGTCAATGTAAGCCCCAAAATACTGCGCGAATGCCCGCAAGTACTAAAACGCATCGAAGCAGTAAAAGAATATCGGCTTGCAAGTCCGAAAGAAGCTACACGTCGTTGCGCAGAAACACCGATGTTATTTGCAGAAGTGAGAGAGTGTCCGTCTGATTATGTGGCAATTCCTAAGGTCTCATCCGAAAACCGCAGATATATTCCTATGGAATATTTAAGCAAAGATATTATTCCGGGTGATAAATTATTTATGCTACCCAACGCCTCCTTCTATCATTTCGGTGTGCTGACATCCAATGTACACATGTCATGGATGCGTGCTGTTTGTGGACGCTTGGAAATGCGTTATAGCTATTCAAACACTATCGTCTATAACAACTTCCCGTGGCCGACGCCTACAGACGAACAGAAAGCCCGCATTGAGCAGACCGCCCAAGCCATCCTCGATGCACGCGCCAAATACCCCGACAGCAGTCTTGCTGACCTCTACGATGAAGTCACCATGCCGCCGGAACTACGTCGCGCCCACCAAGAGAACGACCGTGCGGTCATGGCAGCCTATGGTTTTAGTACCAAGATGACCGAATCCGAGTGCGTTGCACAACTTTTCAAGTTATATCAACAACTTATTTCCCAATAAATGTTCACGACCTTCTTTTTCGATATGGACGGCACCCTGTTCGACTCAATGCCCATGCACGCGCAGTGCTGGGAGGAGGCGATGGGTCACTATGGTTTCCAGTTTCCGCAGCGCGATGTGTACCTCAACGAGGGTCGCACGGGACAAGCGGTGATCGACGAGTTTTTCCTCACATACCATAACCGACATGCCACCAACGATGAAATCGAGGAACTCTACAACTACAAGACCCATCTATTTGAGGTTCAGCCCGAGCCTCCGGCGGTGAACGGTGTGGCGGAACTGCTTGAGCACCTCCACCGTGACGGCAAGCAGGTCTATGTGGTCACCGGATCGGGACAACTCAGCCTGCTTAACCGCCTTGAACGCCACTTCCCGGGAATATTCGCCAAGGAGCGCATGGTTACGGCATTCGACTGCAAAATCGGCAAGCCTCATCCCGAGCCATACCTTAAGGCCATCGAAAAGTCGGGCATAGCCCCCGAGCAGGGCATGGTGATAGAAAACGCGCCACTTGGCTGCACCTCAGGACACCGTGCAGGGCTCTTCACGGTGGGCATCAACACCGGAATACTCACAACTCAAGACCTTATTGACGCCGGAGCCGACATAGCCTTCGACAGCATGGAACAGTTCCACCAATACCTCATATCACAAAATGTGCTGACCAAATGACGAGCCTCCTCTGCGCATATCTCATCATCAACAGCCACAACGTGGTGCGCAACGGCATCATCACGCAAAGCGATGACCTCACCATTATTGGCATCAGTAGCCTCGACGCCATGACCCACGAGCCTCACTCAACCCGTCACGTCAACGCCATTGTAACTGCAGAGCCAACAGCACAACAAGAGGCACTGCTACCCTACCCAAACGATATTTTCCACCCTGACAACATCACATTCCTTGCACATCTCTGCCCGCCTATCGTTGTCGGACAACAATGCCGCCTGCGTTTTTGGAGCAAAACTATCGGCCTGTAGGGACACGACATCCCAAGACACCCCTTGCAATTAAATTGTCTTTATCCCAAATCGGTCATTAGACCGACAAGTTTGGGTCAGTGCTTACAAAAAGTAGTCTATTATTGTCTTTTTGGTTTCTTTTTGGCATCTTTTTGCTTTTTGCTCGGTCATTAAATTGTCTTTATTTTTTGACCTAAAAAAACTCTACAGAGCAAAAAAAGGCACGCCCCCGAGGACGGAGCCGTGCCTATAACATATTTAAGAAACCAATAAGATACAGCCGTTTAGAACACTATCTGGAAACCTGCGACTAATAATTTATTCAAATGCGCTTTAATCGGGTCTACTTTTTCGCCATCAACTGTTCCGCCTCTGGTAAAGCGATAGTACAGTCCCCAATCTGTTTCTAATGAAATACGGAACTTGTTAAACTGAATGAACGCGCCAGATCCCCACATAAGGTTCAGCACACCTTTCCTATCTGCCTTGTCCATAACTTCCAACTCCCAGCCATCGCCTTTAATCCAACGACTTTTACCACTTACTTCATTGGACAAGAGGACGTTGCCTTCACCGAAATCCTCTATTGTGTTATTAGCTACGAACAATTCGAACACAGGTCCAGAAAATACGCCTGCTGCCATGCGTCCGCCCTTAAACTCTAATGCGAACTGCGCCTGAAGAGGAATAGTAATCGAATGTATTGAAGCACGATAAGTTTCAGCAGGCAATGTCATATTTATTTTATCGAAATCGCTCTGGTCAAGTTTCTTGGTTCCAGACCAACTATAATAGACGCCCGAACGGAAACCAAGGCAGATGTTGACATTATCGCCGTGGTGCAGAACACCATTGTACTCAAGGCCGAGGCCCACCTCCAAACCATTGCCTAAATCCTTCGTGCCAAATTTAACGTCTCTCCATGTAGAACCGACATAAGCCCTCGCACTATGAAGCGAGTAGAACGCGCCAAGACTAACATGGAAACCTGATGCGCAGTGAGAACCGAAGCCTGCGCTTGGTCTTCTGCTGTCAGATGATGAGGACGAGGCTGTTTTAGATGCGCCGGATGCGGAAGAATTTCTTGACTCGGAAGTGGCAGAGGCAGCAACTGACACAGAAACGGGCGTCAAGTACTGGGCTGAAACATAAGCCTTCTGGCCATTAAACTTGATTTCTGCCCAGCCGTTGTTGATTTTTACCACTTCAATTTCTTTCGATTGCGGCAAAGAGCCCAACACAGCACCCTGACTGTTAGGAGCGTTGCGCACATTAAGGCGTGAAGCGGTAACCTTGTAAGTCTTGCCAAAAGCGCACAATACGAAAAGAATGCTGACAACTGCAATTAAGAAAACCCTTTTCATAGCAAAAAACGTTAAAATGATAATGTGTTCTTTGCAAAGATAGTGATTATTTTTTTATTAGCAACTCTCTCCTGTATCAATAGCACAGAACTAACTAACCACTCCTTACACACAGATATGCCACAATGCGACAAAACCGGAAGCGCATGCAACACTGCTATTGCATTTTTATTATGCTTTTGCCATATTTAGGTTTTTCTTCCAACAACCAACGACTTACGCTACTACTAACATGCCGGACTTGCTGCTAATGACACGCCAACTGGAAACTTTAACACAAAAAAAGTTTCCAAATCACTTGCCATTCGGAAAATATTCACTACCTTTGCACCCGTTTTGTAATATAAAGCATCTCACCTCGTGATGTTCCAAGACACATGGGGGGCAAAAGTCAAAAAAATGGAAACAGACATCAAGCAGCAGATATTAGACAAATCCGTCGAACTCTTCGCACAGTACGGCATACGCAGTGTGTCGATTGACGATGTGTGCCAACAGCTGAAAATATCAAAAAAGACTTTCTACATCCACTATCGCCAAAAAGAGGATCTGGTGACTGACGTTGTCAGAGAGCAATGCAAAGCGCAGGTTGACAAACTTCGGAGCCTTTTGAGCGGCAAGACGGCACTGCAAATACTGATGGAGTTCATACGCACTCCGCAGAAGTTCAAGCCATCGGTGGCACAGCAAGAAAAACACCGCGCTGTGGTACACGACCTCAAAAAGTTTTATCCCACGATCTGGGAGCGGCAGCAGCAATTCTTAAAACAGATTGAAATCGAAGGCATCGGTGAATTGCTTCGGCACGGGATTTGCGAAGGAGATTTCAGAAGCGACTTGGATGTTGACCTATACCTGCTCTTCTTCCAGCCGATGACCGATGTCTTTTTGGAAAACATCATCAAGCCAAAGGTCAACATCAACGGCAGAGTTGTCACCAAACAACGGCTCTACGATTTTTATCTTGACCTTTTCATGAGGCAAATCATCAGTGAGCAAGGGCTAAAAAAACTTGGCATTAGTCCCGTTGACTGCACTGCCGAGGCAGAACGAACAACAAATAATAGCATATAAATAGTTAAGGTATAAATATATAACGAATGAAAGAAAAAATTCTATTGATTATGTTCATGGCACTATTCGTAAGCGGTCTTCAAGCCGCTCAACGCTATGTGCCGACAGCGGCTGACAGCATGTCTGGGGAGATTGAGATTAGCATGCCCACAGCCCAAAATTATGCGCTGGAGTACAACCGCAGCCTGCGCAACGCTTCGCTTGCGGTTCGTCAGGCGGAAGCAAGCCGGTGGCAGACTATAGCCTCAATGCTGCCGCAAGTGGACGCAAACCTCAACTACACCAACATGTGCGGTTACCAGCTTAACTTTGGTGGAATGATGACCCGCGACATGCCGCCATACGGGCAACTGGGCATCACGGCAGCTATCGCGCTAACTGGAAGTCAAATTGTGGGAGTGCTAATCAAAGACCTTGCCATCGAAATGCAGAAGGAAAGTTATCAAGTGGCAGAAGACCAACTGATTGCACAAGTCGCACAAATCTACGCCAGCATTCTGGTGATGCAAGAAGTGGACACACTGCTCAAACAGAGCCTTGACAATATGCTTAACCTGCAGAAAATGACTGACAGAGCTGTAGCTGTGGGAGTGAGCGAAGAAACAGTGTCAGAACAAATGAAGGTGAGAGTGGCAACACTAATGCAAAACATTAACTCAACAGAGAGAACACTCAACGTTCAGGTCAACAGCCTAAAATTGCTCATGGGCATGGGCGACAAGGTGCAGCTCAAGCTGACAGACAAACTCGACGACATCATCAGTGCGGAACATATCCTCAACCTGTTGAGCGAGAACTTTGACATCGAGCGCAACCGCAACTACCGCCTTGCCACCATGAACACGGAATTGGCAAAGAAAAATAAGGTCTTGGCATGGATGGCATACACCCCCACATTCACGCTCGCATACCAATACAGCAAACAACACTACTTCAGCGACACGGAGGGCTTCAGCATGACACCGCCCAACACTGTCCAACTCGGTCTTAAGATACCCATCTGGAGCAGCGGCAGCCGTGCTGCGGCAGTGAGAGAGAAAAAGTTGGCATACGAGGCTGCGCTAAATACGTTAGCAGACACGAAAGACCAGCTCACTGTGCAGTATTCGCAACTGCGCTATAACCTCAACTCGGCATACGAAAGTTACATCATACAGAAGGACAACCTCAAAGCCAACGAAAACGTCCTGAAGAGCACCAGCAACAAATTTGAACGCGGATATGCGTCAACTCAAGAGCTTATCACGTCAAGCAACGAACTAATCAATGCTCAAAACCAGTACGTCAACGCGGTTCTGTCGCTCGTACAAGCTGAAACATCGCTCGTGCAATTCCTCAACACAAGCGACAAATGAGCACGGAAAAAAGATAATTAAGAAATGACAAAAAATATGAAATTAAGCATCAGAGAATTAGCCATTGTGATGGCAGTTGCGGCCATAATGTCGGGCTGCAAGAAAAAAGTGGAGACAGTAGAGGAAGAGCGCGTCGAACAAGTTAGAGTTACGCGCCTTGCCATGCGCGAGATTGACCGCGAAATAAGTATTTCTGCCAACCTTCAAGGCTGGGAAACAGTCAACGTGGCACCTTCACTCACCGGAAAAATCGAACACATCTTTGTGGAAGAAGACGCACGGGTAACCCAAGGGCAACCGCTCGTGAGAATGGACCAGACACAGTACAGGACCACAAAACTGCAATATGCTAACCTCGGGGTTGAGATGGGCAGGCTTTCCGCACTACGCGAAACAGGGTCTGTGAGCCAACAGGCTTACGACCAAACAAAAGTACAGTATGACCAGTTGAAAGAGAACCTTGACTTTCTTGAGCAAAACACTTTCGTCAAAGCACCGTTCGCCGGTGTGATAAGCGCCAAAAACTATGAAGACGGAGAACTATACAGCGGAGCGCCTATTCTTCAGCTTGTTCAGATCACTACTCTCAAAGCTTTGATTGCTATACCTGAAACGTATTTTCCGCTCATCAAACAAGGAATGAAAGTGGAACTCACATCAGAAATCTATCCGGGAGACATATTTCCCGCTACGATAGATGTTGTATTCCCGACCATCGACCCTTCGTCACACACCTTCCAGGCAAAACTTCGCATTGCCAACTCCTCAATGAAGTTGCGTCCCGGAATGTATGTCGTAACCAAACTTTCACTGGGTAAGGACAACACAATCGTAGTGCCGTACCAGTCGGTGGAGAAACTCGTGGGAGCCAACGACCGCTACGTGTTCATCAACGAGGGCGGAAGGGCTAAACGAGTGGCTGTCCAACTCGGTCAACGCTTTGACCAAGACGTAGAAATCATATCGCCCGAAATCAAAGAAGGCGTGGAAATGGTTACCACTGGTCAACATAAACTCGTTGACGGTGTAAAACTGAATATTAACGAGTAAAATGAGACTGCCCAAAGAGGGCAAAAGTCTAAAAGCCAAAAGCCTATTAACGCCAGCCTTGGAATAACCTCAAAATGGGAAACAGGTGATTGACGAATGCATAAAGTAATAAAAAACTGCCAATACTTGAATAATTAGGCTTTCGACCTTCGACTATAATCATAATCTTACAAAAACAATGAGCATCTACAAAACCGCCATAGAAAAGCCTGTGAGCACTGTACTGATTTTCCTTGCAGTGATTATTATAGGCATTTACAGTTTTATTAAACTGCCAATTGACCAGTTCCCTGAGATGGACCCTCCGTATATCACGGTGATGACGACCTACCCGGGCGCCAGCGCAAGTGAGATGGAAACCAACGTGACCAAAATCATGGAAAACGCGCTCACATCGGTTGACCACCTCAAGCACATAACCTCACAGTCGAAAGACAACCTGTCGATGGTTGTGCTACAGCTGGAATGGGGCAGCAACATGGATGAGGCCGTCAACGACGTGCGCTCGTTCGTTGACATGACGAAAAACAACCTCCCTGACAATTGCGGCACTCCGATGATTTTCAAACTGAGCACCTCGTCAATGCCTATTTGCCAATATTCTGTCACCGCCGACGAAACGTATGCCGGACTTGACAAAATCCTCAACGACGAGGTTATCCCGCAGCTCAACCAAGTAAACGGCATCGGTAACCTGTCGCTTTCAGGAGCGCCTGACAGATATGTGTATATCAACATTGACCAGCAGAAACTCGACGCATACGGCATCACGCTCGAACAAGTGGGACAAGTGGTCAGCGCAAACAACCTCAACCTCTCGTCGGGTACGATCAAAATGCCACAAGAGCAATATCAGATGCAGGTGCGCTCAGAGTATCTCGAGTCGTCTGAAATAGGAGACCTGATGGTTGCCATGTCGCCAAAAGGACAGCAGGTTTTCATTCGCGACATTGCCACTATAAAAGACACCATCAAAGACTTGTCGCTCGACGAGAAAACCAACGGACGCGAAGCTGTCCGCCTCATCATCGCAAAACAAACCGGAGCCAACACCGTGCAAGTGTGCCGCGATGTGAGAAAAGAACTTGCCAAAATACAAAAGCAACTCCCGTCGGACGTGAAGATTGAGAAAATTTACGACTCATCAGAAAACATTCAGAACTCAATCAACTCGCTCGAAGAATCGGTGCTCTACGCTTTGCTGTTCGTCGTGCTCGTGGTGCTCTTCTTCCTCGGAAAGTGGAGGGCTACGCTTATCATCGGTGTTACTATTCCTATCGCGCTTATCGTAGCGTTTATATATCTTGGCATTGCGGACTCGTCCATCAACATCATCTCACTGTGCTCGCTCACCATCGCTATCGGTATGGTGGTGGACGATGCCATCGTTGTGCTTGAGAACATCACAAGGCACGTGGAACGAGGCGAAGATCCGCACGAAGCGTCCATATATGCCACCAATGAGGTGTGGGTATCCGTTATCGCCACCACGCTGGTGCTCGTGGCTGTGTTCGTGCCGATGACTATGCTGACGGGCATGGCGGGCATCATGTTCCACGAACTTGGATGGATTGTTACTATCGTATGCTGCACGTCAACAGCCGTGGCAATCACGCTAACACCTATGCTATGCTCTAAACTGCTCAAAGCAAAAAAAGTGCATGTGGACCAAGACGGCAACCTTGTTGACGATGAGGCAGACAAAAAATCGTGGTATGACCGAACCGTGGTGCGCATGCTCGACGTGATAGACGAATACTACGCAAAATCGCTCGGATGGTGCCTCAAACACAAGGCTATCACCCTATTTGCCCTATTTGCATTCTTTGCCCTATCACTACTTCCGCTACTCACCAAGCAAATAGGCACTGACTTCATGCAAGAGCAGGACAATGGACGAATTACTGTTACTGTAAAACTGCAACGAGGAACACGCATCGAAGAAACTCTGAAAACAGCGCGAAAACTTGAAACAAGGTTCGTTGAACTCGTGCCTGAAATAGAACTTATCAACACATCTGCCGGTTCTAATGACGATGCCACTATCGCAGCCATGTTCTCTTCTACGATGAACAACAAAATCTCGATGATTGTCCGTCTGCCTAAAAAATGGGAGCGCAAGAGAACGGTGTGGGAAATTGCCGAAATTTTGCGTAACGAGATGAAACAATACCCCGAAATCATTGAGTACCAATGCTCAACATCTGGTATGGGAGGACTTGGCAGCAACTCTGTTGACATTGAAATCTACGGATACGATTTCGACAAGACATCGCAACTGGCTGAACAGTGCAAAACATTGGCAAGCGCACTGCCAGGAGCACGTGACGTGAAAATCTCACGCGAGGATGACCGACCCGACATCAAAATCACCGTTGACAAAGAGAAAGCATCACGCCTTGGACTGTCGTCTGCCACAATATCATCATACCTGCGCAACCGCGTTACCGGAATGGCATGCGGATACTTGAAAGACGACGGCTCGGAATACGACATACTCGTAAGGCTTGAAGAAAAAGACCGCAACAGCATATCTGCCGTGCTCAACATGTCAATCCCGACAGCAACAGGACGCAGTGTCAAACTCTCTGAAGTTGCTGAAGTTGGCGAGTACTGGGCACCGCCAACCATCGAGCGCAAGTCAAGGCAGCGTATCGTCACGGTCAGCGTAACACCTTACAACACCTCACTCGGCGAACTTGCAAAACAGGTTGAGGCTAACGTTATACCAAAACTTGACTTACCCGTAGGATACTCAACATACCTTGGCGGCAGCTACGAGGACCAACAAGACACATTCAACAACCTCGTCCTGCTTGGCATTCTCATTGTGCTGCTCGTTTACATCGTTATGGCTTCACAGTTCGAAAGCCTGCGTATGCCTGGCATCATAATGTTCACAGTGCCTTTTGCCCTCTCGGGCGTCATCATTGCACTCTGGCTAACAGGACGCTCACTTGACATGGTCGGAGCTCTTGGTGTTGTGCTGCTGGTCGGCATAGTAGTCAAAAACGGTATTGTGCTTGTGGACTACATCAACCTAATGAGAGAGAGAGGACACGAACTTAACAAGGCTATACAAATGTCAGGACGAAGCCGTCTCCGTCCAGTGCTTATGACGGCATTCACCACTATTCTCGGCATGATTCCTATGGCAGTTTCTGCCGGTGAAGGTGCCGAAATGTGGCAACCGCTCGGCATTGTGGTTATCGGAGGTCTGACAGTGTCCACATTCCTCACACTATACGTCGTACCAGTAATGTACGGCGTGATGTCGAGACACGGAGACCGCGACAAACAAGAAGCACTCCGAAAGAAATTCATATTCATGCAGATTAAAGTTAAAGACAAACAATAACATCACACCACTAAAAGGGCATGGCGCAGACAGCAACTTGCTGTGCGCCAAAGCCCTAACTACAGAAAACATCACGCGTATGAAAGCAGTATTCATAATATTCAACCAAGCAAACACAGACCGCGTCGAGTATATGCTCGACACTCTGAAAATCAATGGCTTCACATTTTTCGAGCAAGTGCAGGGACGGGGCACCAACGGAGGTGAACCACGACGTGGAACACACGCATGGCCTGAAATGAACAGCGCAGTCATGACGGTTGTGGAGGACGACAAAGTGGACGAACTGCTAATGACTGTCCGAAAACTCGACTTGCGGAATCCGGAAGTGGGAGTAAGGGCATTCGTCTGGAACATCGAACAAACAGTCTGAAAAAAACAACATTTTTAGGGAAAGCACTCCATCCGCGGCAAATAGGACTTTAAGGACTATTTTGCCACGGATGGAGTTTGTTCATAAACCCACCACTCAGTTGACCAAATATACACAAAATGGTTAAAATTCCTTAAAAAATAGCACTTTTTACGTCAAAACCATGTTATATAACATAAAAAGCACTACCTTTGCACCGTGTTTTTCATGGTATTAGATTTTTAAGGTATTTAAAGATTGGGTTGTCGTGAGACAACCTTTTTTTTATTTATAATTCTGACGAAAAAAGTCCTGATGGACTTTTTTTTATTTACTGCAATTATATAAAAAAAAATTGTAACTTTGCAGTCGCATTATGCCTACGGAGAAACGCGGAAATATGAAGATGTCGCGCCGCTCTGAACAGACGCGGAACACCATCATTGTCACGGCACGCGGTTTGTTTGCCAAAAAAGGTCGCAAAAACGTGTCTATGAGTGATTTGGCTCTCGCAGCAGGCAAAGGCCGTCGCACGCTTTACTCCTATTTCGACAACATGGACCAAATCTATAAGGCGGTGATCGAGCAGGAGATAAACAGCATCTACGAGCACGTATGCTCGGCATACGACCCGAGCATTGCTCCGCGCGACAATTTGCGCGAATGCATGCTTGCCCACCTTGATGCTGTTAAGGATGTTGTCACCAGAAACGGCTCTTTGCGCAACGACTTCTTTCGGGACATTTATCTTGTGGAACGCTCAAGAAGGCGAGTGGACAACCTTGAGATACAGCTCTTTAAGCAGATATTATACAGCGGAGTAAGGAACCTGACGTTCTTACCTATGAATATCGACATGTCTGCCACTATATTGTTTTATGCGCTCAAAGGCATCGAAGTGCCATACATCAGACAAAGCATAAGCACCTACTTTGAGGGCAACAAGCACGTGGTGGTTGACTTTATCCTCCGCGGTATTATGAGGTAAAGCAAGCAAACCAACCGAATGTTCAACTCCGTTTCATGAACCGCCACCAACCCATCCCCCGTCACAAAACATTGAAACATCCCAACATCGTAATATCGAAATAACATAATATCGAAATAACGCAATATCGTAATACCGTAATATCATAATATCGAAATATCGTAATATCGTAATTAAAATAATAACTAAAACAATATGATTTACCGTTTCAAATTCATCACTGAAGACGACAGCGACTTCCAGTTTACAATTGACATTGACAGTAGCGCGAAATTCATCGACCTGCATAAGACAATACTCGAGGCCGCAAAATACACCAACGACCAGATGACATCATTTTTCATCTGCAACGACCGTTGGGAAAAATGCGAAGAAATTACACTGATTGACATGGAAGGCGGAATGGGCGGTTCTGACTATGACAGTTACGTGATGGACAAGACATGTATTGACGAACTCATTGAGGATGAGGGACAGAAACTTCTATATGTTTTTGACCCCATGTTTGACCGCTGCTTTTTCGGCTCGCTAAAAGAAATAAGGCCCGGTGAACTTGAGGAACCTGCAATCGTAAAAAAGAAAGGTAAAGCACCTCAGCAAACCCAAGAGTTGGAAGACATAAGCAAAATCGTTAAAGACGCAGGCGGAATTGACTTGGACGACCTATATGACGGTATCGAAGGCTACAACGAAGACGAAATAGACTCTGAAGGCTACCAAAACATCGATTTCTCAGAAGGCGACCCTTGGTCAAATTGATAAAACACTAAAAAAAACAAATAAAAGGGAAAACAGATATAAACGGAAGCAACACGCATAGGCGCGACTGCTGCCTAATTAAGAATTAGACGGCAGTCGCGTTTTTTCTCGTTTTACGCTAAAAGTCTGTCGTACAGCAAAATATTGACACAAAAATGAAACATTATATTGCTGGGGCCAATTCTTTTTCGTAACTTGCAGTGCTAAGATTTATAAGGTATAAATTAGTTACTTTTTACATATCCGAATATGAAAAATCATATCTTTACTATGCTTGTCGCGACGCTCATTTTGTGCGGTTGCGCAAAAGAACAGTCATCAAACGGAGGTGTCACTCATTTTGTGGTCGTGGTTTCACCAGAAATTAACGGCGGAATAAGCACAAAACACCTCGCCGGCAGGACATGTGAGCAAAGCATGACAAACGTCGCATTCAAAACTCCGGGGCAACTGAAAGAGATCGCTGTCAAAGAGGGGCAATATGTTAGTCAAGGGCAGCTGCTTGCGCGTCTCGACGATGCGGATTACCAACTTGGCGTGGACGCATATCAAATACAATACGACCAATTGAGTGAAGAAGTACGCCGCCTGAAGATGATGATGGAAAACAACGGAGTGGCTGCCAACGACTATGAGAAAGCAGAGGCAGGGTTACGGCAACTGGCTATACAACTGCAAGTTAACAAAAACAAAGTTGCATACACCAGACTATATTCCCCGGTGAACGGATATGTCAACAAAGTCAACTTTGAAACCGCAGAAATGGTTGATGCGGGCACTCCAGTTTTTGAAATCATCAATACGTCGAACCTTGAGGTTGAAGTGAGTGTGCCTGTAGCTATACTGCAGCAAAAAAACAATTTCGAATCATTATACGCCATTACCGACAAAGGCGCAAACGAGAAACGCCATGCGCTCAGCATTAAAAGCATCGTGCCCAAAGCCGATGCGAATCAGCTGTACACTATGCGCTTGACATTCAATGAAAATCCTAAACAGATTGCTGCCGGAACAAATGTTGACGTTCTGATAAATATCGTCAGCGAAGACAGCACATTATACAGCGTCCCGCTTCATGCGGTATTTGAACATCAAGGGAAAGAATGCGTATGGACTGTGGACGGTCAGAACACCGTGCATGCCAAACAAGTTGTCGTCAAGGGTATTGACTCGCATGGAAATGCTCTAATATCAAGCGGAATAAACAAAGACGACCGCATTGTCAAAGCCGGAGTAGAGCAAATCAACGAAGGCGAAAGCGTAGGCATAAAAGATATTCCGAGTGAAACCAATGTCGGAGGACTGATGTAATGAAGATGAGAAAATTCACAGAGTTTTTCATGCAGCGCCCCACACTCTTCTGGAGTATGGTGGCCGTGATATTGATAATGGGCATATATTCTTTTTGGGTGATGCCCAAGTTAGAGGATCCTGCTGTTGTGCCCAAAGTGGCGATGGTTGTCGCCGTGTATCCTGGCGCTACAGCTCATGACGTGGAACTCAAGGTGGCAAAACCGATAGAAGACGCCTTAAAGACACTGCCAAGCGTATTTGAAATAAGGACCGAATGCTCGCCCGGAATGGCACTAATTACGACAGAGTTTGAGATGACTGTGCTAAACAAGGACCTGCAACAGCATTTTGACATGCTTAGGCGTAAGGTTGGCGACATGAGTTCCACTCTGCCCAATGGCTGTTATGAGCCTATCGTCGTTGACGACATGACGGATGTTTACGGCATCTTATACGGTTTTTACGGCGCAGGGTACGACTACACTGAATTGGAGCGTTACGCCAAGGTTGTGCAGCGCGAGCTGATGAGCGTCAAGGGAGTTAAGCGAATCAATATCGTTGGTGCACGACCAGAAGTTATCAACCTTATTATCGACAAGGAACGCCTTGCCGCAAACGGATTGATACCTATGCAGTTAATGATTGCGCTCAACAATGCCGGCAAAAGTGTTAATGCCGGCAAATACGCCGATGAGGACGACATGCTTTCGCTGCAAGTAAGCGATGACATCCGCTCAGAACAAGACATAGCGGATATGCTAATAAAGACCGCTGACGGCAAAATCGTTCGCGTTGGCGATGTTGTGCGTATTGAAAGGACATATTCTGAACCACAACGAAACGGATTTTTCATTGGCACGGAACCTGCGTTAGCAATATGCATCTCAATGGAAAACAACGCCATTGTGCCTGATGTGGGACGTGCTGTTGATAAAAAACTGAAAGAGGTTTTGCGCACCATGCCAGCAGGAATACAAACGCACAAGGTGTTCTTCCAGCCCGAACAAGTGTCTAACGCCATTAATGCGTTTATGATTAACTTGTTAGAGTCTGTGCTGATTGTCATTATTGTGCTTATTTTCACCTATGGTTTGAGGAGCGGACTTATAATTGGCGGCGGGCTTGTACTTACTATTGCGATGTCATTCCCCATTCTTTTGGCATTAGGCAGTACACTTCAGCGCATTTCACTTGGAGCGTTCATCGTGGCAATGGGAATGCTCGTTGACAATTCCATTGTCATTATGGACGGCATTATTGTGGACCGCGGCAGAGGCTTGAGCCCTAAACAGTACCTCTTCCGAATTGTTGACAACACAGCATTGCCTTTGCTTGCAGCCACAGTGGTAGCGGTATCGACTTTTATTGCCGTCTTCCTTTCGCCTGACAGTGCGGGCGAGTATTGCCGAGACATGTTTATGGTGCTGTGCGTGAGTCTGTTGGCAAGTTGGGTGCTGGCGCTTGTACAGGTGCCGATGAGTGCTAAATACTTCATTCCATTGAGAGTACAAGCTTCCGAAAAAAAATCGCAGGGAGTACTCAATAGCCCGGCTCACAACTTCATTAGGAGGTCCATCACAAAGCTTATTAGCCATAAGGCTGTTACGCTGACATTAGCGTTCACCATTCTTGGTATTAGCGCTGCAGGAATAATCTTTGTCAAAAACCTGTTTTTCTGCGACTTTGATTACAGGCAATTTGTCATTGAATACCAACTGCCATCTCAAACCTCACCCGACCGCGTAAGGCATGACTTGCTCGAGATATCAGCAATGCTTGAAGCAGACGAAGACGTGATAAGCGTGGCTGCAAGCATGGGAGCCGCTCCTGCGCACTACTGCCTTGTCAGACCCATGAATAATGGAGGCGACAGTTATGGAGAAGTGATGGTGGACTGCCAAGATTTCAAGACTGTCAACAAAGTCATTCCGCGCCTTAAGAAGACTTTGCGAGAGCAATATCCCGACGCGTATATACGTTTCAGGAAATATAACTTTTCCGTGAGCACATCTCATACGATAGAAGCTGTATTTCAAGGACCGGACCCTGCTGTACTCAAAGACCTAAGTTACAAGGCCGAGCAAATCATGCGCTCAAGCAAGTACATCGACCAGTATTCTGTTCAAAACAACTGGCACAGCCGTAGCAAGAACCTTGTAGCACGTTTTAATCAGGCTGATGCTGTCAGAGCCGGCATAACCCGTTCTGACGTGGCTGATGCCCTCAAGGCGGCGACAGACGGGCTGCCGATAGGGCTGATGAACGATAACGACAAAATGGTGATCATCAATCTCATGGTCCGCAACGCCGATGGCTCGCAAATTCAAGACATCACCAACATTCCTGTCTGGTCAATGTCAAGCGCTAATCTTGCCGCAGATGATGTGCAAGGGCTATTTACCGGAGCCACAAAACCCGAACAACTTGCCGACAGGCTGTGGCGAACAACGTCACTTGGAAATATCGCGCCTGACATTGATATTGAATATCAAGAAGACTTCGTGTATAGGCTCAACGGACAACGCACAATAGAGGCGGAGGCTGACCCGAACACCAATATCTTCCATGGCACACCTAAACGAGCCATGAGAGATATTAAGAAGAGAATAGAGGCGATACCGCTGCCTGAAGGATACACATTAACGTGGGCGGGCGACGGCAAGCTTGAGGGTATGGCGCTTGAAAACATACTGGGCTATGTGCCACTCACACTCATCATCATTATTGTGATACTGCTACTGTTGTTCAACAACTGGAAAGAAGTTTTCAGCGTGCTGCTGTGCCTGCCGTTTGTGTTGTGCGGCATTGTGCCTGCCCTATTGATGTTCCGCCAACCGTTTACATTCATGGCTGTACTCGGCATGATGGGGCTGATGGGCATGATGGTGAAAAATGGCATAGTCCTCGTTGACGAAATAAACCGCCTATACAAGGTGGAACGTCTTGACGCTTTCACTGCAGTTGTTGAAGCTACAGTTTCACGCGTAAGGCCTGTGCTGCTTGCTTCACTAACTACCATACTTGGAATGGCGCCACTACTTGGCGACCCCATGTACGGCTCAATGGCAATCACAATAATGTCAGGACTGACAGTCGGCACCATTATTACTCTAATACTGTTGCCAATACTATATTCCGCATTCTTCCATGTTAGAAAATAAAGGGAAAACATGAAATCCAAAATACTTGCAATAACCTTAAACTTGCTGCTATTCTGCGCTCCGTATCTCAATGCGCAAGACAGCCTGCAATATCTCAGTCTTTCAACAGTTCGCTCCGAAGCCTTGAAAAATAACGAGGATATGTTGCGCGCCCAAAATAATCGCCAAAGCGCAGTGTATGACCGCCGTGCGGCTTTCCGTAGTGCGCTGCCGACCGTGGACGCATCGGCGGGAGCACTATTTATGGGCGACCAAGAAATAATGGGCAACACACTTGTCATGCAAGGCGCATATCTTGCAGGGTTCACACTTTCACAGCCCATATACACTGGCGGGAAAATAACGTACGGGAATAAAATGGCTAAAATCGGGCTCCAATGCTCCGATGAGCAGTTGCGTCAGATACGTGCCAAAGTGATTGCTGACGCTGATAACGCGTATTTTACATGGATAGCCGTGCGCTCAAAGGTACGAATGCTTGAGGCGTATCACGCACAGATTGACAGCATTATGCGTGTGGTGGAAACGGGTGTGAACGCAAAACTCGCCACAAGTGGCGACCTGCTGCGCATACAGGCTAAACGCAGTGAGCTGGATTATCAGCTGCTGCGCACACAGAATGGCGAAAAACTCTGTCTGATGGCTGTGGCTAACGTCATGGGGCTCACGCTGCCAGACAATGCCGTGCCTACTGACACCATAATAGAACCATCTGTCAG
Organism: Paludibacteraceae bacterium; assembly: GCA_017454915.1. Classification (GTDB taxonomy): domain Bacteria; phylum Bacteroidota; class Bacteroidia; order Bacteroidales; family Paludibacteraceae; genus UBA3747. Next base: position 36,732 of record JAFTCC010000036.1, read on the forward strand.
CGTCGAGCTCAACAATGACATCAGCCAGCGGCCCGAATATGCTTTGCTTGAAAAAAACATTGACATCAAACATTTGCAATATAAGATGCAGATTGCTGACTATCTGCCTACTATAGCACTTACGGCCGGTTACACTTGGTATGGCAATATCAAGTTCAAAGGCACCACAATGCTGCCTGACGGAACGCCATACAACTACACGCAAGAAATGAAAGCGCACATCCCGATGGCCGGTCTCGTGCTCAAACTTCCAATTCTTGATTGGGGAATAAATTTCCAGAAAATCCGTAAAGCACGGCTTGAAGAGGAGAATGCTAAACTTGACTTCAAACAAAACACAAGATTATTGAGCCTCGAAGCCCAACAAGCGATGCAAAATCTGACATCGGGACAGCAACTGATTATCTCGGCGCGCACAGCAAGGGAACAGGCACAGGAAAATCTACGCATCATGACCATGAAGTACAACAACCAGCTCATTACCCTCACTGACCTCATGGATGCCCAAAGCCAATGGCAACAGGCGCTGAGCAATGAAATTGAAGCCTTAACACAACTCAAAATATATGAAACGGAGTATTTGCGCACCACTGGGCGCTTGGAGTAGCAGGGCATAAGACATAGCAAAAAACAAACTCTCCGCAAGCCTTAACTTGCGGAGAGTTTGTTGTCTAACGAGGACTCGAACCTCGACTGGCTGAACCAAAATCAGATGTGCTACCATTACACCATTAGACAAGCACATTGGCTTTTTGCCAAAAGCGAGTGCAAAGTTACAACTTTTTTTTTATCTGCCAAAATTTAGCGGCATATTTTTGCGGCTTGGCAGCATTTTTAGCAAAGCAAACTATTGCTGAATAATGTTTTGAGGCTTAATATAACGCCGGAACGGCATTCTGAGGCTACTCAAAAGTCAAAAGTGAATAGTTTTTCTTGCCTTTTTGCACTATCAGATACTTCCCTTTCACGAGCATATCCGCGGTAATGGGAGTGTCTATGCCTGCCAGTTTCTGCTTATTGAAGCTGACGCCGTTGGCCTGTATCGTTTTGCGCGCTTCGCCTTTACTGGGGAAGATGTCAGTCTGTACGGCGAGCAAATCCAACGGCAGAAGTCCATCAACAAGCGCTTGCTTGTCAATCCGATAGTGTGGCACAGCCTCAAAGACCTGCAAGAGCGTCTGCTCATCAATATGCTCAAAGGCCTCGGCTGTAGCATTGCCGAACAGCAGGTTCGAGGCTTCTACGGCTTTCTCATACTCCTCTTGGCTGTGCACCATGATGGTAACCTCTTTGGCAAGGCGTTTTTGAAGGGCGCGCAAATGAGGTGCCGCGTCATGCTCGGCTATGAGGGCGTCGATCTCATCACGCTCAAGGGCTGTGAAAATTTTGATGTAACGCTTTGCGTCGTCGTCGCTCACGTTGAGCCAGAACTGATAAAATTTATACGGCGATGTATATCTCGCGTCAAGCCACACGTTGCCCGACTCTGTCTTTCCGAATTTGCCGCCATCAGCTTTGGTTATCAGCGGACAGGTCAGGGCAAAGACCTCCACTCCATCGGTGCGGCGAATCAGTTCGGTGCCGGTGGTGATGTTGCCCCACTGGTCGGCGCCACCCATCTGCATGCGGCAGTTGTGAGTACGAAGAAGATGCAGAAAATCATACGCTTGAAGCAACTGGTAGGTGAACTCTGTGAACGACAGACCATCACGAGCCTCACCGTTAAGACGTTTCTGAACAGAGTCTTTTGCCATCATATAGTTGACGGTGATGTGTTTGCCGACTTCACGCGAAAAGTCAAGGAACGAATAGCCCTTCATCCAATCATAATTGTTCACAAGCTCGGCGCGGTTGGGAGCATCGCTTTCAAAGTCAAGGAACTTAGAGAGCTGTTTTTTTATACACTCTTGGTTATGCCGCAGCACGTCCTCCGTAAGCAGATTGCGCTCTTGAGATTTGCCTGACGGGTCGCCTATCATGCCTGTCGCACCGCCGATGAGCGCGATAGGTTTGTGCCCGCAGCGTTGGAGGTGACGAAGCATCATTATCCCGCAAAGATGACCTATGTGAAGGCTATCGGCTGTGGGGTCTATACCGACATATGCGGTTGTGATTTCTTTCTGGAGTTGTTCTTCTGTGCCGGGGATGATGCTGTGCAACATTCCGCGCCAGCGCAGTTCTTCTACAAAATTTTTCATTTTTTCTTAATTGCGATTATTTTTTTACCGAAACGGTATTTAGAGTTTTATTACTTTTGAGCATTTTTTTGCCTTTGAGCAATGAAATTATGCGGGCATAATGACCGGGCGAAAAGCATAAAGACACCAGCCTACTCCACTATGCGCTTGATAACGCGGAGTTGGTGCGTATAAGACTTAAGGTCATCGGAGAGAATGCCGTGAGAGTCTATTTTACTCATTTTCAGCCGGCCGGAGCAGTGAACTACAGCGTCTTTACCTACCAGCATGCCCACGTGAATAATGTTTCCGCTCGAATTCTCAAAAAACACAAGGTCACCCGCCTGCGTCTCCTCAAGAAACCCGATGGGCTCTCCAAGCAGTGCCTGTTGCGAGGTGTCGCGGGGCAGGCTGATGCCAAAAATGGAGCAGAACACTTGGGTGAAACCCGAGCAGTCCATGCCAAAGGCGTTCTTGCCGCCCCACAGATAGGGGATATTGAAAAAGTAAGGCACAGCGCGGAGTATATTGGGTTCGGTGTATTGCGGATTGATGGCTACGAGTTCTGGCGATATTTCAAAATCCGCACCAAGCAGCGAAAAAGTGCCGTTGTGGTAGTTTGGCAGCCGGCTGCCGGCAGTGAGAATGATGGTCGTGTGATTGGCTTTGCTCACAGCCATCGCTACAGGATAGCACACCACGGCGTATGGGGCGCGCACCACAGACTCGTAGTTCTCGTCGCTCAACAGCGAAATCATTTTACGGTCCACATAGCCCTCATAACCGTCGGCGTCAAGCCGTATCTTGGGCCATTTGGCGTTATCAGATAGCACTTCGCAAGTTTGGGCAAAGAGCATCTGCGAACACATCTCAGCCGTCTCTGATGGCTGAGAGCGCATCGGCACGGCACTAAGCAGGGTGATGGCTTTCATGTTTTACTTATGAACAAGCACCCAAGCGTCTGAAAAACCTTGCTCCCTAACCTCGACGACATGTGAGGCAGCCTCGGAGTATGTGGGGTATGTGGCAAATATCACACGATACATGCCTTTTTCGTTTCTCACTATGGCAGGCTGGCGGCCTTGCTCGGTAAGCAGGGCGTGCAATCGGTTAGCATTGTCTTCTACGCCAAAAGAGCCAACAATGATGTGGTACCCCTCAACTGTCTGGTCTGTGGTAGGATTAACGAGCTCAAAGCTCTCTGTGCGGAGCGTAACATTCTGCTTTGCCGCATCGGCCTGATGCTGTGCTATGCTGTCTGCACGCAGTTTTGCCGCTTCTTCTTCAGCCTTTTGCCTTGCCTGCGCAGCATCGGCTTCAGCCTGCGCTCTCGCTGCCGCGGCGGCTGCCTCGGCTTTCTCACGTTCGGCACGCGCAGCCTCGGCTTCTGCACGGGCTTTTTCTGCCTCGGCTATGGCCTGAGCCTGGTTGGCGGCTGTCAGCTGCTCACGAAGGCGGGCTAACTCGGCCTTGTCTTCTGCCGACTCACGCTTGCAGCGGTTGTACTCCGCTTCAAGACTGGCGAGGGACTGCTGGGCATTCTCAAGCGACTGACGAGTGGAGGCCAGCTGGCGGAGGGCATCCTCCTTGGCGGACGTTTCTTTTTTCAACAAATCTTCTCCGGCCTTCTTGTAGGCTCCGGAGGGAATGGTGCTGGTCTTGCATGAGCATAAAAGAACAGCACACATAACGATAGGAATTATTCTGCGCATAATAATGTGATTATTCTGTTAAAAACCTGGAAATGAATCTACTATTTTTACTTTAATATCCGGGAATGAATTGACAATCTGAACCTTCACATCAGGGAAACTATTTACTACCTGAACCTTGCCAATCTTGTCGGGAAACGAGTTTACAACCTGAACCTTGAGGTCGGGAAACGCATCTACAATTTGCACCTTAAGGTCTGGGAAACTATTGACAATCTGTACCTTGCCATACAGGGGGAAAGTCTTGCCATCTTTAGTGACAGTCCCATTGCTTTTGTCTATTGTAGCTTGTGCCATAACTATTAGCGGCATCAACACCGCAATCATTATTGTTAACAAACGACGGTTCATAAATCTATGTTTAGGAGTATAGCCATCTTGTTTAGAACAAGCGCATCTGCGGGTCATCAGGGTCAATAATATCATCTGGCAAAGCGACATTGATGTTCATTGGTATGTCATCAATGTTGACATTTGCACTCTCTTGCCCGTCAATGACAGCCCCGCCGTCTTCACCTTCACCCGCTTCGTCAACAGGGTGTATGTCCACCTCTATTGGGTCTTCGGGCGAGATGTCCTCTATTCGCGCGACGTTATATGTTGTCAGTCTTTTGCCTTTAGCCTTAATGCTTTTGACGGCTATGAACTCTGTCATGTCCACCATTTCTGCCTGACGCCACTCGTCGTTGCCGCCAAACGTTATTTGAAACAACGGATGCCGCCTGCTGGTGAGAACCACCATGCGAGAGTCCTTATTCTCGCCCAGATAGTTCTGCACTTTATTGCTTTTCTCGATTGTGAAGCGTTTGCCGTAATAGTAGTTTTGGTCCGCATCCCACAATGCCGCGGTCCAGACCTTGTCGGCGTTATACTTTTCGATGATTAAGATTCCCTCTTCGTAGTGGTTCGACAAGTCGAAAGTGGTAAGCATGCAGTCGCCGTTTTTCATCACAACCAATATCTGGTCGTCGTTGTGGAACTCGCCAAGGAACTGCCCGCGCCCATCGTGGTTGAGGCGACGCACGTCGGGGTCAAACCACACTTCCAGCCCGCCGAGCGTTGAGCCGCCTTTCTGCTTCAAGGTTATCTGCTTAACATCATATTTGGTGAGGAGGTTGCCGCGGCTCTGCTTACCTTTTACTGCCAAGTTGGAGAAATCGGTTATTATCTCAAGTTTTTTGAGTTTATACGCAGGCTTGAGGAGTGTCCTAATCACCTCAGCCTCACCATTCGGGTTTACGGTGAAATACACGATTTTCGACCCTGCGGTTCCCATCGTGAGGTCATACTCCTTGTCGCGCGCAAGGCCAGTAAGGAAGCAACGCTTCATGTAGTAGGGACCCGACTTGCCATCCCTGTAAACGATGTTGTAAATGGTACGCGTGTCGGCTTTCTTGAACACGTCAACGTGTATTATTTCATTTTGCGACGTGGGTTTGTCGTTAACTACAGACACTTTGTCCGCCACGTGAACTATCTTGTACTTGCCATCGCGGAAAATCACTATTACGTCGTCCAGATCCGAGCAGTTGCATACAAAGGTGTCCTTCTTAAGCCCGGTGCCAATAAATCGGCCCTCATAGTCCACATAGAGCTTTTCGTTGGCCTCAGCCACTTTTGTTGCCACGATGGTTTCAAAATTACGGATCTCTGTCCTGCGAGGATGAGCATCGCCATATTTAGCTTTGAGGTTTTCAAACCACTTGATGGTATAATCGGTGAGGTGCGCGAGATTTTTCTCCGTCTCTTTCAGTTTACCTTTTATCGCTACTATTTGCTCTTCGGCTTTCTTGCTGTCATAGCGCGTAATCCGTGCCATTTTTATCTCAAGCAGTTTGAGCAAATCTTCATCGGTTATCGGGCGGTAGAAGTCTTTCTTGAAAGGCTCTATGCGCTTGTCTATATGACGGATGGCCTCTTCGGGCGAACGGGAATCCTCAAACTCCTTGTCCTTATATATCCGTTGCTCGATAAACAGCCGTTCCAAAGATATGAACAGCAGTTTTTCAAGTAATTCGTTTTTTTGTATGTTGAGCTCCCACTCCAGCAGGTGCTTGGTGTGGTCTGTGCTGATGGCAAGGAGGTTCTTGACGCTCGTGAATATCGGCTTTTTGTCCTGAATCACGCAGCAGTTAGGCGAGATGCTGACTTCGCAGTCTGTGAAGGCATACAGTGCGTCAATGGTTTTGTCGCTGCTCACGTTAGGCTGCAGGTGAACGAGTATTTCTGCCTTTTGCGCCGAGAGGTCATCAACTTTCCTGATTTTTATTTTCCCCTTTTCGTTTGCGCGAAGTATGGTCTCGATAATCTTGCGGACTGTGGTGCCGTACGGCACTTCCTGTATCGATAGCGTCTTGTTGTCTATTTTTGTTATCTTGCTTCTGACTTTGACGGCACCGCCGCGCTGTCCGTCGTTGTAACGTGTTACGTCAACCACTCCGCCTGTGAGGAAATCAGGATAAAGCACAAAGTCTTCACCGCGCAGGTAGGCGACCGAAGCATCACAGAGTTCGTTGAAATTATGAGGCAAGATGAGCGAGTTAAGGCCTACCGCAATGCCCTCAACACCTTGGGCGAGCAACAACGGGAACTTGATGGGCAGGTTAATGGGCTCGGGATTGCGGCCGTCATAACTGAGTTTCCATTCGGTCGTCTTGGGGTTGAACACCACTTCGAGAGCGAACTTCGAGAGCCGCGCCTCGATGTACCTTGCAGCGGCTGCCTCTGCCCCGGTGCTGATGTCACCCCAGTTTCCCTGACAGTCGATAAGCAGCTCTTTCTGACCCATGCCGACAAGCGCGTCCTTGATGGAAGCGTCACCATGCGGATGGTACTGCATCGCCTGGCCGACAATGTTGGCAACCTTATTGTAACGCCCGTCCTCAACTTTGCGCATGGCGTGAAGTATGCGCCGCTGAACAGGCTTGAGACCGTCGTAGAGGTCGGGCACGGCACGTTCAAGTATGACGTACGACGCATAGTCGATAAACCAGTTCTGATACATTCCTGTCAAATGATAACGATTGTGCTCATCACGCGTCGCATATGACTTAAAATGAGCGGCTTGTGTCCCATTGGCAGGAACTGTCAAATCTGATTGAGCCGAATCTTCAGCAACATCGTCAGGCGTAATATCGGATACGTCTTCGGGCTGACCGGCTGGAGTTTCCAATTGCTCTTCGTTTTCTTCTATGTGTTCGTTTTTTTCGTCCATTGTGTCGGCATATTATTTCACACTACAAAATTACGATTTTTTTTTGACATTTCAGGCATCAAAGGCTATTTTTCAGCAAGAGAAGCGTTCTTCCGTTTCCATGGGTTTTACACACGGCTAATTCCGTTTCACTCCTACGGGGCTGTTTACCACTGCACATTGTGCCGCCCCTACGGGGCTAAAATTGATTTGATGCCGGCATTGAAAACCGCGTTAGCGGTGACACAATGTTAGCCGTGGGTGAAGTGAGCGTCAGCGAACATAACCCACGGCATGCATCGCACAACATTTTTCAAGCCGCGTTAGCGGCGGCACAACCTTTTGCCGTTTTTTGTGCCGCCCCTACGGGGCTAAAATTGATTTGATGCGGCGTAGAAAACCGCGTTAGCGGTGACACAATGTTAGCCGTGGGTGAAGTGAGCGTCAGCGAACATAACCCACGGCATGCATCGCACAACATTTTTCAAGCCGCGTTAGCGGCGGCACAACCTTTTGCCGTTTTTTG
>JAFTCC010000037.1 GCA_017454915.1 Paludibacteraceae bacterium
ACACCTTTTTTTGACTATGAATCACATCGACGTGGGCAATGGCACTGGAATCGAGAGCCTTAAGTTCTTCCAACGTGGCAAGTTTTCCGTTGAGATAGGTTGTATATACCTCGCCCTTGGCCGACACCCACAGGCATGCGGCGAGGGCAGGGACGAGATAGAGCAGTTTGAGTCGCGACCACCGTGACGAACGATTGCAATGCATCATGGCAAAGCGTTTCTTCACAGCCCCACGGCGTAAAGTGTTCATGATAGGCAAGACTTGTGTCTGTACTGCTTTGCGTACCAGCAGATGCTCGTATGCGTCTAACGTCACACCTCCCTGCAATACCGCCTCGTCAGCTTGGAACTCATGCACATCTACTAAGTCTTGCCGCAACATCCATACGAAGGGCAGGCACCAAAGCAGCCGGCAGGTAAGGTCGCAAAGAATCACGTCCCACGAATGTCTCATCCTCACGTGAGCCAGTTCGTGTCGAAGTACAGTCTCAGCGTTCTGCTTCAGATCCATTGGACCGATAATAATCCAGTGCATCCAGCTGCTGGGCTGTTTGATTCTCATGTCCAGCATAAGATGAACATCTTTCGGAACTATCGGATGAGTTATGCGCTGACTACGACGAATGACACGCATCAGAGCCAGCAAACGGAACAAGTATACAGCGAGTGCGACGGCGATACCTATTATATATATGTACGCCAGATAGCGCACCCAAAGACCCGATGCGGCATTCTTGCCTTCTTGGGTGGCGAGCGTAGCATTATTGGCATCAGATGTTGGGTTCATCAGCGGCTCCTCAATTCTAGTAAGCATTACATCCATAGCTGTCGGTTCATAAGTATGCAGCGGCACAAGCGGCAGGAGCGGACTCACCACAAGGATTGCCAACAGCACGGCACGGTTAAGACGGTGAAACGTCTCGCGCCGGAGCAGAAGCCTGTAGAGCGAGTAGAGCAGCGTCAGCGTCAGCGTCCAACGGATGCTGTAGATAATGAATGTAGCCATAGGTCAGCCCTCTTTGCTTTCGTCCTTACGTTTTAAGTCAGCTAGATATTGCAACAGGTCTGCCTCGGTGACCTTCTCCTCCTGCATCAGTGCCGACACTACACTCATGTAAGAGTCACTGAAGAAGCGATTGATAACACTCGACAATCGCCCTCGACCATATGCCTGTTTGTCCACGATAGGACGATAGACAAAGCCGCGACCTTTCGGTTCGTGTGCTAAGTAACCTTTCTTCTCAAGTGCCTGAAACACCTGCGCAATGGCATTTGCGCTGGGCTGCGGTTCGGGATAGAGCGATGAAACATCCTTCGGGGCGCACTGCCCAATCTGCCAAATCAGTTCCATCACTTCTTCTTCTTTGCTTGTAAGTTTCTCCATAATTCAACTATTTTAAGATGCATATTAACAATATTTTCTATTGATTTTGATGCAAAAATAGACTTTTCTTTTGATTCAACCAAGCAATTTAGCATTTATTTAACAGAAAATATTGTTGAATATTATATATTATATGAAGAAAGGGATGTTTTTTAATTTTTTTTGATTTCAGTAGATTTATATGTTCGTATTCAATTTGTTTATCCACCCTTACCAAAACAGAAAATATTTATGCAAAATCATTTTTTTTGTTATAACATAGCCTTGTTTTAGACAAAAATTGCTTGAATTACGCGCGAAACGCTAAATAAATGCTCGACTTCCGATAAAAATGAGTACCTTTGCAAGGTAAAATTAGAATTAATATTCGGTAAGCAAAATATAGCACTATATTTGCCAAGCAGAACAAACGAAGGCAATTATGGCTCATAATTAAGGAAATGATAAGCTTTCAGGGCACAAGCCAAAAAGGTCAAACAGATGATGAACACCTAGTAAGACACGAAAAGGATACCTTCGCCTCGGTCTCCTTTTCTATTATAAAATCGCGCGAGAAAAGCACGCGGTCATCAGCCGCGTGGATGACAATCATCCGTATGATGTACATCGCAGCCACGGTACTTTATCGACGACCGGAGCCACAAAACGGGAAAAAGGCCACTCACGCGATAAATTTCCCCAAAAGGAATCACAATCTCAGATTTTATGCTTATCTTTGCCACGCCATTGACGAATTTGCAACTTATGTTGCTCAGGGACTTACAAATAGAGTTATATAATCATCCGCGTCAAGAACTGAAGTACTGCGGAATTTAGGTAAAGCACAATTATGGAGCAAAAGAGAACAACACCAGAACGTATTACGGAGTTGCAGCGAGGTGAGATATTCGTCTTCGGCAGTAACTTGGCAGGTATGCACGGCGGCGGCGCGGCTTACATCGCCTACCGCAAGTTTGGGGCCATCATGGGTCAGGGTGTTGGCTTGCAAGGCCAGAGCTATGCCATCCCCACGATGCAGGGCGGCGTGGACACCATACGCCCGTATGTGGACGAGTTCATCCAGTTTGCCCGCCAGCACCCCGAACTGACATTCCTCGTCACCCGCATCGGCTGCGGCATCGCAGGTTTCACCGATGAGGAAATCGCCCCGCTGTTTGCCGAGGCGCATGGCGTGGAGAACATCGTGCTGCCACCGAATTGGTAAGGCATACGGAAAAGGGAATTGAAACGGCATGGACGAGAATAAAAGGTATTCCCAGCAACAAAGAAATAACGTTATCACGCCATAACGCCATAACGTCATAACGAAACAACGCCATCACGACACAGCATTAAAATCAAAAAGCGATGGAAATAAACAGATTTGGATATTATTCCTGACTTAGTCAATGCGCCACCCTGCCTCACTCCACCCCCAGTTTAGACAGGTCGAACAGGGGCTTGATGGCGTTCTGCTCATCCGACAGGAAGAGCGTCTTGGTGTAGACTTCATGGTTCTTTGGCATATTGACCCTTATGGTCGTGATAGTCTTTGCTATGTCCAGCACCTTGTCAACGCTCAGC
>JAFTCC010000038.1 GCA_017454915.1 Paludibacteraceae bacterium
CGCAGTCCGCGTTCTCGACCAAATGAGTGTACGTGCTGGACTTGTCCAATAGCTCGCCGTAGAAGTCGTACGGCTCGCCAAAGCAGACCTCTTCCGTGAGCGTCTTGGCCGTCACGCAATGCGGAATCACCGTCAGGTGCAGGTATTCCGTGTAGGGGCAGCCGTGCGCGTCGGTAGTCGGGTACTCGTAAACGTCCGCCTCGCTGGAATCCGCGCCGTGCCATTTATAGGTGCCGCCCTCGGCTATGCTCACTTCCAAATGCACGTCCTCGACTTTTGGCAAAACAGTCAGATTCAGCGTTACCATCGTGTCGCAGTCGGCGTTCTCTACCAAATGCGTGTACGTGCTGGACTTGTCCAATAGCTCGCCGTAGAAGTCGTACGGTTCGCCAAAGCAGACCTCTTCGGTCAGCGTCTTGGTCGTAACGCAATGCGGAATCACCGTCAGGTGCAGGTATTCCGTGTATGGGCAGCCGTGAGCGTCTGTCGTCGGGTACTCGTAAACGTCCGCCTCGCTGTAATCCGCGCCGTGCCATGGGTAAACGTCGCCCTCGGCGATGCTCACCTCGATATGCACGTCCTCAACTTTTGGCAAAACAGTCAGATTCAGCGTTACCATCGTGTCGCAGTCCGCGTTCTCAACCAGATGCGTGTACGTGCTGGACTTGTCCAATAGCTCGCCGTAGAAGTCGTATGGCTCGCCGAAGCAGACCTCTTCGGTCAGCGTCTTGGTCGTAACGCAATGCGGTGGCACGACATTGAGGTGCATGGTTACGATGGAGTCGCAGCCGGTAACGCACGAATAACCCTTGATATAATCGCCTTTCTTGGTGAATGCGTCGCCGTCCCACAGGTACTCCTGCCCCTCCTCTATTGTTACCTCGAAGTATTCGGAATAGGCGTTTTTGCGTGTGATATTGACATTGACTATGCTGTCGCAGCCGTTGGAGCCTTGCAGAATCACGGTATGCGGTCCTTCAGTGCGCAGCCGTTCCGTGCCAACCATATAGTACTCGTCGCTGCAGACTTCCACCTCAATGTTGGTTACCTGTTTTGGCAGAGCTGTAATGACGAGCGTGGCTATGCTGTCGCAGCCGCCCGATGATTTCAACTTCTTTGTATAGGTGTTTCCTGCCTCGCAGTCTATGCCGTTCCATGGGATATGCTCGCCGTCGCAGAGCGTCATATTGATTTCTTCCGTCACTTGGCATGGTTCGCCAATGCCGAGGTGGAGCGTTACAATGCTGTCGCAGCCCGCAACGTTGGTGAAAGTGGCAGAAACAGTGGTGGATTCGGTGTAAACGGTTCCGTTGAACTCATACGACCCGGTGGTCTGTACGCTGATGTCGGTGTGCGAGCGCGTGTCGGTCAGCGTGAGCCGGTATATCGCCTCTATGCCGGCTGGGGTGAACACCGTGTCGTTATACACTCCAGACTTATCATAGAACTTGCCACGGAACTCATAGCTGTCGGAAGTGCACAGCACAGCCTCGGTCTTGATTATAGGGAACGGCAGCACGACGAGGTTTAACGTGTACTCCTGCTCGCAGCCCGCACCCTTGCTGATGGTCTTGCGGTAGGTGTCGGGCAGCGTGAGCTTGTCGCCGAAGAAGTCGTAGGTCTGCCCCTCCTGAATGGTGTCGTTGAGCGTAACGTCGCCGCTGCCGGGTGATATGGCGAGCAGCATCTGGTATGTTATGCAGTTCACGTTGTCGCGGTACTCCAGTGTGTAGTCCACATACTCCTTGTCCTTGTATGCCTCGACGGACGGCAGGGCGAACTCATGGTCGTGGAAGGTGTATGTGGGTTGGTAGCAGATGGTGTCGTGCATGATTTCCGTGGGGTCGTTGAGCGTGAGGTGCAGCTCGAATATGCTGTCGCAGCCCTGCGATGACGTGAGCGTGTCGCGGTAGTAGCCCTCCTCGCGGAACCACTTCCAGTGCCAGCGGTACGACATGCCCTTGTTCACCGTCGCCTCCTCTGTTTTGAAATATGTTGGCGCGACATCGAGAATGAGCGTTACTATGCTGTCGCAGCCGCCTGCCGAGGTCAGCGTGACATTGTGCTTGCCCTTGCTGCTGAACTCCTGGCCGGCGATGGTGTATTTGTCACCGTCGCAAATGGTGGCATACACCGTGTCGCGCAGCGTGCTGACGAGGTGCAGGTTGGTGTATGCCGTGTCGCGGCCGTCAGTGTTCTCCACCGTCATCTGCACGCGGTAGTCGCCCGGGGCTGCGTAAGTGTGCGTCACCGTGGGTTTCGTCGATGTCGTGCCGTCGCCGAGGTCCCACTTGATTGCCGTGAACTCTACATTAGTGTGTGGCGAGAAAGTTATCGGCTCCTTGTAGCAGCGCGTCTCATTGTAATCGATGTCAGTGCGCGGTTCATCGTTGACCAATATCTGCCCTTCAAGGGGTATGGTCGATGAGCCAAAAGTGTAGGCATAACTCTCGCAATGCCCCAAGCCATAGACATGCCCTACAAAGCCATCTTTTGTGGTCTGCAGCGTATGCGTGCCGTGGCTTATGTGTATCTGTGCGTAGCGGTACTGGCTGTTGCCTGTCACGGGCTGGAACTGCGAGGCAATAGACTGTCCGTCTAATGTGATGGATGCTGCTCCGGCCGCGGTGGTGACTATGTTGACGAAATGCGTGCGGCTAATAGAAGTCTGGAATGTTGCGAAGGTAAGCCGCTCAATCTGCTGCTCAAGCGGAGTGATGTGCACGCTGCTCGGGTCGCCTATGTTGTTGTTGGCGGTGGCACCCTCCAAATAAAGGTAGCACGCGGCAGCGGAATTGGTTTCGATGTACGCGCTGTTGTCCGTCAGGCGGAACTCATAACTCTCCAATGCCCGCAGCGTTGCCCTGACCGCTCCGTTGACTTTCACCTGCGTGCCGTCCTCGCGGGCTGTTACCATAACCCGGTCACCGCTCTGGCCGCTGGTTTTCGTGACCACAAACTGCTTGCCCCACATCAGCGTAGGTGTCTGCTGCTCCACTATGTGGTCGCACCACGGATTGCCCGTCGGAATGTTGACACAAGAGTGTCCAGAAAACACTGCCACGAGTTTGTTGCTCTCTACACGCGAGCCAGAGAAGTCATTGCCCGTGTCCTCTGACATCACTTGGTATGTTTCGCCCTTGTTGAGCGAGATTGTGAACGGAACATTCTTGAGCTTTCCGCCTGTGGTGCGGGCATGAGGCGTTATAGTAACTTGCGTGCCATCTTCCGTGGCAACAACAGCAAACTCGCGTGGGAACTTGTCTCCACTCACCAAAATAACATTCTCGTATGCCTGTATGACGTAATCTGTGCCTATACCGTTGATTGGAAGCACTATTGTTGCGTCGTATGTATGTTCACGAAAGTTAGATGCGTAGAGCGCTATCGGCGATGACGAAGTAATAACCAATCCCCGTTTCTCCACCGTTTCGGCACTATAGGTGTAGCACTGATTGCGCGGCACCACCATTTCGGCAATCGTATTGGCACTAACCTGCATCGACTGACTCCAACCAGTTTGCGGGTTTTGCACCATTACAGTGGTGTTCTGGCGCGAAGAGAAAATGAGCTTCAACTCCATCTCGCTTGAGCCGGAAGATGTCCTGTAGTTATTCATGAACGTGAGCCAAAACTCCGTACCTTCAGTGGTAGGCTTCTCTGCCCAAAGAAGCAATGGCAGCAGAAAGGTTAATAGTATGAGTAAATTGCGTTTCATCGTTATATTACCACAAATTTGATAGGTTTAATTGACTTTGAAATTGAGACTTATGTTGTTCATTTTGAAGAATTGGCAAATGAATTCCAATGGCTTCTGGCACAATCAATTTGTTTCGATTGGATGGATAAGCGACTATAACTGGTCTAAAATCAATAGATCCTCTTTCGTTTAATACCTTATGCGAATCGATTGACACAAACCCCATAGAAGCGTATTCAACAAAAGTTTCCAAATAGAAATCCAAATCACCGCTTTTGCCCAAAACATTAGTTACTTCTTGCCCGATACTGACATCGCAAGTATCCAGATGAATTTCTGCAAGTCTTTTTTGTATCTGCCTATTTATTTTAGAATCTACTTCGTTTGGTAAAATATTACCATTGGAAGCAACATGAATAGGAATTCCACAAACAACAGCAAACCAGTCAATGTCATGCGTAAGTTGATAATCAATCCTGTATTTCATAGCTTAAATACGTTTTTGCAGTTTTTACAATATGCTATTTTTTCCAGTGTTCTAGGGCGTATCGTTTCGGTAAAACACAACTGGTTAAGACCACAACTAAAAGATATGATAACACTACGTGCCGCATTAGGCTCCGCGCACCACCCTATTCTATTGCCGTATGATACAGTCCCGATTATTCCTAAATTTTCTAAAGCTGTTTTAAGTGCTGGCGTTCGAGAATAATCAGTATGAGCTCTTGATGTCTCAATAAACAACTCATTAGATTTAATACGCCTACAACCTACAGCACACGATGGATAATCATAAATAGTAGAGTGATTCTTAATTCTATTAACTCTCCTACGGATATACTGACATTTTTCCTTAACTATTACAGTTGGCGATTGTCTGTTTATTATTATTCTATATGAAAAATTTCTTGACATAATACAAACTAATTTCTAATTAACAGATTGAATAATGTAAACTATGCATCTTCTTTTATTTCGAAACAAATTGAGTCAATCATTGGTTTTAGTTCTTCGTAAGATAAATAATATTTACCATAAGAAAGATGAAAAATCATGGTTTCCCACTTATGTGACTGCGCCTTATATATTAGGGTCGAGTCTGCATCATAAAGCAAAATGGATTGATCTTTAAATGAAACGATATTGATTGCATTGTCAATCTGAAACACCATGAAAGGAACTTCCTTTATTTCAAGTTCGTATTTATCTTTATCTGATTTCGCTTGCATTATTTTAATGTGATTGTAAGCAGGACGTTGCAGATAATTTATAATGTTTCTTATTGCATCCTTTCTGGTACTATCGATATCACTATAATAATGTCCAGAATTACATCCGAATATCACGGCAGTAATAGCTTGAGGATTTATTGTCAACAAATTATTACACATTTGTTTTTCATGCATAATGAGTCTTACCTCATTTTCATGTTCCCAACATGTGGCTTTTGTTAATAAAATTTTTAACGCATTCTCTCTGTTGATTGTTGTAATTATCGGGAATGAATTGGAATACTCAACTCTATATAGTGAATTTTCATTAAAAAAAATAGGGTCATTACTGGTATCAAACTCAATGCAAACGCCTCGATGTTTGTCTGCATAGTATGCCCACATTAAAATGCTTCTGTTATCCTCTGAAAAGCAGGCTACCCTGCATTCACTTTTTATCTCTTGTACATAATTTGGAATTTTCTCATCTAAACTGCTGCCCCTGCATTCAAATGGATCATTACAACGTGCAAGGTCAGAAAATTTTATTGTATGTTCTTTCAAGCAAAGTGCTGCGCTTTCTGCTGTGAAATACATATAAAGTTTTTGTGAAATTTTATTCATTTTCTATATATATAATTACCGTTTTGATCGTAATAAGCGTCCAATCCATTAGGCTGTGCTTACTAAACTCACCTCAATAAAATGAACCGTTCCAAATATCGAAACGTTTGAGATGGCAATTGCCACTACAATTTGGTACAGAATAACTCCATCTCATAATTATAATAATTTGGTGTCTAAGTATATTTTATCGAACATCTTTCACAAGGCGAACACTAAAACCAACAGACCTTAGAAAATCGACACTAAAGTCATAATTAACATAAGCTCCATTGCTATTATATATCCTCCCAGCTCTAAAACAACCTGCTCTGTATTCATAATCATACCAATGCTCATATGGATTAGGGATTCTTTTTTCAGTTCCCTCGGGAAGCCAATACCCCATGCTATTGTTAAAATCAGTAACAGAGTCTCTACGGCCTGCCTCTGGTAAAAAAACAGCACCTAACTTTCCAAGTATTTGCCACTGGCTATCAGTAAAAAAATTATAATTAAAATTATTAAAACCATTATATTCAATCGTCAATTCTTCTGGTGCTACAAAATTATCACAAAACAATATTATCCCATTTGTTCCATTAACATTAGCCAAGCACCACTTATTATGCATCATAATATAACTAAGTTCAGCTTGTTTAATCATACGCCACTCACCTATTGCATAATCGTCTATGGTATTATATTGTCCCCAATCTGCATATACCCAACTAACAGAATAAGAAGAAGATAGAGAACAATTTCCACAATTTTTTGGCCGATAGTCTTCTGGATTAGTTGATACACTCCACGGCTGGTAGGCCTTAGCCTCACTGTCCCAGCCACTCGTGCCCCAGCCGAAAAGGTCTATCCAGCCATCGTAGGTCTCTGAAATGAGTAAATTATCGCATTTTACGCCATTCCAATAGACATTGCCGTAATCTGCATTACCGACGTAGTCCCACTGATTTTCCGCAAAACGCCATGTTCCGGGCTGCGTCGTGCCGTCAGCGCAGAGGTGTGAGCCAAGAGCGGCATTATACTGCAAGTTGCCTGGAGAAAAATACACTTGGTCACCGTTTTCGTTGACAGTGAATGGCCTCGGTGTGTAATTGCCGCACTGCTGCGCCGGAATTTCGTCTGCCATGGCGGTAGGATATGCCAGATAGGTAGGATTAAGGGCACGCTGCTCCTCGGTCAGAGTCGTGGCGTTATACGGTAATACGAGTTCGTCTTGCGCATGCGACAAAACACAGAAGGTTACCAATAACAATAATGTGATTTTACGAGTCATGGAAGTATTTGCTATTTACGAATTAACACTAAGTCTAATAAGTCCTTAGAAAGATACTAAAGGACAAGACACAAAAAAAAGCGTGAAACACATTTGTTTTCACACTAATGAAGGTCTTCGCATACCCATGTCAAGTAGAAAACAGCAGATGCCTCACGCCCGATATGATAACCCACCCACTGTCCCCGAGGGGCGTGAGGAAAGGATATAACATATCCTACGCGGACATTCATTGCTGCTGTCACGTCTTGACATTAGAAAAGTTGCGAAGTTTTCATTAGTCGTGAACAGCTCCAATAAACGCCTTTAATTATGTCCTTTGCCACCGGAGTGCATGACTCCTATGACAAGGCAAAGTTAATGATATTTTTTTATATTGCAAAATGCCAATTGAAAACGTGGTTACGGGCTATAAAACGGAAACTAAAACCCATTCGCTTAATTAGCGAACAAAAAATCTAAGGACTTAAAAGGACTAAAAGGAGAAAAAACTTCGCCCAATTCGTGTCATTCGTGAACAATAACCAAAACCCGCAAACGTTCTTACGGACACGACATGTCGTGTCCCTACAGGACAAATTCCGTAGCAATCAAAAAAACTGCCTCGCAGTGAGCAAGGCAGTTCTTTGAAATATGGTATCAATACTTAGTTACTTAACAATTACCTTTTCGGCGTAGGGGCCTGCTTGAAGGATATATATGCCTTTGCTGACCATCATCTGAATTGAATAGCCGTTGGCAGCAGCCGTTTGCAACAATCTGCCCGAAATGTCAAACAGCCTAACTACTGTTCCTTTTTCGAGTCCGCTGACGATTATCTCATCTGTTCTTAGCTGGATACTATAGGCATTAGCCACTTCTTCGGCGGTGTCAGTAGTTGTTATATTTTGTCTGATAGCCATCTGCGGGGTTTCATCAGAAGTTTCGTCCTGCTTCTGCACTTGATACCTGTAGCCTTGTTGGTAAAGGTCGCTTGCGGGCAGAAGTGCAACGACATAGTAATCAGACTCTTTCTTTGGTGCGGTATATTTGTCGAGGTTGATGTTATGGCTGAACACTCCGCCCTGAACAAGTAAGGCATCTGAGGTTGCTGCAGTATTGACAGCCTTGGGGAGAGCACCATTGCTTGACAACTTGTAGTAGCCTCCGTTGATTGTAGCTTTGGGTGCCACGGTTTCTGTCAGAGCCTTATTGACATACACTCCAATGGCTGCTTTACCTTGTGTTGCCACATTGAATGTGCCGCCATTGATGACGACAGTTCCGGCGTCTGCCAAAAGTCCGTAGAGCTCCGTATTCACGGCCGTTCCATAAACACATACACCGATGGCATTGTTGGTGCTGGCGGTTACATTAACCGTTCCGCTATTGAATACTACATAGCCGTTAAATACTGTACCTTTGGTTTTACTTGGATTGCCACCGCCTACCCTAATGCCGTGAACATTAAGAGTGCCGTTGACGGTTATGACTGTTGCGCCCGTTACTTCAGTATAACCCCCGAGCACATAAAGTCCAAAAGCCGCGCCACCGGCTGTTTCGGTTACATTTACCTTTGTATCATTTATATAAGCATCGCCGTAAATCACAGTGCCATACGCACCATGTGACGCAACAGCATTGAGCGTGGCGTCCGTCAGGTGCAAGCGTTTGTCACTAATGACATAAACAGGTGTTGCACTTACACTTGCTGTCTGCGATGTGTACGCCATAGTGTTTTCCGCTTCAATCGTACAATGGGTAATAAACAAATCGCCCGCACTTGAATATATAGTTTTCAGCATTTTGTTACGTGATGCCTTTGCCCTTATGACACCTGCCTTATTCTGACTATTATCAGTAATAGTGAAAGAGCCTGCGCTTCCATTATCAACAGATTTGAGATAAAGCAAGGAGTCGGCTGCGCCTTCCAACAAGTGTCCGTTGAGGTCAAGAGTGCAGTTAACACCATCGGTGGCAACAATAAGTTTTCTGTCTATTCCGGTTACATCATCAAGCAGCCTGACTGTTGGCTCATTCAATTTATGCGCATAATCAAATGCTTTTTGAAGTGAGGAGAAGAATGCACGATGCCCGTCACCGTCAGAAACGACAGCCATTGCATTGTCAATCTTGTACCTGTAACCTTGTTTATATTCTTCTGAGTTCTTTAGAAGTGCATTCACAAAATAAGTGCAATCTTTTGTAGGTGCGGTATATTTGGCGAGGTTGCCGCTCACACTGAAGCACCCGCCTTCAACAATCAGCGCTTCGTCGGTTGCGGCATTGTTGACTGCCTTTGCCGACTGCTTACTTGTTATCATGAACATACCACCGTGTATCGCGGCACTTGGCACAGCAGACTCGGCAACGGATTTGTTAACATATACTCCGTAGGCTGTTTTTTCTGTTGCTGTCACATTGAATATGCCACCTTTGATTATAGCCTTACCCGCATCAGACAGTAGTCCGAAATTAGGGCTAAGAGCAGACGAACCATAAACGCAAACACCTATTGCATTTTTTTGAGCCGTCACATTGAAAGTGCCACCTTCTACCGTTATTTCCCCATTATATACTACTCCTGTTGTCTTGTTTGGTGTTCCACCACCTACCCTGATTCCGTGTATGTTAGCTCCACCGTCAACATTGACAACAAGCGAGCCTCCTGCTGTGGTGTTCCCGCTTGGTATATATAGTCCGAAAGAGCTGCCAAAGGTAGCCCCCTGAACGGTAACCGTACCACCCGTCAATTTCGACAGGCCGTAGGATACAACACCATATGCGGCACGCTCGGCTTTGCACACTATAGAACCGCCGGTCATGTTGAACTGCATCTGAGGACATACTTGCACTCCGACAGCACTCACTTTGCTGTTCGCGGCGGAATAAGCAAGGGTATTGAATGCCTCTATTGTTCCGCCTTCGAGATTGAAGATACCGTCATAGACATAAACTGCGCGCAACACGCCATCGAGGTCAGCACTGACGCTTAACTTACCATTCTTGGAACGACTGTTATCAGTAAGGACAAACGTGCAGGGTGCATCTGCTACGGACTTGATATACAACAATGAAGTTATTGCTCCGGCAATCTGATGGCCGTTCAAGTCAAGCGTACATATATGGTCGTTAACATTAGTCTTATATACAATGCGTTTGCTAAGGCCGGTAACATCTTTAAGCAGTCTTATTTCCGCTTCTTTATTTTTGGCCGCGAAGTCGAGAGCATTCTCAAGAGAGGGGAACTGCGTGCTTGTTCCATTCACAATAACCTCCGCCACATTGTCTGTCGAATACTGTTCCACCATTTTGCACAATGGGAACATCTGATAGAACCCGCCACTAATCGGACGAACCGCTGACAGGCTGTCATAAATAACTTGTATGGCATAGACGCTATCAGTCATCAAGTCTTCAAAATCGAAATCATATACGACTGTATGACCTGTTTCAATCCGTTTGCTACCCTCGTTGACTGCTTTCGAGCTAACCAACATCATCTCGCCCGTCGAAGTATCCTGTCGCAAGAGTTGGACAGCAACCGGATAAGACATCTCCTCGGTGCCAATGTTTTTAACTTTTATGTTTCCTGCAAGGGCATTGCCCTCTATCTCACTACCCGAAAGCCCATAAATGCTGTAATCTGCAACTTGCAAAGCATGCGACACAGTAGGAGCCGGAACGCCGAATCCAAAGTCCGCAATAATATCATTTTCGTTAAACTCCTTACTTGCAAGTAAATATACATCATATTTCCCTCCGAAGCGCGGTGTCATACCCAAGGTAATCCAAGCAGACTTGCCAGCCTCGATGAAAACGGTTTGAGTATTGATGCGGTGTTCGTAACCATTGCTGGTAATTGAATGTAAGTAGAGAGCGTCATTGTACGTCGCAGTGCCGTTGTTTCTCACAAGCGCATTGATGGTATATAAGGAATCCACTTGAAGAACGCCTGTTGTGTTGTATTCTACAACTTCAAGATTTACGACATTATCACCGCAGGTTGCATTGCCGTTCTCGTCTATAGTAACCGTTACTATCGCCCTATTTTGGTTGTAGTTAGGACTTATTATCCATTCCTCCGTACCGCTCACACGGCTTACAAAAGCCACATTATAAACGCCTTTGTCAGATAGATTGATAGCTAATCCGTGAGTCTTTATAGAGGTGTTGGTGTAGGCGATACTTTCCTTCATATCAAGGATACGCTCTATCTCGCGACTATCGTTTAGCAGCGCTATCCCGATGTCAAAAGTGGTTGAGACAGTGGTATAGTTACGTGAACGATAGAAAAGACTGTCCGCTGTATTCCGCTGCAATTCCATCATAAGTCTTGCCGGCACAGGTTCTATCGTTTCTGTCGTAATACCCATGATAGCTCCCGACGAAAGAACATACCCGTCACGTGTACTGCTGGCTCCCGTTTTGTCATTGTTGCGTGGATTGAGTACATCAAGCAGGAAATATCCATCATACGAGCCACCCCAACCCCAATTCACATGATAGTATCCGTCAGCATCGTATCCGTCCACAATGTAGGCATGTCCGCCGCTTGTGGTCGAACCATGATAGACAACAGGGCGATTTGATGCTAACTCATTATATATGAGTTCGTCCCACTCCTCACTCGTGAAGCTCTCTCGCTGTTGGTGAATCACACTCGCCGGATAACCGAAATAAGTCTTCAGAGCTGTTGCCACATAGTATGTATAAGCCCCCGAACTACTCGGCGTATATTGCATCTTCACCGACTTGCCGGCATACATCATCAGATTGGCGATGGCAGTGTCCTGCTGCGGGGTGTGCTGGTGAAGGGTGTCATAATAATCAACGATATTATCCCAATCGATAAACAACTTATTGGGCAAGGCCGGAACAGTAATCTTTGTGCTCACGCCTTCATAAGTACCTGTGTATGTGTATTTTGGTATGGCTTTTATTGTGTAATCGGGATAGCGATAATGCGACATTGCCATCGTCATTGCCGTAGCCACACATCCGGTTACGCTTCTTTTGCCTGTCTCAAGATATTCAGGACAAGTAAGGTTATATGGCTCGCGTTGATACCATTGGGCTGTAATAAATGGTTCAATGGCAGGGTGGTCGGAACTAAGTCCCTGACTATGACGTTGTTTGAGTATTGGTCCTCCAGCATTATCGTATTGTTCTACGAGTATCGCGTAATCATCTAACCACGCTTCCAATGCCGGTGGCAACAACTCTTCGTCACTATGCCCAAACGGCTGTTTGTCTATTGAATAACCTAATATCGCAGGCAACCTGTCATCAGCAGCGGCAATAACCGTCACTACAGGATTATCAGAAGCGCTTGCCAATGCCGAACCACTGCCGGAACGAAAGATGTAATACACATCTTGCTGACTTGCAGCGCCTTGCATGTTGCGACCAACTTTTCGTCGTGCGATTTTTGCATGCCTGAACGAGACTGGACGATTATAATTTCTGGTTTGCATAAAAGTCTCTGCCGATTGGCGAGCCTCTTCAATACTTATACGATTGGCAAACAAGACTGCCGGCAATACCAAAAACAATAAGAGGAAAAGTTTTTTCATATATATGAGTTTATATTTTCTAAGTTTAACTTTTAGGAAGCGTAATATCTACCGTATGCCTGCGCTTACGCGTTGTTATTCGTTCGCTTTTATTTTTAGGAAGACATCTTCGCTATAGCGTCAGGCGCGGGAAGCGACACAGTTCTATTGTTGTGGTAACATACACAATAGACAATGACGAGTGTCAGTTGGTTTTCATGATGCAAGTGTGCAAAATTTGTACAAAGATACGCTTTTTGTGACAGATATGCAAGGAATTACACATTTTATCGCTGATTTTCATCACGCCACACTCGCACTCTACACCCTTACGACGTGCAACACACATCGGGTGATCCTTTAACCCGAACCAGTCATTAGCATTTACATTTAGAGTTTTATTATTGAGCAGATTTGTGCCTTGGAGCAAAGAAATTATGCGGGCATAATGACCAAGCGAAAGTATAAAGATACCCAAAAGAAAAGACTGGACTAATGGCCGATTCGGGTTTAATTTTTGTCAAAAAAAAACTGCCTCGCAGTGAGCAAGACAGTTTTTTTATATAAGATGATTAGTTAGTCAATAATCAGTCTGGTAAACGGATTTGGTTTGACAGGTCAGGTCGTTTGGACTTACCTTGAGATTTAGGAATTGACATTAGCGTCTTCCTGTTCCGCCGCCGTGGCCGCCGCCGCTATGTCCGCCACCGCTATATCCGCCCCCTCCTGAGTAGCCGCCTCCTGAGAAGCCACCTGAGCTGCGACCGCCGCCACTGAAGCTGCCTGAGGAACTGCTGCGTGATGCTCCGCTGAAACTGCTTGAGCCTGCGCTGCGGCTACCTGATGAGTAGCTCCCACTATAGCTTGACGATGTGCCGCGCGTGCCGCTGCTAAAACTGCTTGAGCCTGCGCTGCGGCTGCCTGATGAGTAGTTGCCACTATAGCTTGACGAAGTGCCACGGCTGCCGGTGCTGTAACTGGTGGAGGTGCCACGGCCGCCGGTTGTTGCTACGCCGCTGCGTGAGCCGGTGCTGTAACTGGTGGAGGTGCCACGGCTGCCGGTTGTTGCTACGCCACTGCGTGAGCCGGTGCTGTAACTGGTGGAGGTGCCACGGCTGCCGGTTGTTGCTACGCCACTGCGTGAGCCGGTGCTGTAACTGGTGGAGGTGCCACGGCCGCCGGTTGTTGCTACGCCACTGCGTGAGCCGGTATTATAACGAGTTGCCGTGTTGCCACCGCGAGATGCATTGAAATCGCTTTGCGAACGCACCATGCGCCCTGCTGTCTGCTGTTGTGCTCTACCGCCCTGTCCGCCCGATGATAGTGTACGGTTGGTGATAGTGCGGTTGGGAACTATGTCACGGCTATTATGCAGTCCTTCATTGCGCTGCGCGAACGAGCGTTCGGGCTGACGTGTAGCGAGGTCATTACGCGAAACATGATTGTGCATGTCCTCAAATCCGCGTCTGTGATGCGGTACGTAGCGGTAACTGCAGAAGTGGTGATGACGATGGAAAGCGTTGATGTGCCACCAGTAGTCAGCCACTGCCCAACATCTGAACGGACTCCAATAGGTGGGCCAGAAGCCCCAGTAGTAAGGTGAAACCCAATAACTGTAGTAGGGACGCCAGAAATAGTCATAAATCACCGGAACATGGAGGTAAACCGGCTCTATTATATAACTGGGACCGTAGATGTATGCGTCACCAACGATTTGAACAACGGTCTGACCTGATGCGCGGTCTTTTTCAACCATGATTGATGCCACATCCTGAAAGATGTCCTGTGCAAGAACTGCCTGAATAACGACGAGCCTTTTGTCGCCCTCACCGGTTTCCACAACGCGGAGGTAGTCAACTTCACCGTCACCATTGAGGTCGAGGTTGTTGATGCGACTTTCGTAGTCGTTGAGGGCACGCTCAAATTGTTCCAGGTCTGACGACTGCCCGAACACAGTAGCTACGGCTTTGAGGTCGAGGTTTTGGCTGATGTCCTCGCTTTGTGCGTTAACGGTGATGGTCTCGTCCGCCCATGCACCTGCACTCATTGTTAACATGGCGGCTAAAAGCCAAAGAGTTAAACGTGTTTTCATAACCGTAATTTTTTATAGGGTTAAACATTACATTGTTTTTATATGGGAAATGCAAGTTTTATGCCAAAAAAAACGGAACATAGGTTTGGCTGTTTGCGTAATAATTTGTAACTTTGCGATTGGTTTAAACTATAATCTATTATGAAAAAGTTATTATTTTTTGCCATTGCGACAGTTTTGACGCTTGCGATGGCATCTTGCAGCAAAAAAGACAGCACAGAAGACCCGTCGTATAACCTCGTAGGCTCATGGTCATTGACAGAAGCAAAAGCCACCCTCGGTCAGGGCGGCAACCAAATACCGCTCTCTGCCAGCAGTGTGGTGCTCAAAGAAGACCATAGTGGTGAAATCGCATACAAGAACCTCTTCGGTACCAACGAGACAGCCTTGTTCGCATGGTCAGTGGAAGGAAGCCAGCTTGTACTTAACGACTCTAACAACGAACTTGCTAAATTGTTCGTAGGCCTCAGTGTTCCATCGCCGCTCAAGTTTGACATCAAGAACTACAGCGACAACGGCTTTGACGTTGCGACCTCATTTACCGCTAAGCAGGGCGACAAAGATGTCGTAATCGCCCTTACCGGTCATTTCACAAGGAAATAAGCCTATCTTCAAAACAGAAAAGCAACCGCATTGGCATGCCGGCAAGAGTATGCTAATGCGGTTTTTCATAAAAGCACGTAAAAACAGCTAAATATGTCATCAACCAAACAACTACGGATATACAAGGCCTCGGCAGGTTCGGGCAAGACGTTCACCATGGCCCGGGAGTACATCAGACTACTGTTTGGCAGCAGACTTGCGCATCCTCACGAGCATATCCTCGCCATCACCTTCACCAACAAGGCTACGGCAGAAATGAAGAACAGGATACTCGATATGCTTGATGAGATAAGAAATGGCGCGGATGCTCAAAAAGACTTCATCGAACTGCTGGCGCACGAAAACAGCATGAAACCCAGCGAGGTAGAGCAAAAGGCGCAAAGCCTCTACGCCGACATTTTATGCGGTTACGATGACTTCATGATTTCAACCATCGACTCGTTTTTCGTCCGCATCATCCGCAGTTGCGCCTACGAGTTGGGCATAGCAGATGACATGACTGTGCAGATTGACACCCAAGACATAATTACACAAGCTGTCAACAAAGTGTTCTTGTCGCTCAATGCGCAGGAAGGGAAAGAACTGCTTGAATGGTTCAAGAAATACAGCATTGAGCGACTGCAGCACGAAGAGACGTGGAACGTAAGAAAACTGCTCAAAAACGTCGCCAGCCAACTCACGTCGGAAAAATACAAGGCCACGATGGGCAAGCACCCAACCCCGACGATAGACGATGTGGAACAATACAGCAAAATGCTGCGCCAAATTTGCGACTCATGGATTGGCGACCTGAAAGATAAGGCAAAAGAAGCGCTGAGCATGATAAACAACGCAGGACTAAGCACAGAGGACTTCAGCGGAGGCAAAAACAGTGGGTTGGGAGTGCTGCAGAAGATAATTGACGGCGAGAAAAAAAGCATTAAAGAAGGACTCAAAACAAAAGTCAAGGGTTATATAGAAGACCACAGTTCGGCAGCCGCCAAGACTTCTAAAAAAAGAAACGAAATCATTATTCTGATGGACTCCGGGCTGGGCGACGTGCTGATGGCGATAGACGACATGTATGGCACACGCGCCAAAGAATACCTGACCGCCAAAGCCATCCTCAAAAACGTCACCCTTGTGACACTCTTGGCTCACATCGAAAAGCAATACCGCGAATTGGCGAGCGAGGGACGCAAGATGATGCTGGAAAACAACGGCGAACTAATCAGGAAAATCATCTCTAACACCGATGTGCCATTCGTCTATGAGAAACTGGGCGTGTGGCTCCACAACTACATGATAGATGAGTTTCAGGACACATCGGACCTGCAATGGTCCAATTTGCGGCCTCTGTTGCTCGAAAGCCTTGGCAAAGGGCACAAAAACATGCTTGTCGGAGACGTCAAGCAGAGCATATTCAGGTGGCGCAACAGCAATTGGCACCTCATGGCAGACGAAATTCCTAATGACCCTGAGTTCAGCAAGCACTTAGACACCCAACTGCCGCCACTCACCACCAACTGGCGCAGCCGCAAGTCTATTGTGGCATTCAACAACAGGCTGTTCGCTCACCTGAACGACGATGTTGAGAACCTCAACGGCAACTACAGCGACGTGTGCCAAAACGTAAGCCCCAAGAACGAACAAAAACCTGAGGGATTGGTGAGTATCAAATTCAACCCTGTGGTTAAATCGAGCAGCAAACCTTATGTCCCTGAAGAGGATAACGAGGACACAGAAGACATGGGCGAAGAAATCAGATGGCTGATTGAGCACATAAAAGATTGCCAACGCCGCGGAGCAAAGCTTAACGACATGGCTATTTTGGTCAGACGCAACACAGAAGGTTCAGAAATAGCACAGGCATTAACCAGTAACGGCATTTCCGTTACGTCGCCCAACGCACTGCTTCTCACACAATCACCCGCTGTGGTTTTCATCAACGCCCTATTGTCATACATCGCATTTCCGGACCCTGCCGTAAAACACACGCTACTGACCATCTATGCACGACACGCTCTTAAATTGGGCATTGAAGAAAGCATTGACTACGCATGGAAGCACCAGCAGGACGACATTGACTCAGTGCTGAACATCAACACAGTGCAACTCTCTCACACTGCCATCCACGAAATGGTGCTGGACATGTACCATCAAATGCGGCTTGACGAATGGGACAGCAACACGACACCGCACCTGCTGGCATTCATTGACACTGTGGAAGATGTCGCACCTACAGTAACATACAGCCTCACCAAATTTGTCAAGTGGTGGGAAGACCACAAAAACACTTTGTTTGTTCCGCTGCCTGACCACGATGCTGTGCAAATCATGACCATTCACAAAGCCAAAGGATTAGCCTTCCCTATCGTTTTTGTGCCATTATGCCATTGGAGCACACAAGCAGTTCACAATGAAGAAATGCTTTGGCTGAGCACAGACAAATTAAACAAACCATTCAACACACTGCCTGTGGTGCCAGTCTTGCTCAACGACTGCAAAGACACCAACCTTGAGCCTGAACTACAGGCCGAACTTAATGAAAAACTAACCGACGCAATCAACGAATTATACGTCGCATTCACACGCCCGCAGTGCGAGCTGTACGCCTTTTCAAACATTGAGTTGGACAAAAATCACGTGCTCAAGCAAAACACATATGCCACCGTGGGCAATCTGCTTTACGATTTTGTGAGCAACTTGAGTGGCTATGAGAGTACACTGACAACCACACACCACGAGCTAAAGTCAACATTTGCCCAGATAGGCATCAGCGTCAGCATCAACAAAGACGCAGATTGGACCGACAGCGCCGAGTTTGGCAAACCTGTTGACACGTTTGACACCGACAACACAAGCCAACAGCCATACGTAATGGTGGACATAGCAAGTGTCAAGACTGACCACGAAACAATCGTCAGCAACTCCGCACTCCTGAATGCCGGCAAATTTCAAGGTCTCAAATTCCAGCCCCACATCGCGGGTATGCCCCTTACTGATGATGATGACGATGCAATAACCGACATCGACAAACTTCCCAAAGGCGAAAACGGAAACCCGTGGCTCAACTATGGACTGCTGATGCATGAGGTAATGGCCAACATGACAAAATGCGATGACGCGCGACATAACATTGAGCAGATGCAAAACATGGGACACATCACCGGCAAAGAAGCGGAAATACTGCATAGCGCCATCGAAAAACTCTTCGGCATCAAGGGCGTGAAAGAACTACTTGACACACAGGGACGAGTGCTTAACGAGCACACCATTCTTGATGGCAACGGAGGCAGCCCCAGACCCGACAGAGTTGTCATCACGCCCGACAATCACGCCGTAATAATAGACTACAAATTCGGAACTGAAGAACGCAAGAGCCACCATAACCAAGTCAGGCAATACGCCAGACTGTTCAACAAAATGGGCTACACAGCAGATGGCTATCTCATCTATGGTTCGCTTGGCAAACTCGTTAAAGTTCAATTACAATAATCATGCGCAGATTTACAGTTATCATCTTATTCATCACACAACTCACCGCCGCCCTGATGGCAGACGAAGCCGCATCGGTGCGCTCACAATGGCTCATGAGGCCAGGTCCTGCCACAGCCCAGCGCGGTGATTTGCCCAGAAGCACACCTGAACAGCAAGGGATAAGCAGCAACACCATACGAGAATTTTACGACACACTGCTCAACGTAAAACAGATAGACATACACGGCGTAGTCATAATGCGGCACGGCAAAGTCATTTCAGAACTTTATCCTAAACCCTACCGTCAGAATAGCCAGCTCACACTCTACTCTGTTTCCAAGACATTCACCGGCATTGCGGTAGGCATAGCGGCGGACAAGGGTTTGATTGACATTGGCAAGCCGATAACAGATTATCTGGCTGACAGCCTTAAACAAAAAGCCGATACCCCCGTTCCCACAGTACGCGATTTGCTAACCATGCAGTCGGGCATAGTACCAGACTGGACGTTGCGCGACACGTGTGACAACTGGATGGCGCAACTGCTTGAGAAACCACGCGACAGCATAGGAGTGCGCTACGGATACGACTCCATGATGAGCTACCTGCTATCTGCAGCAGTGCAAAACACGAGCGGAATGACCATGCTTGACTTTCTTGACCATTTCCTGTTCCGCCCGCTCGATATTCATGAAGCCTCATGGGAAGTGAGCCCCGAGGGATATAACACCGGCGGATGGGGACTCATGCTCTCAAACGAAGACATGGCTAAAGTGGGGCAACTGCTGCTGCAAGTCGGCAATTGGGGAGGACGACAAATTGTCAGCCGTAAATGGGTTACACAAATGATGGCAACACACTCCAACAACGGCAAAAGCGACTATGGCTACCAGATATGGGTCAATCCAGACGGTATCTCATACCGAGCCGATGGGGCATTGGGGCAGTACATACTGATTCACCCCAAGCAGGACATGGTATGCGTAATCACAAGTTGCACCAACAAGAGTCCCGTCAGCGCGGCATCGCTGTGGTGGCAATATGTTACGGCCAGGGACATGAGCGACACTCCCCTGCCGCCCGACACGCTGGCGCATGACCACCTGCTTGATAAACAAAACTTCGCAGCATTGCCAACAACAGGCGGCATGGCTAAATCACCGCTAATGAAAAGCAATGTGGAACGCGAGTTGAAAGTCAACGACCAAGACAGCATACACAACTGGAACATCGTCAGCGTGACTCAGGCTGGCAGGGCATTGCGGCTTTGGATAAGAACTCGCGATGGCCGCAAAACGCACATCGACTGCGGGTTCGGCTACTGGCGTGACAACCGTTCAAGCCTCACACCACCCTATTACATCAACGCCCGCAATAGGCTCACAAGCCTCAAACCGACAGACGGCCGCGTCAGCGGATGCTACGGCTTCACAGCACCCGAAGACCTCTACATACAGCTGCAGTTCACCAACTTTGGCACGCGCTATGACACGCACATAAAACTCAAACGCAAGCATTGAACACTATGCATAAAACAAGCCTTGCCATACTCATTTGCCTAATTACCACCTTATGTCAGGCAGCTGACAACCATGAGATTTCTGCACCCGCCGTCTCTAATGTCAAATCGTCGGCATATCAAGGATTTTCGGGCGGAATGATGCTACACGCAGGCTATATGTTCGGCAAAGACGACAATGCCCCGGTAGCCGGCAACGGCCGCTTATGCAGCCCCCAAGGTGCCACATTAGGCATAGGCGGCAGCATGTACGTGCATCTGTTTAAGCATTTGAGAATTGGAGCAGAAGGGTTCGTGTCAACCATGTACAACAACGCAACCGATATGCGCAACGTGCTCGGCAAAGGCAGTTATCTCAGCATGGGCTACGGAGGCTTGTCGGCAGACGCTTGTTGGAGGACAGAGAAGCTATGGCCATACATCGGAGGCACTATCGGAGGCGGGGTGCTCAAGGGACTTTACATCGTTGACGGAAATCAAGACGACTGGCAACCTGAAACCAACAGCACATTTCATAAGCATAATTTTTTCTACATCGCTCCATACGCGGGCTTCAACTACTGCATGACACGGCGCGTCCACCTCACGCTGCGTCTCGACTGGATGCTGGCAGTGCACAAGCGCTCTCTACAAATGCCAACAGGACCGCGGCTCTACGTAGGATTCATGTTCGTACACTAACAATTAGTTCATGCCTATCATCATTACATACCGCCGCACACAGCGCCTGTCAATGCGCATCGCAAAGAACGGCGACGTGCGGGTGTCTGCGCCAATAGGATACCCGCAAGCCAAAATAGAGCAGTTCGTCATGCAGCACCGCGAGTGGATAGAAAAAGCACGTGAAGTAACCTCTCAAAGGCAGAACAAACGTAAGGCATTTTACGCCCGACTGCCGCTCGACACACGCCAGCAGTTCAAAGACGCTGTTCAGCGAACTAATGCGCTCGTGATGCCAATGATAGAGAAATATGAGAAACTCATGGGTGTGCGCCACACCGGCATACACTACAGCAACACCACATCAAAATGGGGCAGCTGCGCCAAAGCAACTGGCAAACTATATTTCAGCATTTATCTGCTGCTGTTGCCCGAGTGGTGCGTCGAGCACGTTGTCGTTCACGAACTTGCACACCTGATAGAACCCAACCACAGCCCGCGTTTTCACCAGATTGTGGAGCGTTACTTTCCGCGCTGGCGCGAGGCCCGTGCCGAAACAAAACGCATAGCCGCCGGATTTGCCAATTAGCGGAAATTTCGTAACTTTGCAGAAAATGGGTAGAAGAATATGAAATACAAATTCAAGGCAACGCAAACCATTTACAAATACGTTACAATAGATGCAGCCGACGAGGAAAGCGCATTTGAGCAGGCAGAGGATATGTTAGCAGACGGAGATATCCGCTTTGATGACGAGCCGTACCTTGACATTGAGTGTGACATAAACATGGTAAAAATATGAAGCCAATTATAAAATATCGCGGTGGAAAGACAAAAGAGATTCCTTTCTTTAGGGCTCTAATTCCTAAATTCGAGGGACGGTACATAGAACCATTCTTCGGGGGCGGTGCGCTGTACTTTTATCTTGAGCCGGAAGCGGCCATTATCAATGACATAAACACCAAACTCATAGATTTTTATATCGGAGTAAGAGACAATTATTCAACATTGCGTAACGAACTTGACGAGTTAGAAACAATTTACACCGCTAATCGTCAAGCCTTTGACGCTCTCAAGGCCCAATATCCAAACGAAAGGGTTGAAGACAAAAACGAAACTTTTTATTATGCCCTACGCGATATGTTTAACAATATCGCACCAAAACAATACAGCGATGCTGCCTTATATTTTTACATAAACAAAACCGCTTATTCGGGCATGATAAGGTACAACGCCAAAGGGGAATTTAATGTGCCTTTCGGTCGCTATCCAAATCTTAACACACACATTTTAACAGCTGAACATAGCCAATTATTGCAGGGTGCAGAAATTTTTAACACCGATTATAGCAACATATTTAATATTTCACAACCAAACGATTTCATTTTTCTCGACCCACCATACGACTGTGCCTTTTCCGACTATGGGAATGAGGAATACAAAGATGGATTTAATGAGGATAGTCATCGCCGTCTGGCGCAAGATTTCCGCAATCTGCCTTGCCCTGCAATGATGATAATCGGACGTACAGGCCTTACAACAGAACTGTATGGGGACATGATAAAAGACGAATATGGGAAAAATTATAGCGTAAATATCCGAAACAGATTCAAGGCAGGTGCTTCACACATTGTCGTTTGTAACTACGAATTGCCACAATATCAAGTCGTGGAAGTTCACGCACCACAAATTTTAGAACCTGCTCTGCAATTATTCTAAAACCTATCACCTATGGCATATATCGACAGCCGCACCTTATTTATCACCACATCCCCGAGAACACCAGAGAGGATGTTACCCGAAATAGCCTTGCTTTCAAAGCATTTTACAGGGCAGAAATGGGACGCCGACACACAAAGGGCATTTATGGATGTGTTGCGCGAGGAAAACTTTTTCAACGGCAAAGGTGAAAACGACCCTGCATTTTCTGCCCGCGACCGCATAAATCGCGCCCCTAAAGCCTTAGGGTTTGTACAACTCTCACCTACCATAAAACTTACGCCTGCTGGTGAAAATCTGCTGCATACACGCCGAACCGACGAGGCGTTTTTGCGGCAAATGCTAAAATTCCAGTTGCCATCCCCTTTCCACAAACCCACCAATAGAGCAACAACTTTTTGCGTTAAACCGTATTTAGAGTTTTTGCGGCTTATCCGCACTTTAGGTTCTTTACGATTCGATGAGTTACAAATTTTCGCCCTACAGTTGACTGACTGGCACAAATTTGAATCAATTATTACCAAAATTGAACAATTCCGCAAAGATTTAGCCACGACTTCGCTCCCCTACAAAAAGTTCAAGAACTCTTGTCTGACAAGCGAACTATCTTGCATATACGTCGAGCGCATAAACATTGGCGACACTAAAACCCGTGAGTCACAAGATACAAGTTTGAAAAAGTTTCTGCATACACAAGCAAGCAATTTGCATGACTATGCCGACGCAACTGTGCGTTATTTACGTGCGACCGGACTTGTCAACGTATCGCACATAGGGCGCACTTTATCAATCGTTCCTGAAAGGGTTGATGATGTTGACTACATACTGAAAACCATAGACCGCACCCCACTGGATTTTAACACCGAAAACGAGTACATTTCCTATTTAGGAAATGCTAATTCCCCATTACTGCTTACAGACAATAAAGAGGCTATATTAAAGAAGTTGCACACAGAATTCCCTAAACTCGAAATTGGCAGTTCATTAAGCATAGAGCAACTGAAAGACATACTTACAGAACAACTCGAACAACGCAAAGCAAACATCATAAAAGAACAAGTAGAAAAAATAAAAGACTATCGCCAATATGATGATATACAAAACACTTTCAAGCAAATAGAGGACAATGAACTCTACGATGCGCCACTTATGTTAGAATGGAACACATGGCGGGCGATGACTATGCTTGACGGCGGAGAAATTAAGGCTAACCTCAATTTTGACGATTATGGGCAACCTCTTTCCATAGCACAAGGCAACATGTCGGATATTGTTTGCGACTATGGTGATTTTTATGTGTCTGTGGAAGTTACTATGGCTTCAGGACAACGTCAATACGAAACCGAAAGTGAGCCTGTGAGCAGACATTTGGGCAAACTAAAAAAGTCCACAAATAAACCCACATATTGCCTGTTCATTGCCCCCACAATTAACGATGCCTGCATCGCTCATTTTTATACGCTGCACCATTTGTCCGTTTCATATTACGGCGGAAAATCCACCATTATCCCACTACCCTTAACAGTGTTCAAAAAAATGGTTGAGGACAGCTACAAAGCATCATACATACCCAATCCAAAACAAGTTCAGAATTTCTTTGAGCAGTCCAATGTACTTGCAAGCCAGTATAACAATGAGAAAGACTGGTATAGCGCCATTACTTCAGCTGCTCTTAACTGGCTTGAACAATAATTACTTATGCGCAAAACACTCACCATAACATTATTGTTTTTCAGTATCGCCGCGGCGGCCCAGTTCACGGTGCGGGGCGTGGTGTATGACCACAGCACACGGCAGCCGCTGGACTTTGTGAACGTGGAGCTGAAAAAGAACGGCGAGTTTGTTGACGGCGCGACGACGGACAATAAAGGCGCATTCGCCATAAAGGTGCTGACCAGCGGCGAATATGAGCTGACGGCGAGCTTCATTGGCTACAAGGAGTTGACGCGCAAGGTCAGCGTGAACGCCGCCACGACAGATGTCGGCAAACTATATCTGAAGGAGGACGCGCAGCAACTGGCCGAAGTGGAAGTAGTCGGGCAAGGCAGCACGATGCGCTTTGAACTTGACAAGAAAGTTTTCAGCGTTGACCAGAACCTCGCAGCCTCGGGCGGAAGCGCAACAGAAGCTCTGGAAAACATTCCGTCGGTGGATGTGGACCATGAGGGCAACATCTCGCTCCGCAACTCCGAAAGCGTGGAGGTGTGGATTAACGGCAAGCCACAGGGGCTGACCGAAGAGAACCGTGCGCAAGTGCTACAACAACTACCGGCCGAAAGCATAAAGGAGATTGAGATTATCACCAACCCATCTGCAAAATACAACCCCGAAGGCACTGCGGGCATCATCAACATCGTGCTCAAAAAGGACAACCGCGCTGGCTACTACGGCAGCCTGTCAGCCGGCATCAACTATCCCGAAGGAGCCTCGGCGCCGGGCTGGAACGCCAATGCCAGCATAAACTACAGCAAGGGAATAGTTGACACATATTTCAACGTAGGCTACCGACGGTTCCGCATGGCTAACCGCATGACGTCGGACCGCTACAACTACCGCGAACAAGACACCCTGTGGCTTGGGCAAAGCGGCAATGGCGACCGCAAAGCTGGCGGACTGTTTCTGCGAGGAGGCGTTAACATAAGGCTGGGAGAACGAAGCACTCTCGGATTTGGAGCGTTTGGAGTAGTGGCTGACAGAAGCAAGGGCACAAGCGACTACTCATACAAGCAGAAAATAATGGGACAAGACGACTTGCTGAACCAATACAGCCGCACAGAGACACAGAAAGGCAAAAGGCCAAGCTACAGCGTCAACATCGACTACGGACTGCGAATCGACACAAGGCAGGACCTGCAACTATCAGCATCATTTCGGCAACACAATAGCGACGAGGACAAGGAGTTCAGGCAGACATACCAGATACCAGAACAAGAAGACGAGTATGAACTTCAGAACCAATACCGCAAAAACAGCAAATGGGAATTCAAAGTCGACTATACCTTTAAGATAACGCAAAACCGACGCCTTGAGGCTGGCTGGAACACCACACTGCAGGACCAGAAGAGCGGGGCGGACGCGGAAGACGCTGACGGCAACGATTTGCCATATTTCCACAACAAGTTTGACTATCGCGAGCAAATACATGCCGTTTATGTTACATACGGTGACCGCTTCTGGGATCGGCTGAGCCTGCAGCTGGGTTTCCGTGGCGAATATATGCAGCGCAAAACAAAATCAGACGGCGTAAGCAACCCCACAAAAAACTACTGGCAATGGTTTCCGAGCGCATATCTCAACTACACATTCCCCGGCGGGCACGAACTGCAGGCCAACTACACGAGGCGAGTTGACAGACCGCGCGGAAGGCAGATTGATCCTTATAAAAACCTCGCAGACCCCGAAAATGTGACGTTCGGTAACGGCAGCCTAATGCCACAATTCACATCATCGGTCGAACTCAACTACCTCAAGACGTGGGAGAAGCACACGCTCAGCGCAGGATTCTTCTACCGCTTCACCGACGACTGCATACAGCAAATACGATACTTCAACACCGACCTTAACCGCATGGAAGCGACGTGGACCAACATGGGAAAGAAACAAGATGCGGGACTTGAAGTGGTGTGGAAAGGACGTTTCAGCACATGGCTTCAACTCACCTTGTCTGCCAATGGCTACTGGCAAAGGCTACATGCCGGTGACTACCTCTTTGACGGTAAATATGACATCCATATTGCCGGACAACAGAGGTGGGCAGGCAGCGCGAAGCTCAATGCCAACTTCATGTTTACCAAGACGTTCAGCGGTCAAATCACAGCACGCTACGATTCGCCCACACTGGTGGCACAAGGCAAGCGCGCGCTAAGTTATGCCATCGACCTCGGACTGCGCAAGACGTTTCTTAACCGCCAACTTGCACTCGCAGTCAACGTGCGCGACCTATTGGACAGCCGCAACAGGGCACAAGAAAAATGGGGCGACAACTTCTATCAGAAAGTGGACCGCCGTTGGCGTGGACGCTCCTATAGCCTAACGCTCACATGGAGCTTCGGCAACATGAAACGCGACAAGAATAAAGACAAAAAAGGTCAGGAAAGCGGCATGGACGACGGTGGAGATGACATGGACTATGGAGAATAAAATCATCATAATCAACGGCCCGAACCTCAATCTGCTCGGCAAACGCAAGCCCGAGATTTACGGCAACACGCCGTTTGAACACTATGTCACAGAATTGCGGACAGCATTCCCCAACGTTCAGCTGACATGCCTGCAGAGTAACCATGAGGGCCAACTAATCGACTGGCTGCATGAGTATGGTTTTGGCAAAGCGGACGGCATCGTGCTCAACGCCGGCGGCTACACACATACTTCGGTGGCATTGCACGACGCTGTGGAAGCCATAGAAACACCCGTGGCGGAAGTCCACATCACTGACATCACACACCGTGAGTCATTCCGCCGCACATCGCTGCTCACAGATGTGTGCGCACACACAATCATAGGACACGGACTCAAGGGTTATGAAGAGGCAATACAATGGCTTAGTGAACATTGGAAAAAAAACAATTAAACAACCGTTAATAATCACTTAAACATCCAATTATGAAAACTTATGCAATTATCATCGCGCTATTGTGCTGCGTTATTTGTGTGCTGTGCTATCAGTTGCTGAGCGGCAACAAGCCCTGCCAGCCCGCTAAGATGGACGCCATCAGTGCCATCATGACCCGCACTTCTGTCCGGGCATTCACTTCCGACCTCGTGAGTGACCAACTTGTTGACACCCTTCTTCGCGCAGGTCTGGCAGCCCCCACAGCCCGCAATCTGCAGCCGTGGCACCTCGTGGCGGTAAGCCGCAGGGAAACACTGGACGCACTTGCCGACGCCAACCCACACGGCGGCATGCTGCGCAACGCTCCGCTCGCCATAGTGGTTTGCGGCGACATGAACAAGGCCATGGAGGGCGACGGCCACGACTTCTGGATTCAGGACTGCTCTGCCGTGACCGAAAACATCCTGCTTGCCGCACACGCATCCGGACTGGGAGCCGTATGGACTGGAGCCTACCCTATCCAAGAACGCTGCCAAAGCATTGCCCAAGTGCTTGAACTGCCAGAAAACCTTATCCCGCTGGCCACTATTGTCATCGGATACCCCGCCGAAAACCCGCAGCCAAAAGACAAATACAAAACCGAAAACATCACTCTGATACAATAACGGGAAACGCTTTTTGCACAGGGCTTTGTTTTAATTGATTTGGCAACATCAAAACTAACCAACAGGGCTGATACCAAACAAAAGATATCAGTCCTTATTTTTGTCGCAGAATTAGCATTTTAGCGGACATTAAAATTTGCGTATGTGGATTTTTTTTGCTTACTTTGTAGTTGAAAAAAATCATATAGTCAAAATCAAATCTAATATTATGCAGCAAGGATATTCAAAATCCAACATTCTGCCCATAGCAGTGATGTTTCTTTTGTTTTTTATGATAGCCTTTGTGACCAATCTCGCAGGCTCGATGGGCGTGATTGTCAAAAATCAGTTTGAGGTTAGCGATACCCTATCCCAATTAGGCACGGCAGCAAACTTTATAGCCTATGCATTTATGGGCATACCTGCCGGTTATCTGCTTAGGCGTCGAGGCTACAAAGTTACCTCACTCATGGCAGTTGCTTTTGGCCTTGCCGGTGTTGGAATTCAGTGGTATTCCGGGTCAGCCGGTTCATTCGCCATATACCTTGTCGGAGCATTTATTGCAGGCTTCTCTATGTGTATGCTTAATGTGGTTGTCAATCCGATGCTTAACACTCTTGGAGGCGGTGGAAACCGCGGCAATCAACTTTGCCTGATTGGTGGTTCGTTTAATTCTGTTGGCGGTACGATAACCCCTATTCTGGTTGGTTACTTGATAGGCAATGAAGTGGCTAAAGCCAACATAGAGGACGCAGCGCCGGTTATGATTATCGCTTTGGTAACATTCGTAATCGCCGGATTAGTCATTTTCTTCACAGCGATACCAGAGCCTCACATGGAAACAGCCGAAGAGAAAAAAGAACGCCTTGCCAACAGACGTCAGCACAGGAGGGAACAATATGGTCCGCTCGCATTTCTGCACTTTACACTCGGTGCGATAGCAATATTTTTCTACGTGGGCGTAGAGGTCGGCATTCCTAATTTTGCAAACCTGTATATGTCAAATGACCCGCTCATAGGTCCTAAAGTTGCTGGTAGCGTAGTGAGCGTCTATTGGCTTCTAATGCTTTGCGGACGTATGATTGGCGGTGCCATAGGAGCAAAAATTTCTGCAAGAACGATGCTTACAACGGTTAGTGCCACAGCAATCTGCTTCCTCATACTCGTCATGGTTCTTCCATCAACTCTCACCGTCAACCTGTTTGGTCAACAACTTCCAGTGTCAATGATATTTGTCATGTTGTCTGGTTTGTGCACCTCGGTGATGTGGGGCAATATATTTAATCTATCCACTGAAGGGTTAGGCAAATACACTCCTGCCGCATCAGGCATATTCATGGCACTTGTTTGCGGAGGTGGCATCTTACCTCTAATTCAAGGCTTGGTGGCAGACCACGCACACAATATGCTGCTGTGCTACATAGTACCAATTGCGGCACTGGCATACATTCTCTTCTATGCGACGACTGGCAGCAAAAATGTCAACGAAGACGCCGCACAAAGCAAATAGGCGAAAGATTAAGACAAACTAAAAATAAATTATCATGGAAAAACCTTATGTAGTCGGAATCGACATAGGCGGTCAGACCGCCAAAATCGGGCTTGTGGACGCCCGCGGTTCAGTATTAACCCAAACAGCCATCCGTTCTGACGACACATCAGACCCCAATGAGTTCATCCACAACCTCTCGGAAGCCGTAAAAAAATTAGTCAACAAAGAATATAGCATGTCTGATGTCCGCGGAATCGGCATCGGGGCACCCAATGCCAACTTCTACAAAGGCACGATAGAGAATGCCCCTAACCTTAAATGGGCAGGACATGGTGTGATACTCAATTTCACCGACATGATGTCAGCAGAGGTTGGGCTTCCAGTTCGCATAACCAACGACGCCAACGCCGCCGCGATGGGTGAGATGGCATACGGCGTGGCACGCGGCATGAAGAACTTCATCATGATTACACTTGGCACTGGTGTCGGCAGCGGCATCATCGTCAACGGTGAGTTACTTTACGGACACGACGGCTTTGCCGGCGAATTGGGGCATGTGACCATGGTCCGCAACAACGGCCGTCAATGTGGTTGCGGCAAGACCGGCTGCCTCGAGGCGTATGCTTCTGCCACTGGCGTGGCACGCACAGCTCGCGAGCAACTGGAAACGACCGACAAACCAAGCCTGCTCCGCCAAATACCAGCCGAAACCATAAGCTCAAAAGACGTGTTTGACGCAGCCTCACAAGGCGACGAACTGGCTCTTGACATCTTCAAGTTCACCGGCCACATGCTCGGAGCGGCACTTGCCGACTTCGTGGCATTCTCCTCGCCCGAAGCAATAGTGCTTTTCGGCGGGCTCACACGCTCGGGGGACCTGATAATGAACCCTGTAGTGGAAGCCCTCAACGACAATGTAATGCCGCAGTGGAAAGGCAAAATCAAGGTACTGTTCTCAACCCTCAAAGAGTCGGATGCCGCCATCCTCGGAGCGTCAGCACTCGCATGGGACTTGAATTAACAGACAAGACTTCAACAGGCAAAATTTGCGGGCATGCCAATAGCGTGTCCGCAAATTAGCCCCCTAAATAGGCACTGACTGATGGCAGACCGCATGACGCCAGAGCAGCGGCATTACTGCATGAGCCGCATACGCTCCGAAGATACCCGCCCAGAAATGCTGGTTAGGCGTTTCTTGTGGAAGCACGGCTACCGCTACCGCCTGCACGTCAAGTCTTTGCCAGGCAAGCCCGACATAGTTCTGCGCCGTCTCAATGTGGCAGTGTTTATCAATGGTTGCTTTTGGCACGGACACGAATGCCAAAGCCGCATGCCAAGGTCGAACACCGCGTTCTGGCAGGATAAAATCCGCCGCAACTGCGAGCGCGACGCACGCAACAACGACTTGCTCCGCACCATGAACTGGTATGTATTCACCATCTGGGAGTGTGAACTGTCAAGCTCGAAACGCGACGAAACACTCAATCGCCTGCTCACCACACTGCGACTCTACGAAGTGGCAAGCAAGGAGTATCGCCTGCCTGTCAACGAAAACGTGTCTATCGCCGCCGAAAACGACGTGTCATACAACCCTTAATAACAAATAGTTTGCAAATTCAATATGGTGCGCTGCGCCTTCATTATTCTTACATATAAGACCTATCTACGGACCGAAACACTTGTTGACGAATTGCTGTCTGACTTTCCGGAACACGATAAGATAATTGTTGTTGACAATGCGTCTCCAAACGATGCTTTCGGATATCTGTCTGCTCGCTATTCCAACTGCAAACAGGTAGATGTAATCCAGAGTCCAGAAAATGGCGGCTACGCAGCCGGCAACAATGTTGGACTACGTTATGCAAAAAAATATTCACCTGAATATGTGTGTATAATAAACAACGACATCCGGTTCAACATTAATGTCATAGACAAACTTATAAAACGTTTTCTTGCTATTGACGATATAGGTTTTATCGCCCCGCGACAAGTGGACACAAATGGTAATGACACCATTTTCCAAACACTAAAAGTGCCTGATTTTGCATATGACATACGCAGTTACTGTTTCTTGTTGCAAAACAAAAAACATAAATATGAAGAAAACTGCGGCATAGAGTCAACACAACGAGTAGGAATAATTCCAGGAGCATTTTTGTTTACTGATTATAAATTGTTTGAGAGTATAGGTTTTTTTGACGAAATCACATTCTTATATTGCGAAGAAAGATTTTTGGGACAAAAAATCATGGATTTTGACAAGCATTGCTATATTGCTTTTGACCTTTCATACATCCACGATCATGGCTTAACAATATCAAAATTATATGACAGCAGTTCACAAAGCGAAATGATATTGAATGCCCGTAAAAAATATATCAAAGCATATCGCAGACTACCTGCAATACAAAATGCAATACTAACATGCTTTTACCATTATCATGCCATGGTTAGCAAAATCATAAACCATCTAAAGAGTATTAGGCAGGTCAACAATTCATGAAGGATCTTTTTAATAAGATAGTAATGATGAGTCTGCTGTTAGCACCGCTTTTGCAGACCTATGGTTGGGGAAAATTTGATTTTGCCTTTATTTTGCTCACACTTCTAATCATTCCATATCTTCTATTTTATGGCTATGACAACAAGCTGCCACGCATACTTTCACTATATTTTATCTTCTGGTTTTTAACGCACTTCATGCATGCCAGCAGCATCAGGACTACAGTTTCGTTAGGATGGGGACGAACTTTTTTAATGTTTTTGATGTTCTACAGTTGCGTAAAGAGGGAAACTTTTCTTAAATACTATCGGATTATTAGCACTATATGCATTGCGTTTCTCTTTTTGCAAGAGTTTTCTTTCTATACAACAGGTGTAAGGATTAGAGGTATCATCACATCACTCCCATTGGCTCTAAACGTTCAAAACGCATTAGAGTACTACGATTATATGACATATACGGGCCGTTCAGCGTCTTTTTTCAGTGAACCCGCCATTTTTTGTCAATATGTTCTTCCATTGTTCTGCATTGAATTATTTGACCGCAGCCGAGTTCTCCATTTCTTTTATGCTGCCATCATTGCTGTCGCGATTCTTCTATCTCAATCTGGAAATGGATTAGTTGGAATAGGCGTTATCGGAACGCTTTACTGCGTTTTTGAAATTTTTGATAGAGGTATTTCTATTAAAAGGCGTTTGATTGTAGTTTTGCTATTCACCATAATCGCAATTGCATCAACGCTATTTTTCATTGAAACAAACAAGGGTAAAGAAATGCTTGAACGTCGGAGCGAAATCGAAAACATTGGTGGTAACAACAAAGACACGCACTTATCGGGATTTATCAGAATTTTTAGAGGCTACTACGTTTTCCAACACTTTTCAACTTCTGAAAAGATATTTGGTCAAGATAATACAGACAAAATTAAGCAGCACATTATAGGTTCAAACATGTACCTATTTTTCGAAGATGATGAACTGTATTTCAACACAATCCAAGAATTTATGATACGCACGGGAATCGTAGGACTTATATTTTATATACTATTCCTTTTTCACTCTGCAAAGAAGACTGATTTGTGCGGTAAAACATTAATCTTAACCCTATTCATACTATCTTTCATATCATCAATGTTCTTTACTCCAATAATGGCAATGTTTATACTTCTCGCCAAAGCAGAAGATAAAGAACACGCAAAAATTGCTGCAACAGAATGACAATAAAAAAGGTACTTATAGTATTTGGCACTCGTCCTGAAGCAATAAAAATGTGCCCTTTGGTCAATGCCCTTAAAGGTTGTCCTGACAGATTTACCACCAAGGTATGCGTTACAGGGCAACACCGCCAAATGCTTGACCAAGTACTGCACCTTTTTGGCGTGAAACCCGACTATGACCTCAACATCATGCACGAGGGTCAGGACCTGTACGACATCACCTGCCGCGTGCTCACAGGAATGCGCAGCGTGCTTGAGGACTACAACCCAGACCTTGTGTTTGTGCATGGCGACACCGGCACATCAACCGCGGCAGCACTCGCCGCATTCTACAAACGCATTGCGGTAGCTCATGTCGAAGCCGGATTGCGGACAAACGACATCTACAGCCCGTGGCCTGAAGAGATGAACAGGCAACTGACATCACGCATTGCCTCACTGAACTTCGCGCCGACAGAGCTGAGCCGACAAAACCTTCTAAAAGAAAACATTAGCGACAGCAAGATATTCGTTACCGGAAACACCGTTATCGATGCTCTGCAATGGGTGCGCAAAAAAATAGAACAAGATTACGCATTACAGGCTAACACGAAAAAAGAGTTGGCGGAAGCGGGCTATGACACCTCAAGACTCATTAACGGCAGACGACTCGTGCTGATTACAGGCCACCGGCGTGAGAACTTTGGACAAGGCTTCATCAACATCTGCGAGGCCATCAAACAGTTAGCCGAACACAATGCCGATGTGGATTTCGTGTATCCCATGCACCTCAACCCCAATGTCCGTAAACCTATTAACGATGTTTTTAGCAAAACGAGGCATGACAACCTGTTCTTCATTGAGCCACTCGAATACCTCCCGTTCGTTAATTTGATGTCGGAGTGCACACTTGTGCTCACCGACTCGGGCGGGATACAGGAAGAAGCTCCAGGACTTGGCAAGCCCGTTCTTGTTATGCGTGACACCACAGAGCGCCCCGAAGCTGTCGAAGCCGGGACTGTCAAACTCGTGGGAACCGACAAGCAGCTAATCGTCAGCGAAGTACAACGGCTGCTTGACGATGAGCAATACTATTCCGTCATGGCTACAGCTGTCAATCCATACGGTGACGGCAAAGCCTGCGAACGAATAATAAAATTCTTAACCAAATGACTGCTGCATTAATAACAATACACGTTGGGTTCAACGCTGGGTCTGCATTGCAAACAATAGCGTCATATAACACGCTAAAACAGGTAGGCATTGACGATGTAATAGTCATCAACTACATTCCTGAA
Organism: Paludibacteraceae bacterium; assembly: GCA_017454915.1. Lineage (GTDB taxonomy): Bacteria > Bacteroidota > Bacteroidia > Bacteroidales > Paludibacteraceae > UBA3747. The sequence goes on from JAFTCC010000038.1 coordinate 34,082, forward strand.
CGCGTAACTCACCAACGATATTGGAAAGATGCCAAACGAAGCTTTAGCCGATTTTTAAGGCGCATATTCTATTATCCGATATATAGACACGAAGAAAAACTTTTCAGCAATTTCATAGCAAGGTATTGCAAACTAACTCCTCCTATAAACAGCAGTGATGATTTTGCGCAAGTGATTCCGACAACGGATTTATACATTACAGGAAGTGACCAAGTATGGAATTTCTTTTGGAATGAGGGAGTTGACCGACATTATTTTTTTGAAGGAATCATAGGTAAAAAAATAGCATACGCGTCTTCAATCGGCATGAAGGCTCTTGAACCGCAACAACAAGACTATCTACGAGAGCAACTAAATAATTATAGTGCTATATCTGTTCGTGAATTTTCAGCAAAAAAAATGCTTGACAAGATTGGTATTTCCAGCCAAGTACTAATTGACCCGACATTTATGCTAACTGCTGAAGATTGGAAACACTACGCACTCCCACGCATCATCAAAGACGATTACTTATTTTTATACACACCTTATAACATTGCAAACAGTGATAAGATTTTTGATTGTGCACGACATATTGCAGCTGAAAAAAAATTGAAGGTGGTAGCAATGAGCACATCTATCCTTAACGACAAGTTAGCCGACATCACAATCAAACTTTCTGGCCCGCAACATTTCCTTTCGCTAATGTTGCACAGTAGCCATGTAATAACAAACTCATTTCATGGCACAGCGTTCGCCATCAATTTTGGCAAAGAACTTAACATCTTTATGCCCTCTCAGTTTGCCTCACGCATAACGGACTTACTCACACTTCTCGGCATATCAGATTTACATGCTGTCAGGTCATCCGATTATCTTAAGATTCAAAAGACGCTTAACATTCAGCGCATTAAAACAATAAACTTCTTGAAGAATGCCATCACCGCTGACATATCTTGACACTGTGGATAAACACGCTTGCTGTGGCTGCGGAGCATGTATTTCTGTATGCCCTGTTAATTGTATCTCAATGAAAGCGGATGCCGAAGGTTTCCTTTATCCCAAAATAGAAACTGACTCATGCATTAACTGCAACACCTGCAGAGCAGTATGCCCAATGCCTTCCGCAGTAAGCACTAGTTCGCAGCCGCAGCACATATATGCATGTCAATTAAAAGCATCGGAAGAACGTAAACGCAGTTCGTCTGGTGGAATTTTTTATGCTATTGCCAAATGGATAATCCAAAATAGTGGAATCGTATATGGTGCGGCATTTGACAACAAACTCAAATTACGCCATACAACTGCCACTACATTAGAAGAACTTGAAGCCCTAAGAGGTTCAAAATACATACAGAGTGAAATTTCAGATGTAACTTTTAAAGAAATTAAGGCACATTTACAAGCACAACGCTGGTGCTATTTTGTGGGAACAGGCTGCCAAGTAGCCGCATTGAAATCGTTCATCAGCAAAGACAAACAACATCCATACCTCATCACCAGCGATATAATATGTCATGGTGTGCCAAGTCAATGGTTATTTGACACACACATTAGACATTTAGAAAAACAAAGAGGCAGTAAAGTTACACAATACCAATTCAGAGATAACAGCCAATGGGGAGGGGCAGAAATCGTGGATTACGAGAATGGTGAACGCTCTACTCTACCATCATACAGTCTGTCGCCTTACCTATACGCATTTATGAATGGTTTCGTTAGCAGAGAGTCATGTTACGAGTGCCCTTTCGCCACACAACATAGAGTTTCGGACATTACGTTGGGCGATTTTTGGGGCGGAGCGAAACTTTTCAAAACTTTAGATGCAACCACAGGCATATCTTTTTGCGCAGTCAATACCGAACAAGGAGCAAATATGTGGCAAAACATTGTCAAAGATATTGATTATGTGGAAACAGATATTCTAGCTGCTATACCAAACAATTCTAACTTGGTAAGACCGACGCCAAGACCAATAATTCGAGACTCAATTTTTGAAACTATCCGCACAAAAGGTTATGACTATACAGCCAAGACAGCCTTCAAGCCGCAAAATTATATGAAATTACGGATTATTTACTTTTTTCTGCGTTTCAGTTTTATTAAGCGCATTAAAAATCTACTGCAAGCAGCACTATGAACCATCGCCTACTCTATATTACCCACACGCCATGGGGGTGGATTAAGCAGCGCCCGCAGTTCATCGCTGAAGGACTTGACAAGTTCTTCGACATTGACGTGCTTTACCGCAAGTCGAACCATGCCGGGCAAGGGCTAAACACCCGCGGAAACGAAACATTGAGGATAAGAGGGTTCCGTCATCTGCCTTTCGAGAGGATACCAATGTTACCCATAAAACCAATGTACACCGTCAACCGATGGCTATGGAACAGAATGAACATAAGGCTTGAGGACTACGATTATGTATGGGTAACGGACCCGCTGCTGTGGTGGAATGTGTCTGAAGGAAAAACACCAACAGTGATATATGACTGCATGGATGATGTGCTGGAGTTCCCTTACACGCTCAAATACCCCAAGCTGAAGCAGTTCACCGAAGAGTGTGAGCAAGATTTAGTGACCCGTGCTGATCATGTTTTCTGCTCGTCATCATACCTCGCCTCGCAACTCCAGAAGCGTTACGACACCAAGCGGCACATTGACATCATCAACAATGCCATTTCAGACGACATGTGCGCCCAATACGCCACACAGCATGCGACAGCCAACAACGCCTCCGCTGCTGAACCCTGCATAGTGTATATCGGGACCATTTCCGAATGGTTTGACTTTCCCCTGATATTGCGCGCGCTTGATCGCTACCCTACTTTGCGGGTCAAACTCTATGGGCCGATACGGACCTCCAACCTGCCTCAGCACGAAAGACTGGAGTTCATGGGGGCAATAGCGCACGACAAGGTCTATGATGCGATGAATAGCGCCACGGCACTCGTAATGCCATTTGTGGTCAACGACCTGATACGCTCTGTCAACCCCGTCAAACTCTATGAATACATATTGTCAGCTAAGCCTGTGGCGGCAACCCGATACGGTGAGACATTACAGTTTGCCGACCACGTGACGCTCTACTCGTCTGACGATGAATTTTATTCGTTCATCGAGGAGTGTGTTATGCGCCCTGCACGACTCGACACAACTGCCATGCGCGACTTTGCAAAAAAGAACACATGGTCGGCACGATGCCAACAGATAGCGGATATCATCAAGCATTAAAAACTCTACCGCTCATTAGACCGATTGAGGTTAAACAGAGAATGAGAATACTAATGAAATCTATCCACTTTATAGCAGTCAATTACAAAAGTTACGCCGCCGCAGAACGTTTTATCCGCTCTGTTGATGCGGCTGCCGCCGCGTGCAAAGATTTCAATGCTGTAGTTAGCGTGATTGACAACGGCGCTGCAATAACGTGGCAGCCGCCAGTTGCCGAACACATCAAGTGCGAACTAATTGCTTTCGAGGAAAACTTAGGTTATCTGGGAGCCGCACAACAGGTTTGGAACACGACATCAACAGACTACGATTTCACGGCTATATGCAATGTTGACCTTGAGCTGGCTCCTGACTTTTTGCAGCAGCTGTATGCTCTTGAGGCCATTGACAACTGCGGCTGGCTTGCACCAGATATCTACACAACTGCCACACAACGGCACGAGAACCCATTCATGAACAGGCGGCCGAAGAAAATCAATTTTATCATCTGGAAGGCAATCTACAGTTCCACACTGCTCTATCGTATCTACTCCGCCATATCTGCGCTCAAACGCCGTGGAGCGCACAACAGCAACGTTTGCGACATATATGCCGGACACGGGTCTTTTATGCTTTTCACTAACGAATTTGCAAAACAAAACCCCGAGATTCATTTCCCGGGGTTCATGTACTGTGAAGAATTGTTTTTGGCGGAACTTATACGAACTTGCTCGATGCGCACTATCTACAATCCTCATCTCCGAATCGTCAACATCGGCAAGGTCAGCACTGCTCTAATAAGCCAAACGAAGAAATCGAAATGGAGTCTCGCAAGTCTAAAGGAAATAGAAAAACAATGGTTTTGATTTTCTAAAACAACACTCAATTTTCAGCGTGCGAGTTTACGATATTCCTCAACATAAAAGTCGAAGAAATTATGGTTTAATGCGACAGAAATTCGTAGCAGGTTATCCGTGTCAATGCTTTTGTTGTTAAAGATGCGATAGATTAGCGTTCTGTCTCGCCCTATCTGCTTCGCAAGCCACGTTACACCACGTCCTTGACGCTGCATTTCCTGCTTGATTAGGGAACCGATATCAACCATACATTCACCAATAAAAAATTGAACAATTATTTTACTTTTGTCAAAAGTCATAGTTTCGACTTTGCAAAGTTATTGATTATTTTTCAATTAGCAAATTATTTTGTATTTTGCAACATTATAGTTACAAATCTACTACAGTTTTGATTTATATATTGTCTATGGTGCACAATAGCAACACGTTATAACTACTTTCGCTGTCGTTTTGCTTTCAATCCCACCGGAATTATTTCCACCCTCCGGTCTTTTGCCAATTGGTGTTCTCCAGTGTAGTAAAACGGTTCCGTAGCCCCAAACGATGCCACTATCATCTGGTCCTTTTGAACGCCTTTTTTCTCAAGTAGAGCCGCTACAGCCTGCGCACGTTTAAGCGCAAGTTTCCGGTTATATCCGTCAGTGCCAAGCTTGCAGGCATGGCCATTGACATGGATTTTGAGTTCGGGATGCGCAACCAGAATAGCGGCTACCGAATCTATAATGTCAGCAGGCTCCAAAATCGGGACATAAGAGTCGAGCGCAAACCAAATAACCGTTTCCAAAAGCAGGTCATGCATCTGCTGGCGCGCTTGCTTAGCTTCGGTAGATAGCGGAACTGACTGGTCTGCCAAAGTGTCGGGGCGAACGTAAATCGTGTCGTGGACATAGATGTCATTAACGACATAAATCGTGTCAGGCACATAAATCGTGTCAGGTATTGACGTGCATTCGGGCATATATTCGGCCCACCGCTCATAGATTTTCTTTGCCTTCTGTTTCTTTTGTGCCTCGGTGAGGCGGTTGGTGAACATCACCCCAAACTTCAGCCCTACCTGCCATGGGTGAGAGTTGCTCGTCAGGTTGGTGCCGAACACACCGCTATATTCGTTCATCGGAAGATTGTTAGCCGCAGTGCGGAAACCTATATCATCTTTGCTCTTGCCATCCCAGCGGTCGGCGTTGTTCATCGTTACGTCGGCATAGAGCCCAAGAGTGAGATTAACTCGGGGAGTAACCTGCATTAGCATCCCAAGCTCCGCGTGAGCCATGGCATTGACAGGAGACAGGGCCCGCATCTTGCCTTGCTTGTCTGATATTTCCTCTACTGTGAAACCATGCGTCGGGACATCGCGAATAGTGAGGTCCCATTGCTCATAATAAGCGGAATGCTCAATCTTGGCATCGTCAAGCCGATAGTTTCTGCTCAAGGCTATACCGAGTTTCAAACCCATATCAGCATACATTCCTATTTTCCGAGGCTTATACTTGAAAGACGCAAGAATAGGTATCTCAAGCTGATAGAGCCGCTGTTTTTCTGTGAACTTCTCAAAGTCAATGCGGTGGTCATAGAGTTGACCCTGATAATCTGTAAACTGAAGCCTTCCGACAAACGGGTCGGTGAATTTCATATTATTGCCGTAAGAGGACACTTCGAGTCCTGTCTTCAGTCCGAAATATGGCTTAAAGAAATAGCTATAGCCAAAACCAACATTAAACGCAGGTCTGACAATTTTCGAACCGACGTCAAGTTTGTAGCCAAGGCTGCTCACTCCCATGCCAGCCCCGAAACTGAAAAACGAGCCGGTGTCAAGGTTGTCTTTGGGCTCTCTGCTGCGCTGTTGAATTGTAGTTGTGTTTACATCTGGACTGTTTTTTGCTTTAGTGGCTTTCCTTTTCTGTTTCGCAGCCTGTTTGCGTTTCTTGGCAGCTGCCTTCCGCCTTTTAGCAGCGGCTTTCTTTCGCGCGGCTGCGCTCATTGGAGTTGACGCGGTATTTTTTGTTACTGCGGTAGTCTGCGCGGGACGGCGGTACTGCGCAAACGACACCGTAGAAAAACTTGCGAATAGGAGTATGATAAAAAGTATTTTTAATATCTGTTTCACTGTTTCGCCCTCCTTTTTATTTAACCACCAGTTTTTGGAACGCGCGCTGCCCATTAGCCGCATCCACGCGAACAAGATATGTCCCAGCCGTGTTAGGCGCGGCAATGATATAATGCTGCGAGCCGTTGAGTTTAAATGAGTTTACTAATCGGCCGGTAACGTCCAAAACCGAGGCGGTCCCCACCACTGGAGTGTCAAGCGAAAATGACTGCCCCACGCTAACCGGCACAGGATAGAGCGCGAAGCCGGCTGCGTCATTCAAACCCGTAAAGGATGACGGACGGAAATCGCAAGTGTAGTAACTTGTGCCGTCATTGCCTACTAATTGAACCGTATAAACCGCGTTAAGGTCGTTTTGCAAATACGGGTCGTAATACATCTGCCCCGTGGCGCCGGGAATAAGTTCGCCGTTTTTGAACCACTGGAATGACACGAACCGTTTATCGTCATCGCCCTGTTCATGGTTGTTAGGATTGTTATCGACAAAGAGCACATCGCCCCACTTTTGATATACGAAACCCTGCAGACTGATGTTAAAATGGAGCGACACCACATACGGTGCACATCCCACTTGCGATTCCGTTTCAAAAAATTCTGCCGTAACCTCATACTCACCATAGCCTGCCGTTTCCGGTATGTCAACCACTATTGGATCACCGGTGAGTTCAGCAGACTCGTTTTGGAATCCGGCTGATAATGCGGCATCATTGAACGTGAGGCGGTAAGCGTTAGGACTACCGTCTGCAATCTGATAATTAATCGTGAGTTTAGTGTCATCCTCACAGATATTGCCCAGCGGCTGCACATCAACCTTGGGCGCAGGATAGTGCTTACACGTCAGAGTAACGTTAAGCGCACAGCCGTCTGCCTGACTGTCATTGACGGTTTTCTGCTCATCGGTCGCGGTAAATGTGACAACGCCAGTCCGCCCGTCTGAATAGCGATAGGTATAGTCATACGGTAGTTCACCACCGCAAACATACACGTCTTGTTGCTCGTTCACATCTTTGCCAAGTGTTATTATCGCCTCCCCTTCCGCGGTTTTCCATCCGCCGGTACACAACTGGGATTTCACTTGCCGCTTAAATACTATCGTAGTCGGGAAAGTGATATCCGACACGTCAAATTCGTGGTGAAGGTCAGAGGTGTTTTCGTCGATGTCCCTGATTTTTGTGTCGGAGCCATTGAGACGCTCATAGGCATTCCACCTGTATTTCAAATCTCCCTCTCCGCTTGCCGCTGCTACATTGTTGATGTCAACCATGAACGTTTGCGCATCCGCAGCAAGGCAAACCTTAGACTGTGGCGAGGCTATCTTACCTGCCATAACTTCCTCATAAATAGTCACTGTAAACGTGTTATCAGAAAAAGTCCAGTCGGTAAATCCAGAACCCTCTTTAGCCTGACGCTGGAATTGATAGGTGCGTCCATATTCAAACGTCATGGTTGAAAGTTTGAGTTCAGCCGTTGTGGCTCCTTCTATCACATTACCATCGCACAGCCACCTGTACTCTATTCGTCCGTCGCCGCCACGCGCGTCTTCAACACTGCCTATCGAACCGCTCACCGCTGTCGTGCAATACCCGTTTTCCTTGTTTGATATTACTCCTGGCTTAAATTCGTCATACACAATGAACAATTTTACGCCTTCACTTTGAGTGTACGATTGAGTAGAACAGAACTTGTCGAGCGAGCCGCGATAGAAATAGTATTCGCCAGGCTGTGTGATTTCCAGCGTGTATTCGGGGTCAGTGTGGTTAAATTCATCGGGCCACGGCAACTGAACACTATCTTTAACTATTGTTTCTGTTCCAGTCACATAATTGACCGACTTCTGCGTCAAGTGCCAATTATAGTCGTATGGTCCTTCACCGCCTTTAGCTTCGCGCACGTTCTGAATGTGAAGTTCGCGAGGCACGCCGAACAACACCTCCACTTCACTATCAATCTCGCCGGCGTCAAAACTATCAAACACTGTGAGGTAGTATGCGCCACCCGACTCCACGTACTCGAGTTGGCACATGCTATCATGAACATATCGTTTGTACATAAAATGCCCGTTCTCATCCGCAAATATCATAAAGTCTTTATAATCTACTGACGTAACGAACTGGGTGCCAATAAGCGTGGTATCTTCTAAAATGCCGTCGCCATCAAGGTCTTGAAGCACATATTTCTCAAACTTATAATGGTATGGGAACAGTCTTGTGTTGTCGTCGCGTCCGCCAGAAGCATTCCTCACCTCTCCACCTTTTTCTTTGTGGCTGAACTTGAATATATCCCCTCTACATGCCTTTGCCCTATTGCCTATTATGCCCGGAGTAAAGCGGTCATAGCCCTTTACCTTAATAAGTACCGTGCGTGAATGTCCGTTTTTTGTTACTGTCAGTCTAACATCGGTCAAAGAACATGGACGCGAGACCACGGCGCTGCCACCATTTATTTTCACAATCTCCTCTCCAAGCGACGTCATCTCACCGCCGTTGAACCATTCGACGTCATTAAGTACGCATAGTGAGAAAGATTTTGTCACGCTCTCTGCGCGCTGAGTTGAACCGTTGTTTTGGGTGGGCATTATCACTGGCGACACAGCAACGATTGACGCATCAGGCGACTTTTCGGCAAAGCATGCCAACTGCGGATACAAATCACTATCAGTTAGCCAATCGGGGTCGTTCTTGAAAATGTCGTACATATCTGTTGTGAATGCAGCCACCACAATACCTTCTACCAGTCCGTCTTTGCCCGGCTGCATAGGACCCATCTGCTGGTCTAAATACACATTAGTGAACGTGCCCTCATTGATGCCCACCACGCCACCTGCACCAACGGCATAAGTAAAGCCCGAAACATAGCTGTTAGAAACCACGCCAACGTTATGCCCCACAAGTCCGCCTACATTATCACGCGCGAATTCGATGTAACCGCCCTGAAAACAATGGTCTATCGTTCCACGGTTTTCACCAGCAATACCTCCTACAATGTCAGTCTGATCGACAAAAATTCGTATAAGAGAAAAACAATGGTCAATTGTCCCGTTGTTCCTGCCGGCAAAGGCACCCACATATCGTTTGAAGTCGAAAAAGATATTACCGCTTTCAATAGCAAGGTCATGAACACGGCCATTCTCGCCAATCACGCCGAATAGTCCGTAGTCGGTCATCCTGCCCGATATACCATTAAGCGTCATATTGCTTATAGTGAAGCAATTGCCGTTAAAATCCCCCTCAAACGGAATGGCCTCACTGCCTATCGGGGTCCATGTCACTTGGTCTTGTCCACCCAAATCCAACGACTGGGTCATGACAAATGAGTAGCCCGCAAAAGTCTGTTTTTGAGCCGCTATCCACGCCAATTCCGCAGGGGTGTTAATCGTATATTCAGTACCGTTCAACGCAGGTGCCTTTACAGTAACGCCGTCCCAAGCCTGCGAAAAAACATGAACAGAAAATATAAATAACAAAAAAAGTGGAAAAAAACTTTTTTTCATACTGAATGAGATAGATTGGTTACCGCAAATATATACTTATTGCAAAGTTACTTTTTTTTTCTAAAACAGCAAAAAAATATAACTGGTTGGAAAATAAATCCAATATGCGCTAACCGAACTGATTACACACAAATTACACACAAATTACACACAAAAAAAAAGTGGCACTGCCACAGCATTAGACAGTGCCACAACAAAATCAAGTAAACTCTTCTTCAAATGCTCATTCTTGACGCCTGAAACGAAATACCGTGTCTTTGAATTTCTTGTCCGTAAGAATCAGTTCCCCTCGCCCGCTGAATTCAGACCTATAACTTTTAGGCACTTTCACGTCTGAGCCGTCCATGCAGTGCAGTTCGCGGAGCATTTTGTCTTCAACTTTCCATAGAAACCAGCCGTTACCGTGAAACACGAGGTCCTCCTCCTCGATGTTCTCGTCCTCGTGCCACTCTTTGCCCCAGTAGTATCCATCAGCCTCATAATCATCGTAATAGACACGGTGCCAACTGGGATTGTCCGCATTTTGCCATTCACCCACAAAGCGTTTGTCGGCAGGTGGCATGCCGTCGTCATAAGTGCCGTAAACATCGGTTGAGTGCGTTATATCGCCTGTATTGTGCAGTTTTTCACTCTGACGCACGAGGTGCCATGCGACAGCGGAGGTCGCTGCGACCACAACCGCCGCAACAACCGCTGCCATCAAATATATCTTTTGTTTGTGCGTCATTTACCGAGCACTATGATTTTTGCCTGCACATTGCGGAAATCAGGCATGGTCTTCCCGACATTGGCATTGATGAAAGTCGGGTCGCAAACCGTGAATTTCCTATTATTATATGTCAGGTAATCGCCTTTCACGTCGGTGTTGAAATGCACTGCCGCGGCAAGGTGGTTAGGATAGTAGAGCAGCACTACCTCGAGTCCCGTGAGGTCGCGCACCAGTCGCGAGAACAGTATAGCGCGGTCCTCACAGTCGCTATAGGGATAGTAGAGTGTTTCCTGCGCAAAAAACGCTCGGTCGTGTCCCCAGACCTTGTCGTCGTAGCCATACACGAACGCCGTCTGCACCCAGTTGAGCAGCAGGTTTACAGCCGTGAGTTCGTCCTTGCCCTCTATCGCCTTCTTGAGCGGAGGGTATAACTGATCCTTGACGGCCTGTTCAATAGGCGTGTTAGCATACGCCGCCCAGCGCGACGTGAAGTTGTTGACAACCTGCGAGGTTGGGTATGCGCTAAAGAAGTCGAGCAGGTTCTTGTTGACGCTGGCCGTGGCGGTGAGCCCCTTGTCCGATGTCATTTTGCGTGCAGGAGTGGCCTCCATGCCGAACAGCGGCAGTTGACCAATCTGCATGGCAAGCGACTTCTCGTTGTCGAATTTTGCCTCACAGATTTGCATCCTTTGGTCTTGACAGCCGTCTATAAGGTAGAAACGCGTGTCACCGAGCAGGAAATAGCTCATGTTGTAGATGAAATAGTTGCTGGCTATCAGCAGGTGAAGTTTTCCGTTGCCCATAGCCATGCGAATGCGGTAGCCGGACTGCGACATCAGGAACGCCTGCACCAGCACTGCCTCGTTAGTCTTGCCATACTGTTTTTCGGTTATGTGGCGCAGAGCGTCGAGGTATGCCCAGTCGCAGAGCTTCTTTGAGCTGCGCATGCTAAGCGCATATTTCACTGTCGCGTCATACGCCGGCTTCGACAGCTGCTGCCATGCGTCCGCCAGCGCATTTTCGTTTAGTGCCTTCAGTTTCAGAGTCTCGTTGGCGGGGAACGGCAGGGTCAGAAGAGTGCCGTAGTAAGAGACAGACACTTTCTTTGTCGGAGTGTCTTCTTTCGGCTTCACCGGTGCTATGGGCTCGGGAGCCGGAGCCGGCGGCGGCACTACCACCACGTCCTTCTGCACAGGTATCTGCGCTGGCTTTGGATTTGTCGGCGGAGCCGTTTGTTCCTGCGGCTTCGTGTCCTGTTTAGGTTGAGGCTTTGTTTCTCCTTGAGGCTTTACGTCGGGCGTTGGCTTGTTGTCAGGCGCGGGCTTTGTTTCACCTTGAGGCGTTGGCTTTACGTCCGGCGCAGGCTTTGTTTCTCCTTTTGGCTTGGGCTGCGGTTTCGGAGCTGGAGCGGGCGCAGGCTCCTTATACACCACAGGCGGCAACGTCTTCTCTTCTTTTGGTTTCTCCGCCTCGTGCGACTGATAGGGTTTCCACGCATTACGCATAAAGTTGGCGTAATCCTCGTTCATCTGCTTGCGGAACGCGTCATACTCCTCCTGCGTCTTCTGTTTGAAGTCATTGAAGTCTTTGTGCATCTGCTGACGATACTTCTGAAAGTCGTCAGACCGCTGCGCAAACAGCGACGGCATTGCCGCCACTAAAATCATAAAAGAAACGATTGATTTTTTCATCATATCTTGTATTTTATGTTAATAACCAAATTTCCAATTAAACTGTTACACCCGACTTAGTACCTGCAAGTACTAAATTTGCACCGATTTTAGTACTTGGAAGTACTTTTTTGCCCCATTTCCTTGCACAAATGAAAACTTATCAATATCTTTGCAGTCGAAATAACATCACTATGCTATCAATTAGCAGTCTAAAAGCAATCAAAATTATGGCACTATCAACGATGACTATACGAGTAGATGGTAATATCAAGACTCAGTTTGACGCACTCTGCGCACAGTTTGGCATGAGTGCTAATGCGGCAATGAATGTTTTCATTAATGCTGTCGTACGAACACGTACCATTCCTTTTAAGATTAGCGCCGAGGACGGTAATGCCGGACAACGTGCGTTAAGAACTTTATACTCTACTGACCGCAGCAACCGCCCTGAACTCACTCTGGAGGAGATTAATGAAGAGATTCGAAAATCTCGACGTGAACGTAAAGAACGTCAACAAAAAACGACGGTATGATATATGCTGTAATCGACACTAACGTTTTTGTGTCAGCGTACCTAACTCATAATTTAGACTCTGCCACCACAAAAGTTGTTGCACATCTATTCAATGGTCACATCAAACTTCTCTATAATGACGAAATACTTTCGGAATATAGGGACGTTCTTTCGCGCTCATATCTACATATCAGTAAAGAAGAACAAAGCACCTTATTAGAATACATTGTCCAATCTGGAACTAACGTAGAACGGACACCTTCCGAAAAAAATTTTATAGATGAAGATGACCGCATTTTCTATGAGGTAGCATTGTCCAAAGAAGACTCATTTCTTGTGACTGGTAATCTTAAGCACTACCCAAATGAGCCACATGTTGTGACACCGGCACAGATGCTTCAAATCATTGAGACCACTCATTGACTAACATAAATTTCAAAGAATCTTTTGGATAAGCTTCCATGCATAAAGTTAGTTTCCTTGCCGTTGACAATACCGACATCGGTTACCAAAACCGCATACCACTGTACCTGTTTGGAATGTTGTACTGACTCCACAAAGTGACAACCTTTTTTCAGTTGAGATCAAAATCTACGGACTTAAAGGACCTGTCAGAGAAAAGAAGGCAGGTATTTTCTGGATTATCCCCTTGGATTTTGGCAAAGCACCTGTGTAATACCGTGTTTATCAGTCATTTGAGTAGGAAATAGAATCGGGATTGCTGATTTACACTAAATCATTTGTAAGTGTAACTCCTAGTTGTTTGAAAATTATATTCAACACCATTTTTTAAGACAGTTCTCCCCTGTCTATAAATCCAGTTGCCATAACTATCATATTGATATTCAAATGTAGTTACTCTTTCAGATTCATAGGCTCCCCTTTTGCCTGTCGAAGTGACAGAAGAAATATCTCCATGCGTATTATATTCAATCTTGAATGAAGCGTCAATGCCGTCTCCCCAAAAACCCTTAAGGACTATACTTCGTAATTGATTTGAGATATAAGTAAAGAAGAACTCTGTAGTTCCCAATTCGTAAATGGAGCGAATTAATTGATTATTGTTGTCATATTGGTGCTTGATTGTATATTGCAAATCAGGTGTCGTAACATATTCGCGTACCACTTTTCCGTTGTCACCAACTTCATAATTGTATGATGTAACGCCTTCATTCTGATTGCCATATTCAGAACGGGCATCTCTTTCTCTTACACGTTGGTTCCTGTCGTATGAATAATATATTTCCCCTCCGTCCTCCCAGACTGATTTTATGGATATTATATTGCCAAATTCATTAAATTGGATTTCGCAATCTGAAATTTGTGACATAAACCATTTTCTGTCAATAGCTCTTCCCATGTGCTCGTTTGAATAAACAGCTGAAAAAAAACTGGCATTGTCAAATAGCCCTCCCTTTACATCAACAAGTGTATTGGATTTGTCAAGATACTTGCTTCTTTCATATATTTCCGTCACATTTCCACGTATATTCATCTCACTCCTATCGTTGGCTATAGCAGGCAACGATAGGAGGAATAGCAATAAAGCAAAAAATATTGATTTCTTCATTTTAGTGGTTGCCTGTTATTACCCATCGGCACGTCGGGGTTAAATGAGTTTTTACAATAAGTTTTATAGAAATTAAGAAATGATAAGTATTAATATTAATATGTAACAAATTGATTGAAATGCAAAGTAAAACCACATGCTTCGCCTCCAATGTTTAAGAAAATGTTTTGTTGACACACCGCAACACAATTGTCATATCCTATTTTCCAAGTTACTCCGACCTTTGCTCCACCTGAACTTGTTATCCCTACCTCATACACATAGGCTCCTGTTGCAAGGTATTCCCAATTCCAAACATAAGCTTTAGAGCCATAAACACAATCAGATAATTGCATCAATTGTGAATTATTAGTTGCTGGATATGTAAATGTTACATTTACTGATATCTCACTGTTAGGGGGAATAGTTCCATTTGTTTGAGAAAATATAATTCCATCAGATGGAACGTTAGTAATACTCCATGGAACAGGAATAGAGCGATAATTTTTAATCCTCATGTTTTTTGAAGTAGTTCTACCTGCTAAACTTGGTTGTTTACATTCAAAAAGCATATATGATGCTCCATCTGCCCAATATCCAGTTCCAAGATCTACATCAAATTTTGCAGATAACGTCAGATAAAAATCATGCTGATTACTTTGTTGAGGTGTAATTGAAATCGTCTTTTGTAATGTTTCATAGCCACCAGCACTCACGGAAAATGTATTGGTATTTTTTGTCGTATAGAATGATAATTCGTAATACCCCTTGTTATTGGAAACTGCCTGATAACTACCGCATTGAATTTGTGCTCCATTTATTGGCATATTGTCTTGGTCATAAATATACCCTGTCAATGTAGTCATTTTACTTTCAGTTGAAGCAGATATCACCTTTCCATATCCTACTGAATACTCATTTTCCGCAAATGCCCTACAATAGTATTTTGTACCACTTTTAAGTCCTGATATTTGGCATGAGAAAGGAGAAGACAAGTCAGACGCAATAACAACCAAATCATTTATTGTTGGAACAGAAGAAGAACTACTATAGCATATTCCTTGCCTTATTATAGGAATGTTGTCAGGAGAACTTGAAGTTCCTGATATTGTCAAATAATCTATTCCGGTAGAAGCAGGATAACTTGCTGTTGTTACAGTAGGCGTACCATCTAATGTCTTTCTCGTATATTGATTACTATATACTTCCCCTTCAGAATTTTTAGCATAAGCTCGCAGATAATATGTTGTATTAGGCGTTAAACCAGTAATAGTAGTACTACTGTTAATTGCGGCCTTAATATAATTTTTGTCTTTTGTCGGCAACGGTTCTGTATTCCAACAAATCCCCGTTTCTTCAACTGGATTTCCACCATTAGACTCAACACTAAATCTAATACCAGCAATTGTAGATGCGGTTGCAGTCGCGTATATCAACGATATTTGTAGAGAATTTGTACCTGTTGAAAATTCTATCTGTTCACCATATAATATCTCCACTTCGTTTTTTACAAAAGCACGAACATAGTAACGCGTTTCTTTGTCAAGATTATCTGCCAAGAACGAATAATTGCCCATTTGAGGCGTTCCTGTGCCACTTTTTTTTGATGGCGCCATTAGTTAGCGATGGAGACGGCTTCTTGCTATATACAAAACCATATTCTACTATAGCAGGCTGCATATTACGTACAATTCTTGCGTTTAGGGCAGCACTTTGCGAACTAATATTACTTGGCTGTAATGTTTCTACTACGTTAACAGTTGAAGCAAGGATTTTTAATTCTTTGCTGCCATTATTTGATGTGATGTGCACAATAGCGGAATTTGTTCCTAAACTTAACTTATTTCGTTCAATAATGACGACTATCGATTGACTTTCATTAGCCTCAAGATTTCCTTGCTCTTTGCTGAATTTTATCCATTGGCAATCGTGCGAAATCTCCCAGTTCAATTTTTTTTCACTTTTATTGAAGATATTGAATGAGCGCATGGTTACTCCGTCGTCAGAACCAAAATCAACGCTGTCAATCTCCTTTTTATTATCATCCACAACAGTAAGAGCAGGAGGAAGCATTTCAATTTGAATACTTACTGGCTTATCATCACTATTTCCCTTTACGACAATTTCATTGCTTCTAAAATCCTTGTAACCTGATTTAGTGACAATTAGATTATACTTGCCTGCCTCGACTTTAGTAAATTCAAATGTTCCATCACTGCCTGTCGTATGTTTAAGGCCTGTAGGCGAGAGTTCCACATCTGCATTTCCAACTGGTTCACCTGTAATTTTGTCAACCACTGTTCCGTAAACTGAGCCAAGTGCCGCATGCAGGTCTTCGCCCTTTTTGCATGAGTAAACGCATACTACTAATTCAAGACAAAAAACAATATAAAAATATTTATTCATATCACTTTGGCTTTAACATTAGGATATTTTTGTTACTTTTTATTAAGAGCAAATGATACGTTTTCGCTCTCACCAGCTATGAGAGTAACTTCCTTGCTGTCAGGGGCGTAACCATCCTTTGTCGCAGTAATTTTGTATTGACGGGCTTCTAAATCATCAAACTGATATGTTCCATCGCTTCCTGTGTATCTATTTTTTGCACTGGGCATAAGGGTTAACATTACACCTTGTATGGGGGAGTTGGTCTCAGCATCTACCACTGTACCATAGATTGATATAGAAGTGTCGACAACTCGTTTTTCACATCCGGTGAAAAATATAGGCAGACAAACAAGCACTGCCAAATAAAAAAACTTTTTCATTGTTGTAAATATTTGTTTTATTGATTAAAAATTGACACGCATAGCCAAGCCTAAATCACCGCGTGTAGTTACTATCGGTGCTAAGGCATAGTTATAACTTTTAGATCCTATTTGGATATGCTTCTTACCTGGAGCAATTGCGCCATCTATTATGCTATATACATAAATAGCAGCAGTAAAAGCTATGGCTCCAAAGCCTATGTTTTGCCACATATCAGCTCGATCAGTGTAGTATTGGACGTCTTTCGCTTTCGACGATTCCCGTGCCCACCTTTCATTTTGACCTTTCATACTGAAACTAGTCACAATACCAGCTACACCGAGAACCTCGCCACCTATAATAAGACCACCTTTTACTTTGCTTCCTTTGTAAATTTGTGCCATACCTGGTACAAAACAACGTGCCGAGAAAGGATATTTTGTGGTATTCATTTCCACATGTTCCCAATTAGTACATTTGAGATCATTGGATATCTGCACTAAAAAATAGCCATATGCCCAATCTGGAGTAAATTCCCAGTATTCCTCAATAATACGGTATCCTTCATTTAATTTCTTTCCTTGGGCTTCTATTTTGTTAAATGCACGGGATTTTGTGCTTTCTTTTGTACGACCATATTCGCTGATAGTAATTAGCTTGGAAGTTTTTCCTTCAATATGAATTGGATTAATCGCCCACTCCGGTTTTGCTTTCTCCACTTGACCAAATGTAAGTGGAGAAAGCATTGCGAGTAACAGTAATAAAAAAAATATTCTTTTCATAATACAATTATTGTTGAGATTTATCCTCTTCAAAAACTTTAAAAGCCGCATCTCTAAATTTCTTTTCGTTAAAGCGAACTTTTGCTTCTGCGTCATTTTGGATACCATCCACAATTTCTTGAACAAGTTCTTGCTTTTTTACACGAATGGACATATAAAGAATAATCTTGCCTTTCTCATAGATAGAAGGCCTTTCTCTACGACAATACTCTCGTGTCTCATTAATGATTTGTTCTACAACCATCTGACTAGCGCCTTCTATGTGTTCTGCAGCTTTGCTCTTGCCATCAATATCCATTTGATCAAAATAGGTAGTGGTAATTGCTTGTACCTTTCCAGCTAACTTGTCTTTTAATTGTTCTTGACAAGTGCGGAGAAGGCTATTAGCCAATTGAGGATCTCCCTCCACTCCGATTTTTTCATTAAATGCGGTATACCATTGGTCATCATCATAAAGTGCACAAGGTTTCTCATATGCATTATTGTTTAACTTGTTTGTTCCGTCTGCAACTTGGTTAAGTGCATCCCAATCAATATCATAACTTGTTTGTGCAAACATCACTTGCACACTGCACGATATAAACACTAATATGGCTAAAAATTTAATTGCTTTCATATTCAATTGTACATTTTAAATTGGTTATTATTGTTTACTATGAATCTCATTGCATATCATTTATTTTCCTCAAATACCTTAAATGCACTATCACGGAATTGTTTTTCATTAAAACGGACTTGCATTTCTTGTTCATGGCTAATTGTATCAACTACTTTTTCCACAACATCTTTTTTACTGACCTTTATCGCCATGTACATAGTATAAAAGCCCTCCGCATCTGGTAATTGGGTTTGTTTACGGCATACCTCATATGTCTCATTTATCAATTGTTGGATAACCTGACGGCCTGCACTTTCTATATGTTGACGTGCATATTCACCATCTTCTGTTTCCATCTGATCAAAATAATCATCTATTACTTGCTGGTATTTGCCCTGCAATTTTTGCAAAAGTTGTTGGCGAGTAGAACGAAGTAATGTAGTAGGTGTTAAATTGGTTTGACTTGCTTTAAAACGTTTTACGCCTGTTGCATAGAACCAGTCCGCATCATCATAGGTCTGACAAGGCATTTCTGCTACCATATTCATTTTGCGAATTTGCTCTTCTTCTGCTTCTCTTTGAGCTTGCTTAGCAGCTTGTTTTTCTTGCTCTAAAGCCGCCTTAGCTTTCGCTTCGTCTTTCTCGCGTTGGACATTTTTGAGACTATCCATCTTCATCTGATGGCGAAGTTCTGCTTCTTCTTTTTGCTGTTGTTGCAGCATTTCCCATTGAACCTTTTTAGCGTTTTTTTTGTCTTTACGACTTTGCGCATTTATTGGCATTGCGATTGCCAATGACATTGCTACCATAGTAGCGATTAATGAAAACTTTTTCATAATGTTAAATAATTTTATTTGTTTGTGCCTACTCTTGGGGATTTTCGGCGGCTTCCGTTTTTAGTTGAGGTATAGACACAAAAAAAAGCGTGAAAAACATTTGCTTTCACGCCAATCAAGGTATTCGCAGAACCTAAACCATGCAATAAAAAACAGATGAATCCCACGCCCGATATGTAAACCCACCTCCCACCATCAGGCGTGAGACCCGGATATGACATATCCACGAGAGACATTCATTGTTACTGTTGCGACATGGTTTTGATAGAAGTTGCGAATTTCTGATTGGTCGCAAAACAGCGTCAATAAACGCCTTTTAATATGTCCTCACGTTTTACGTCAGCGAGCGACGGCTTGCATTTTAGCCCGCAAGTTAGGCTTTGACGCTGCAAAGATACAAAAAAATTACTATTTAACAATTATTTCGTTCAATTCGTTCAATAATAATATACTGAAGGATTTGTATTCGCTTAATTCGTGTAATTCGTGAAAAAAAATCGAAGGACTTAAAGGACGCGCTTTTTCTCCCTAAGGACTTAAAGGACTGGAAGGACTTCGAGGAGTATAATTAGGGAAATTCGCGAACCAAGACACGCAGACATTGTTAGGACACGACATGTCGTGTCCCTACAGACCATCACCAAACACGCACTAATGACTAAATTCTTTGCAAATTCAAATTGCTGTCAAGAAATACTTTTTTAATAAACTGACAAACTTATCGTGAAAAAGTGTAAGTTGGGTGTCAGATTTGTATATCGTCGGGATTGAGGTGCTGGGAGGCATCGAGCCAGCGGATGTCGCTGTCGGCACGAAACCATGTGAGTTGGCGCTTGGCATAGCGACGGCTGTCGGTCTTGACTTGCTCCACCGCCTGCTCAAGGCTGACCTCACCTCGCAGGTACGGGAACAGTTCTTTGTACCCCACGGTGTTGAGGCTGTTGAGATGCGAAAACGGCATTACGGCGCGTACTTCGTCAAGCAGCCCTTGCTGGAGCATGATGTCCACGCGGCGGTTGATGCGTTCATATAGTTCGGCACGCGGTCGGTTGAGTCCTATCTTGACGATGCGGAATGGGCGTTGCCGAGCCACGCCACTGCGGAAGGAGGAATATGTTTGCCCTGTCTGATAGCAGACCTCAAGGGCACGCATTACGCGCTGGTGGTTTTGCCTGTCAACGCGCTCATAATGTTCAGGGTCAAGCCGTTGAAGTTCACCGAGCAGGGCTTCCAATCCTTCGCTGTGGAACAGTTCCTGAACTTTGCGCCTGGCATCATCTGCTACTGCCGGTATATCGTCAAATCCGCGACAGACGGCATCAATGTACATCATGCTGCCCCCTGTGAGCAGAAGCGTGTCGTGAGCAGTAAACAGTTCGTCGAGCAATCGCAGGCAGTCTGTTTCATACTGACCAGCCGAATAATTGTCGGTAATACTGTGGGTGCCAATGAAATAGTGTTTCACGCGCGCCTGCTGTTCTGCCGTGGGCGCGGCGGTGCCGATGGGCAGTTCGCGGTATATCTGACGGCTGTCGGCAGAAATCACGGGACTGCCCAAACGCTCGGCAAGACCTATACTCAAGTCGGTCTTGCCCACGCCTGTGGGACCAAGCAATATTACGAGAGTTTTAGTTTGCACAACCTTGCGCGGATTTGTTTCACCACTAACGCGGTTTTTATTTTGATTGGGGTTCCGTGTTCCGTGGGTTATCACCCACGGCTAATTCTGTGTCGCCCCTACGGGGCTGTTTGCGGCACAACGGTTTGCCAGTTTTTTTGTATCACCGCTAACGCGGTTTTAATTTGAACGGGCTCCCGTTTTTCCGTGGGTTCTTTGTCGTTATACTCCAAAGCGTCTCTTCAAGCCGAGCATCACCCACGGAAATTTTGTGACGCCCTACGGGGCAGTTTGCGGCAAACCGATGCTCATTTGATTTTACACGGCAATTTTGCGACGCCACAACAGGGCTTATAACTTATCTATTTTTGATGATTTGCGCGGTTAGGTGACACTCTGTTGTGATTTTACCACCTACGAAAGCATAGCCTCTCATCTGCGCGACACCACGTCGCACGGGTTCAAGGAGTTCCACTCGGAACAGCAAGGTGTCTCCCGGCACTACTTTCTGGCGGAACTTGACTTCCTCTATTTTCATAAAATATGTCGAATAGTGCTCAGGGTCGGGCACTTGCGAGAGCACGAGCAGTCCGCCGGTCTGAGCCATTGCCTCTACGAGCAGCACACCGGGCATCACAGGCTCTTCGGGGAAGTGTCCTTGGAAGAAAGGCTCGTTGACGGTAACGTTTTTGACTGCAATAATGGTGGTATCCGTCATGTCAACAACTTTGTCAACCAACGCGAACGGGAAGCGGTGAGGCAGACGGTGGCGAATCTGGTTGATGTCCATAACCGGTTCGGCAGCGGGGTCGTAGTGCGGCACCATGACTTCGAGGCGTTTCCACTGCTTGCGTATCATTGAGGCGCATGCTGTGTTGGTTGCGTGCCCCGGGTGATATGCTATCACACGCCCTTGAATGTGCTTGCCTATCAGCGCAAGGTCTCCCATGACGTCAAGCAGTTTGTGGCGCGCGGGTTCATTTTGCGCAAGCAGGTCACTGTTGAGGTAGCCCAAACGCTCGGCATTTTGGGGCGGCTGATGCAGGGTGTCGCATATCTCGTTCATCTCGTCCTGCGAAATCAACTGGTCGTAAATCACGAGCGCATTCTTGAGGTCTCCGCCCTTGATGAGCCCTTTCTTGAGAAGCGGCATAATTTCGCGCACAAAAACGAAAGTGCGCGCCGGGGCTATCTCTGTAGCGAAGTCCTCTATGTTGTCGAGTGAGGCATACTGGTTGCCAAGTATGTCGCTGGGGTATGCCACATGCACGTCGATTGAGAATTTGTCGTCGGGCAACAGCACGATGCGCGAGCCTGTTTCAGGGTTTACGTACTCCATTCTTTTGCTGACCACGAACACATCGGTGTCTGGCCACTGGTCAACAACGCCCGCAGTGTACAGTGCCTCGATAAAAGGCTTTGCGCTTCCGTCAAGAATAGGAAATTCGGGGGCATTGACTTCAACAACCACGTTTGTGACGCCAGTAGCGAAGAAAGCCGCCATAGCATGCTCAATTGTCGAAACCTGCCAGTCTCCGCGCTTGAGGACTGTGCCGCGCTCGGTGGCTGACACGTAGTCAGCAAGAGCCTGGTATGTGGGCTGACCCTCCATGTCAACGCGGCGGATAAGAATGCCGGTGTTGGGTTCTGCAGGAAGGCATTTGAATTCTATGTCAAGACCCGTGTGGAGACCTTTGCCACACAAGGTAAAAGATTTGGAAATAGTACGTTGTTTCATTATTCTTTATTTATTGATTTCAATTTTCTCTCATGCTCCATGACCATTTGGCGCAACTCGGGCAGTTGTTTCATTATCACGGAATTTTTGCGGAACGTCAAAACGTCAAGCACAGGCGAGCCTTGATAGATGCCCTGTTTTTTGATGCTGTTAGCCACTCCGCCCTGCGCGCCTATTATCACGTTGTCAGCGATTTCGAGGTGTCCTGCCACGCCGACTTGTCCGGTCAGTATGCAATGTTTTCCGACCGTAGTTGAACCTGCAAGTCCCACTTGTGCGCAGAGCACCGTGCTCTCTCCAACTACGCAGTTGTGAGCCACCTGCACGAGGTTGTCAATCTTGGTGTTGCGATGCACGATCGTGTGTCCCATCATGGCACGGTCAATGGTTGTATTAGCCCCTATTTCCACGTCGTCCTCAATAATCACATCACCTATTTGCGGCACTTTATGATACACGCCGTTCGCATCGGGTTCAAATCCGAAGCCGTCGCTGCCAACCACAACTCCCGCATGGAGCACGCATGATTGACCAATTTGGCTGTTGTAATATACTTTAACGCCATCGTACAGGATGGTGTTGTCACCGATGCGGACATTGTCGCCAATATAGCAATGCGGATAAATTTGCACGCCTTTGCCGATGCGGACATTCTTTCCAATGTACGCGAATGCGCCTATGTACGAGTCGTCTGGCACCTCAACGCCTTCGGTCACGAAACTCGGCTGCTCTACCCCACGGCGACGAGGATTGATTGTTTCTTCAACCATCGTGAGCAACTGCGCCATGCTTGCGCGCGCGTTATCAACACGAATCAACGTGGCAGACGTGGAACCAGAAAATTCCACATCACGGTTGATGAGCACCACCGAGGCTTTAGTATCTGCCAAATAGTGGGCATATTTAGAATCCATCACAAAGCAAAGCGCACCGTCTTGCGCCTCTTCTATCTTGGCAAAATTGTTTGCCATAGCGTTGCCGTTGCCGACAACTTCTCCGCCCACTGCCTGGGCTATCTGATTGGCTGAAAATTGTAACATTATTTACTATTTGACAATTTACTATTTCATTATTGTTTGCGAAGTTATTGCACCTGTCTGCGGAATTCGGCTACTGTAATGGCTGTGGCGATGGCTACGTTGAGCGACTCTGCGGTAGTTGCGCCTGCGGGATAAGGATTGATTTTAAGTTTTGCGGTTAGAAGTTTTCTTACTTCATTAGAAATGCCGTGCCCTTCGCTGCCCATGACTATGACGCTGCGGCAATGCAGGTCTTGACTATAGATGTCGTTGCCGTCAAGCAGCGTTCCGTACACTGGCAAATCGTGTGGCAGGGCTTTTAGCCACCGGGCAAGACTGTCAACGCTAACCACATTAACACGTGCCAGAGAACCCATTGTTGCCTGCACCGTCTTGGGATTGTAGCAGTCGGCGGTGTCTTGACCACACACGACATGACGTATGCCATACCAGTCTGCGATGCGGATGATTGTTCCGACGTTACCGGGGTCCTGCACACCATCAAGCGCAAGCACCATGTCGTCGAACGAGACATCTTCGGACCGTCGTTTTTCAAACAGCGCCAAAGCGTCTTGAGGTGTTTGCAGCAAGGACAAGCGGTCTAACTCATCACGACTGACCTCCACGACTTCTACTCCGGTGTATTCCTTGGCGTCAATTGAACAAGAGGGAGTAATGAACAGTGTACGGCAGCGAAAATGAGGCAGCAATTCGGAGATGGTTTTAGAACCCTCTGCAACAAAAAGCGAGAGCCTGTCGCGTTCTTTCTTACGCTGCAGGCTTCGTATCAATGCTATTTGAGATTTGCTGACCGTAACCGTCTATGATTGTTGTTTACTAACCGCCTCATCGTGCAACGCGGTCCACACCTTGCGAACACAATCCGCCGACACACCCATGCGTAGCCCGTTATCCTCAAGCCGTCTGACGACTTCTTTGAATCGAGTCGGCTGCACGACAGGCAATCCATTCGTACTTTTTATGTTACCTATTGCCCGAACCACATCTCCACGGCGAGCTATCAGCCGCAGGATGTCATCGTCAATGGAATCTATATTGCGACGAAGAGTTGCAAGGTCTTGCATTTTGTTATTTTTTGCTTCTGCCCTTCTTGGGGGCGACGAATTTTGAGGCATCAATGTTGCCATTGATTTTCTTGGTGCCACTGAATGTATAAAGGCTGTAGCTGCCCACGCGGTCAATCATCTTCATCGAATAGAGTGTCCCGTCTTTCTTATCATAAACAAGCACCAGTTCGGATATCAAGCCATGTTTCTTGGGCTTGGTGATGGTGAATGTGTAGTGTTTGCTGTCCTCTTTGAAATTGGAGATCTTGCCTTGGTTTTCTTTCACCACTTCTGCCACCTTGCCAGCCATAGAATAGAGAAGCGTGTAATGAAGGTTATGAAATGTTTCGTTTTTTTCTATGTTAGGCGTCAGCACTTTGCCGTCAGGTTTGGACTGCGTAAAGTTGGTGCCGTCAAGCACAAGCACTTCACCTTTGGGGTCAGAATAAATCATGCTCATCTGTGTCCCTTTGAAATAGAGAACGCCCATGGAGCGTGTGGCAGTTTTCGTTGCCCCTACATAGCTGTCGCGGGTGAAAGCTCCCTCAAAGCAAGTAACGCTGGCGTTGAGCTTGAGCAGTTTCTCAAGTGCTACCTGTTGCTGACCGAACACAAGCAACGACATGCACAAGAATAATGATGTAAAAATCTTTTTCATGAAATATAATGTTTCTGAATTGACAATAAGTTAGTTAAGTCCACCAGTGATTGCTATTGTTTCACCGGTTATGTAAGCGGACTTTTCGGATGCGAGGAAGCCAATCAGCTCTGCCACCTCCTCCGCCTCGCCAAACCGCTTGGCTGGTATGGTTTTCTTAAGTTCCTCCTCGTCAAGTCCTTCCACCATGTCGGTTTTAATAAATCCCGGTGCGATGGCATTTACGGTAACATTCTTTGGCGCTACTTCTTTTGACAAAGCTTTTGTAGCCGCAATGATGCCGCCTTTTGCTGCCGAATAGTTTGTTTGTCCTGGCAGTCCGATGAGGCCCGATACCGACGCAACGTTGATTATTCTGCCGAATTTTTTGCGGCACATCGGCTGTATGAGCGGTTGAGTAACATTGTAGAACGCGTTGAGGGCTGTTCCGATGACTTTGTACCAGTCTTGGGGCTCCATCCAGAGCAAGAGGTTGTCGCGGCGGATGCCGGCATTGTTGACTAACACAGCAATGTACTCGCCTTTGTGGTCAGCCTGCCATTGCTCAAGAGCCTGCTGCGAAGCTGCTTGGTCGCTCACGTCAAACTTGAGCAACTCGCCCTCCCCGCCATTGGCACGTATTGCAGAGAGTGTTTCCTCGGCCTTAGCATCGTTTGACACATAATTGATTATCACTTTATAACCCATCTGGGCCAATTTTATTGCGGCTGCGCGGCCTATGCCACGGCTGCCACCTGTTACGAGTGCGTACATGATTATTGTTTGAATTATTTATTTTTTTTACGAGAATGTTTATTTTATCGCATCAGTCACCTCAACCGCCGCCGCGGTCATCAAAGCAGTCATTGACGTTCCCAAAATGCCATGCAGATTAAGGTTTTGCCCTGTGAGCAGCAGATTAGGGGCAGATGTGCGCGGCGAGAGGAGTGTGAGCATCACATTGTTGCAGTCCTTACGTATCCCGTATGCCGAGCCTTGCGCGGTGCCCGTGTAGTCGCGGTAGGTGAGAGGTGATGAAACATACGTCTTCTCAACCATGTCTCCTAAAGCAGGTATCACAGATTGTGCCAAACTTATCGCCTGCTGCGCCCTGCGCTGTTTCCAATCATCATATTCCGCCCCTCTGCGCATGACTTTTGAGTCCTGCCATTGTTCCACTTCGCCCCACATGACAGGCGTGAGCAGGTCTATCTGCCGGCAATGGTCTGTGCCGTCATATCTTTCGCTGATGAGCAACGCTCTGCCTTGGGCGAGTTCTGCGGGGTTCCATATATCAGATACGTCCTTATAGATGTATGTATTGCGATTAGTATATGGCAGTCCACTATCCTTAAGCACTATGCTCACGGTCAGCATTCCATAGGTATTGTCGAGCCGTGACAAACGTCCACGCTGTATGCGTTTCACAAGTTTGCTGTCGTCGAGCAACGCCATCGTAGCAGCAGGGTGTATGTCGGAAATAAACACTTTGCCCTCAACCCGCGTGCCGTCACTGAGCACTGCTGCTGTGACTTGTACACTATCTTCCTCTAAACGAACAACATCAGCATTAGTCTTCACTACTCCCCCCAGACTCTCAATTCGCATTTTGAGGAGGTCTGCAACCTGCTGCCCACTTCCTTTAAGCCTCCATGACGATTGTATGAAACTGCTGTTAATTTGTGCGAATGTATAGAGCGGCAACTGCGGTGTGAGCTCCAGTTTCAGGGATGTGCCGCACAACACTTTGATTAGCGTCGGGTCGCTTATTCGCTCCTCGAGCCACTGCTTTGCCGACACGCCAAACAGCGGCAGGCTTTTCTCGCTGTCACCGATGTTGGCCGCCACGCTGCGCAAAAGGTCAACATACTCTCTTATACCATGGGCCTGATGAGGAAAATAACCTGACATGCGGTTTTCAAATTCATCGAAACCCATCGCATAATCATAAACTTGGCCGTCTATCACAACACGGTCAAAAGCATTGACATCCATCTTATGCCAAGGCAATTCCATCAACCCTAATCCATCGAAGATCTCGTGCAGCTTCTGACCCTTGCCGAGTCCGCCGACATAATGAAAGCCTGTGTCCAAATCCCACGAGCCGCGGCGGTAAGACTGCAGACAGCCACCCACAACACGCTCTTTTTCAAGAACGCACACGCTGAGTCCGCGGAGCGACAAAATAACGCCGCATTCCAAGCCTCCCAACCCAGATCCTATGATAACTACGTCGTACAAACTAATTTACATTATTCACCTGATTTGCAAAGTTACGAAGAAAATCACAAACTAAAAAATCTGACGCACAAGGCACAATGATATTGCAAAAAATCATGTGCGAAGGGCTTCAAATTACGAAAAATACCAAAATGCCGCGAAAAAGTAACAAAAAAGTTGTTTTACGACACATTTAATTACAAAATAGTAGTTAAATCACATTTTTTTTGTAACTTTGCAACTTGATTTAGAAATTGCTCATCAGTTCTTTAATTAAGGTATCAAGGTCAATTATTATTTGTGCACACAACTGCATTAAATTAATCATACAATACATATTTTATGAAGAAAAGTTTTACTCTTATCACACGATGGCTAACATGCGCTTTAGTGTCACTTTCGCTGTTACCATTGTCAGTCAATGCGCAGTGCAACCCTGTTGGCGAAACAGACCTGCCATTGACATTGAATTTTAACGACGCCGCTCTTCCGCCAGAATGTTGGTCAACAGACGGCCAAGTCAATTTGAGTTCTACCGCTTACGGCGGCAGTGGCTTTGCCATCAACTTCATGGTAAGTTCTGATGCCGGTGCTTATCTCATTTCACCCATCATCTCTGGCGACATAAGCAAACTGGCTGTCTCATTCCGCGCCTATGGCGTGGCTGGCCGCAAGCTGTCTGTTGGGGCCCTTTTGACCCAAGGCGACCTTAGTTCATTGGAGCAGGTGGGCGTTGCGGAACTCAGCGCAGACGACACATGGACTGACTTCTACATCCCTGTAGGCGCTGATTTTGAGGGTACGTCTAATGTTTCGCTCGTCGTGTATGCCGGTTCTGGTGACGATGCCACTCCGATATACCTTGACGACCTTGCTATAGAAGTTCAGTCGGCGTGCCCGCGCGCGAGAAACATAACGCTGCAAGACTATTCAGCGGATGCAGTATTCACATGGGACGCAAACGAAAATGCAACAGCGTGGAACGTTGTTGTGCGGCTTAACGGCACCGAGGCCTTCAATGAGCAGGTGAACGAGCCCGTTGCAAGAGTTGGAGGTCTGGCAAGCTCAACAGAATACAACTTCGAGATTGAAGTTACGGCATTGTGCGACGGCGAGAGCGCCTCAACCACAACGGCCACAGGCAATTTCAAGACAGCATGCGGGGCACTGCCGCTCCCATTCAGCGAGGACTTTGAGGACCTCACAACACTGCCCGAATGCTGGACTTTCTTCACCACATCGCAAAACTATGCGAAATTCCGCGTACGTACTACAGCTAACGTAGATGTTAACGGCAAGGGCCTTGATTTCCAAAACAGTAGAGGCAAGAACATAATGCACGCTATCTTGCCTCCGCTTGCAGGTCAGGATGTCAGCAATTACACCGCCACATTCCGCTACTCGCAGGACCGCAAAACAGGCAAACTACAATTCGGCTATCTGACCAATGCCAGCGACACCGCCACCTTCATCAGCCTGACTGGCGAACTGCCCCAGTCTGGCTCTTATCTCCCCACAAGCCTCTACTTGGCAGAAGTACCCCTCGCTGATGTTCCGGCAGCAGCCCAAGCCCTCGCATGGCGCTTCTATGCTCCGGGCGAAGACATTAACGCCGCTATTGACGACATTCGCATCGAGGCAAATCCTGACTGCGGCAAACCTGCCGGAATAAGCGTTTCTGCTCTCACAAGCGCAGGAGCCACATTGCTTATCAACGATCCTGACGCAAGCCATTTCCAGTGGGAAGTAGCCGCAATTTTGGGCACCGACAGCATCAAACAAATTACAGGCCAACGCTCGGTTACCATCAGCGGACTTGCCGCTGCCACAACCTACTCACTGGCTGTGCGCACACTGTGCCAAGACGGCAAATCACCTTGGGTAGCCGGAGATAATTTCACCACCGGATGCCTGCCGCAGGGCAATGCCGAAACAGGCTTTAGCGAAAACTTCGACAGTTTCAAGAATGTCGCTGAAATGATTTGCTGGACATTCTCCGACCCGTCAAAAGCAGTGATATTCCGTGGCGATGACGAAGAAGAGGCCGAATACGTGTCTGACTATGTAGAGTCAAAACGTTCTTTGGCTCTCGTTTATTCGCAGACATACGCCATAGTGCCCGAACTTGCCTTCCCGCTGTCAAACAGCATCGTCAAATTCTGGCTCTACCTTGCTGACGACAACCTTCGCGTTGGTCATGCTGACCCCGCAAATGTTGACGGCACTTTCGTTGAAGTCAAACTCATAGAGCCTCAAGTAGGTGAAGTAACCGTATCGTTTGAGGGCGTTGAAGTTCCCGAAGGCCACAGACTGGTGCTCTATTACAACGCTGCTGAGCGCGGTGACTGGAGCCCGTGCGCATTCGACAACCTGTCAATCATGCCATCTTCAGGGTGCTCAACACCTTCAGACCTTATCGTTAGCCGCGTAGAAAGCACCAGCGCTGACATCAACTGGTATGGCGAGGCGCCGAGCCACAAGGTGCTCGTGTTTGAGGGCAATGTGCAGTACAGCGCTCTTGGCACTGCAACACCCAAACAAGAACTTGACATTGACGGTCAACTCAACGCCACAATCACAGGCCTCAAACCTGAAACGCTCTATAGCGTGGCAGTGCGCGGCGTGTGCGATGGTTCAGTAAGTTTCTTCTCCGACATTGTTACATTTACCACCGAATGTGAGGAACTACAACTGCCTTACACCGACAGTTTTGAAAATGGTGCCACAAGGCTCAACTGCTGGAACATCTTGAGCGGAACTGCCACCACCACCGACAAGTATGCCTCGGACGGCAAACGCTCACTTTACATCACAAGCGGCGATGTTATCCTTGCTTCACCAAAACTTGCCAAGCGACTCTCTGACTGCAAACTCAGCTTCGATGCCCGCTCACTTTATGGTGCAACAATATACGTTGGTGTAATGAGCAATCCGTCAGACGCGTCAACGCTGTTCAACCTCACATCCATTGATATTCCGGAAATAACCGGTGTGGGTTTCCCCACATTCTCACTTTATTTCAAAGACATACTCGCCGACAGTGAGTTGGAGTCGTACGCCGATTCGCACTACTTTGCACTCACCATAGCATCACCAAGCGCATACGGCTACGTTTACATCGACAAACTCATTGTTGAAGAGGCTGATGACTGCCTGCCAGCCACCGACCTTCAGCTGACCAATGTTGACGACCAGTCGGCGACAATGATATGGACCTCCAACGGTGCCAAAACAGCTACCGTGGAATTATACACCGCTCCTTACACCAACGGAGCCACACCAGCCATTTCGCAGAGCGTTGAGACACGCGGTGCCACAATCCACGGTCTTGCGCCGACAACAACCTACTACGCATACGTCGTAAATGACTGCGAAGGCGGCGAAAAAGCGCCACGTTCACCGGCACTGGTGTTCACAACCACCGCAATAGCCCGCGCGGTTCCGTTCAAATACGGATTTGAGGACGGCGAAGGCGACGCATTCACATTCATCACCAACCCTGGCAACAAGAACAACTGGACCGTGGGCAATGCCGCAGAAGCTGTCCACTCAGGCAGCAAAGCCCTCTATATCACCAACGGCAACGGATTTGAATACACCATTGGCGACTACAGCAACTACGCAAGCTCGGCGGCATGGGCATACACGACACTGAAATTCGACAATGCCGGCACCTATGAGGTTTCGTACGCATGGCGCAACAACGGAGAGTCGGAAGACTTCTTGAGCATTTTCCTTGCGCCCGCCACCACTAAACTTGCTATCGGAGAAAGCTACTACGGCAACTCGTATTATGGCACAATCGGCGGTCAAGGCGTATTCAACAGTTCAACGCCATCAGTAGCCGGACTCAAAGTGCTTGACCACGGAGTGTATGGCAGCGAAGAATGGTATGAAACCACACGTGAAATCGAAATAACAGAAGCTGGAGCTTACATACTCGCTTTCTTGTGGAACAACGACGAGTACAATGGCGAACAACACCCGGCCGCAATTGATGACATACAAGTCAAGTTGAAAGACGAGACATCACTTGCCAGTGTCCGCGGCACAGTCATCAGCCTCAACCCGAGCGTCATCAGCAAGGGTGAGCAAGTATGCGTCAACTATGATTTCACAGCCGCACAGCGCGACAACATGACAATAGAGATCATTGACATGGCAGGCCGCAAAGTTGCTGACTTCCATCCGAACCAAGACATCAAGATTGGCGGATTTAACGCAGCAGGAATGTACCTCGTGCGCATAAAAGCAGGCAACGGGGACACATTCACCGGACGCGTGCTCGTTAAATAAACGCATCACCAAACCACAAAAAATTAGGCAGCCCGATAGTTTTGTCGGGCTGCTTAATTTTCTCATCAAGTCACATTTGGTTCCGGTTTATTATTTGGACCATACGCACGTATATACAAATTAACGTTTTTTTACCACTATTCCTTTCGATTGCGAATGTATGAGTGCATTTTAATTAAAAAATCAAAAAAAAATCGTAACTTTGCAAACAGATTGTGATTAAAACCCGAATCGGTCAGATAATACCGGACGAGGGTGAAAAATAGTAGAAAGTTGGTCTAAATTAAGGTATGAAAAGATTAGCAATAGCATTATTGTGCGCCGCCTTGTCTGCATTTACTTTAGTGAATGCAGAGCCAGTCGCGTCCGCACCCTATCAGTGCAGTTTTGAAAACGAGGCAGAAAACGCCGCATGGAGCATGAACTCACTCTCTATGCTTCCCGACCGCTGGTTTATTGGCAACAGCACGTCTTCAGACGGCGCCAAGAGCCTTTACGTAAGCCCGAAAAACGGAGAGAACGCCGAGATGCCGGCATATTCACGTCACAAACAAGGATATGTGCTCTATGCGGTCAGAGAGTTCAAACTACCAACAGGACGCTACGACATTTCGTTCGACTATAAAATCAAGGGTACTGACAAGGATAAGTTTTACGCCTTTTGGTCACCTACTATGCCTGCTAACCTGAGCGGGCAGACGACATCCGTGCCTTCTAACCTCGGAACTGCCATTGTCAACGCCAAATACGATGTTCCGGAAT
Organism: Paludibacteraceae bacterium; assembly: GCA_017454915.1. GTDB lineage: Bacteria > Bacteroidota > Bacteroidia > Bacteroidales > Paludibacteraceae > UBA3747. Next base: position 66,491 of record JAFTCC010000038.1, read on the forward strand.
GGACTAACGCACAAACGTCAGTAACCGCCAACGGTACGAGCCGATACCTGGTATTCGTATTCTTGGCTGGTAACGGCACTGACCCCGTGAACAATCCCGGGGCTTGCGTTGACAACATACAGATTGTGAAGCACGGCACAACCGATGACTGCTGGCTTCAGCCATACCAACTTGAATTTGAGAACACAGCCGAGGGCACCAAATTCACATGGGCTGGAAACGCATCGGCATACCAACTGGAGTATTTTCCGGCCGCCAACCCTGCCGACATAACGCGCATCAGCGACATACATGGCACAGAATATATTGAGCCAAGTGAAAAATTCACCGACGGCATGTACGGTTTCCGCGTACGCGCCACATGCGACAACGACACAAGCCTCTGGGCATCACGATACAACATTTTTATATACGACATCACCGCACACTGCATCGACTTCCTCAACCTGCGCGGCGAAAACGTAACTTGCTACTACGGCGACTTCAATAACCCTTTCAAGAACCGTGAGGTTGTGGACCACGGATATGCCGACATGACAAGCCACCACACTATCCACTATATTGACGGCGAAACCGACCCGCGCACAGGCGGCGGGCTGCGTACCAAACCCGACGGCGCTCTTGCTTCAGTAAGGCTCGGCAACTGGGAAACGCAAAAAATCAACGAGTCGGCAGAAGGAATAATGTACAAAATAGTGCGCACGACGGGCATCAACGTCATCAAGATGAACTATGCCGTGGTACTGCAGGACCCCAACCACAGCTATTCCGACCAACCGCGCTTCACTCTCGAACTACTTGACGAATTCGGCAACAGAATTGACCCGACGTGCGGCGTTGTGGACTTCATAGCCGACAAGAACCGTCCCGGCTGGCACACATACGTCGATTATTCTGACCCTGATATGTCACCTGCCGTGGCAGAGATGAACAGCGTAACATGGAAAGACTGGAGCACGATAGCCCTCAACCTAACAGATATGCCCGAAGTGGTGTTCGTACGTTTGAGCACACGCGACTGTGGATTGGGCGAGCATTATGGCTACGCCTACTTCACCCTTGACTGCTCCGACGGCATCGTTCACGGCACACAGTCGTGCGGTGAAGTGCCTGACAGATTTGAGGTCGAGGCCGGCTATAATTACCGCTGGTTCCGCAAGCAGGACGGACGTGCAAACCCGATACCATTGTCAGACCCGCGCATCAGCGAAGACGGACGCGTGTTCACACCCGCTGCCGACGACACCGACGTGTACTGCGTTGACCTAATCCAGACCAACAGCAGCACTTGCTATTTCACACTTGAGTTCTCACGCCGCGGATTGCTGCCGATGGCTGGCGTAAAGGCTTCGTGGGAACCTAAAAACTGCCAAAACAAATTGCGTCTCATCAATGACAGCAAAATGCAGGAAATAATAGAAGACGAAAACGGCAACAAAACGCAAGGTGACATAATTGAATTTGACGGGCAGACAGAATGGAGCGTTACCCTACCCGACGGCTCGGTAGTTACATCTGCCGACAAATCTTTCGTCGTGGACTTGCCCAACGAAGGCGGAGAAGTAAAAGTCAGCCTTAAAGCGATTGTGCCCAACACCGATTGCTTCGACATCAAGGACACAACTATCGTCGTGAAGGCAATAGGGCGACATGAAGGACAAGACAAAAAATATATGTGCGACGACGGCACAGGCTTCACCTTCAACGGACAGCACTATGACAAACCCGGGCACTACGAAACCGTGCTTAAAACAGCAGCCGGATGTGACAGCCTGCTCACATTTGACCTTGAATATCTCAGCGTGCAAACCATACGCAAGGACACCATGATTTGCGACTTCACTGCCATCAAGCCATGGTATGAGCACACCTTTGACCCTGCGATAGCTGACGCCACATACACTCACGTTGAGAAAGGCAAAGGTCTCAACTGCGATTCGCTCGTGATAGAAATGCACGTCAGGATGCGAGCCGAATGCTGCACTGATTCGCTCATAACACAACGCTGGAACGATTTCCTTGCTGTGCGTAAGTCCAAAGCCGACCAGTTCGGCGGTTTCAGCGCGTACCAATGGTACCAAGACGGAGAAATCATGCCCGGTCAGTACGGACCGCAACTATATCTGCCTGAAATTGACATCACAGCACACACCTACACCGTAATCGTAACATGCTCGGCAGACCGCAAGATGCTCAAGTCGTGCGAGTTTAAGCCCACACAAATTGGAAATTACTCATACATCAGCATCAGCCCGTCAGTGGTGCTCAACGGAGAAGCGTTCGTAAATGCCGGCGAACCGGCACAAGTGCGCATAATTAACCAAGTCGGGGCTCTGGTGTCAACCCAACACATTGGGGCTGGCAAGGAGCGCATAGAAGTGCCGCAAAATGCCGGAGTGTACCTCATTGAGGTCACTACGCTCACAGGTGCAAGAAGGCTTGAGAAAATCATGGTTAGGTAGGGGCATAACAAACAGATAACTAAGTAAAAATGAATATAAGAGTCATAACACTTTTAGCCTGTATGATGGCACTCGTTGCCGCTCATGCACAACAAGACACCGTGGCGGCACGGCCCGCACCAGCCGTAAAAGCAGTGCCCAAGCACTCGGTGGGTTTGTCGGCCGAACTCGGATACGCCAATATGTTCTACAAACCCGCAGCCACGTCAAGCGGATTCAAAGCGCATAACCCCGGCGGAATCGGCGGGGGACTGACAGTTTTCTATCAACTGCAATACAAGGCCTTCCTGTTCCGCACCGGACTTGGATTCGACCTGCTAACCTCAAAATCAAGGATTGACGTTCCTACTGCCGCACTCGAGGTGGCAGACATTCCAGACTTTGCGCACAACATGCAGTACCGCTACGCGACCGACAAATACACCGTTACAGAACCATGGGGTAACGTGTTTATCCCCATTATGGCCGGTGGCGAGTTTGGCAAAGACGATCTGTTTTTTGCGCTCGCCGGTGTTAAACTTGGCATTGGTTTTCCTGTAGGCAAGTCTAAGACTAAAGCTGAAGGACGCGTGTATGCCACCGATGACGACGTGATAGGCGACATGACTGACATGCCCACACACGGACTTGGAAATTTCACTCTCGACTCAAAAGAGAAACTGAAACATAATCCATTCAACGCCACATTATCGGCTGAATTTGGAATCAACCTTGACCCGTGGATGCGTCCCAAGCCGGAAGTCCGGACAGGCAAGCAGGCCCGTACAAAACGCAAGACCTTCAAAGACTTCCTGCACTACCGCCTCTCTATCTTTGCCGACTATGGGCTCACCAACTCTTATAAAGAGCCATCAGAATACGCAGCCGCATTTTACAACCACGCAGGAACAGCCGCAGGCAACGAGCCACGCCTCAACGCTGACGGGGCGGCTGTCAATAATGCGCTCAACGTGAGCGGCAACAGCTTTGAAAACGGCAGCAAGTCTAAACTGCATAACTTCCTTGTCGGCGTAAAGTTTGCCGTGATGTATCAGAAAGAGAAACCGCAGCCCCGCAAGCCGCAACCCAAACCCAAGCCACAGCCCAAACCTAAACCACCGGTTAAAGTCATGCCCAACTTGAGCGGCGTGGTGTTTGACATAGACACCAACGAACCCATTCCTGCCAACGTGCAGATACAAGATGAGCAGGGGACCAAAGTCTTGTTTGAGGGTGACGTGGACGAGGCTGGCGAGTTCGCCACAAAACTCAAGCCCGGCACTTACAAGGTAGTTTCCACCCTGCTGGGTTATCAGCCATACGAAAAAGGCATGACCTTTGAGCAAGAGCAACTCCAGATTGGCATGAAGAAGATTCCTGAAGTGCGCATCGTGCTTGAGAACCTCTTCTTCGCGACCAACGAAACCACCATACTGCCCGAGTCAGAGCCTGCGCTCAACACCCTCTTTGAATACCTCACCAAGTATCCGGAGCGCACTATACTCATCATCGGACACACCGACAACATAGGCACCATACGCGCCAACCAGACGCTGTCGGAAGGCCGTGCGAACAGCGTGCGCCAGAGCATGATAGACCGTGGCATAGCCCCAGAAAGGCTTCAGGCTGAAGGTCATGGCGAACTCGAGCCGCGAGTGCCTAACGACTCTGATGAGCACCGGCAGATGAACCGCCGCGTTGAGTTTATGGTCATCTCCGATGGAGCAATCGACGCCAAGGAGTCAACAGCACCTGCCAAATAACGGCATCAATAATAAATAAAAAGCACCACCCTGATTTGGGGTGGTGTTTATTTTTTTATTCTGTTATATAATTGCCACACCACTTGCACAATTTAAGATAATTCTCTAATTTTGCAATATCTATACCTCTGATTATTAGTAACACTTGACCGTTTGCCAACGGAATAAAAATTTGGGCACACTACAAAACATGAAAAAAATTCTACTGATAGCGTCAACGTGCATGCTCATAGCACTGACCGCATTGGTTGCTGTCGCTTGTGGAGGCAGCAACAGCAAAAATGACAATGTCGTAAACCCCAACACGCCAAGCGGAAACTCCAACACTGCAAACTCACTTGTGGGGACATGGAAAATCGCCATAGATAAAGACTACGAATTGGTTACACTTAATGCCAACCAACAAGGCACGTGGCTCTCATATAGCGACTACTATAAAGAGACGTACATTACACCACTCTCATGGTCCTACGACGATGCGACAAAACGTCTTATCGTTATTTTCAACGATGAGGAATATGGCTACAACACTATGATAACATACGAAGTAATGTGGTTTGGCAACAACCAGGTCTATCTCAAGTGGGTTGACGGCATGAACTATGCACTCGGATACTTATATGAAGAAGTTTTGGGACCGTTCAACAGGCAGTAAACTGGCGGAACTTGCGGCCATCACACTCGCCTTTGCTCTCAAATTTCTACTCTACCGCCATCTTACAGAACTTGACAACGGACTGACAACACGTCAGTCCGCATTGTCTATTATTGTCAACATCGGCGCAGCCGCCGTGTTGGCAAGCATCATCATTACCCGACGACATATTTGGAGCGCCGCGCTACTTGCCATCACTTTGGACGTGTGGCTCATTGGCAACACTATCTATTTCTATGCCAACCACTTACTTCCCGACTGGCAGACATTGACACTCGTGTCGCAACTGCGAGGGTTCGAAAGTTCTATTTTGACTTTTCTGGACTGGAAGTTGATGCTGTTCCCTTTTCTCACGCTTACTTCCCTAATGTTTCTTTATGCCCTCCGACAACCTCAAAATGATGTTGAAAACACGTGGAAAATAGCGGCTACCTCACTGCTCATGGGCATTGCCATGCAAACGATTGGCACAATAGCAAACAACATGCACGGCACCGATGATGACAAATGGTCGATTCGTGATGACGAAAACAATTTTTTGAGGGCGCATAGTCCTCTGGGGCATATCGCGTATGCGGTCAAAAGCGCTGTAACCGAAGGCATGCTTAACATTAAAGCCAACACACCACTTACGCCACGCGAACTTAATACCATAAGAGCCGTTACACGGCAGCATAGCAACCCGTCGGAACCACAGGGGCATCTCGCTTTCATTCTCGTGGAAAGCCTTGAAACATGGGCATTGGACGCAACAGACATCAACGGAAATTCCGTGTGCCCAAACTTGCAGAATTACATCTGCTCAAACGACGTCCTCTACTGCCCGCGCGTCATCACGCAACAACAATATGGACGTAGCGGAGACGGTCAACTCATCACTCAAACCGGACTGCTGCCGCTTAAACACGGTGTCGCATGTATGCAATATGGCGACAACACCTACCCCAACCTTGCGCATTTTTTTGATAATAGCGTAATCATCACCGGCTATCCCGGGGTGTGGAACCAACACACCACGACACAATCTTACGGCTTCAAACATCTGCGAGAACCACGTTTTGGAGCCAAAAGCAGCGACAAAGTTGTGCTGCAACAAATGCGGCAAGAGTTGGAAAATTCGAATAAGCCCACGTGCGCTCTTGCTCTTACGATAGACACTCATGCGCCATTTAAGACACAAAAGCAAACGCCGCAATTCGGGCAAGGCTTATATTCTGCCGCCGAGACCTCTTACCTGAGGTGCGTCAACAGTCTTGACAGTTTACTGGGAAATTTACTTGCGTGGGCTGACACTGCCGCTACAATGTCAACAGCAACCATTGTCATTACGGCTGACCACAATCATTTTCCTGTGGGCAATGGCAGAGGTGTGTGCCCGCTTATCATACGCTCGCCCAAAATAAAACAGCGCATTATCATCAACGAGGCATATCAAATGGACATTTTCCCTACTGTGCTCAACATTATCGGACAAGCCAACTACTTCTGGCAAGGATTTGGCAGTAGCCTTGTTGCAACAACAAACGACGATGAAATCACTCGACACGACATCGGCGAACGTCTCGTAAGCCCTAATGAGGCGTTGGACATTTCGGACAAGCTAATACGAAGCAACTTTTTTAGCAACTGCAAACAATAAAACAACTGTTTTTTAACGCAAACCGTTGCCGCTTGTCCACTTCTTTTGCACTGCCAAATTATTGACTTTCATCATGCTCACTGCATACCGCCTCATTTCGTCAGCCGCGGCTTGGTTGGCGGCTATACTGTTTGTTGCCAGCGCAGACACCAGTCCATTCTTCTCATCTTCGGAAGCAATCAGGTAAAGAAAGTCCTTGCCGTCACTTACGTTGTGGCACCACAAGTATTTGCCGTCGGTGCAGCCCAAATGTGTGTCCGACACAAAATGTATGTACCTGCGCTCCTGCCTGAGCAGGTCAACGCCTAATGTGTTGTTGACATACGGCAGCCCGGTCAGCCCCATAATGGTGGGGAACAGGTCAATCTGCCCTGCCGGTTTATCGTATTGGCGGTATTTGTCTTTTATGGGTTCACCTGTTATGAAGGCGCGTGCGTGATTATACTGCAGCACCATGTCGTATGGCCTGTTACCCCGTGCCCAGCCATGGTCGCCGCACAACACAAATATTGTGTTGCGCCCCCATGCGGTGTTACGTGCGTTTGTCATAAAGTCGCGGATTGCGTCGTCTGCAAAAGCCACAGTGCAATCCTGCTCGTTGTCGCCACGGCTTGCATACTCTGCGGGAAACACAAACGGCCCGTGGTTGCTCACAGTGAGCAACATCGCAAAAAATGGCGTAGTATCGTTGCGTTCATTCAAAATCTGAAAGCCGTGCTTGAACAGATTGCCGTCGGATATGCCGAAATTGTTGACCTGCTCATCTGACGGCCAGTCGTGCATCGAGTACAGCGTCTGTATGCCGTTGTCGTAGAAAAACGACATCATGTTATCGTAGTTCGGATTGCTCGTTACGAATGCGTATGTATTGTATCCGTTTGCCACAAGCGAGGCAGGGAGACCAGTGTAGAGGTCAGAAGGCGTCGCCATCGCCGCTTGAGCAAAATTAGGCGAATAGCCATAAAGCGACGCTACTATACCATTGTTGGTGTGTATGCCGGCAGAGTAGAAATCACTGAAATATATACTACTGTCCCTGAGGCTGTTGAGATAGGGCGTAAGAGGCTGTCCATCATGCTCAAGACTCTGTATCTGCGATGACATCGACTCCATCAGTATCAGTACGATATTAGGGCGGATTGACACCGAGTCACCACTTACAGGCCTGTCAAGAGGAAAATTCACGTCTTCATTTTCTATGCCAAGCGTCTGCTTAACGTACGCCAGCGCCTCGTCTTCGTCTGCTTCGGCAAGTATTTTTGCGTTATATTGTTTGCCAGCCTGCTTTAGTGTTTCGACAATGTTTATCCACGGGTTGACGGGTATCCTGTTGTAAAAAGCCTGGTCACAAAACGAGGCGAAACTAACCCGTAAGGGATACCTCTCAAGACTTGCCCTCAAGCCCAGGAAACAGATTCCCCATGCCACCAGAGTCATACCCAACGACCAACCCACGTCCCTGAACGACAAAGCGGCATCACGGCTTGGCTCGTTTGGTGCGAAACGCTTGTCTATGCGTTTTCGCATGCTGCGCAGGCACATGCAGAACACCGCGGCTATGATTAGACCGCCGGCAAGGTATGCATAGTTGGAACTGTCACCGAACAGCATACCCATAGTCGTGCCGCCAAACTTAAACCATTCAAGAGCATTCCAGTTCAAGTGGTTTTCAAAAAACTGAAAATAGTGGATGTCAGCCACCTGCGTGGCAAGCACCAACGTATAGACTATCCCGTAGTACCACGAGAAAACGCGTACTGAGATTTTAATGTCTGCCGGCTTGACGAATGACAAGATTGTCAGCGCCGCGAGTGGCAAAATGGCAACATAGGACGCTACCTGCGCATCAAACTGTACACCCTTGACCAGCGCATGCAACATCAGGCTCCAATCCAAAATATATGAATCAGGAAAATTGATGACAGAAAAAGCACAGCGTATCAGCATCATGAAGGCAAGACCCAACAGCTGCACTGCAAGAACGAAAATGAAAGAATAAGAAAGTCGCTGTTTTATCATTGTAGAATGTGTTAACTTTGCAAAGGTACTATTTTTTTTTATAATTAACTCGTTGGAAGCTTATATTTTCAACAGCGCAGTAACTTCGGCGAAACTGCACCTTCCCTCTTGAATATCTACCATCTAAAGCATTACCTTTGCAGATTCTTTTATCCCAAATCGGTCATTAGAATTATTAGGATTTTTTGGATTATTTTTGAGTGGATTTTTGTCTTTGAACGAGGGAGTTATGCGGGCATAATGACCGAGCAAAACGCAAAAAAGAAATAAAAAAGACAATAATAGACTTACTTTTTGTAGATACTGACCCAAACTTGTCGGTCTAATGGCCGATTTGGGTTTATGCCATTGGCTTGCATATTGTATGTGGCTGTCTTTTTTCATGAATAACTTAACGATTGACTATCAAGAAATAAACGGGAAAACTATTTGTAGCGGTTAAAGTGAGTTTTTAATTCTCATAAGAACTTGGATGTCACCCCTTTATACATTGACAGACTGCAAGTGAATTGAGCCGACAGCTTAATGGCCATACCATATTTTTCATGACCGTTGATTATTTTATGGGGGGATTTTTTTGTTATTACAAATATTTTCTTTACCTTTGGGAACCAAATGAGGCAACTATCTGTAAAAGACACTAAAACACTAATTACTTAATAACACTTATTTTATGAAAAAGCAAATTACCATTTTCATGGCATCGCTTTTTGTAGCTATGTTTGGCATCATGCCTGCATTGCACGCACAGAAAGTTGGTGACGAAATCCCCGGCGAGGGTGGCAAATGGGTTGTCGTAGCAGTAGATAGCTCAGAAGTCATCGCCGAGCATGAGCGTTATGAGGCAAAATACGACGAGCTGGACAGAATCAGTTTCGGTGTCCTCGCAGGCGCACACCTCAACTGGACGCTCTACAAGAACAACATGGTGCCCGGCACCCGTACGGGCGCTGACTACAATGCGGCGTTCTTCTTCGAGTTCGTACTCGGACCACGGCGCATTTTCTCTATCCGCCCCGAAGTTGACATCTTGAAACGCGACGCACGACTCAAAGACTTCAACATGGACGGAACAGACCTTGGCTTATTCAAGGGCGAGTACAAGATGGATGTAAAGATGTTCGACGCTCGTTTGCCGTTCATCTTCAACCTTGGCAACCACAAGAAGATTCATCCTTACATCTACATCGCCCCGGTAGCCGGTTTTGCCTATGGCGGAACAATTCAGCTCATACCTGACGAGGGCGAAAAAGCCGAAGTTGACGTCAACGGCTCTAACTTCCGCAACTACTACATCGCCGGTCAACTCGGTGTGGGCGTGAAATTCCCAATCTACTTCAAGAGCAATCCGCGCAAACACCTCGACATCCTTCTTGAGGTTAATGCCGAAGGCGGTATCACTGACACTTACAGCAAGAAGGAGAATGATGGTAAAGCGGAAGTGGTGAGACCTGATGGCAAGTACTACGATGGCAAACAACCTCTCTATGCCGACTATGACGCAAAGCGCCGTAACTTCGTAGGTCTTGAGGCTCGCGCAGGTCTGTCGTTCCCCCTCAGCCTGTTCCAAGGACGCGAAAAGAAAGTCACTCCTCGTGTAGAAAGAGCATGGCAACCTAAGCCCGACACCGTGATTGTGCATACTGTGGACACCATCGTTAAACACACAGTGGACACCATCGTTATCGAGAAAGTGCGCAAAGACACTGTCATCATGGTTACAAAACCTTGCTACTCACTTGACGAAATCATCGAAATGCTCGAAAAGGGTCAGTCAATCGCAGGTCTGTCGTTCTGCTCTGTTAATGACATCACCTTTGAGTTTGACAAGGCAGACATCAAGTCAGAGTCTTATCCTTACCTGAACAAAATAGCTGACCTGATGAAGCGTACAGAGGCCAAGATAATCATCGGTGGTCACACCGACAACAAGGGTAGCGCGGCTTACAACCTGAAACTCTCTGAACGGCGTGCTAAAGCTGTATATGATTACCTGATCGGTCAAGGAGTCACAAAAGAGAACCTTGCTTACGACTTCTTCGGCTTAAGCCGTCCGCGTGCGACCAACGAAACAGAAGAAGGCCGCCAACAGAACAGACGAGTTGAGTTCGAGATTCTTAACGCTAATGTTAACCAAAAATAAAAGGAGGAACTTACAATGAAACGCATATCAAATATAATCTTTAGCGTAGTAGTGCTCGCTTGTGTTGCACTCGTTTTCTCCACATGTATTAAAGAAAAAGATGACGACCTCACCATCACTCTCGAGGGCAAAAACGGGGCAGAGCCGTCTGTTGAACCATCTGTTGAACCGTCTGTTGAACCGTCTGTTGGACCTAATGACCCCTGCAATGACATACAGGACATCTCAGGACGTTGGGTTGGCGAATGGTTTATTCCTCACACAAAAGAGAAAACACCCACCGGCGCGCTTAACTACGATGTACTCGAATTTAGAGAGGACCTCGGAATGTTCTACGGAACTTTACTCAACATTTGCCCTTGGGGGGATGACATGTTTACGATAATAGATTGCGAATACGGCGAAGTGATAGTTGGTGACCTTTTGGATTTAGATGGAACAGACTACAAAGTATGCTCCCAGGAAGTGGTTCGTGTGGACTACACGGTTAATGGTGACCAAGTTACAATCACCTCTCCTTATATGTATTCCTGCGAGCAGACATGGACATTCGAGATTTGCAACGGCACTCTCAATATCAAGTATACGGGGCCAAACGGCGAACTCATTACCGTAGGCGAATTCCGACGCGATAATGGTGATGAACCGTCAATTGAACCGTCAGTCGAGCCTGAAGAACCCTGCGACGATGTGCAAGACCTCTCCGGACGTTGGATAGGCGATTGGCTCATTCCGCACACAAAAGAGCAAACACCCACCGGCGCGCTTAACTACGATGTACTCGAATTTAGAGAGGACCTCGGAATGTTCTACGGAACTTTACTCAACATTTGCCCTCGGGGGGATGACATGTTTACGATAATAGATTGCGAATACGGCGAAGTGATAGTTGGTGACCTTTTGGATTTAGATGGAACAGACTACAAAGTATGCTCCCAAGAAGTGAATCGTGTGAGCTACACGGTTAATGGTGACCAAGTTTCTATCAGCTCTCTTTATATGCCATCTTCCTGCGAGCAGACATGGACATTCGAGATTTGCAACGGTATTCTCTATATTAAGTATATGGGACCAGATGGCGAACTCATTACCATAGGTGAATTCCAACGCGATTCGAGATAATAATAAGGCGCAAGTAGTGGATATTCAGCACCATTGCACGGCTAGCACGCCATAGGACGTGCTGAGCTAAAAAAACAACAGCCCACGCATTCTAATGCGTGGGCTGTTGTTTTAGGTTAGGGTATTTGTTAGTGACAAATATCGCTTACAACAAGTCCTGCAATGGTTAATCCGAATATAGCCGTTATATGTGCTATAGTGCCGTTAATTTGCGCCTTGCTCGAGCACCATTCATGGTTGATGAGACTCTTGTCGCCAGGACCATCACAGCTCTTGGGACATAAGCATGAGGATGTCCCGCAACTTTGGTTTATACCCTTGTTCTGAAGCAATTCGGGACTATAGACGCACTTAAACTTTCGGCTTGGCATACGATGTGTGCGCTTGAACTTACTGCGAAGTGCACGTGCCAGAGGACATCCTTTGACACTCCAGAACTCATCTACTTTGACTTGTGTGGGGTCCATTTTCAATGCCGCGCCCATCGATGAAAAAAACTTGGCTTTAGTACGGCATGCCTTAAGGATAAGATGCGCTTTATTCTCAAGGCTGTCAATTGCGTCTATTATGTAGTCATAAGATTCAAGGGCAAAGTCATCACAAGTTTCTTCAGAATAAATCTTTTGTAATGCCATGACATCGGCAAGGGGATTGATTTGCAGCAAGCGTTGTTTCAAAGCCTCCACCTTAACTTGCCCTACCGTTTGCACTGTTGCCATAAGTTGGCGATTGACATTGGTTACGCACACTCTGTCAGAGTCCACGATAGTTATGTGGCTTATGCCAGAGCGCACAAGACTCTCGGCACACCAGCTGCCGACACCTCCGACGCCAAAGATTATAACCTTTGCCGCAGCTAAACGATTCATGCACTCGGCGCCGACTAATAGTTCTGTCCTTCTGAATATCCCTTTTTCAAGTCCCATAAAGTACAATCAATCTTGTTTTGCAAAATATCTCACTAAGTTAACGCAACAGATACATAATGAATTGTGTTTTTTTTGCAAAAATACACATTTTCACGCAAACAACAATATACAGCAACAAAATTCCAGAGTTAAATTAGTGAATAATTACTATCCTCATAATGTTTCGTCCATTTTGAAATGTCAATTATGTCTGACATGCGATTTATCAAGCAAGAATGTGGTCAATTAACCCCAATCGGCCATTAGAATTATTAGGATTGTTTGCATTGTCTTTGAGCGGTTTTTTGTCTTTGAACGAGGGAGTTATGCGGGCATAATGACCGAGCAAAAAGCAAAAAGATGCCAAATAGAAACAAAAAAAGACAATAATAGACTACTTTTTGTACGCACTGACCCAAACTTGTCGGTCTAATGGCCGATTGGGGTTAAAATACAAGATGTGGCATGCTTGATAGCACGCCACATCCTTTAATAGGGTGTAGTCGCAAATGATAGTGCGACGTTGATTAGAACGAATCATTGGATATGGCAGCACCTAAGACCGTTAAAAACCGAAGTACTGTCATCGTTATGAAATTGAAGAGGTAACCCCAGAATATCAATATGTGACACCAGTCTAAAGATATAAGACCTTTGTTTTTAGCTATTTTTAGAAGCCACACATATCCTATGTGAAGAAGTGGGAAACCTAAATATAGTGTTGCAGAAAATAATATATTTTTTACGACCTCTAATAAGGCTTCCACATCTGACGTTATGGTCGGTACAGAATCTCTTCCCGACTGTAAAAGCTTGAAAAACAAAAATGCGTATGCTAGAAACCAAAAGCACCAGTAGGCTGTCGCAAAGCGATGCCTGCCGATGAAACCTTTCAATTTGCTCCATTTTAACATACTAAGTAAAATATTGTTTATATTGCAAAACTCGTGCCTTTTTTATGACAGAACCAACGTGTCAAAATAAAAACCAGTGGTGTGTCTCCCAAGAACACGCCACCGGTTGTTATCGGTTCGGAAACCCGTTATAGGGTTCCGTGGAATAGTTTATAAGCGTCAAAGGTGCGCGACTGAACAGAGGGCTACAATCACTAACCACACGAAAGCGTTCAAAATGAAGTTGAAGAAATATCCATAGACAATCCACACGCCGTACCATTCAAATGAGAGCACGTTTTTGCTCCTTAACCACTTGAGAAACATCGTATAACACCAGTGAATAGATGCTGGTACAAACATAATCGGGACGAGTGGCATTACAGAGGCGAACACGCGAAAATCAAATGTCCCATAATGATTGTTGACTTCATCATAAAACATCGCAAAGGTTAATAATGCGAATGTAATGAACCAAAAGCCCCAATATATGCCTTCCACAATATGTCTATTTTTTATTTTCTTTATGGCCAGTAAAAAGAAAGGTGCAAGGATAGAAATGGTCGGAAGGCTTTATTTTCAAGGGTTTAGGAGATTTGCAGCGTAAAAGGAAAGGTGCACGGGTGCTTTAATTTGCTTTCATTTTGCTTTAATTCATGGCCGCCACTTAAAGCGGCTTTTTTAATTGTCTTTCATCGAGGGGTGCAGAACTGTCCAAAGGTAGTCAGTAGGATGGCTCAAAAGGGCTGCTCTCCTTATTATAAACGCACGCACATACATATAAACACGCACGGCATACGCTCGCGTTACGCGCTCGCGAGAATAGCCCTCAAAGGCTTGTATTTGCTTGCTTTGAGAGGCTTTTGAGCGGTCGGATATATAAACGGCTGTAGAGGACGCCCGGAGTGCTTCAGCGGCTGCTATGCCAGTACGCAGATCATCGGTCTGAAGAGAGCTCGGGAAGGTCATATAAGAGACCTTCAAAGGTTGTTTGTATAGTCTTCAAAAGGTACTTGAACGGTATCTGAAGAGAGGGGCAAAAATGCCCCTTTTTTAGTGTTTGGATGGACGATTGGGTGGACAAATGGGTGGACAAAACTGCGAAAATACCCCCCCCGAATCTACCCCTATATGTACCCAAATGAGCGCGAATCATACCCTTTAATGTACTTTTTTTGCAAGTTAAAAGGGGGTATAATGTACCAAAATATGCTCGAATCACCCCCTATATGTACCTTTTTTTGCACGAAAAAATGAGTTATTTTCCGCAAAATCAGCGTTTTACGCATTTTTGCGCTTTTACACTCTTGATTTTTGATGAAATTAGAGGATCTTCTATATAAAAAGAAAGGTGCCGAAATTGGCACCCTTCACATGTGTTATTGATGAGTATTTATGTAAACTATTCCAACTGAGAAAGCAAGCGATATACATCTCCCATGAAAATTCTATCTTCTAAGTCATCTAATTTATTCATTATGCTTAATGATTTTTGCTGTAGATAGGGTAGATTTACGCGGAATGTTGTAATTCCAGAAACATATAAATTCACTTTTTTCTTCACAATTATTTTTTTTTCTGGCGAAATACCAAAAATCTCTAAAGCCTCCATAGTGACATACGTTCGTCTATAGCCATGTCCTTTGAAAGTAAATAGTCTTTTATATTGGTATGGAATATCTGCACAAAATCCACTAACATCATTTTCTGTTTGTAATAGATTTAACATTCTTAAAACTGCCGAAAACAAATACCACTCAGTTCCTTCTACTCTTACGGTTGGAATAGGATATTCTTTTTCGTCTAAATAAAAGATTGTACTGAAAGCGTCATACTTGTCATTATATGTTTCGTGATCAGGGGCTCTTACGTATGTAGCTCCATTGACCCCTTTTATGGTTTCAGTGGAGAGGGCTATTTCCCCTCGTTTTATCATCCCTACTACATCTTCTACTGAATAGCAGCTATCATTCATATTGATATTACTATTCAAAATGCGGCTATTCCGCACGTTACTTATATTTTGATGATTATTCTTCATCATTTGGTTATTGATGCATTTTTGCAATCGTATCTATTAACTTATCCATCTGTTCCTGTTGTTTCCTAATTATGGCTAATAATTCTGATTGATTGCTATTGATATTTATTCCTGTGCCGTTAACATTTGCTCCGACAACGTTACTGTTATCAATATTACTGATACTTTGCTGATTCGTCTTGAGCATGTCTCCTTCACCAGTTAACAACCATTCGGAGTTTAATTTGGGATAATTTTCAACTATTCGTCCAAGCCATTTAGACTGTATATCGGTGCCCTGCGCTAAAGCACGCGATAAAACACCCTTACTTGCTCCTATTGCTTTTTCAATAGAGCCGATAGTTATCCCCTCGTTCTGGGCAAAAAATGCAATCCTCTCAAGTATATTTTCCATAAATGTAGATATTTTTCAACAAAAATGCACAAAAATTGAAAATTATCTCCAAAAAATTTTGTCAGTTGAAAATTATTTACTATCTTTGTACTCGAGTTTACAAATGTAAAATTTGGCGACAAAATTACAAAAAAAAAATGACATATACAAGTAGTATGAGCAAAATTCTTGTAGAACACGGACTTAAGATGAAAATTCACATGGTTTTGGGGTATAGTCGCCCGACCATCAATGAAGCATTGGCCGGCAGAAGTGAAACCGCCATTGCAAAGAAGATTCGTCTGTATGCGCTCCGGAACGGAGGCGTGGAAGTGCCAAGTAATAACTAATCAAAAATAGAAGTAATATGAAAACGATGACCGAACAAGAGTGCCGCGCGTTTGTGATGAGCGGCTTCATTCCGACCAGCAACGAAGACATTGCTGACATCCAAGATTGTTTCAACCACCAGAGTGTAGATTTTCAGATCGGGCTACTGCTGAATGCAGAGACTCATGAGAAGGCAGAGCGTCTGATGCGTGCGTGCCTGCACTGTCCTGAAGAAGTGGACTCTCTGCTTGCACAGGCAAATGAGATTGCCAAGATGATGACCAAACGCGACCAGTATGAAGGCCACATTGAGTATCTGGAGAGACAGATCAAGGACATGAAAGAGTACCTCAAAGAGACAGAGGAACAGAACAATCGTTATGCAGCATATATGAAGTAAGGAGGAACGGATATGAAACACTTATTGATAGTTACCTATTCAGGCGACATGCAAGGCACGACGCTGGAGAAGAAGCTGAAGGATTATGTTTACCATGAGTACCGGGATAGCATTTGCTCCGAGTGGGCAGCTGAAAATATCTTCGATGACATTCAGAAGGAGTGCAACCGCTTAGCTGAAGCTAATCCGAAATGCAAGAAGCCGGTCATCAAGTTCAAAGAGCCAGCCTATAGCGGTGATGGCTATGAAATTCGGATAGATAGCATTGATCTGAACAAGAACACTGGCTTGTTAAGAATGAAACTGGCAACGACGACATACATCACGCGCCATGAGACGATGACCACCGCCGTTGACGATATAACCGAAATATAGGAGGACTGAATATGAAAATCAATTTGAAAGTAGTTGTATCAAACCAATTCAAGGATCTCACGACAAA
>JAFTCC010000039.1 GCA_017454915.1 Paludibacteraceae bacterium
AACCTTTTGCCGTTTTTTGTGCCGCCCCTACGGGGCTAAAATTGATTTGATGCCAGCGTTGAAAACCGCGTTAGCGGCGGCACAACCTTTTGCCGTTTTTTGTGCCGCCCCTACGGGGCTAAAATTGATTTGATGCCAGCGTTGAAAACCGCGTTAGCGGCGGCACAACCTTTTGCCGTTTTTTGTGCCGCCCCTACGGGGCTAAAAAAACTATTCCACAAAAAAAGACAAAGCAATCGTGTCCACACAAGCGTTCCGGCGTACCTTCTATTTCCTTACAGTCAGAATGCTGACTTCATAAAGCGCGTATATTGGCAGTGTAACCACGGCGAGAGTGAAAACATCGGTTGTCGGGGTGATGACCGCTGCCGCCGTAACTATAGCGACCAAGGCATGACGCCTGTAGCGCCGCATAATGTCTGCGTTCAACAAACCCATTCGGCCTAAAATATAGGTTACAGCAGGCAGCTCGAATACCACACCCATGCAAAGGCTGAGGGTGAGCAGTGTCCCGATGTACGACGACAGGCTTATGATGTTAACCACCTCGCCACTAACCTGATAACTGGCAAGAAACCTCACTGACAGCGGGAAAACAACAAAATAGTTGACCGCAATGCCTAACAAGAACAGCAGCGAGCCGGCTCCAAAAGCGACTTTAACATAACGGCGTTCGCCAAGATAAAGCGCCGGCGACAAAAAACCATATAAAAAATATGCTATCAGCGGAAAACTCACCAACAGGCCTATGCAAGCCGCCACCTCCACGTGCGCCGTGAATTGTGCCGCGAGTTCGGTGTTAATAAAGTGTATATCAAAATCCTCCAATGGTATGCCACAACGGCGAAGCATGGAATAGAAGACAAAGTCGGAATGGGCGGGAGCCAAAACAGCCGTAAACAGGGCGTTACGGAAAACGAATGCCGCAACAGTGCACACGAACCACGCCGCCGCGCTGCGCAGCAGAACACCGCGGAGCACATCAAGATGCTCCCAAAATGACATATTTGAACCGTCGCCCAAAAGTAAAAAAGTCTTCAGACACTATGACCTACTCTGCCATCTTGTCCTGTGATGCGGCAGACTCTGGAGCGTCTGAATGAGAAACGGTCTTGTCAACACTATCGTCAGCCTCCTTGCTTTGCGGCTGCTCGTCTTCGCTGGAATTGAGGCCTTTCTTAAACTCGTTAACACCGCGCCCGATACCGCGCATCAGTTCGGGAATCTTGTTGGCGCCAAAAAGCAAGAGCACAAGCAGCGCTATCACCACGATTTCCCACAGGCCTAAGCCAAACAATAGTAATTTCATATCTGTTTTCGATTAACGTTGTCAAATTTCCCGAAGTTCCGACAGCAGTTCTTCATAGCGGGGGAAAGCTTCAAACTGCACATACTTGCGGTTTCCCTTATCCACACGGCAGAAAAAATGCGTCAGCCCATTGCTCATCAGCAGGTACGGCACCTTGAGCACGCTGTTATAGACTGCCGCTTGGTCAAACACATCCTGCGTAATCCTAACCTTCGGAGCCTTACATTCCACAATGACAAGTGGGCGTGTAGCCTCGTCATACACTACGGCGTCACAGCGTTTTTTCATGACGTTGACCTCAATCCCTGTTTCCACAGCAATGCGCCCTGCCGGATACGCGCATCCATCCACAAGCCACCGAATCAGGCGTTGCCTGACACCCTCTTCGGGCGTCAGCCGCACCCAGCGGCGGCGGAGCGGATCAAACACTTCTTCACGCTCCTGCGACGAGAAAGGAGAGCGCCCGACCTTAACTAAACGCATAGGTAATTCATATTCAGGCAACACCATCTGCATAGCATTGCAAAATTACAAAAATTTTCCGTATTTGAAAAAAAACAATTAACTTTGCAATTCAAAAAAAGGTTATTTACTAAAATTGAATATGAAACCCACATTATTTGTGCTTGCGGCAGGCATGGGCAGTCGCTACGGCAGCCTCAAGCAACTTGATCCTCTCGGACCCAACGGCGAAACCATCATGGACTATTCTGTTTACGATGCAATGCGCGCAGGGTTCGGGAAAATTGTTTTCGTAATACGCGAGAGTTTTGCCGACGACTTTAAGCGCGTCGTACTAAGTAAATTCGACAAAAAAATACCTTGTGAAGTATGCTACCAAGCCATCGAAAAAATACCACAAGGATACGCTTACAATCCCGAACGCACAAAACCATGGGGGACAAACCATGCGGTACTGATGGCGAAGGACATCATACACGAGCCGTTCGCCGTAATCAATGCTGATGACTTCTACGGACACGAATCGTTTGAGGTGCTTGCCGACTTTTTGCGCAGCGTCGAAAACAAACGCAACGAATACTGCATGATAGGATACCGAATCACCAACACACTCAGCGAGAGCGGCTCTGTCAACAGAGGCATCTGCCAGACCGACAATGACGGATACTTGACAAATGTCGTGGAACGGATTGACATTGAGGAAAAAGGCGGCAGAATTGTCTGCCCCGACGGAACCGGCAAAGAACTCACCATCGAGCCTAACGCACTCGTTTCCATGAACATGTGGGGATTCACACCTGACTATTTTGAGTATGCGGAAGAGGACTTCAAAGATTTCTTGAAAACTAAAGGGCAAGAACTCAAGTCAGAAAGCTACATACCCACTGTTGTCAACAACCTCATCGTCAAAAACGTTGTCAAATGCCGAGTGCTTGACACTCCATCAAAATGGTTCGGCGTAACCTATGCAGACGACCGTGAGCAGGTGGTTATGAAAATCAGCGAACTGATAAGAAAGGGCGTGTACCCGCAAAAACTATTCTAAAAAAAAGTAAGTAAAAAAGAAAAAAAATATCATGGCACGTATATTGGTAACAGGCGGCACGGGATATATCGGCTCCCATACCACCGTAGAACTTATGCAAGCGGGCTTTGACGTTGTGATTGTGGACAACCTCATGAACTCTAACGTCGGCGTGCTTGACGGCATCGAAGCCATCGTGGGCAGAAGACCAGACTACGAAAACATTGACTGCGTAGATTATGTGGCGCTTGACAAACTGTTTGAAAAATACGCTGACATTGAAGGTATTATACACTTCGCTGCATACAAGGCTGTCGGCGAGTCTGTAGAGAAACCACTGCAATACTACCGCAACAACATCAATTCGCTTGTCAACCTGCTTGAGCTCATGCCTATACATAAGGTCAAAAACATCGTTTTCTCAAGCTCATGCACCGTGTATGGACAGCCTGACGCGGCACACCTGCCCGTCAACGAAAACGCACCTATTCAACCTGCGTTGTCACCATACGGCAACACAAAGCAGATTTGCGAGGAAATAATACACGACACCATACACGCCACACCCAACATCAACGCCATCATACTACGCTACTTCAATCCTATCGGAGCGCACCCCACGGCTCTTATTGGCGAACTGCCTAACGGAGTCCCTAACAACCTGCTGCCCTACGTAACTCAAACGGCTGCCGGCATTAGACCCGAGCTGCGCATCTTCGGGAACGACTATGACACGCCAGACGGAACATGCATCCGCGACTACATTGACGTGGTGGACCTTGCAAAAGCGCACGTTGTGGCTCTCAAAAGAATGCTCACAAACAAGCAGGAGGGGAACGAAGAAATCTTCAACCTCGGAACAGGACGGGGATTGTCGGTGATGGAAATCGTGGAAACTTTCAAGCGCGTGAATAACGTTGACGTACCCTACAAAATTGTGGAACGCAGGGAAGGTGACATCGAAAAAGTCTGGGCGGACCCCACCAGGGCCAACAAAGTCCTTGGGTGGAAAGCGGAACGGAACACAGAAGACACCCTGCGCAGCTGCTGGAAATGGCAACTAAGGCTCAACGAGGCAAAATAAGCGCTCTTTGCAGAAAGACAGCATCACATCCATTTTTTTAATTTTAACCATCGCGTGGCACTATATCCTCTCAAATTTGAGCCCCTGCTAAAATCAAAAATATGGGGCGGGACTAAACTCGGAACTTTCTACGGCAAAGTCATCGAGGGCCACTGCCATGTGGGAGAAAGCTGGGAACTATCGGGATTCGGAAACGAACAGACGGTGGTAACCAACGGATTTTTGGCTGACAACGAACTCGGCGAACTAGTCGAGGTCTATATGGCGGAACTGGTAGGAGAAAAGGTGTACGAAACATACGGCGACGAGTTCCCGCTGCTATTCAAACTCATTGACGCCAACGACAACCTCTCGGTTCAAGTGCACCCTGACGACGAAGTGGCACGCGAGCTCCACAACGCCAATGGCAAGTCGGAAATGTGGTACGTGCTCCACGCAGAGCCCGGGGCGCAGATAATTGCAGGGCTTAAACATCCGATGACACCCGACCAGTTCAAGGAGGAACTCGACAAGGGCAACATCTTGCAGCACCTGCAAACCATACCCGTCAAAATAGGAGATGTCATCAATATCCCCCCTGGGCTGATTCACTCCTTGGGCAAAGGGGTCATGGTGGCGGAAATACAGCAGGCAAGCGACATCACATACCGCCTCTACGACTACGACCGCGTTGACGCTGACGGCAACAGAAGAAAACTGCACATCGACAACGCTTTGCGGGTCATCGACTTCGACAACAACCACACGCCGCTCATCAATTACACACAAAAAAACAACGCGGCAGTAAACATCGTCAAAAACGACTTCTTCACCACAAACATTATCTGCTTTGACCGCACGATACAAAGAGACTACTCGCCACTCGATTCTTTCGTCGTTTACATGTGCGTCGCCGGAGTATGCACTCTGCGCGTCGAGGACTACGTGATGACACTCAAGGCGGGAGAAACCATTCTGCTCCCTGCCACAACAGAGGAGGTCACACTCAGACCGCTCGTCCACGAGCAAATAAAGATTCTTGAAATATATATATGATGCGAAACATTCTTCTTCTGATTATACTTATTATGTGTACTTCTATCACAGGAGGGGCGTGCAATAAAAAAAATAATATAGAGGACACCCCCCGAATTGCTCATTTTGAGTTTTCACATATCGGCACTATAGGAGGAGACTCTCATGTCTTCATCGTCGATGTCAACGGTGATTCCGCAACGTTCAAGGCGGAAGGAATGATGTACCGTGACTTTGAGTTGGCTTGCGAACTGTCGAAAGAGGAAGTCGATAGACTCAACGACATCTGCATGGTTTGCAAGAAATACAACTGGAACGGTTACCATGGCAACGACAGATACGTCTTGGATGGAAGTGGCTTCGAACTTACAATCAAATATGATGACGGGACACGACTCTCGGCTGAGGGCATGAACGCCGAGCCCGAGGGATATTCCGACTTCGAGAGACCCATGTATGACTTGCTGCGGCAGAAGGTCGACTCTATGATCGCTGAAAGGACAACGAAGAGAATTGCCGAACAAGGAGCTGAAGAACTGCAACTCATTAAGGTGAGTTTCTTCAATGCTGACGACGACAAAGACTCTTATTCATTTGAAATGAACAAAAACTCACAAGGCGAATACCACATCGACATTGAGGTGCGTTCTGTCAATGAAAAATACTTCGCCCAAGGCGACATCAAGATTGAAGAATGGGCAGACAAAGAAACAGCAGACATTGACGGACTGGTGAAAATACTTGTGAAACACAAGGTTGCGGCATGGCGGCAGGGTGACCACAACGCTAAAGAAAAGGAAGGGATGGAATGGCTCCAATTTGACGCCTCATTTGACAGAGTGAGGCTGTTCACTCGCGGAACCATACACCCCGATAACTACAACGAGTTCCGAAACGACTTCCTGCTGTGGCTGCGACAACTGACTGACCGGATAGCCAACGACAGAAAGAAATAAACAATTTATAAATCGCATATTCCGATGATTATAGCAGTAGATTTTGACGGCACAATTGTAGAACACGCCTATCCAAAAATAGGGCGCGAGAAACCGTTTGCCATCACCACACTCAAAAAACTTCAGGAAGAAGGGCATCACCAACTAATCCTGTGGACAGTGCGCGAAGGCGAATTATTGGACGAGGCTGTTGAATTTTGCCGTGAACGCGGACTGGAGTTTTATGCCGTTAACAGCAATTATCCGGAAGAAGCCCCAGAACACAATGCCTCCAGAAAAATTGCCGCCGACCTGTTCATCGACGACTGCAACCTTGGCGGACTGCCCGACTGGGGCATCATATACCAGCATATCACAAGCGGCAAAATACGCCAACCTTTCCAAGCGCAAGAACAAGAGCCGCCAAGACAATCGCTTCTGCAACGGCTGTTCGGATAACACCACATCCTAAGCTTTCATTTAGCCCAGCAACCTGAACCCACCGAGAAAATGCCATACCCCTCACAACTCCTTGAGAATGCCGTCGGACAGTTTGCCACACTACCCGGAGTGGGAGGCAAAACCGCATTGCGGTACGTGCTCAACCTATTACGAAGGCCCGACGCTGAAGTGGACGCTTTTGCCGACAGCATAAAAACGCTTAAGCACGAAGTGCTGTACTGCAAAGTTTGCCACAACATCTCTGACACCGAAACGTGCGCCATCTGTGCGGACATAAAACGCGACAAAACAACTATATGCGTCGTGGAAAACATCAGGGACGTGATGGCTATTGAGGCAACGCAACTCTATCACGGAACATATCACGTGCTCGGAGGAATCATATCGCCTATCGACGGAATTGGACCGGCGGACATCGAAATTGACAGCCTTATCGCAAGGGCTGCGATGCCACAAACGCAAGAAATCATTTTCGCATTGCCAACGACGATGGAAGGAGACACTACATGCTTCTACATCTTCAGAAAATTGGCGCAACTGAATAAACTGAAAATTACAACAATAGCGCGAGGAGTGGCTATAGGTAACGAACTACAGTACACCGATGAAATAACACTCGGAAAATCGCTGCTCAACCGAACCAATTTCAGCGGCAACTAATGAATAATTAAAAGGAAAATTGCCAAACTGTTAATTGTCAAATAATAAATACCCGTTATGTCCCAACAAAAAACACTACTCATAATATACTACGTCTGCCTTGCCCTTATCGTTGCGGCAATCGTGGGCGGACGTTATCTCGCTTTCAACTTCGGAATCCACACCGACCCGCAGACGCAGGCCGGCATAGCGTTTACGTCTATCTGCATAATCTACACACTTGCAGCTACTTTCATAGCATTTTGGGGCTTCAACTATCTGCTTAAATCAAAAAAGAAAGCGTTGGGCATCAACCAAGCTATCGATGATGAGCAACGCCCATCGAAGCAAGACACCGAAGCTCTCAAACAATACCATTTCAAACTGAGCATCGCGCGCATCGCCATCATCACGTCTGCGGTGGTGCTCTGCGTGATGGCATTTTTCATCACCATCCACAAACCCATGATGTGGTGCGCTGCCATTCCATTGCTCATGCTAACCATTTGTAAACCAAGCCAGCAGAGATACCTGCAGGAAACAGAAGGCTGAACGTGCTTAACTCAA
This sequence comes from Paludibacteraceae bacterium, assembly GCA_017454915.1. Taxonomy (GTDB): domain Bacteria; phylum Bacteroidota; class Bacteroidia; order Bacteroidales; family Paludibacteraceae; genus UBA3747. Next base: position 7,497 of record JAFTCC010000039.1, read on the forward strand.
TCATCATCATAGTCATCTCACTTATGCTCTCCGCGCTCTTTTCGGGCATGGAGATTGCTTTTGTGGCAAGCAACAAACTGCTGCTGCAACTTGATAAAAGCAACAAATCACTGACATCCGACATCATCTCTATCTTCTACGCACACCCGCAAACATTCATTTCCACCATTCTTGTGGGGAACAACATCTGCCTTGTCATTTTCAGTATCGAGACCGCCTCTGTCCTCGCGCCTTACCTGACCCCATATCTTGGCGACAATGCGCTCGTGCTGTCGCTCGCCCAATCGCTCATTGCTACTGCCGTGGTGCTCTTCCTCGGAGAATATATACCAAAATCCATTTTCCGCAACAACGCAAACCTGTGCCTGCGTATCTTCGCGCCCATCATACTGCCAGTCTATGCCGTGCTTTACCCCGTCGCGCTCTTCATCACATGGCTTTGCATCGGAATCATGAAACTATTCGGAGTGAAAAGCAAAGGCGACGATGAGCAACTTACGTTTTCAAGAGCCGACTTTAACTTCCTGATACGGGAAAAACTTGACACCGACGAGAATGACAAGGACTTGGAGCCTGAAGTGAAAATACTACAGAACGCACTCGACTTCAGCAAAGTCAAACTGCGCGAATGCTACGTGCCAAGAACCGAAATTACGGCACTGCCTGTAACAACAGACGCTGACACACTGCTCAACACGTTCGCATTATCTGGACACACAAAAATCGTTATTTACGCCGAAGACATCGACAACATCATCGGATACATACACAGCAACGAAATGTTTGAGCACAGGGACGAATGGCAAAAACACATCGTGCAGATGCCTATCGCTCCAGAAAACATGGCTGCTCAAAAACTCATGCGGATTTTCCTCCGGACAAACAAAAGCATGGCGATCGTCGTGGACGAGTTTGGCGGCACAGCAGGAATCATCACACTCGAGGACATAATTGAGGAAATACTGGGAGACATACAGGACGAACACGATAGCGAGGACGTTACTGCCAAACAACTCTCTGAAAATGAGTTTCTTGTTTCAGGACGAATGCCTGTTGACGAATGTAACGAAAAGTTCAACCTATGCCTGCCGGAAAGCGATGATTACGAAACCGTAGCAGGTATGATACTACACACCTGCGCCAGATTTCCAAAAATAAACGAACAAGTGCAAATACCGCTGGACAGCGACGATAAAAACAAAAAAACAGCCAACGTAAAGTGCTTAAAAATAACAAACAACAGAATTGAACTTGTTAAAATAACACTTTGATTTGCGTACGTCAAAAAAAAAAACTACCTTTGCAGACTGAATTGGTTTGTAGTTCTCTGACTCTGCAGCGAACCGTAACCTGAAACAAAAACATAAGGGGGTTACCCCTCTGCCGAAGACTAAATAACTAAATAACAATAAAGACATTATGGCAATTTTAGGACGAATTCGTGCCCGTGGCATACTCCTGCTCGTGGTGGTGGGTGTGGCCATGCTCGCTTTCATTATTGGCGACTTTCTTAATTCCGGAGCCACATGGTTCCACGCTATGAACAACCATGTCGCTAAAGTTAACGGAGAAAAAGTTGATGCCATGGCATACTCTAACGCCATTGACCAACTTTCTGACGTTTACAAAATAGAATACGGACGTAATGACCTCTCCGAGGAAATGATGGAGCAAATCCGCACACAAGTGTGGGAAACAACCATCAACGAAATGCTCCTCGAGAAAGAAGCTGACAAACTCGGACTCACCGTTACGTCACAAGAACTGTCAGAACATATCATCGGAAGCAAAACACACCCGCTTATCCAGCAACGCCGAGCATTTGCAGACCAAAACGGACAATTCAGCAGCCAAGTGCTCATCAATTTCCTCGCCGGAATTGAGCAAGGCGACGAGGCTAACCCACAGGTGCAGCAGGCTAAATCTTACTATATGTTCTGGGAAAACATGGTGCGCAACGACTTGCTGCAACAGAAGTACCTCACACTGCTCTCAAAAGCCGTTACAGCCAACTCCCTTGACGCAAAATTCGCTCATGACGCAAAGCTCAAAAGCAACGACGTGGCTTACGTGATGTATCCTTACGCACAAATCCCCGACAGCATTTTCAGTGCTACTAAGGAAGAGATCAAAGACCTCTATAAGAAAAAACATAAGTCATTCAAACAAGAACCTTACCGCAGCGTGGCATACGTACGCTACGAGAAACAACCGTCTGACGAAGACTATCAGGAGGTTGCTAAATTCATCAATGGACTTAAAGCTGAGTTTGACACCACAAACAGCGTGGCTGAACTCGTAACATACAACTCCGACATTCCGTATCGTGGCGTGAAGTATTCCGAAACCACCATTCCGGCTGACCTCAAAAACTTCGCTTTCAGCGGGAAAGTGGGAGACGTTACGCCTGTCACACTCGTCGGCGACGTTTACCGCACAGCGCGCATCATGGAAACAGGCATTATGTCGCCAGACTCCGTCAAACTTGCGCACATTTACCTCAACGAGGTTGACTCTGTTCGCGCAGACAGCATCATCAAGGCCGCACGCAATGACGAAGCGTGGGGAGAACTCGCAAAACAGTATTCTATCGACACTCAAACTGCCGCCAACAACGGAGAAATCGGATGGTTTGAGGAAAACTCACTCGAAAGCGAAATAGCGGACAAGGCATTCAACCTGCCTGAAAAACAAATGTTCCTGTTCAACAACGGACAAGGACTGCAAATCATACGCATACAAGAGCGCACTCCGCTGCGTCCGAAAGTTAAGGTCGCTATCCTTGAAAGACAAGTTACCGCCTCAAGCCGCACTATTGCGGACACCTACAATCAGGCAAAACAACTGGCTGCAGCATCTAAAAATGTAGAGCAACTTGAAGAGGAAGCACAGAAAGCAGGAAAGACACTCATGCCTGCCGTTGACGTTCAACAAGGTTCGGAGAGACTCGCAAACCTCAAACAAAGCCGTCAAATCGTAAGATGGGCATTCCAAGCCAAGGAAGGAGATGTTTCTGACGTGTTTGAATGCGACAACCTCATCATCGTTGCGGCTCTCACAAAGGCCAGCGATGAAGAATACCGCTCACTCGAGGAAGCTAACGACGAACTCGAAAACGAAATCATACAAACAAAGAAAGCTGACAAAATCGCCGCTGACATCGCAGGCAAGAGCCTCGAAGACATCGCCGCGTCTATCAATGCCGAAGTGGACAGCGCTCAAAACATCAACGCAGCATCATACTACCTCGGTAGCGCTGGCATGGAGCCTGCTGTTACTGCAGCTGCCGCAGCTTTGAACGAAGGCGAAGTTTCAGCTCCTGTTAAAGGCAACAGAGGGGTGTTCGTACTCAAATGCACTGCTGCCAATCAGCAAGAAGAAACCGCATTTGACCCCAAAGCCGAAATAATAAGCCTCAATATGCGCAACATGTACTCGCTGCCGCAGTTTGTTATGAATACGCTTCGCGATAAAGCGAAAATCGAGGACCAACGCTTAAAACTATACTAAAATTCTGAAATTCTGAAATTCCAGAAAAATTAGAACTACTAGTCATACTAGTCCAACTATAAAAACCAGAAAAAAAATCCAGCCTCTATCAACCCGATAGAGGCTGATTTATCACCTCAAAAATGTGGTTTATTAACCTGTTCACACAACAATCCGTTGCCCACACCATTATTATCTATGCACTGGTGATTACGCTCGGCGTTTTGCTCGGCAAAATTAAAATCGGCACGTTCTCGCTTGGAGTAACCTTCGTGCTGTTTGTCGGCATTGCCGTTGCGCACTTCGGCTTCAGCGTTGACCCCATGCTACTGAACTTCATCAAAGAGTTCGGGCTCATCATATTCATTTTCTGCCTCGGAATACAAGTCGGGCCCAGCTTCTTCAGCTACTTCAAGCAAGACGGCTCAAAGTTCAACCTGATGGCCATAACAATGGTCGGGTTAGGCATTATCACCACATTCATTTTCTACTTCGCGCTACAAGGACGCATCACCTTCCCGATGATTGTGGGCGTGATGTCAGGTGCCGTAACTAACACACCTGGACTCGGTGCTGCACAAGAGGCACTGCGCATCATAGGTAACAACGAGCCCATAGCCCTCGGATATGCCGTGGCGTACCCGCTGGGCGTGATTGCCGTCATTGCAGCTATGATTACTATCAGGCTCATATTCCGCATCGACATCAACAAGGAAAATGAACTCGCCGAACAAAAGGCCAAAAACTCTATTCAGCAGCCATGCCATCTAACGATACGAATGACCAATGCCGCGCTCAACGAGAAAACAGTGCTTCAGTGCAAGCAGCTCATCGGCAGGCAATTCATCATCAGCCGCATGCAGAGTGGAGGAACAGAAGCTTTCATACCGGCTGGTGACACTCCGCTACACATAGGGGATGAAATGAGAGTGGTTTGCACACCGGCCGACAAAGAGGCAATACTCGCTTTTTTCGGAGAGCAGATTCATGTGGAATGGGAAAAGAAAAACGCGCAACTCGTTAGCCGCAGAATCATCATCACACAAAATAGCATCAACGGCAAAGCCATTGGTGACCTGCACCTCAGAACCGCATACGGACTCAACATCACACGCGTCAACCGCTCTGGCATCGACCTGCTTGCAAGCCCGGAACTCGAACTCCAAGTGGGCGACAGAGTCATGGTGGTCGGAGAACTTGAAGCTATCGCTAAAGTGGAAAAACTACTCGGCAACACGCTCAAGAGACTCGACAACCCACACATCATCACGCTTTTCCTCGGCATTTTCCTCGGCATCATCGTCGGCTCAATACCCATTTATTTCCCCAATGCGCCAATGCCGGCAAAACTCGGACTGGCGGGAGGACCGCTCATCGTGGCTATACTTATCGGACGGTTCGGATATAAACTGCACCTAATAACATACACCACACAGTCGGCAAACCTCATGCTGCGCGAAATTGGCATCTGCCTCTTCCTCGCGTCGGTGGGACTCGCGTCCGGCGACAAGTTTGTCGAAACTGTGCTAACCACAGACGGACTCATCTGGATTGGCGTAGGAGCGGCTATAACATTCCTGCCGGTTTTGATAACTGGCATCATTGCAAGACTGGCGCTAAAACTCAACTACCTGACTATCATGGGCATTCTTGCCGGAGCATCAACAAACCCGACAGCACTGGCATACGCTTCGGCACAGTCTAACAACGACCATCCTGCCATCGCATACTCTACGGTTTATCCGCTAACCATGTTCCTGCGCATTATTTGCGCCCAGTTCATGATATTGCTCATGATGTAAAGTCCTACACTTGCCGCAAAATTTCACATGCGTACTTGCATATATAAAAAATTAGTTGTAACTTTGCAGGCGATAAAACAATAATTGGTACCTTTGCCGAGTGGTTAGGCGTCAGTCTGCAAAACTGGTTAGAGCGGTTCGATTCCGCTAGGTACCTCCAACAGTTTTGAGCGACAATCGCTAACGATTTGTCGCTCTTTATTTTGAAAAACCACCTCTGCGGCAACCACACAGCCCCACAGCCACGTAGTGGCTGCACAGCGTTAGCCGTGGGTGGAACCCACGGATGGCATGCCAGCCTACACCCTCCAAGCCGCGTTAGCGGCGGCACAGCGTTAGCCGTGGGTGGAACCCACGGATGGCATGCATGCCTGCCTACACCCTCCAAGCCGCGTTAGCGGCGGCACAGCGTTAACCGTGGGTGGAACCCACGGATGGCATGCCTGCCTACACCCTCCAAGCCGCGTTAGCGGCGGCACAGCGTTAACCGTGGGTGGAACCCACGGATGGTATGCCAGCCTACACCCTCCAAGCCGCGTTAGCGGCGGCACACCACTCCTCCGCCAAGACCGTGAAACGGTCAACCATAGGGTAACCGCATGTCGCACCAGCGACTTGCGGCGAGCCAACCCCACGAGCAACGCACGCTAAAAGCGTGCCCTTTAACCGAAAACATCAAATTTTCAACTTAAAAAATGTCAAAACCTCTCCTGCTGCGCATCATACTATTCACCTTAACATCTGTTATCATCATCATTTCTGCCATTTTCGTGCACATCCTCGCCAAGCGCATGCAGGCCGAGGAAATCCAGAAAATCACCATCTGGGCAGAAGCCACGAAACGCATCACCACCGCTGATGACAACACTGACATCGGGCTTGAGTCACAAATCATTGAAGGCAACACAACCATACCCGTGTACATGACCGACGTGCAAGGACAGCTGCTGCTTTCAAGAAATGACGAAGGCAGCGACAGAAAAAAACAGCAGCACGTCAGCGAACTGCGAGAGGAGCAGACACCGATAGCCGTGCCTATTGGAGGAGGGGAAACACAATACATCTACTACGGAGAGTCAACGTTACTCAAGGTGCTACGCTATGTGCCGCTCATACAGCTGCTGTTCATACTTTCTATCCTCGTGCTCGCCTTCATGGCTTACGCAAGCATGAAAAGAGCCGAACAGCATCAGATGTGGCTCGGGCTAACTAAAGAAACGGCGCACCAACTCGGCACGCCCGTGTCATCGCTCAACGCATGGGTACAACTGCTTGACGAAAAATACCCCGACGACGAACTCATTCCGCAAATTAAAAAAGACTCCGACAGGCTGCAGACCATCTCACAACGCTTCTCCAAAATCGGAAGCACACCCGAACTCAAACCAACAGACATCAACCGCATACTACGCGACGCGGTCTTCTACATGCAGGCGAGGACATCACAAAAAGTAGTTTATGAACTTGACGGAGCGGATCAACCGCAAATCGTGCTAATCAACGACTTCCTCTTCCACTGGGCCATCGAAAACCTCTGCAAAAACGCGGTGGACTCCATGGCGGGAGAAGGGAAAATAACCATCAAAACCAACAAACAGGGAAAAAAAGTCATTATTGACATTACGGACACAGGAAAAGGAATAGAGCACGGAAACATAAAAAAAATCTTCCAACCAGGCTTCACCACCAAACAACGGGGATGGGGGCTCGGACTAACACTCACGAAGCGAATCATCGAAGACTACCACAACGGCAAAATATACGTGCTCAACTCACAGCCCGAGCACGGCACAACATTCCGAATCGAACTCTAACACACCCTACCCCACCTCACATCCAAGCCACGTAGTGGCGGCACAACGTTAGCCGTGGGTGAAACCCACGGGACCCGGGACCCACGCCCCCCCACGCCCCAATCATCCAAGCCACGTAGTGGCGGCACAGCCCCTCCACCCCCTACCTGACCGTGAAACGGTCACCTCTGCGGTAACCGCATGTCGCACCAGCGACTTGCGGACCTTCACTCGAGTAACTTGCCTTAGAGAAATCATTAGCAGGAAAAACTGGAAAAATCCATCAAAAAAGCAGAAAAAAACACGAAAAGTATTGCGGTTTCAAAAAAATGACGTATCTTTGCGATGTTAACTGAAGTTTAACTATTAACAACATCAAAATAATTACGACTATGAAAAAGAAATTTATTCTCTTTTCTGTTCTCGCAATGGTTTGCGCAGGACTTATTTTTGCAGGATGCAAAAAAGACAATGACAAGGACGATCCTGATCCCTCAACCGAAACATCTGACCTGACACCTGAAGAAGACGACGTAGCGAAAATCGAAGCTGCGCTGGCTGGCAACTATTTCTACAGCAGCAGTGTCCAAAACCTCGGTCAGGGAGGACTCGGCGACTTGGAAATGTTCTTCAGCAAAGAGGGCAAAAAAGTTACCCTTTCATCAAGAAACGAAACACCATGGACAATCTCATGGCAAGTTAACAAAGACCGCGAAATCACATTCAAGGCATCTTCTGCAGACCCCAATAAACTCTACGGCACACTCCAAGGCGAGATTAACAAGAGTGGCTCAACAGTCAGCATTTGGGGAAAAGACGCTAAAGGCACAAGTTACGAAATTGAACTCAAAAAAGCCTCTGGTTCACTTAGCTCAAGAATTCTGAACGAAATTAGCGGGCGTGGTTTCACTGCCAAAGGCGCATGGAACAACCAAGACGGAAGTGACATGACTCTCAATGTAATCAGCGGACAAGCAGGAACTGCATACGTCATGCATGCCGGTGAGTGCCGCTACAATGTGACCCTGAAACTTAATGACATCTTCGTTCAAAATGTTGACGACGAACAATGGAATGCTTCTATTGAAGCCACCAACGCCAACGAAAAACTTTCGGGGAGCAACGTTAAGAGTTGGCTCAAAGATTACACCAACGAACAGTGGTACGGAAAAGTTCTGAATGCAAACATTGAGGAGGACGGAACAACCATCTGGGTTAAATTCGATAACGAGTACATTGGTAATAAGGGCGTAGTTAAATTCGTACGCTAAAAAGTTCACACTTCGCCTTTGCGAAACAACATAAAAAAAACGGGACTTTCACCAAGTCCCGTTTTTTTTATTAGCATACGCTTGTTATTCAACAAAAATTTTGTAACTTTGCAAAACTTTTTCGTAAAAAGCATTCTGCGCAGATGAAAAAAATTGAAAAACTTGACTTAAGAGTTCTCGGAAACGGCACGCACCGCTTTGATTATGAACTGGATACGGAGTTTTTCGGCGAGATGCAGAAAGAGATTGAAAACCTTGACGAAAGCCAGCGCATAAGTGCCGCAAAAGTAAAAGCCAGCGCAGTTGTGAACATAACCGAACAATTCGCTACTGCCACATATTCAGTTGAAGGATTTGTGAGCGTGCCGTGCGACAGATGCCTTGCGCCTACCGAAGTGAAGGTAAAAGCACAAGACGAGGAAACAGCAGAAGGCGACACCTTGGATTTAGGATGGCTGATTTACGAACAAGTCATGTTAAGCATACCAATGACACACATGCACCAAGACGGAGATTGCAACCCCGAGATGATGGAAAAGCTTAACAAACTATTAAGAGATAATAATTAATAATTAAAAAATAAAACATTATGGCACATCCTAAACGAAGACAGTCCAAAACAAGGACTGCAAAACGCCGGACGCACGACAAAGCCGTGGCTCCGACATTAGCAGTTTGCCCTAACTGCGGCGCACTGCACATCTACCACACCGTTTGCGGTGAATGTGGATACTATCGCGGAAAACTCGCTATCGAAAAACTCGCCCAATAAGCGAACCTCAACAGCGGACACGCATAAAAGGGGGCAGGACTTCCCTGCCTCCTTTTAGTTTTCTAAAACTAACCACCAACTATCCAAACTAGAATAACTACTCAAACCAAAACCAAACCTTCTATAAAAAATAATCACAGTGCCTAAAACATTCGCAGCCATCACAGCTATGGGCGGTTACGTGCCCGAATACATACTCGACAACGAAGAACTCAGCCGAATGGTCGACACCACCGATGAATGGATCATGTCGCGCGTGGGCATCAAGACACGCCATATACTCAAAGACCCCACTCTCGGCTCATCATATCTCGGCATAAAAGCCTGCGAGAACCTGCTCGAACGCCACCCGTTTGACATCAACGAGGTGGACGCGCTGCTATGCGCAACTACCACACCCGACCACTTCTTCCCATCCACCGCAAGCAAAATCTGCGAAGGGATCGGGCTCAAAACCGCTTTCGCGTTCGACATCGAAGCAGCGTGCAGCGGATTCATAACAGCGCTAACTATTGCCAGCACATATATCGAGTCGGGCAGATACAAAAAAATTCTCGTAGTCGCGGCTGAAAAAATGTCATTCATGACAGACTACACCGACCGTCAAACATGCCCACTCTTCGGCGACGGAGCGGCAGCCGCGCTGATAGAGCCCAACACCGAAGGCCTCGGCATCATTGACTATAAAATGCACACCGACGGAGTCGGATTCCCATTCCTGCACATGAAATCCGGAGGCTCAGTGAGCCCTGCAAGCCACGAAACCGTGGAACGCCGTGAGCATTTCGTTTACCAAGAAGGAAGGGCTGTGTATAAACATGCCGTAACCGACATGAGCCAAGTCTGCATCGACATCCTCAAAGCCAACAACCTAACAGGAGACGACGTCAACTGGCTTGTGCCGCACCAAGCTAACCTGCGCATCATCGACGCCGTTCTGCAAAGAGCAGGAATAAAAACAGAATGCGCGCTGGTCAACATTCAAAGATACGGCAACACATCCGGAGCCTCCATCCCACTCTGCCTATGGGACTACATCGACAAATTCAAGAAAGGAGACAACATCATACTCGCCGCATTCGGAGCCGGATTCATCTGGGGAGCCGTTTACATCAAATGGGCAGTATAAAAACTAATAGCTAGCTCAACTAGCCCAACTAGAATTACTAGAAAAACTAGAAAAACTAGTCAAACTAGTCAAACTAGTCAAACTAGCCAAACTAGCCAAACTAGCCAAACTAGCCAAACTAGTCCTACTATAATTACTATTCCTATTCGCCCCTGACACGACACATGTCAGGGGCGTTTTCTGCCATTTTGGCAGAAAACAAGCATTGGCACAAGCATTGACTATACACAAACGACAACTTTATTGTATAATAATAAAAAAACAAATATCAATATGGGAAAAATTATTGGAATAGACCTCGGCACCACCAACTCGTGCGTAGCCGTACTGGAAGGCAAAGAACCAGTTGTGATTGCCAACAACGAAGGCAAACGCACCACACCTTCCGTGATAGGATTTGTTGACGGCGGCGAACGTAAAGTCGGAGACCCCGCTAAACGTCAGGCCATCACCAACCCTACCAAAACAATCTTCAGTATCAAACGATTCATGGGCGAACACTACAGCGCACTGGACAGCGAAATAGCACGCGTACCTTATAAAGTAGTGCGCGGCGACAACGACACACCACGCGTTGACATCGACGGACGCCTCTACACACCGCAGGAACTCTCAGCTATCATACTGCAAAAAATGAAAAAAACGGCTGAAGACTACCTCGGACAAGAAGTTACCGAAGCCGTCATCACCGTGCCGGCATACTTCAACGACAGCCAACGGCAAGCTACTAAAGAAGCTGGCGAAATCGCAGGACTTAAAGTACGCCGCATACTCAACGAGCCTACAGCCGCAGCACTGGCATACGGACTTGACAAAGCCAACAAAGACATGAAAATCATCGTCTTCGACTGCGGTGGCGGTACGCACGACGTATCACTTCTCGAACTCGGTGACGGCGTGTTCGAAGTTAAGTCCACTGCCGGAGACACACACCTCGGAGGTGACGATTTCGACCAACGCATCATAGAATGGCTCATAGAAGAGTTCAAAGCCGACAACTCAGGCTTCGACCTCTCTAAAGACCCTATGGCACTGCAACGACTCAAAGAAGCCGCTGAAAAAGCAAAAATTGAACTCTCAAGCTCAACCACTTCAGAAATCAACCTGCCGTACATCACCGTTGTGGACGGCATGCCAAGACACCTCGTGCGCAGTCTGACAAGAGCAAAATTCGAGCAACTCATCGACAACCTCATACAACGCACTATCGAACCGTGCCGCACAGCACTCGAAAAAGCCAACATGACGGTCAACGACATTGACGAAGTCATACTCGTCGGAGGCTCAACACGTATTCCGGCAATACAACAGGCAGTAGAAAACTTCTTCCACAAAACCCCGTCAAAGGGCGTCAACCCAGACGAAGTTGTGGCTGTCGGAGCCGCAATACAAGGCGGCGTGCTCAGCGGAGATGTCAAAGACGTGCTGCTGCTTGACGTAACACCTCTCTCACTCGGCATCGAAACCATGGGCGGTGTAATGACACGACTCATCGAAGCCAACACCACAGTGCCTACCCGCAAGTCGGAAATCTTCTCCACCGCGGCAGACAACCAGCCAAGCGTTGAAATCGTAGTGCTGCAAGGCGAAAGACCTATGGCAGCGCAAAACAAACAAATCGGACGATTCATACTTGACGGCATCATGCCTGCACGACGCGGAGAACCGCAAATCGAAGTTACGTTCGACATCGACGCCAACGGCATACTTAACGTCACCGCCAAAGATAAGGCTACAGGCAAAGAACAAAACATTCGCATCGAAGCATCGTCAGGACTCTCAAAACAAGACATCGAACGCATGAAAGCCGAAGCAGCCGCTAACGCAGAAGCCGACAAGCAGGAACGCGACCGCGCCGACAAACTCAACCAAGCAGACAGCATGATATTCCAAACCGAGAAACAACTACGCGAACTCGGCGACAAGATACCTGCCGACAAAAAAGCGCCTATCGAAAGCGCACTGCAGAAACTGAAAGACGCGCACCAGCAAAAAGACATCGCAGCCATTGACGCTGCAATGGCAGAACTCAACCAAGCGTTCCAAGCCGTTAGCGCCGAAATGTACGCCAATGCCAATCAGCAACAACAAGGCGCGCAACAGAACAACGGCGGGTACCAGCAACCTAACAACGGCGGAAACAGCAACGGAAACAACGGAGACGACACCGCCCAAGACGTCGACTTCGAAGAAGTGAAGTAAGGCTGATAAACAGTAATAAGTAACAATAAGAAAATCGGTGTAACTCATTGAGTTGCACCGATTTTTGTTTTAGTTAAACTTTGTATATTTGGCTCTGATTTCGGATATTTATCGTAAATTTGCACCAAATCGTTCACGCGACTTAAAAGTTGACGAAGTTAAACTTAAAGACATACACATTATTATATATAAGAAATGGCAAAGGCAAATTATCATATCCGAAGGAAATGCCCTATATGCGGAGCCATCTTTGAGATTCGCACCATTGATGCTGTATATTGCTCTCACAACTGTTCCGCTGTAGCTTCTAAGAGGAAAAAGAATCAGGAAGAGAAGGAAAAGAAGTACGAGCAGATGGCGAAAGAAATCCCAGACATCAAGGAGTATCTAACAGCAGCAGAGGCAATAGCAATGTTCTGCGTTGAACGTAGTACATTGTATCGTGACATTCGGTTAAAGAAACTTCCGTACGTTAATCTCGGCCAACGTCAGCTAAGACTGAAGCGTTCTGATTCGGATGAACGTTACGAACTGAGACAGAAAGTGAGGAAGGCGGCTAAAAAGCCCATACCAAAAACTTACAATATGGAACCAGAGAATTGCTATGCCACCGGTGAAATCTCAAAGAAGTATAGGATTCATGATTCTTCCGTATGGACCCACATCCGCAAGTTCTCTATCCCTACCCAACAGATAGGCAACTAAGTTTACGCTCCAAAATCTGAAATCGATAAACTTTATAAATCCATCAAGTTATAAAGACTCCTATGAAGCGCACAGTATTCAAGGTGATACTCCGCAAATCCGAATACAAAGAACAGTGGTAATTGCTCATTGAAAGGTTTCCTGCCTTTGAGCCAGGCAAGGATAAGCCATTGCGTAAGCATGAACCACTTGGTCGCTATATAACGACTCCATTTTTGACAAGAATAGTTCGGGTGAACTTTACCTGATGGGAAAGCCTACTATCGCCCCAAGCGTGATGCCAATGGGATTATTACTCACAGAACACAATTCTGAACGTCATTGTGGCGACCAATTCAAGCCTGAAGCGCCATCTGTATTCAGGAAGATATTGTCTGTTGATGGCAAGAATTATTCCATCGCAATGCCAGTGGATGCATACTTGGCTATGAAGGAAACCATCGAATCATCTGACGAATCTGTGCCTATTGAAAACGTCTTGAATGCGGCTATGCTGCTGTTCATGAACTATGTCGATGCTGCCTGAATCCTGTGGTGGCGGTGGCTCCACACAATCAAACTGGGGAAAGGACGATGATGAGGATGAGCGTGAGAGGGCTCGACGCTGCGCCCAATATGCCAACTGGCTATGCAAACCAATTAGAAAACATAAAGGTCCACACCGTTAAATACATTAGAGATATGTCCAAGTATAGTAATCTTGTCGAAGAAATCGACAAACAGGAAGAAGTCAAGGAGCAAAAGGCTAATCTTGATAATGAACTTCAACTTCTTAAGCAAGCTATATGCAACATGCACGATAGCATTCAAAAAGTTGAGAAGGCTCGCAAAGATGGAACGGATATGGTGAAAGCATTGAATGCAGCCAAAGACAGCATGAGCACTGCTGTTTCCGCTTTCTGTCGAGCTGTTACACGAGCTGAATCAACAGTGCTAAAGGTTGAAATGACTGATGAATGCCAAAATGCCATCAAATCTGCAAGAGAGGAACTAATCAAGGCAGAGACCATACTTCTTGCCAGCCATAGAAGGTTGCAGCTACAAGAATTTCGCAATCAGAACGAAGAAATCATGTCTTTCATAAAGTCTTGTCAAGGTGTGTTCCTGTCGCCAAAAGTATTCTGGTGGTGGGCAGGCATCTCGTATGTCACTTCGCTATATTCACTCTGGTGCCTTTTACAAATGTCCCTTCAGTGGTTGAAGTACTGATTGAATCTTATCGGGAATGAAACGGAAAGTCTCTATTCAAAAGCACAACTATAGGAAAAATGTCACCTATAGTTGCCTTATATTGTTAATTCTGCAAAAAATACTATAGTTTTTCACATAACATTGCAGCTTTTACATTATTTATCATTATCTTTGTATTCAAAATTTGACAATTCAGAATAAGAAAATTTATTAAGCGACAGTTGGCATGTGTAAATCTGTAAAGAACACACCATCCTTCTTTCCTGAAAAAGTTCTTGATTTAATGAAGTCGGGTACTTTCGTGTTTTTTAACACCAAAGCAATTTGACGTAAAAAAAGTTCTTCTGTATGTGAAGAAGATAATTGGTAGTAAGAATAAGAAAATATGAAATATAACAACGTAACGATACCCGAATGGCTGGATAGAATCATATTTGATGATTTTAGGGCTGTATATGAGCCAAGACCAATGGAAGTAGTATATAATCCAGACCAACCTTATGACTTTGTCAAGTTATATTTGGGAACATATTTTCCAAGAAGCTACGCCGAAGCATATGGAATAACTTTTCAGATTTTATCGATAAAAGGATTTAAAGAACATTATATCAATCTGGAAGAAATAAATTTGCTTGACTTTTGTTGTGGTACGGGAGGGGAAATAATTGGTACTATTGTGGCTCTTCAATCTAAACTCCCAAATCTTAAAAGAGTTAATGTTGACGCTTTTGATGCAAATGTGGATGCAGTACGTTTTCTCTTGCATTTAATGTCAGCGGTGAATAGTTCTAAAGAAATGCGCATTACAATCAATATTAATCCTCAATGTATTTATATAAATTCTGAACAGGAAATAAAAGATATAGTTAATCTTACGAATGTACAATATCATTTTATGATGTCATTTAAGGCTATTAACGAATTTGTCCAACATAAGACTTTCGATAAAAATGCTTATGAACTCATTGCTTCTCATTTATTCCCCTTGCTTTCGCCAGATGGTGTGTTTATAATGACAGACGTATCTACAAAGCTCAATGACAGTATACTTTTTTATCCGCAGATGATGAACATTGGATTGAATAACTACATAAAACAAACATCGCTCTATAAAAGTATTATACCGGCAGCTTGCTTTAATCATGAAGGGATTTGTTCTGGATGCTATATGCAGGATTCATTTTACGTCACTCACACAAGGAAATTGAAAGATATCAGTAAAGTCGCTTATCGTGTTTTATGCAAAACGAATTTTGCAGTAGAATTGATGCATAATAGTCCTAAAAAAGACTGCCGAGCAATCAATAACATGGCAGATAAAAATTTACCTTATAACAATTAACTATGGCATTAGATAGTTTAACCCCAGATCAACATCAGCAGATAATAATCAACATGTCTGCAGAAAGAACAGCAGTTGTTAAAGGCATTGCTGGTTCTGGGAAATCACTGACTTTGCTAAAAAAGGCAAAACAAGTATCTACTCTTACTAATTCGTATGCCATTATTGTTTATACGAAATCATTGAAACAGTTTTTCGTTGATGAATTGGCAGAGATAGGTCAGACCAAAAACCATGTATATTACTTTAAGGAGTGGCAGAAATCCACTAAACCAAATTACAAGTATATGTTTGTTGATGAGTGTCAAGACTTTAATGCCGAAGAGATTGCAGACTTTAGAGCACATGGGCAGTATTGCTGGTTCTTTGGCGACACATACCAATCAATTATGGAATTTGATAGCCATACAGTACAGTCAGTTGAAGCAACTGCAAATCAAATCGGCGTTCATCCACAAGATCTTTGTATAAATCATAGGCTAACAATAGAAAATGCAAAAGTAGGCGAAACTATATACCCTCAAACCAGACTGTCATTTGCCTGCATAAAGCATGGGCCCAAACCAAGATTGATAAAGACTGTAGCTCAATTGGATAAAATTATTGAGCTTATAAATGGTGGTTTGACAGATGTCGGTATTCTTGTTTATTACAATGGTCAAGTTACATCTATTAGGGACTATTTCCTTTCGAAAAGGATTCCTGTACAGTGGAAGACACAAGACGAAATGGATATTGATTTCAAATCAACCAGTCCTAAAATAATAACTTGGCATTGTGCAAAGGGGCTTCAATTTAATGATGTATTTATTCCTTGTTGTGGTAGGGATGAATATAAGCAATATGTTAGTTGGCCTAGAGATCCGATGACAGAAAAGATTCCTGCTTTATATGTGGCTACGACACGCCCACTTGAGAACTTATATTTGATTTATTCTAATAATTTGGCTCCAGCCCTACCTAACGCATCTTCCCCTATTTATGCAGGAAATGCAAAAGCGACTACTGGACCCTTCTAAAAGCATCAGAATATGAAATTCTACATAGCAACATCAAATCTTAATTTGGATAATATACTCCAGTCTGAGTGTATTCTCCCTCCCATACATTATTCCCGTAGATGCTCAGGCTATAAGACTTATGAGCAACTGGATGAATTACGTTCTATTGAATCGATAGTCCTTTTTAAATATCCAGTTAAGTTTAGCATAAACGATATGGGGAGATATAACTTCCCAATGTTACTTGAGTTCGAAGATGACAGCCAAACATGTGACTTTTCTGATAAGGAAATTCAAAGTGGTGTATGCTTGTGCGGCCATAGGCTTAACATAACTCCTTTGAACTGTAGGATATACTTTTTCAATGAGAGAGCATATAAGTTGACTTTGGTTAACACACAGAGTAGCAAAGCAATTAAATATTATAATGAATATAAAATCTATCCTTCAACCTCCATGTTGAAGGTTGAAGACATGCCCATAATAGAATCCTCAGCAAATGAGATTTCTAAATTTGAAGATAACATTCTTGACAAGCAAAAAGGGCTTCTTTACGCTTTTCTTTTAGGCAACAAGATGTCCGTTAATCGGAATTTGGCCAGGCAACTTAGAATAACTCAGGAATTATATAATATTCTAACAAATCTTATTTCCTCTCCTTCAAATTATAATATTTTTAGCATCCACCTGTCCAGTTTAATCAATGATTACAAGAACGTTGATCCTATTGAATCGAACTATTCAAAACTGTTTTATACAAACTTTGATAATGCCATAGGCAAAAGATTTCTTTTCCTGAAAGGATGTCTAGTAGATTTCCTAAAGAAAATTGATTGCTGGGACATGGTGTTTGAAGCACTCTGTAAGAAATGGAATTGTTCATTTCTTCCAGACATTTCAAAATTAAGAACTGAAAATGACTTTTCGTTCTTACGCAATGAAATTGAACGAAGAACGCGAGTGACCCAATCTGAATATTCAAAAAACATTCCAAATGAAAACTTGAGCAATATTTATATTTCGGGTGACCATGTCACGTATTCGGATGCGAAACTTATTAATGTAGTCATTAAACACATAATAGAAAACTCTGTAACCCCAGAAATTCTTTCTGCTAAAAGGATGGAGTTTTATATGGCAGTGATGACAGAAATTGTTTCTATTCTTAAAGAAGAGATAGGGGAGGAAAAATGGCAAGGGTCGCTAGAGAAAGCATATGTTAATAGGTTATATGCTTTTATAAATGACCCAACTTTTGCTTTTAATATTAATAGTATTGATAATGTCGAACTCAAGTCCATTGCCGTATTTATATTAAAAGGCTACAGCTTCAAAGATTGTGTGGCTTATTTAAGACTTAACGAGATAGAAGATTACCGTTATATTCTTGCCTTATGGGGATGTTTGTGTGGCTATATGGAGATGAGCAAAGATGCCCTTTCTGAGATCTTGACGATGGAGAATTATGAATTAGTATACAAAAAAGTATTTGGAACAGAATTGGCAGAAATAACTCAAGCCACTATTACTTCATTTACACAGGAAAAATCTATAGATTATAACCTCCTTCATCAAATTCTAGGAGTATTTAAATATAAAGAATCAGAGTTGTTAATCGATAGTATATCTAAATGCAACCCATCTGAAGACTCTATTGAAAAGTATTTAAATGAGATATTGAATAGGAGTCCTTTTAAACGAGCCGGGAAACAATGTGAGAATGCTCGCCTTGCATTGAAAATTTATTTAAACCGAGATAATAAAATTGATGTCACTAGCATAGTAGAAAAAACCACATTGACTAAGGCTGGGAAAAAAGCTGTCTGCACTCTTTTAGGCATTGATGAATCCCAAACAAATAAAAAGGGTAGAAAAAAACCAGAACAGCCTAATTTGTTTGCAGACACTGATATAGAAAACGATAAAGAATCAGTCAAAGATGGCAAAGGCCTTAATGTTATGACATCGTCATATAAAGGTCAGATTATCTCTACTCTTTCGGATGAAGTATTTCCTAGTATTCCTATAGTAAATCAGATCAATTCTAATGTTCATAAAAGACTTGAACAGAACTGGAAGTTTACAGGATTGAACTACAAGAATGACAGACGTGAACATATAAGATTCTTTATTAATTTGTGCAAGAAAGAAGGACGTGGTGATTCACAAAAACCAACATCTTTGTTTAATGTGTTTACAACTCAATTAGCGGAACAAGTAGAAAGAGAACTCTTAGATTACTATGGCTTTAGATAAAATCATTATTAAAACTGATTCTGGTGAGAATATTGAAGCTATAGCTCCTGTGATAATCTCAGCCAGTCGTTCTACTGATATTCCTGCCTTTTATGCCAAGTGGTTTTTCAACCGCTTGGCTAAAGGGTATTGTGCTTGGTACAATCCATTCAACCAGCAAAAGATGTATATCTCTTTTGAACGTTGTAGAGTGATAGTATTCTGGACAAAGAATCCGGCTCCTGTCATTCCTTATCTGCCAGAACTGGACAAAAGGGGTATTCATTACTATTTTCAGGTGACGCTGAACGATTATGTAACGGAAGGAATTGAACCAAATGTTCCTTCTGTAGATGAACGCGTTGAAACTTTCAAGAAACTCTCTAGTCTTATAGGTAAAGAGAAAGTTATATGGCGATTCGACCCTTTAATTGTTACACCTAATATTGGGCCAAGAGAGCTGCTTACAAGAATTTGGAATATTGGAAATAAGTTAAAAGGATATACTGATAAGTTGGTGTTTAGCTTTGTCGACGTAAAAGCTTACCGTAAGGTTCAGAACAACCTTGTCAAAGAGACGATGCTCTTCACAAAAGAAGATGTTGAAAACGCAGAAGCAAATTATGCTCAACGGATAGAAATCGTAGAAGGATTAAAGAAGATTCGTGAAACATGGCGTGGTGAGGGATGGAATATTGAGATGGCCACATGTGCAGAAGACATTGACTTGGAAGCTTACGGCATAGAACATAATCGCTGCATTGATGGCGAGTTGATGAAATGCATATTTGCAGATGACAAGGAACTTGTTTATTATCTTTACACTCTGAAATGGCCTGAGAAAGATATTTTTGGCGAGATTCCACCCATACCACAGAAGCCCAAAAACATCAAAGATTCTGGTCAACGGAAAATATGTGGTTGTATGGTTAGTAAAGACATTGGCATGTATAACACCTGTCGCCATTTTTGCGTTTATTGTTATGCGAATACAAGCAAGGACGCTGTTCTGAAGAACAAGGACAAGCATAATGACGAGAGCGAAAGTATCATCGGTTAATATAAAGGGAAAAAGAAAGTTAATGAGCGTTTCCATCCTGACGGCTATATTGTTGGCATCAACATCAACGAGGCTGCAGGCCAGTCGGTATTTCATTGTCACATGCACTTGATTCCAAGGTATAAGGGTGATGTGCCCAATCCGAAGGGTGGTGTGAGAGGTGTTATACCAAGTAAACAGAAATATTAGTCTATATTATATAATGATGAAAGAGAATATATATCAATTAGCATTAAGGTGCAAAATTATTGCTGATGATAAAATTGTGACAGATCGAAATCTGATTCCATATCGAAATATATTGTTTACAGATTATACTGTAAAGGGGGCTATTGATGAGTATCGAGAGGCCATCAGAGCTTTACAGGTGGCAATGGCAGATAAGTACTCCGCTATTAGCAATGAACTGAAGCTGCACAATGAAGAATATAGCAATGGCGATAAAATAGTTCACTATACAGCTATGAAAACAATCGTGGATTGCATTTTGTCATTAGAGAAGCGAAAGAACGCTAAGCGAATCTTTATCAGTCATTCATCGAAAGACAAGGATATTATGGAGAAGTTCACGGACTATATCTTGCAATTGGGAATAGGGTTGAGCCACGAAGATATTTTCTGTACGTCAATAGAAGAAATGGGAATAAAAAATGGTGAGGATATTCGGCAACATATTAAAGATAATGTACAAGGTGCGGATTTCTCTTTTTTGATGATTTCTAAGAATTACAAGGAAAGTGAAATCTGCTTGAATGAAATGGGAGCAGTTTGGGCT
>JAFTCC010000040.1 GCA_017454915.1 Paludibacteraceae bacterium
AAGCTCTATGATGAGCACTCAATGTCGAATGTCAAACATCTAACGACCCTGCAAATGAAACAAGAAACAATCAACGAGCAACGGGGTGGGTCTTCGCCGCGCATCAGCCCCATGAGCAAGATGGAGCTGGCGATGTTGTACGCTCCCAACCTGACACCTCAGGGTGCGGTGAACCGCCTGATAGACTGGATCCGTCACAACCCCGAGCTCACCGAGTCCCTGCTGCGCACCGGCTACCGCAAGTCCCAGAAGCTCCTCACCAGCCTCCAAGTCCGCATCATCTTCGACTACCTCGGCGAACCGTGAGAAGAATAGAAAAATTAAAAAATATAAAAATATAAAATGAGGGGCTGAAAGACAAAAACAATAAATGGCGTGTGGGATAAAGACAAAAACATAAACGAACTTCCGCTGAAAGATCAACCCCGTGCTTGAATTCTCAAGATCACCCCAGTTGGAAAGGTTGACAAAAACAATAAAAACACTCTTCGAATGGGCAGGCTCTATGAGCCATGGATCTGTAATGTTGCCTTTACTCGTGAGAGCAAGCTCTCCCAGATAAAAGCCCCATCACATCTCCATCACCTTGTGGTCGCCCATTCTCTGAGCCAAAACACCGTTCCGCGTTGCTCCACTGAAAAACACATGTCCTCTTGCCAATTTCAATAGTGAATAGGTAATCGATAATTGGTTACAATCCGCAGGCTGTTTTTGAGCGAAGCGTTGTTTTTGCCACAAGGTGGTCTGAGTTCTGAAAGAACTGTGATTTACTTGCCTGCGTTGCGAAAGCTCGCTTTCAAGCAAAAGCAGGACAAGAAAATAACGAAGGACTCAAAGAGTCCATGCCACCGCAGTGGTGTTTTTACTGTTTTTGTCCATCATTTCAAAAACAAGGTTGCACGCAGCTATCATTAAATTCATGTCTCGCATTCGTGAACTCATTCATGTCTCGCATTCGTGTTAGAGAGATACCACTACTTTCGCGCCAGTTTCCGTCATTGTCGAGGCCCAAACACTGAAAAATGAATAATTTTATTGCCAAGCAGTGTTAAAAGCTATAAAAAGTTCGCTTCATATTGAGAAGTTTTTGTATTTTTGCAAAAAAATCTAGTTATGGAGAGAATTAAACGTGAAGACTACCTTCAGCGGATTTACAGTTATCTCGGTAAAGGAGAGGCTGTGGTATTGACAGGACACCGGCGTGCTGGTAAGAGTTGCATCCTGGAACTTTTGGCTGCAGAACTGTCAGCCGATGGCAATGTCATTTACATAGATATGGAGGATCCGGTTAATGCTGATCTGACCTCTTTCCGGGATTTGTCAGAAAGAATAAGGGGTGCTGTCGTGGAAGGACGCCGCAACTATGTGCTTATTGACGAGGTACAGGAGGTTGAAGCGTTTGAGAAAGCGCTGAGGTATTGGGTTAAACAGGATGGTGTGGATGTGGTGGTGACAGGCAGCAACGCGGCCATGTTGTCGAGCGACATTGCCTCGTCTTTTGCGGGACGCTATCATCGCGTACACATCAGTAGTCTGGACTATCGGGAATTCCTGCAGTTCTATGGCATGGAAGATTCCGACAATGCTTTCTCACAGTACCTTCGCTGGGGCGGTCTGCCATTTCTGTACCGCATCTCCCTTTCGGATGAGCGGAGCAGGACGGATTATTTGGGCAGCATCTACGATACCATCTTTGTGAAGGACATTGTGCGCCGCAAGAATGTGCGCAACGTTTCGCTTTTAGACAATCTGACTAGATTCGTGGCAGATAACAGTGGAAAAGTGTTTTCCGCCAACAGCATCGCAAAATACCTGAGGGGCAGCAGCCTTTCTGTTTCGGCAAACACGGTGGGAGAGTATATGGATGCGTTGTGTGATACATATATGATAGACCGCGTCAAACGCTATGATATCAAAGGCAAGAGCGTTTTTGACCAGCAGGACAAGTACTATTTTGAGGATTTGGGACTGCGGAATTACCTGTGCCGAGATAAGCGCAGCTTGGACTTGGAGAAGGTGCTTGAGGGTGCCGTCTATCTGAAACTTAAAGGCTGCGGTTATGATGTGTATGTTGGGCAACTCAATGGTAAAGAGATAGATTTCGTGGCCCGACGGGGTGACGAGGTGATGTATGTGCAAGTGGCCTTACAGATAAGTGGCGAAGAAACATATGAACGTGAATTTGGCAACTTGAAACTGATCAGGGACAATTATCCCAAGTATGTGGTAACGATGGATCCGAATGTTGGACTGATTCGCGACTCTGGAATTGTGGCATGTTCAGCCCGGGACTTCCTCTTAAAAGTACTCAATTAGTGCCAATTCGTGTCTATGCAAGAATATTACGAC
>JAFTCC010000041.1 GCA_017454915.1 Paludibacteraceae bacterium
GTAACTTTGTTTTCGTCTAATTGCATATGCGGATATTTTTTGTAATTGTTTGATTTTCACCATAAAGTTACAAAATTTTCCGCATATTTGCAATTGTTTGGAGACATTTTCTTGAAAAAATTTTATATCGAACTCACGTTATCGTTACAGCTGCTTTGTGACGGATATGGACCTGCCTGCAAAAGCGATATATGATATGTACCGTGGCAGAGCGGATTCGGAAAACCGAATCAAGGAATTGAAGTATGATTTTTCAGTGGACAAGTTTGTGAGTGACAACTTCTGGGCAACAGAGGCTTGCGGCAATTTTATTGTGATGGCTTACAATTTCTTATCGCTGTTCAGGCATGCCTTGATAAACTCCGACAAAAAGAAGTTTTTGAAGACCATCCGATACGAGCTTATCTCCACTCCGGCTTATTTGAGCAGGTCGAAAGACAAACATGTTTTGTATTTGGCACGCTCGCTTAAGGCGCGAATATCATTCCTGGCTTTATGGGAAAAACTAAAGGATTTTTCGCTTCCTTACAACACCTAAAATTCCTAATGACCGATTTGGGATTAAGCTTCCTCGATATCAATATCTATATCCATTAAATCGCTCTCATCGTTTTCCTCTATGATAGGCGTGATGGTATTTGGGTCTTTCACTTGACACACGGCATTGATTGCTTCAATAATGGTCTTGCTGCGCTCTTCTATAAAGGTCTTGAAATCATTGTTCTTTGCCGCTTCAAAAGCTTGCGCAGAAATGAAATGGGTAGCAAGGTGCTTGTCGATATTCGGTTCAAGGGCCTCGTAGTTGGTGAGATAAACAGAAGGCTTCTTATTGGAGATGTCAAGGTTGAGTCGCTTGGATATGAATGCAAAGTTAAGAACCGAATTGACATCGTTTGTCGTAAGCCCAAAGATGTTGTGCAACGAGAACGGGAAGAAATGGTGGTTCTCCTTGGAGTTGGCACGCGAAGCGTTGGTGTTGTCGAGCGTAACCACTTGTCCGTTGTCGAAATCATGCGGTGTGTTACGTGCCATCAGGCAGAGGATGCCATTCTTGATGACAGAAGAAGTGTTCATGCGGATACGTTCAAGGTCTTCTGCTTTGAGCGAGATAGTGAAAATTCGTGATTCGTTCTCACCGTTGATGATACGCTCAATCCAATCGGCATCCTCATTCATACGCGTAAGTGTGGAAGCAGAATAGCGGTTGGAGAACGTAACAGTCCAGAACCAATCATCAATCAGTTTCTTGTGTTGCTGTTGAATGCCGTTGAGCTTGCCGTGATAGAGGTAGTACTGAATAATGGCAAGCATATTGGCGTACGGAAGGATAGAGAGATTCTGTGCTCCAAGCGATTTAACATAGTCAATCGCAATACGCAGACATTCCGTTGTACGTTTCCATGCATCCACACATTCTGGATTGGTAAGTTTGAGTTGCACCAGTTTGGTACAATCGTGTTTAATGTTCAAGGATAGTGATTGAGTGAATATCTCTTCTCCGATTTTGCCAAATAAACTAATGGCTTTCTCGCTATTAAACTCTTTGATTTTGTCACGGAGATCAAAGTCTTTTGACCATACCGTGGCATGAACGAGGTCGAATAGTGAGAGACGCTTTCCGCCTTGGTTGATGCGCTCAAAGATATCGACGGCTTCTTTCAATCCCATATTGCGTGACTTGATTATGCTGACAGGGTAGTTGTACAGGCATTCTTGACATTCCCGCAAAGCCTGCATCCGTTCTAAATCGCCTTTCTTGGCATACTCCATAAAGAGGTTGTTGTATTCGATTGCATCCCATATCTTCCACACAGGAATACTGTGTTGCTCCGTTTTGAGTTGAGGAATTTTGAATTTCTTGGAATCAAGATTATAGCAAATAGACGAGTAATCCGTATCGTTAAGCGTTTTACCCATCAAAGATACATATAACGAAGTGATACGCTGTTGACCATCAAGAATGAACATGAAGTAATTTCCCTGCGGCTTTTGCGGAAAACCAAACTCTGAGATATCGCGCCCAAACGCTTCCATGGAAGTGTCAGTTTCCCATAAGAAGAAAGAACCAATCGGATAACTGTGCGAAATACTATTCAATAGGTTGACGATTTTCGCACGCTCCCAAACGTACGCACGTTGGAAACGAGGAATGCGCATATTACCGCACTCCAGTTCTTGGAATACTCTCTGTAGATTCCACTGGTTGATAATCTCAATTCTATCTGCCATGTTTTTCATTTTTATTTTTATTTAATAATTGTAATGCTTTGTGAATTTTTGTATAGGACTCTCCTGATTCGCCTAATTCTTTCGCATTCTTCATGGCTTGCCCGTCTTTATTATCACTTATCATAGTGGCAATCCATTGGGATTGTGACAAGAACTTTTCCGATTTCTCAAAAGGCATATATTCCCGGAGAGCATCTATCACCTTGTCAGAAGAACCAAAATAGCGATTTGTCTTCTCAAAATGCAGCAGGAACCAATATTCTATACTTGGCATGCTTTCACATAAGATGACATCTGGATTCTTTCGATACTCTTCAATAAATCGGTTTTTGCGTTCTTTTTCCATCTCGTCCCATCGCGTAGTGTCCATATCAAAAACGCATACCGCTTTGCCTCCCATCGCCAACACGTTATCTACTAATTTCTGCATGTCATGGGCCGTGTCTGAACCAAAGTATTTCGGTTTTACGTCAATCCTCAAATGCAAAAAATCCTTCAAATGCCTGAAATACCATTTTTCCGTGATGCCCGCACCAATCACCGTAGGCAACGGTTCTCGCATCTTTCGTGTTTCGTTTTTTCTACGTGCCATATAAATCAGATATTAGGTGTTGCACCAAATCGGCCACCGCGATATGCACGCTGAAGCGAACGAAGTTTATTCACTCCTGCAAACTCCGCTAATGAATATAACGTAGATGCTCCGTCTTTGCCTTTTTCTGTGAACCAAACGCAGTCTTTACGGATTAAATCATTAACTAACTCCAATAGGTAATCATAATGCGTCGTAACCAACAACTGACTTTCCCCTCCCGTTTTGAGAAAGTCATACAGCACTCGTTCCATTAATGCCGGATGCAAAGAGGCTTCTATTTCGTCAATCGGCAGCAGAGCGCCGTTCTGGTTGGCACGGAAAATGACAGACTCAATGCCGATCATTCTTCTTGTGCCACGGGATTCCCATTCATCCTCCAATATATATTTCTCGGTGCCTCTATCATTATGAACTGTATGTTCAAATTTTACCTGCAACTCTGTGAGCATATTGCGTTTCATATCATCTGACAGATCCGAAGCATCAGTAATCAATTTTATCATCTCTGCGGGAAGTTCAGATGTTTGTCGTTCTATTTTTAACCCTGTAATATTAAAATCAGAAGAATTAAGTTTTTCGAGCAAATAAGGAACTAATTCCGGATTGTTGTCTATTTTTGTTTTTGCATAATCAAACATGTGCAAATCCGGCTCAACCGTTTCAAGAACTTGCATGCGCATCCACTCACGAGCTTCATCTATGTAGTGCAATTCGATATTAACTTTTCTGCGTGCAGCAAATAGCGACATATTGTCGAAGCAATTGATTTGCAACTGCTGTAACTCAACATCATTCAGTTTGTTCACAGACGGATTAACGTTCAACTGAAGCCGGCCATTCTCTATGCTTCGGTGGAAGAGCATGGTTGGACGATTAGACGAGTAGTACGACAATTTTTCTTCAAGCACTTGATGTTCTGTAATCCGAAGCACATACCAATAGCGCATGCCTTTGGCATAAAAGCGAAGCGTCAATTCTGTTGGCTGATTGGGTGTTTCCGTATCAAAACGGAATGGCATCCAACTAGTTGCGGCATCTACATCTTTTGGGGCAAGCCCCCAGAATTTCTTGAGACCATTCAGAATGACTAATACATTTGATTTTCCTGACGCATTAGCGCCATAAATCACCCCCAGTCGTAGTAGCCGTTTACCATCAGGCATGGTTGCTACCAATTGACTTTCCCCCATCGTGTCACTCGTGGCCTCAAAGCTCAGGCACATTTCATCACGGAACGACAGGATGTTTTTGGCTGATAATTCTTCAAGCATGGAATAGAACTTTTGATTTTATTCAAAATTTTTGAGATCTGGGCAGCAAAGATACAAAAAATATCTCATTCCGGCAAATAAATGTTCATATTTACAGGTTTTGTTTCTGTTTTAGGCGCAAGTCGTGCCGATTTGTCATGCAAAATTGCCAAATTGACACATTAATGTCATTTGGCCTAAGGTTTGTGGTATATATATTGTCTGTTTCTACATAATCGAGAAAGACAGTGCATACAGACAAATAAATGACAGTTGAAAAATTAATCTTTGAGCAATCTAAATAAATGAATAACCAATATGTTTAAAATAAAAAATAAATAGAGAAAGGAGGTGTAAAAAAATGGCTAAGAGAAATATGACTCGGTATGAGCTGCGTGATGGAAACAAGGTGGTTTATGTGGGCATAACCAATGATCCAGAAAGACGTTCACAAGAACATTCTGTTGACAAGGATTTCACGAGATTGGTCCCCATTGGTCCAAAGGTGTCTCCAGAAACAGCTGAAAGATGGGAAGAAGACCGTATCGCCACGTATAAGAAAAACCATCATGGTAACCGTCCAAAGTACAATCAAAACGATAGCGGCAAGTAATGAAGAAGTGATACGGAAGAATTCTGAAGTGTATGCGTAATGCTGGATATATTTGATTTTCAGCATTACTTATAGCCCCCCCAATGGCAGTGCCCTATGCCATTTGGGGGATTTCGCATCGGGCAAACGTTACGTCATGCGAATATGACTAACTTTCTGATTGGTCTTTACAAAGTTATTGTGCAGCGTTCACTGGTGCGCCTTTATCACTATAAGGAGTTCAATGTCTGAAAAGTGGGTACCGAGTTTATTTACGATTTACAAATTTCTTTTGCGCTACGCTTAAAAGCGTCAAGACTCATTTACAATTTGCTGATTTACAATTTACGATTTATTTACTAGTGTGTCATTGAGTCATTTGCACCAACGCTAGCGCAAATCGCTATAAGGAGTTCAATGTCTGAAAAGTGGGTACTTTTCAGACTCATGCGGCGCATTTACTCCTGCCTCAATCCACTGGACTTCGACATGCGCGCCTTTACCCCTTCTTCTCAGCACTTTCTCTGCTCTTTCTCAGCACTACGCTTGTTTCTTTTGCGCATGGCGTGTCCCTACAAAAGCGTCTGCTGAGCAGCCGAGCGAAGATAAATGTTATGCTGCTTGCGTAAGGAACAAAGGACAGGGAATAGGGGAATGGACAATGGATAAAGGGCAAGAAACACCCCCCGTTGGCAGGGGGGCTGGCAACGGGGGGTGCTGGTTTGGATTTAAGATGGCGTTTGTTATTGCTCTCGCTTACTCGCCGTTAACTGCGCTTTGCTTGTTTCCGATGCTCACGCTCGGCAATTCGTGCAAGCACGATTGCTCTTGCTAAATCGCATCGTTGAGCAGGTCCATCATGACCTTGGCGGAGTAGGTGACTTTGGTGCCGGGGCCGAAGATGGCGGCTACACCGGCTTTGTAGAGGAAGTCGTAGTCCTGTGCGGGAATGACGCCACCAGCTATGACGATGATGTCCTCACGGCCGAGTTTCTTGAGTTCGGCTATCACCTGAGGTATCAAGGTCTTGTGACCTGCCGCAAGCGATGAAACGCCAAGGATGTGAACGTCGTTCTCCACAGCCTGCTTGGCTGCTTCTTCAGGGGTCTGGAACAAGGGTCCCATATCCACGTCAAAGCCGCAGTCGGCATAACCTGTTGCAACAACTTTGGCGCCGCGGTCGTGACCGTCCTGACCCATTTTGGCTACCATGATACGCGGGCGACGACCTTCGCGACGCTCGAAATCGTCAGTGAGTTTGCGCACTTCGGCAAGCTCCTGATTGTCTTTGGCTTCTGAACTATACACGCCTGAAATAAGATTAATGTTAGCTTTATAACGTCCTACAACAGCTTCGCAAGCGTCTGAAATTTCGCCGAGTGAGGCACGCAGTCCTGCGGCTTTGACGGCGAGTGCCAAGAGGTTCTCGCCCTTTCCTCCGTCAGCCCATGCCTGCACAGACTTGGTGATTTCCTTTAATGCGGCTTGTACGGCAGCCTCGTCGCGATGAGCGCGGAGTTCTTTGAGGCGAGCCACCTGTTGCTCACGCACTGCGGTGTTGTCAATCTCAAGGATGTCGATGGGATCTTCGTGCTCAAGGCGATATTCGTTCACGCCGATGATTTTCTGTATGCCGCTGTCGATGCGGGCCTGAGTGCGTGCAGACGCCTCTTCGATACGCATCTTAGGCAGACCTTTCTCAATGGCAGAAGCCATACCTCCGAGGGCCTCAATCTCTTGGATGTGATCCCAAGCTTTTTGAGCTATCTCGTTGGTGAGGGTCTCGATATAATATGAACCTGCCCACGGGTCAATCTGCTTGCAGATTTTTGTTTCTTCCTGTATGTAAATCTGGGTGTTACGTGCGATACGTGCCGAGAAGTCGGTAGGCAGTGCTATCGCCTCATCAAGTGCGTTGGTGTGCAACGACTGTGTGTGTCCCAGTGCGGCGCCCATAGCCTCGATGCAAGTACGGCCCACGTTGTTGAACGGGTCTTGTTCGGTGAGCGACCAGCCTGAAGTCTGTGAGTGAGTACGCAATGCAAGTGATTTGGGGTTCTTTGCACCGAATGACTTCACAATCTTGGCCCACAACATACGTCCGGCGCGCATCTTAGCTATCTCCATGAAGTGGTTCATGCCGATAGCCCAGAAGAATGACAGGCGCGGAGCAAAGTCATCGACGTTCATGCCGGCATTGACACCTGCGCGGAGGTATTCCAAACCGTCAGCGAGCGTGTATGCCAACTCAATGTCGGCTGTTGCACCAGCTTCCTGCATGTGGTAGCCTGAGATAGATATGCTGTTGAATTTAGGCATGTTCTTCGATGTGTACTCAAAGATGTCGGCGATGATTTTCATCGAGAACTTAGGCGGATAGATGTAGGTGTTACGCACCATGAACTCTTTGAGAATGTCGTTTTGTATTGTACCCGCCATCTCTTCGAGTTTTGCACCTTGTTCCAGCCCGGCGTTGATGTAGAATGCCATCACTGGGAGCACGGCTCCGTTCATGGTCATCGACACTGACATTTTGTTGAGCGGAATTCCGTCGAAGAGCACTTTCATGTCTTCTACTGAGCATATTGACACACCGGCTTTACCCACGTCACCCACTACGCGCGGGTGGTCGGCATCATAGCCGCGGTGTGTGGCAAGGTCGAATGCCACTGACAGACCTTTCTGACCACTGGCAAGGTTACGGCGATAGAATGCGTTACTTTCCTCGGCAGTGGAGAAGCCGGCATACTGACGGATTGTCCACGGGCGCATGGGGTACATGGCGCTGTAAGGACCACGCAGAAACGGCGGAATACCGGAAGCGTAGTTCAGGTGCTCCATGCCAACAAGGTCCTCTTTGGTATAGATTGGCTTAACGTCGATAAGCTCCGGCGTCTTCCAATTGTAGTCGTTAGCTCCCTCAACTTTAGAAGCAGCTACTTCACGAATGTTTATATTTTTAAAATTTGGTTTCATAGATTTTCTTTTTTTGTCAACTAAATAGTTATCAAATTAAACTTTATGTTCACTAATTTACCGAATAAAACTAATGATTAATTATTGCTTGACCAATAGTCAGGACGAATGATTCGTTTGTAATTTAACGAATTTTCACCAAAGTTAATAAGTAAACCGAGTTGCATTTTACTTGCTCGCAAATAGGATAAAACTTGTGAATAATGCTCATCGATCATTTCATTAACGGCTTTTAGCTCAACTATTATATAGCAAACAAAATCAGGTCTGAAATCTGTACGTAACAATTCTCCTTTAATATACAGGAAGAGTGCATTCTCTCATAAAAGGAACTCCGCGCAATGATAGTTCTTTCTCCAATGATTCTTGATATACTGTTTCTTTAAAACCACAGCCAAGAACATTGCGAACTTCCATAGCGGCACCAATTATTTCGTAACATTCTTCCTTATATAGCAGAAGTTGTTGCTCCATAAAGATTCAATTCGTTTAATTAGATAAATTCGTGAACCATCAATTCGTGAACTATCATTTCAAAAGTTTGGCGTTAAACGATTTGAGTGTTTCGAGAACGTTGACGCGCACGTGTATGTAGTTCTCGATGCCGAGTTTTTGCAGGTCTTCCATGCAAGCCGGAGCGCCGGCAACCACAAAGAGCTCTTTAGCGTCTTTGAGGATTTGCCAAGCCTGAGGTGCAAACTCAGCGTATTCGTCGTCTGACGAGCAGAGAACGATAATGTCGGCACCTGCCTTTCGAGCAGCCTCAATGCCATCCTCTACTGTCTTGAAACCATTGTTGTCAATGACTTTGTATCCAGCGCATGCGAAGAAGTTACAGCTGAACTGCGAGCGGGCGAGACGCATAGCGAGGTTGCCTATCGTGAGCATGAATGCCACGGGTTGGTGCTCCGACGCTTCGGTCTGCAGACGTAGTTGCTCGAACTCTTCGGCGGCACGTGTGCGGGGCAGAACGGGGAGTTCAGGCTCGCAGTGGCAGCAGCAGGCCTTGGCGTCTTTAACGATTTTGCCCTCGGTGCGCTCATTGAAGTTCGGGAACTGGTTAGTGCCAAGGATTGTCTCCTTGCGCTTTGCCACGTCACCGAGACGTTTTTGCAGGTTTTCCTGCATTGCGCGCTGTATCTCGCCAGACTTAACCAGCGTGAAGAAACCTCCCTTTTCCTGAACGTCGAGGAATATCTTCCATGCCTCTTCGGCAATCATGGCCGTGAGGTTCTCGAGATAGTATGAACCAGCTGCCGGGTCAACGACTTTGTCGAAGTGCGACTCTTCGCGCAACAGCAACTGTTGGTTGCGGGCTATGCGCTCCGAGAAGTCATCGCTATCCTTATAAGTCACGTCAAAGGGCGTTACCACTATGCTGTCCACGCCTGCCAGTGATGCTGACATAGCCTCGGTCTGGCTGCGCAGAAGGTTTACATAAGCGTCAAAGACGGTCATGTTAAACGTTGAAGTTGTGGCATTCACGTGCATTTTCATTGCGCACGGGCAGTATTTGCCGTCAACTTTTTCGCACTGGCACGCGTCGCCGCAGTTGCATACAGGCTCATATTGGCGCACGATTTTCGCCCACAACATACGGGCGGCACGGAACTTGGCTATTTCCATGAAGTAGTTGCCCTGAACACCCATGTTGAATTTGATCGCCTTGCCAGCTGTGGCGGCATCAATTCCTGCATCGGTAAGCATTTCCATGTACTCGTTACCCCACGCAAGCGCGTATCCGAGTTCCTGACTGCAATAAGCACCGGCATTGACGAGGCTCAGGCTGTTAACAGCGATGAGACGGTATTTAGGAAGACGCTTGCCTGCCTCCAAAACGTCTTTAAGACGCTCAACAATGAAATCTTTCTCCAGATTTTTGCCCTTAACGAGCATACGGTTGATTGGGTCAACGTTGACGCTGCCGCGCAGTTTTGAGAGGTCAAGTCCTTTGGCGGTGAAGTAGTCAGCCAACAAGTTGAGCAGCTCTGCGCTGCGGCGGATGCATACGCGGAAGTTCAGCTCAACATACTCGGCATAGATGCCGTTGAGCAGAGTAGCGATGTATTCTGCGGACAACTGATGCTTGTCGAGTTTGAATCCGAGCGAGTTGATGCCTTTGTTGAGCACGTCAAGGGCTTTTGCGTTAGCGGCTTTAGCGTCATGGGCATCAATGTCCTGACGTATGAGCCACTCGTTGTCGTTTTTGATACCGCGCACGAAGGGGAATTTTCCCGGTGCGCTGTTTGTGGTTTCAAGGCCTTCAAGGTTCTCCTGCCTGTAGAAGGGCTGGACATTGAAGCCTTCGGGTGTGCGCCAGACTAACTTTTTGTTAAAGTCGGCGCCTTTGAGGTCCGTCATGATTTTGTCCATCCATTCCTGCGTGGACGTGGCGGGGAAATCCTCAAGCATGTGAAGTTTTTTGTCTGCCATAAAATTGATATTTTGTAAAGATATTATGCTTAATCTGCAAAGATACGAAAAATGCGTCAAACAACGAAATCCGTTTGGCTTTTTATGTTTTTTTTCCGACCTTTGCACTTGCGATGTCCCAATCCGATGCCACAATAAAAACCATGCGCCTGCCAGTGTGCAAGTCGGAGTATCAGCGTCTGCTGATGCTCAATGCCGCCGTGCGGATGTCGAAGCGCGACGACACCTTGTTCGTCACTCCTGCCGACGGAGTGCCCGACGACTGCCTAACGATGCTAAAATGCGTCAACATGATGCTCACCGGCGCAGACGTCATTGACACCGCCGACAACGGCACGGCACTGCGTTTTCTGCTCGTACTGGCAGCATTGCGTGACAAGCAGTGCACCTTCACGACCACAGGGAAACGGGTCAGACCTGTCACCGAAGCCATTGCCGCATTGAAACAACTGGGAGTCGCGGTAGAAACCGACGTCAGGACCATCACCGTGAAAGGTCCGATAACCGGGCACCAAGTCAGCCTCACCGCCCACACCACAAGCCAGCACGTCAGCGCGCTGATGCTGATAGCCCCCACCCTGCCTAAAGGACTTGAAATCAACATAGAGGGCGAGGCCGTTAGCGGTCCATACATAGAGATGACACGCAACTTGCTCACCAATCTTGGTGTTAACGTCTCGCACCATGACACGCACTATTTGATACCACACCACGAATTCAGCACTCTGCTGCCCGTTAGCGCTGATGCCGACTGGCCTTCAGCGATATTCGCCTTTGAGGCTGTGCTGACAGGACGGCACCCGCAGTGCTTTTTGCCTAACCTAAACCACAACAGCGCGCAACCCGAAAGATATGCAGCAGACATTTTCGGAAAACTCGGGGTGGCATCAACGCAAACTCAGCATGGAATTATCGTGGAAAACACAGGCGCTGACACCGACAATGTTGACATAATCATAGACGCTCGCCATTGCCCTGACAGCATTCCGCCGCTCGTGGTTGGAATGGCGGTGAAAGGCATAAAATTCACAATCACACACACCAACTACCTTCGCGGGAAAGAATCTGACCGCATCGCCGCCCTGGAAAATGGTTTGAGCCAACTCGGCATCAACATCGTTAGCAGCGATGACGCCATCGCTTTTAACCCCGACAACAGACCCGAAGTCAGCATTGGAGCAAGCATAGACGCAAACGGCGACCACCGCATCGCAATGGCATTTGGAGCACTGCCCGACGAACTTGGCATAAAGGTAATAGGGAAAGAGTGTGTAAGCAAGTCATTTCCAGACTTTTGGAACCAAATATAGCACAAACGGCACTCCCAGTAAACAAAGACGGCTATTCCACTGAACGATTTTTTTTGAAAAGTAGAGGGCAAAACTTGCTTATTTCACAATAAATGCGTAAATTTGTAGCGGAAAGTTGTGCGAAAACATCAATTTTAAGGCCTGCAGAACTTTTCATTCAATAAAAAGACAACTCTCTGGTAATAATAACAAAAAAAATATAACTATGAACTTTACCATCAATAGCGGCACACTGTACAACCAACTGCAGACTGTAAGCCGCGTACTGCTGTCGAAAAACACCATGTCGATACTTAACGACTTTTTGTTTGACATTCATGACGGCAAACTTCACATTCAGGCTTCGGACTCTGAAACCACAATGACAGCCGTGCTTCCGCTTGATGTTTACAGCGGCGACATACGCGTAACCATATCCGCCCAATGGCTGCTCAACTTGCTCAAGGAGTTTTCCGACCAGCCTCTGACATTCGACATCGACAGCGACAACTTCCGCATCGTAATGTCGTCGCCCAACGGCGAGTACCAACTCGTTGGGCACAATGGTGACGAATATCCCAAAATGCGCGAGATGGACGAGAGCGACACCAACTCGTTCATCATCAACGCACAGACTCTGCTCTCATGCATCAACCGCACGCTCTTCAGCACCGCCAACGACGACTTGCGCCCCGTGATGAACGGCATATATTTCGACCTTGACACCGACAAGGGTACCGTCGTAGCTACCGATGCCCACAAGCTCGTTAGGCTGATAAACACCACCTTCCACGCAGACGCCCCGACATCGTTCATCCTCGCCAAAAAACCAGCCAACATACTGCGCGCCGTGTTGGGCAAGGAAAGCGGTGACGTACTCGTAACATTCGACAAAAAGAACATACTGTTCCAGACTGATACCCTGACGCTCATTTGCCGCCAGATTGAAGGACGCTATCCTAACTACAACGCCGTAATCCCGCAAAACAACGACCGCAACGTCGTTGTGGACCGTCTCACCCTGTTGAGCGCCATCCGTCGTGTGGGTGTGAGCGCCAACGTGGCAAGCAACCTCATCAAGTTCTCCATTTCAACCAACCAAGTGGAGCTGGCAGCACAAGATATAGAGTTCTCAATCTCGGCTCACGAAACTATTTCGTGCCAATACGAGGGCGAGCCTATTGAAATAGGCTTCAAGTGGACCTTCCTGCTTGACATCCTCAATGCGATAGAGTGCGACGAGGTGATGATCAGCCTAGCCGACCACGCTCGTCCAGGACTCATTCTCCCGCTACACAACGCCGACAACGAGGACCTAACCATGCTCCTGATGCCGATGATGCTCAACGACTGATTGGAGTAAGACAATTTAATTACATGAGGAGCGGAAGTGAAGACCACATCACGGTCTGCAATTCGCCGCTCCTCTTTTTATTTTTTTTGCATATCATGTAAAACATGCAACTCACTAAACCCATCATATTTTTTGACCTCGAGACGACCGGGCTCAACATCGTCAAGGACCGCATCGTCGAACTTAGTTACATCATCGTCAATCCTGACGGAACAGAGGAGAGGGACACCATGCGTTTCAATCCAGAAATGCCGATTCCACCTGCCGTTACTGCCGTACACGGAATATCAGACGAGGACGTAAAAAACTGCCCCACCTTCAAGCAGCAAGCGCACGAAATTGCCGAACTCTTCCGCGACTGCTGCATTGCAGGCTACAACAGCAACCACTTCGATATTCCGCTGCTGGCAGAAGAGTTCATCAGGGCTGGCGTGGACATTGACCTAAAGCAAAACAACACCATAGACGTCCAAGTCATTTTCTTCAAGAAAGAGCCTCGCAACCTAAAAGCCGCATACCGCTTCTACTGCAACAAAGATCTGGAACATGCCCACAGCGCCAATGCGGACACCGAAGCCACATACGAGGTATTCAAGGCACAACTTGAGAGATATAACGACCTTCCGGACGACATCGGAAGACTCTCAAATTACACCATGCCAAAGCGGTGCGCCGACTTTGAGGGGAAATTTATTTTTAACACACAAAACGAAATCGTCATCGACTTTGGTAAGCACAAGGGGAAACTACTAACAGAGATATTTCAGAAAGACCCGGGATACTACGGCTGGATTATGAACGGAGAATTCCCGCAGTCAACAAAACTGATGCTGACAAAGCAGTTCAACGAATTTAAGACCCAGCAACTCAAAGATAAGTATAACAAGTAGTAACTATGTTCGTAAGACTTGACCAACCTCAGATAGAGCAACTCACACGCCAAGGCTGCACAGCCACCGATTGGGGCAAAATATCAATCCACCACGGCAACGACCTAAGCCGTATCGTCCGCTGTAACTTCATCGGCGAAGTTGAAATTGGCGATTTTTGCGGTCTCGCTGGCGGAACGAGCACAATCGGGCTTCCCAACGGACTATACGACAGCACAATAGCGGACTGTGAGATAGGCGATTGCGTGCTCGTCAAAAACGTCGGGCTATTGCGCAACTCTGTGCTCGCTTTCCATACCTGCTTGTTCAACTGCGGAGTCATAGACTATGACGGCCATGCTTCGCTGGGCACGATGGCACTGCTCAACGAGGGCGGCGGCCGCCCCGTTCCCCTCTCTCCACTGCTCAGCGCGCCCGTGGCTCACGTTCTATGCCACTACCGCCACGAAGCAGAACTCTGCAACGCGCTGACCGAAAAACTAATGTGGAAAATGCCTGGCAGGTGCAGCATAGGACAGGGAACGACAATTTGCAACTGCAAAAAAATCCTCAACGTCTGCTTCGGAGCCGAAAACACCATTGACGGCACTGAACTGCTCAAGAACGGACACGTGGGCATCAGAAACATAATTGGCACCGGAGTCAACGCCCAAAACTTCGTAATCAAGTCAGACAACATCATCAGCGATGGTGCGATGCTTGAGCGCACTTTCGTGGGTGAGGGCTGCGAAATCGGCAAACAGTTCTCTGCCGTTGACAGCGCATTTTTCGCCAACTGCCAGGCTTTCCATGGCGAGGCGTGCTCGCTGTTTGCCGGTCCATACACCGTCACTCACCACAAATCCACGCTGCTCATAGCCTGCCAAACAAGTTTCTTCAATGCCGGCAGTGCCACCAACCAGAGCAACCACCTCTACAAACTCGGTCCGCTGCATCAGGGCATCATGGAACGCGGCTGCAAAACAGCGTCATCAAGTTACGTGATGTGGCCCGGACAT
Organism: Paludibacteraceae bacterium; assembly: GCA_017454915.1. Taxonomy (GTDB): domain Bacteria; phylum Bacteroidota; class Bacteroidia; order Bacteroidales; family Paludibacteraceae; genus UBA3747. The sequence goes on from JAFTCC010000041.1 coordinate 14,607, forward strand.
ATTGGAGCATTCTCAATGGTCATGGGGCACCACGGCAAGCACCTTGACACCAGCGCACTGCCGTTTTCGTACGTACTCGAGCGTGACGGTAAGTCATTCATCATGCCGGGCGCGAACCTGCGCAGCGTAGGCACATGGCGCGACAACGACAAGTGGCCCAAACGCGACAGAAGGCAAGATAGAGAACAGTCAGAGCCTTTGATTAGCACTATGTTAACACCATATACAGCGCAAAAAATCGTCAATGCCATCAGCCTGCTCCAAAACCTCAAACAAAATGCGGCAGGCAATGAGGTGCACTACAATGGCTGCACTATCAAATTAGCCGCGCTGTCCGCGGGCATAAGACTATATCAACTTGCGCTCGGCAGATTCATATTTGACACTCTCACAAACTGCGGCAAAGCAGACAACAACAGTTCGGTAGGTGCGGAAATGTGGGTCGATTGGGCAGGACTCGTGATGCCACAAAGCGTGGCGGAAAACATTATTACTGCCATGCGCGACAAGGGAATCGATATCGCAGCCATCAACCAGATGCTTCACGACGTGCCTGTTGACCACCAACTTCATGAACTCAACTGGGTGCTCAACTATCTGCGCCAGCATGACACCACGCGCAATGAAGCGCTGCGTCAGGCGGCAAGCGATGCCAATATGCTCGACACAATGGTGCTTGGCGACGCCGAAAACGACTTCGCTGACTTCACCAAAATCGGATACGGAGTAGAAGGCGAACCCAACACCAACGACGCCGACTTCAGTGCTGTCAGAGGCTCTGCCGATGACAACAGTTTCCTCAGGCAAATAAAACAGCAAATCAAGGAAAGGGAAAAATTTGCTTAATTCAATAGTTTTTATTATTTTTGCAGAAAATACATCAATCGTTAAAATCTAATTAAAAACTCAAAAACAACTCATGCGCAAAATCTTTACTTCAATATGTCTGCTGTTGAGTTTGACATTGTTCGGTCAATTTCCTGTTTACACTGTGGAAACCGTGCCCAGCCCGAAGGACTTCGCCAAGGGCACTGCCAGCCCGACTGAAGTCAGAAACGGCTACGTCAGCAACCCCGACGGGCTGCTTAATCAGCAAGGAGTGGAATTCATAAACGCGCAACTTGACACGCTTGAAATCACCACAGGCGTACAAATGGCTGTAGTTGCGGTTTACAGCATTGGCGATGTGCCGGCAAGTTCCTTTGCCGTTGACCTGTTCAACTACTGGGGCATAGGAGATGCGGAGAAAAACACTGGTCTATTGCTCCTATGGGTGCCCAGCCAACGCTATGTTCAAATCACTACCGGCACTGGCATGGAGAAATACCTTACTGACGCCGACTGCGGTTACATACTCGATGAATTCCTCATACCGCATTTCAAAGATTCGTGCTACTCCGCTGGTATAATTAAAGCCATTTGGGCGGTAGAATCCTATCTTGACGACCCGGAAACACGCGTTGAGTTATTAACCTCGTTTGAGAAAAAGACCGAGCCCGAATGGGTGTGGTGGCTCTGTTGGTATATAACGGCTATGATGATTGCGTTAATATGGTTGTGCTACCGCAGTTTTGTGTCAGTAAAGCGCAATGAGGGCGAAAGCAACGACAAAGCCGTCGAAAGGGTTCAGTCACTGATTGGCTGGATGACGTTTTTCACGGTATTGTTCCCCGCGCTGTATTTCCTGCGAAAATGGGCTAAGGGCAAAGAAACAGCAATAAGAAAAATGCCATTTAACTGCGAAAATTGCGGACACGAGATGCAACTGCTCAACGAATCGGAAGAGGACCAATACCTCAACGCAATACAACAAGCCGAGGAGAAAGTTGGTTCGTATGACCATGACGTTTGGCACTGTCCACAATGCCAAGCGACTAAAATATACTCATACCGTCTTAACACCGATTACGACAGATGCGCGGCTTGTGGTGCTGTTACGATGAAACTGACGAGCGACACGGTACTTGAACGTGCAACTCGCTACTCGTCAGGTCGCGGATGTAAGTTATACACATGCGCTAACTGCGGACACATTACTAAGAGCATTTACATAATACCTAAAATCGTTGAAAGCAGCGGAAGCAGCGGAAGCGGCGGAAGCAGAAGCGGTGGTGGCAGCAGCTCATGGGGCGGCGGACACAGCTCGGGTGGCGGTGCCGGAAGAAGTTACTAACAAAACGACAGCACACCTTGAGAAAAAAATTAGACAACAGACGTTAGACAAACAAGACCAAAAATTACAATATGAAAAAAACGACCGCCATACTAATAAGCAGCCTTGCCGCGTTTATCATTATCGTAACATGGGTAGGCAGAGGCTATAACCAAATCACCATAGAGGCAGAAAACACCGCCCGCGCTTGGGCCGACGTTGAGGCTAACTATCAGCGCCGCGCCGACCTGCTGCCCAACCTTGTGGAAGCCGCAAAAGCAGCCGGAGCGAGGGAGGCAAAGACATTCACGCAGGTTGCAGAGGCAAGGGCTAATGCCACCAACATTAAAATTGATGCAGAAAACATCACTGAACAAAACTTGCAGGCCTTCCAAAAAGCGCAAGGACAAGTGGCTGGCGCACTAAGCCGACTCATTGCTATGAAAGAAAGTTATCCACAGTTGAAGAGCAACGAGGCTTTCCTCAAACTCCAACGCGAGATTGCTGTTACGGAAAACCGCATCGCAGCATCGAGATACACCTTCGGCGAACAAGCACGGGATTATAACACCAAGATAAGAGAAGTGCCTAACAACATTGTGGCAATGATAACAGGATATAAAGCCAAACCATACTTTAAGGCCGACGAGGGCGCGCAATTTGCAACAAAAGTCGACTTCGGATATGACAAAAAAGCAGAAAACGCTGAAGAATAAATAGTAATAACCAATAAATTATCATCACAATGAAGACAAAATTCCTTTCTATCATCTTTGCAGTGGCAACCGTATTCTCACTCTCATCATGCGGCACCTACAACGAAATGGTTACTCAAGAAGAGAACGTAAACGCCAAATTCTCTGAAATTGACAACCAGTATCAACGCCGTTCGGACCTTGTGCCCAACCTCGTTGAAGCTGTAAAGGCAGCCGGTGCACGCGAGTCAAAAACTTTCACACAAGTTATCGAAGCCCGCGCAAAAGCCACACAAGTTACGATTGACGCAAGCAACCTGACTGAGGAAAATCTCGCCGCTTATCAGAAAGCGCAAGGTGAACTGGGCATGGCACTTAGCAGACTTATGGCAGTGTCAGAGTCATATCCCGACCTGAAAACAAACCAAAACTTCCTCAACCTGCAGGACGAACTCACAGGAACAGAAAACCGCATACTCGTTACGCGTACCGAATACAACTCTGCCGCACAAGAGTACAATACCAACATCCGCCTGTTCCCGAAAAACCTTATCGCAATGATATTCAGCTTCAAGGCTAAACCTTACTTCCAAGCCGACGAAGAAGCCAAACACGCACCAAAAGTTGACTTTGGCTACGAAGAGGACTAATACAATTAAACTAGTAAACTAGCATGACTAGTAAAAACTAGAAAGACAAAAGCAACTAAAAAGGACAAGACACGACAATCAACAAGACTCGTGTCTTGTCTTTCTAACTAAAAAGTGGTAAAAGAATGAAGATAGCCATCAACCGTGACTTGCGCTCGCAACTGTCCCAAAACGTTGAGCCGCAACTCATTTCGCTTCTCACCGCCTCACGCATGGACGTGGTGCGCCTCACAGGTTTTGACGGACCTACAGCCACAGCCCTGCTTGACGCTATGACTGACGACGACATCGTCATCAGCCTCGGTGGCGACGGGACTTTCCTACGTACTGCCGCAATGATAGCGCACCGTCAAATTCCAATCCTCGGTATCAACTGCGGAAGGCTCGGATTTATGGCAGACACCACTACCGATGAGCTTCAGAACGTCATCAACAAATTGGCTACAAGGCAATACAACATAGAACGCCGAACCGTCGTATGCGTCAAACCATCAGCAGAACACACCCTGCCCCAACAATTTGCGCTCAACGAAATTGCCGTGCTCAAACAGGACCTGTCAGCAATGATTGGAATTGACGTCAAAATAGGAAAAGAACACCTCAACACTTACTATGCCGACGGACTGATTGTAGCCACACCAACAGGTTCAACAGCCTACAATCTAAGCGTGGGCGGTCCACTGCTGCACCCGGAAGTTCACAGCCTCGTGGTTTCGCCTGTGGCAAGCCATAGCCTCACCGCCAGACCTATCGTGATACCTGACGACTGCGAAATATCTATCTCAGTGGGCAGCAGGTCTAACAGCTTTATGCTCTCTGTGGACGGTCAATCAACAATCCTGCCGTGTTCAACAACACTCACCATACACAAAGCACACTACTGCCAGCCTGTCGTAAGGTTTGCTGAACACTCATTCTTCAGTACTCTGAACCAAAAACTGCTCTGGGGAGAAGACAAAAGATAACCGATTATTTACTATTTGACAATTAAAGTATGTAGTGGTGCGACGCGATGCGGCAATATGCAGGGGCACGCCACGACGGTCGCAGCGTGAACATTCGCAACCACTTGAAATTTTATAAGTTATTAACAAAACGGGCTTTACTAAAACGTGGAATTTTTAGAAGTGCCCTATAATAAACAGCTAACCATGCAAAAATCAGATTTAAGAATCGTCTTTCTTGGCACACCAGAGTTTGCGGCATCAAGCCTTGACGCGCTTGTGAGCGGCGGATACAACATCGTGGCGGTGGTTACCATGCCCGACAAACTCGCCGGACGCGGACACAAAATAATCACATCTCCTGTTAAAGACTACGCCGTAGCGCATAATCTGCCAGTGCTTCAACCCGAGAAACTCAAAGACGAGACCTTTGTTGAGCAGCTGCGGTCTTTCCGCGCCGACCTACAAATCGTAGTCGCCTTCCGTATGCTACCCGAAGTCGTGTGGACCATGCCACGCCTCGGAACATTTAACCTCCACGGCTCGTTGCTGCCGCAGTACCGCGGGGCGGCACCCATCAACTGGGCAATCATCAACGGAGAGCAGGAAACTGGAGTTACGACGTTTTTCCTCAAGCATGAGATTGACACTGGAAACATAATTCTGCAAGAACGAACAGACATCGGAGATGACGAGACCTTCGGCGAAGTGTATGACCGCCTGATGAACATAGGGGCACGCCTTGTAACGCAAACTGTTGACATGATTATCAACGGCACAGTCACAGAAACCGTTCAGGATAACATAGACCCATCAAGCCTTAAGCCGGCACCAAAGATATTCAAAGACACCTGCCGGATTGACTTCAGCAAGTCAGCCAAAGAGATTCACAACTTTGTCCGTGGCTTAGCACCTGTGCCGTGCGCATGGACAGACCTCTGCATAAAAGGCACCAAATACGAGGCCTGCAAAATTTTTGCGGTGAAACCAATCACGTCGGAGGGCGAAAACCCAAAGGCTAAAGATGAGGGCAGCTACAATGTGCCTATAGCCGAAGTCACAAAAAATTCGCTGCGCGTACCATGTGCCGACGGATGCGTTGAAATCCTCGAAATGCAATTGCCTGGCAAGAAACGGCTACCTATCCGCGACATACTCAACGGCTTGCGATAAAAACGCTGATAAGCCACACCGGGCATTGAGACCCATCAAGGTATAAACAAAGCAAGCGGACATGCTCATTAAGGCATGTCCGCTTGCGATATGAATCTGCTCTATTAGATGTCCAAGTCTATCGCTAATGACTGAGCGAGGTTTAGCAGTCAATGAGATGGCACCATCCGTGAATGTCTTCCGTTCTGCCGAACTGTATGTCACGGAGGGTTGTAAACAGTTTGACACACACCGGACCCGGCTCAATGCCGTAGTTATACACAACTCCGTTGTCAGGATCAGTGATTGTACTAATCGGCGAAATTGCCGCGCCAGTTCCGCATGACGCGGCCTCCTGAAAATCACCAAGTTCGGTTACCGCAATGCGGCGTTCCTCAACCTTAATGCCCATATCGCCACACAGCGTCATCAGGCTTCGGTTGATGATAGAGGGAAGTATGGAGTCTGATTTTGGAGTGCAGTAAACACCGTTTTTAACAAGGAAGATATTTGCTCCGCCACATTCGTCCAGATACTTGTGTTCTGCCGAATCGAGGAACAGCACCCCCAAGCCTTGTTCGTGAGCAGGCTCCGTGGCACGCAGCGATGAGGCGTAATTGCCGCCGACCTTATACTGGCCAGTACCGAATGGAGCTGCACGGTCAACATGACGGTTGATGACGAATGGCGTGGTGCCGAACCCAACCGGGAAGTAGGGGCCTATCGGTGTTACTATCACACAGAATTCAAACTCATCGGCAGACGACACTCCGACGCGCGGCGACGTTCCAAACATGATGGGGCGTATGTATAGCGTGGCTCCCGTGCCGTACGGCGGCAAATAGTCGATGTTGTATTTGACCGCCATCTCCATAGCTTGCAAAAACATGTCAACAGGCACCGGAGGCATATACATTGCTTCAGCAGAGGACTGCATCCGACGCGCATTCATGTCAGGACGGAATATGCCAATCGTGCCGTCAACACGCCGGTACACCTTAAGTCCCTCGAAGCACTGCTGAGCATACTGCAAACCCGCTGCAGCGGCATGTATGTTAATAGTCTTGTCAGGCGTGGCGACCAAATCGCCCCAAGCTCCGTTGCGGTAACTGGAGCGTATCATCACGTCCGTTTCAGTATAGGAAAAAGTCAGTTTCGACCATTCAATGTCTTTCATTATTCTCTTTTTTATATTGTCAAGCACATGACAAAAGATGTCCAGTGCCTTTAATGATTTGTTATCTCAAAATTCGGAGCACCCCGAATAAACTGAGCACTCCGAATCACATATATTTCCTCTTCCTTGCTTTAGAAACCGCTGTAAAGCAATTTGAGTGTCAAAGGCTTATCGGAGTTGGCACCGCTATATATTCGCGTGGCGGACATGGTGTTGAGCGGTCGTACAGCCGACAATCCCTGAGCAGGTGATTCCACCATAACGGGAACGAGTGTCAAATCAAGATTCATATTGTCGTATGATGCTTTATCGCGATAAAAATACACAAGCATATACGATAGGTCGTAGGCATAGTAATAATATGTGCTGTCCTTGCTGTCAACGCCAGTATTCAATGACGAGACTATGGCACATGTGTCGGTTAGAATTTCATTTTTGAGGAAGAAATTCTCCATAGCCTCGGTTTTGATGAGCAGCATTTGTTTTGCCGGGCTGTCTTCCTCAGTGTTCATGACATCGACCTGCAGTATAGCTCCGTTAAGATACAGCCGGCGGTCTTCGGGTATCTTGGCGTCAATTTTTTCGATAATGTTATCTAATGGCAGAGTGATGTGCGCAAACATGTTCGACGGCGATGACACATAGTTGTATTTGGTGTCTGCACTAAGGCGCTCAAACACTTCATCCTGGTCGGGGTGATAAAAGCGGTTTATGGTCCTTACCTCTCGGTTTGCAGGTAAGGTCTTCACGTCGTTGTAGCGTGTCTTTGTACCGTCAGGCTCCTCATAGTCATAGTGATAATAGGCGTGCAAGTCGATTTGGTTGACATAGAGGACCGTTGAGTTGCCAAACTGCGATGTTATATAAAAACCTTTGAAAAACTCATTAAATGTATCTTGGTCCTGGCTATGCTTCTGCATCTCGGCGAAAAAGGTTGATGCCCATTCATCATTCAGCCTCATCACCACGACGGGATGGTATTGATTATCATAATTGTTGAGCAGTGAGTCAGTTGGGTGCAAAGCGCTCACCGTCCGCTGTGCCACGAGTGTGCTCTTGGTGCAGTAGTCAGAGGGTTCGATGTTGCTCGGATACGACGTTCCGTAATCAAACGTGGCCACGTCCATCTCATAGACGCTGATGTCTATCACTGCGTTCTGGTGACCATACCAATCGTTGTAGTTGATGAAGAGTAGCATGGAGTCGAGCACAGCCCCCTTGGGGAAACTATAGCCCTCGAGGCACGCCAACTGTGTGAAGAGGTCAGCCTGTGTGGTTCCGAAAGTGGGGTCGCTGTACATGCCCAGCAAAAAGGAGTCGGCGTTGCAGTAAATATAATCAACCTTGGAGTTGAATGTGGTGAGCCGGAAAGTGTCTGCCGCCACAAGTATCCTGTCTTCGACGGGACTGATGCTACCGCCGACGGTATTGTCCTTTTCACCGCACGACACTAACGCAATTGCCGCTACTGCCAGTGCCGCAAAAAAGGTAAATATTTTATTTGAAAGTTTCACTTGAGTTGTTCGTTGCTAATGTTTCACTCCAAAATCATCGCTTCAACTTGCCACTAATCGCCAAGCAGTGAGCGGAAGAAATCGAGGTAGTGTGTCTTCACATCTTCGCTGGCAGTGCCGTCAAGTATGGGCTTGCCGCTTGCCAACGCATAATCCTTAACTTCTTGCTCTATGAATGGCGTGTCAAAAATCACAGCGTCGGAATACTGCAAAGCCAGTTTTGTCAAAGAAGCATAATCGACCTTCTTTCCGGCCACTTGCTTCACATCCTCGCGTGTAATGCCGTCAAGCAGCACTATATCGCCAAAATTGTCGGCATAAGGCTCAAAATGGATATTGTCGTCCAGACGAGTTATCACCACCGCGTCGCGGAAGAACGGGTTGTCATGATACGCCGTTTTGATATAGAGCGGCGCAACAGATGCAAGCCATCCCTGACACACGATGATGTCCGGGGTCCACCTGAGTTTCTCGATTGTCTCGAGCGATCCTCGCACATAAAATATGCTGCGCTCCGCATTATCTTTCAGCTTTCCGTCATTGTCATTTTTGCCACTGCTATGACGATGGAAAAACTCTTCATTGTCAATAAAATAGACTTGTATCCGCGCCTCGGGTATGCTCGCCACCTTAATGATAAGCTGGTGATCCGTGTCATCGATTATGATGTTCATTCCCGAAAGCCTGATAACCTCATGAAGTTGGTTTCGTCTTTCGTTTATCTCTGAAAACTTGGGCATAAAAGTCCTTGTCTCAAACCCGGACGCCTGTGCATATTGTGGTAGCATGCGGCTCAGTTTGGTTCGAGAGTTGCTTTCCGTCAAATACGGATAAATCTCCTGAGAGATGAAGAGGATTTTGGGATTTTTTCTCATAACGGCATTAGGAGGCATAAAGCCTCCTAATGCAAAGTTACGGAAAAAAAACGGATTATCAAAATTTTTTATGCAACTGGAATTTTATTTACCCTTTTTTGGTGCCGTCCGCCTTCAAAGAGGGTATTAAGGAATGCCTCAACGATTTCTATTGCCAGTTCGTGCGCAATGAACCTTGCTGGCAGGGCAAGCACATTTGCGTTGTTATGCGCCCGCGCGAGCTGCGCAAGTTCGGGCATCCAGCACAGTGCCGAGCGTATGCCCTGGTGCTTGTTTGCCGTCATGTTGATACCGTTGCCAGAACCGCAGACGATGATTCCGAAGTCATATTCGCCCGCCTCGACAGCAAGTGCCAAAGGGTGGGCATAGTCGGGATAATCACAACTGTCTGGCGTGTGCGTGCCGAAGTCGTGGATTTGAATGTGCTCGTTCTCAAGATAGCGGGCTATGGCTTGCTTCATTACAAGTCCGGCGTGATCTGACGCTAATGCAATTTTCATAATGGCAGTGATTTATGGTTATTATTTTGTATAAAATCTGATTCAACACGTCCAGCAACAATGGCCATGATCTTGTTGGTGACCATACGCGGCGTTTAGGCGAACATATTGACGTCCGACTCGGTGATTGTCGCCCCAGATAGTATGATAAGGCGCTCCACCACGTTACGCAGTTCTCTTATATTTCCTGTCCATGAGCGTTTTTGGAGCGCGGCAACGGCTTTTTTGTCGAAACTCTTGACTGGTATGCCCTGTTCGGCGCATATCTGCTCTGCAAAATACTCTATCAACTGCGGAATGTCATCTTTTCGCTCGTCAAGGTCAGGCACATGTATTGGAATAACGTTGAGCCTGTGGAACAAATCCTCGCGGAAATTGCCTTTCTCGATTTCGGCCTTCAGGTCTTTGTTAGTAGCCGCAAGCACCCTTACGTCCACGTGTATTGACTTTTCTGAGCCAACTCTTGTGATTTCTCCCTCTTGAAGCGCACGCAGCACCTTAGTCTGCGCGGCAAGGCTCATATCACCTATCTCGTCAAGGAAGAGCGTTCCGCCGTCAGCCTGCTCGAACTTGCCTATGCGCTGTTTGACAGCCGACGTGAACGAGCCTTTCTCATGTCCGAAGAGTTCGCTTTCAATCAGTTCTGATGGTATGGCAGCGCAGTTGACCTCTACAAGCGGAGCCTGGCTGCGTCGGCTCTGCGCATGAATCATGCGCGCCACTACCTCCTTGCCAGTACCGTTTGACCCTGTAATCAGCACCCGCGCGTCAGTGGGAGCCACGCGTGCTATCAAGTCGCGTACGCGCTCGATTCCTGCGCTGGTGCCTATCATCCGAAACTTGTTCTCCACTTTTTTCTTCAGCGTTCGGGTCTGCGCAACCAAGTTGCCTTTGTCAAGCGCATTCTTGACAGTGATTAGCAGCCTGTTAAGGTCTATAGGTTTTTCGATGAAATCAAATGCTCCGAATTTTATGCACTCAACGGCAGATTTGATGTCGGCATGCCCCGAAATCATCACCACAGGAATGTCGCGCTCTGAAGCCACAACCTGCCTCAAAACCTCCATGCCGTCTATTTCTGGCATTTTAATGTCACACAGCACAAGGTCGAACTTGCCCGAAGTTATTGCGTTCAGCCCCTCGCGGCCATCCGATGCCACATCTACCTTATATTTCTCAAACGATAATATGTCAGCCAGAGTGGAGCGTATGCTGCGCTCGTCATCTATCACCAATATGTTTGCCATTATGAGTTAGTTTGTTATTTTTGCAAATTTACGATTTTTATTCGACATTACATTGTATGTCCGAAATTGCATCATTTTTTAATTGTTTTTTACATTTCTTTATTTGCTCTATATATCAATTGATTAGATGCACAGATAACTAAAAATGGAAAAATAATTTGCTCAAATTTATGCTGCATAACATATTTTTGGCGTAACTTTGCACTCGAATTTAGAACACAAGTTTAGTTACATTTTCCGCCGCGCGTCCCAAGCGTGGGCAAATCGCGGCAAACATCCTGTGCCTTTTCACACTTGGCACTATTATTTAAGAAAGGGATTAGATTTTATGAAGAAGATTGTACTTAGTGCAGCACTGCTATTTTGCGTAGCTGCCGCGTCCGCAGCCAATCGTAGTGCGGACAACAATTTAGAGTTGAAATTAAACATTGACAAATTGAGTGTCTATCTGTCGCTTGACGCGCAGCAGGCAGAGTTGGCCGAAAGTTACGCCACTGAGTTCTCTGACCAGCTTCACTACGCCAAATACGCGAAAAGCGCTCGCCGCGCGAAGAAAGTTCAGAGGGCAGTTTACACTAACCTCGGACAAATGCGCTACACGCTCACCAAGGAGCAGTACGGCAAATACTTGCGCCTGATGAACGTAACGCTCCGCAACCGCGGGCTCGACCAGTACATGGCGGCAAACTAAGGTTGTAGCGGCACACATAGACATATTAACGCGCCTGACGTTGCACACGCTGCTCATCAGAGCGCAAAAGGGCTTCAGCCTTTGCCACCCGCGTGGCAAGGGCTGATTTTTTTTGCGTAAACTGCTGCCAGATGTCGGTGCCTTGCCTTCTGTGCAAATTAAGGTTAAGGCAGCTGTGCCGCATTCACAATCACATGTATCGAAGGTGTATTTTGCGTTTTTTTGTTGGGGAGGAATCTAATGTGTATTATAGGCTGTTGAGCGCACAAAAATCAAACAGGCAACTGCCAGTTGACAGTTGCCTGAAGAACATTAACAATTAAAACTTATATTGTTTGAAACTATGACGTCAAACTATTTATGTTCCGAAAATGAGGAGAAGGGCAAAACAATCTTATTCTTCGTCGAGATGAAGGTGCTGCACGTAAATAGCGTGAATTCTCTCCTTGCGTTTGATAACGGAAGGTTTGGTGAATTCCTGACGGCGACGGAGTTCTTTGACAACACCGGTCTTTTCGAATTTACGTTTGAATTTCTTCAGCGCTTTTTCAATGTTTTCGCCTTCTTTAACGGGTACTACAATCATAATTAATAATTGTTTAAGAGTTAATTTTTGTTTTTCTCCAAAATTTCGGACTGCAAAGTTAAGCATTATTTTTTAACTACACAACTTTTTGTTCCATTTTTTTGGAGTGTTTTCTTCCTGCTGTTGACTTTTATCGTCGTTTTTCACTCTTTTTTCTGTTTATTTTTGTTGCCTCCTCTTCTGAATTTTCCGTTCCGGTGTCCTGTTTTAGTCCTGTGCTGTGCTGTTTTGCCTCCTGCCGGATTATACTGCGGTGTGTCGCCAAGGAAACCCGGCATCTGCTCTACAGGTACTTCGTATCCCAGGAATTTTTCAATTTTCTGCATTCGCCACTGGTCATCAGTTCCCACGAGTGTTATTGCTATTCCTTTTGATTCGGCACGTGCCGTTCGTCCTATGCGATGCACGTAGTCTTCGTTGTCACGTGGGACATCGAAGTTTATCACCAACGGAATGTCGTCGATGTCAATGCCACGCGACACGATGTCGGTAGCAACAAGTATGTCAACACGGCCGTTCCGGAACTCGTGCATCACCTTGTCGCGTTCTTGCTGCGTACGGTCAGAATGCATTTCGTCCGCTTTTAGTCCTGCTTTGCGAAGTTCACGCCCTATTTCCTTAACTCTGATTTTTGACCCTGCGAACAGCAGTACTTTCGACAGTTGCTGCTCTTTCATCATCGTTTTTACAAGGGGTATTTTCTGGTTGTCATAGCACACGAACTTGCATTGTCTGATGCTCTCCGGCGGGCGGTTAACGGCAATTTCGACATGCTTGGGCTTATGCATGATATTATGAGCCAATTCCTTGATTTTGGGCGGCATAGTTGCGGAAAACATTATTGTCTGCCGTTCTTTGGGAAGTTGTTTGACGATGGTCATTATGTCGTCATAAAATCCCATGTCGAGCATCCGGTCTGCCTCGTCGAGTATGAAGTACTTGACGCCGCTGAAGTCTATGTTATAGATGTTGATGTGGCTTATCAGCCTGCCGGGAGTGGCTATCACAATATCCGCACCGCGCGTCAGCCCATTTTTCTGCACCGTCCATGCGTTGCTATCGTTGCCTCCGTACACTGCCACGCTGCTGAAAGGAACAAAGTAGCCGAACCCTTCTATCTGCTGGTCTATCTGCTGCGCGAGTTCGCGAGTCGGAGCCATGATGATGGCGTTGATACGTGAAGGGTCGTGCTCATCGATAAGCAAGTTGTTGAGCAGCGGAAGAGTGTAGGCGGCAGTCTTTCCGGTGCCGGTTTGAGCGCAACCTATCAAATCATAACCTTCGAGCAGCAGTGGGATTGCCTTTTCTTGAATTGGCGTCGGCGTGGTGAAGTTCATACTGTCGAGGCCGTCTAAAATCTCATACTCGAAATTGAAATCGTCAAAACTCATTTTTCGCAGGGAAAAAAATAGAGGACACTCAATGAGTGTCCTCTAAATTACTAGTTGTTATTGCAGTCGGAGATATTTGCGTCCGTTTTGTATAACGACGCCTCGGTAGTCAGCTTTGACGGGTTGTCCGAGCACGTTGTACATAGGAGCGTTAAAGTCAAGGTTCTTCACGTCGGCATTGACGTCCTCTATACCTGTTACGGTGAGGTCCTCATAGCGGACACCTGATACCGTGCCAGAAAAATCACCGTTTTCTGATGTGCTGATAGTGTAATTGACCGTATAAGTTCCGTCAGCCTCTTTGGTGATGGTCAGTGTTGCCGAAACAAAATAGTCCTCAATCGTTGTTTCTCCTTCGGCAACATAAATTTCAGAGTACTCATCATCAATCGTTCCTCCCGAGATGGTGTATGTTCCGACGATGTCTGACGAAGACTCCGGCCAGAATGAGAAGAAAAGCTCACTGCCTTCATCGTTGATGAAGTAGCCTTCTTCATCGACAGCCGTGTAGAAATCAAGTCCAAGCGATTGGTCGATTGTCCAGTTAGTAAAATCAATTGTAGCATTGATGAACGGGAAATCGCCTGTTGAGGTAACATTGCTATCGATTGACGGCGCTTCTGGTTCTTCTGATGGGTCAGTAGAGCCGCCTCCGCCGATTTCGTCTTCGGGGTTATCGAGGAAATAAACGTAAAGGGCCTTCATCTGAAGTTGTTTTACGCAAGTCAAAACTACTGATTCGGCATTTATGTTCTTAACCAGCAACACAGGAGTGCCTTCCGATTCTGCTTCAGCGTCCGTCATGTATGTAATTTCACCGGCAGAAGCTTCGGCAGAGAAACCTTGCTTCACTACACCATCAACTTTGATGGCAACGATTGGCTTTGAGGCAGTGATGGTAAGTTTTTTGCCGGCATATATGCGGATGTCGCTCTCGTAGTAAGCACCTTCTGCGCACTGCAGCCAAATGTTGTCGACGACGGTGTCTATCGCCATTTTGCCAAGCGCATCTTTAGGCAGGATAACAACTGGCTCGTCAACATATTCATAGTCGGGATCGAGACGGGGAGTTGATGGTTCGCTCGGTTCACCGGGCTCTTCGACGTTGCCTTCAACAGTGATAGATTTCACATAGAATGACTTGGCGCCAGTGCCTTGTGTGAAAGAAATAACAACATCGCCCGACATTGCTGCCTCGGCGCTGAATTTAACTTCCGTGTTGTTTTCTTTGGGCATTGTGAATTCGCTGCCTATCGCGTTGCCGCCGACAGTAGCAGAAACCGTGTAACCTGAAGCCACGTTAGAAGATGCCACAATGGTGATTGACATTACGTCGGTGCAGCCCTTCAGTGTGAGCGTTCCGTTGGCTTTTGACCATTGAGCGCCACGGGCAAGGTTGGTTGACTCAAAAGCTGTTGGCGCGGGACTGGCTGTCCAACCGTCAGGGATAGACGATGAGAAATCGTAAGTGGCCGCATTGACAGCAACAATTGCTAATAAAGTAGCAAAAAAAGTAAAGATTTTTCTCATAATTATTTTGTTTAGTTGTTTGGGGTTAGTAGAGTGCAAATTTAGTGTATTTTTTTCACATAAGCAAGTGCACAAACGTTTTGATGCGAAATTAGGCAAATTAAGTACTAGGCAAATTAAGTAATTATGTTATTTTTTATGACAAATAACGCCTGCCATGTGTTAAGTTAATTCTGCCGACAAACGGCAAATGAAATATATGCATTTTGTTTAATTCTTAAAAAATATGCTCTTATATGAAAAAAAAGTTGTAATTTTGCAGAATAAATATCCTGAAAATTAAAAATAGTTACTAAAAGATTTGACATGGCACAACAATTAGACAGCCTTGACCGCGAGATATTGTCGATGATAGCCGACAACGCGCGCATACCATTTTTAGAGGTAGCCCGCACTTGTAACGTGAGCGGAGCGGCAATCCACCAGCGCGTTCAGAAACTTCAGCAGATGGGTGTGCTCATCGGTTCGGAATTCGTCATTGACACGTACCGCATAGGCTACCAGACTTGCGCGTTCTTAGGCATTGCAGTTAACGAAGTTAAGATGATGGACCCTGTTGTGCAAGCACTAAAAGAAATTCCCGAAGTTGTCGAATGTCACTCTGTGACTGGGGCTTACAGCCTATTCGTGAAAATATACACGAAAGACAACAAGCACCTGATGAAACTGATACTTGACAAAATAGCCGTAATACCGGGCGTCATCAAGACTGAAACCCTTCACGTGTCGCTGGATGAGCATTTCCGCCACCAGCTTAACGTTTTTGGGCAAGAAGGCAACAACGACTAATCAAAATATTCAACGAAAAAAAATCACTATCAATATGAGCAAGATTCCTGAAAACTTAATTTACACACCAGAGCATGAGTGGATTCGCGTTGAGGGCGACGAGGCATACGTTGGCATTACTGACTATGCGCAGTCAGAACTGGGAGAAATCATCTATGTTGACGTTACCAGCGTAGGAGAAACCATTAATCAGTTTGAGCCTTTTGGCGCAATAGAGGCCGTCAAGACCGTCAGCGACCTGTTTATGCCGGCTTCTGGCGAAGTGCTTGAGCTCAATCCTGAGTTGGAGGCGCATCCAGAACTTGTCAACAGCGACCCATACGGAGAAGGTTGGATTATACGCATTAAACTGAACGCCCCAGAAGAACTTGAGGCGCTTCTTGACTGGGAGATGTACAGCGCTATCGCATAGTGCAGATTACAACAGCCTAAACATTGTCTATAACTCTATAAATGGGAACAGGACCCTCCACTGACAGTGGTGAGCCCTGTTTTTTATCTGAAGCCTGAAGGCATTGTTACTTTCGGCGCCACCAAGCGTACACGGCATGAGCAAGGCTGTCAAGAAACGCATTGAGACTCTGTAGCCACATGGGCCACCGCGCTCCGTGCTCACGCCAATAGGCGATATAGTCAAGCCTCAAAATTTTGTTGTCGGGCACAAGCCTCGGACGCAGCCCGAATACTGCACAATATGGCAGCAACTGGCTTTCGGCAGCACTCAAGGCCGGGGCGCTGAAACTTTCTTGAGGAATATCAAGCAAATGAAGCTTATAGATAATCCTTACGCGATTTTCAAGGTACTTGGCCAGCCATGCCAGCCGCCCTTCGCTCAACATCGAGCGGTGAGCTTCGTGGTAGCGCATGAGCTGTAGCGTAACATTAAGCAGTTGGTCTGCTTGCCTGCCGAGTACCGAAGGATCCATGGTCTGCCCTTTGCGGTCGAGGTGATAGAGATAGACGCAAGCCGTTGAAAACCTTATGCTCATGGCATAATAAACAGGGTATGTCGCCCACTCGAGGTCGGTGTAGGAAACGCCTTCGGTCTGGCGGTAATCCATCTCCTTGAGCATTGTGGTGCGGTATGCTAGACCGTGCATCAGGAAAAAGCGTATGAAACCGTCTGCAAGGACGTCGTCAAGACCGTAGCGTTGGCAATAAGCGTATGGCTCGCGCCCCAGGGTGTCATAACGGACCACCACCCTATGCCCGTCGGCATGAAGTTCGGTGAATGGCATTACGACAATATCTTCGTCTGCAGCGGAGAGTTCAGTAACGAGTTTCTGCAACTCTGCCGTATCAAACTCATCGTCTGCGTCAAGAATTTTGACATATTTGCCTTTTGCGGCAGGCAGTGCCGCATTGATGGTGGAGCCATAATTGCCATTTGGTTTATCAATTACGTTCAGGCTGTCAGGATAGCGCACGGCATACCTGTTGGCCACATCAAGACTGGCGTCGCGGCTGCCGTCGTTGACCACTATGATGTCAAGCGCGGAAAGCGAGGCGCAACGGCACAAAGAGTCAAGGCATCGGGGCAGCAATGCCTCCATGTTATAGGTCGGTATTATGACTGACAATATTTTTTCCACATAGCAAATTTACGATTTATTATTCATATATGCAAAAAACGACAACGTTAAACCACGAGATAATAGGCATAGCTTTTCCAGCCATCACCACCAACATCACCGTCCCCTTGCTTGGATTGTGCGACAGTGCCATAGTTGGCCACCTCGGCAGTGCCTCATATATTGGTGCAATTGCCGTTGGCGGAATGTGCTTCAACATACTTTATTGGCTTTTGGGCGTACTTCGGATGAGCACTTCGGGCCTCACGGCGCAATCCTACGGCTCGGGCGAGGATACAGGCGGTGTCCTATGCCGTTCTCTTGTTGCCGCCCTTGCGCTTGCGGGCGTCATACTACTGCTACAGGAGCCTTTTTTGCGCCTGTGCCTTTGGATAATGTCGCCGTCGGCAGAAGTGGCATCAAATGCTGAGCTGTATGTGCGCATCTGCATCTGGGGGGCTCCGGCTGTTCTGTGCCAATTTGCAATAAACGGCTGGATGCTGGGTTTGCAAAACGCTCGTTTCCCGCTCTACATAGCAGTAACGCAAAACATTGTGAACATCATTTTGAGCCTGTTTTTCGTGTTCGGCATCGGAATGCGCGTTGCTGGAGTTGCCTTGGGTACCATGTTGGCGCAGTGGATTGGAGTGGGCATTGCGCTTGCACTCGCCTCGCGCCTCACAACTTTGCGTGAGGTGTGGAAACAGCTGCACACGGTGATGAGCAACGGCATTGACGAATGGAAACGCATGATGGCTGTCAACCGTGACCTTTTTCTGCGAACCGTGTGTATGGTTGCCGTCACGCTATTTTTCACTTCAGCAGGAGCGCGGCAGGGGGACGACATTCTTGCCGTTAACTCACTGCTTATGCAGTATTTCATGTTTTTCTCCTACTTCACCGATGGGTTTGCCTTTGCAGGCGAAGCCTTGTGCGGCAAGTACTTAGGCAGTGGCGACATGAAACGCCTTAATAATGTTGTGCGCGCGCTGCTGACGTGGGGTGCCGGACTGGCTTTGCTGTTCACCGCCATCTATTGTGGACTGGGAAGGGACATACTCACTCTGCTTACCAACCAGCCTTCTGTCATAGCCGCGGCCGAACCCTATTGGATATTTGTCATACTTGTGCCCGTCACTGGGTTTGCGGCTTTCGTGTGGGACGGTGTTATGGCTGGCATGACTGAAACAAAATTGTTACTATATGCCACACTCGCCGGCATGGTGCTTTTCGCTGCAAGCCTAACTCTATCACCACTTGGCGACACTAACGCTAAACTCTGGACTGCATTCCTGCTATACCTCGCCGCACGTTCGGCAACGCAAACATATTGCTATTTCAAAAAATATTCGTAATTTTGCAAAGTTCAGGTTATTACGTGTATTTTATTAGATTGTGCTAATTTGAAATTAAAACACATCATATTGCTGTTTTTATCCTTATTACCTTCAGTCGTATTTGCTCAAGGTAAATTTGATGCGGTTCGCAACGAGTTTGTTGTTGGCACCAGCTATTACTCCGACGATGACCGCGATGCCATGGTCTCCGCCATGATGCTTCGCGCGCCTTTTGTGCCCGATTACGGCGAGATGCCTGATGCTTGCCCCGAGGTTCAAATACCAGCCCAAGACGTTGATGCCGGCGGTTTGCGCCGCATCACCGCCGACTGCCCCGGCAGACCCGTTGAAATACAGCCTGCATTTTCAGTAAGCGGCGGACAACCAACCGGTTACTCTGTGGTGGCAATACCCTACAACCCGCCAAAGCCGGCTACCACAGATCTGTCAACCATCACCGACGATGACAAATGGGCGACTGTGCAGCAATTGCCATTTGGCTTTTGCTTCTACGAGAACACCTACACCCAAGTCGCCATCTGCGCCAACGGCATATTGTCTTTCAACGCGTCCAAGGTTTCAGGCCGAGATGCCGGCTGGCGTCTTACAACCCTTCCTCCCATACCCAGCACTTTATACAATCAGGAGGGCGGAGATTCAGGCTACCAAGGTGGACAAGTTGAGGCCGGTCCAGGCTACGACTGGCGCAACGCCATCTATGGCGTGTTTGAAGATGTGGATCCAAGCCGCGGCGGTACGATACGCTATGGCGTGATAGGCAAAGCCCCGTGCCGCAAGATGGTGGTGATGTGGGAGTGCGTGCCGCTCTATAACACCGACCGCATTGCAAAACTTTATGAGACATTTAGCATAGTGCTCTACGAAGGGACTAACGTGATAGACGTGTATGTAGGCCAGCGCAACTACGACCCTGACTGGAACAACGGCTACGGCATCATCGGAGTGCAGAACGCCGCCGGCACCAAAGCCACAGCCGCCCCGGGCAGAAACAACGGCGACGTGTGGTCAACAGTCAGCGGCACAAGAAACACACCCGAGGCATGGCGCTTCATACCGCAAACAACAGGGCAAGCGCAATACACAATGGAATGGTACCGAGGGCAGGGCACTTCGGGGCAATACCTCGGCAATGGCGACAGCTACACTTTCACGCCACGCCTCAACGTAGGAATGCGGGACACGGTCACTGTTAAGCTGAGCATCAAATCATGCAATGGCGACGTATATGACCTGCAGGACACGGCTGAAATAGCATGGCCCGACATTGACGACCTCATCGTGCGACGCGACACGGCAAGAATATGCCAAGGCTCTAAATATGAATACCGCGGCAAAGTTTACAGCGAACCCGGCAACTATTATGCGCACGGACCAGCAGACGAATGTGACGACCCGTCGGTGCTCACGCTCATCATCAACCCTGTGCTACGCTCCGACATTTACGCGACAATATGCAAAGGCGAGCCATACACATACAACGGCGTCACACACACCGAGCCCAACGATTATCAGTATTACTTCAGCACTGCTGAAGGGTGCGACAGCATTGTCACGTTACACCTTGCCAACTATCCAACATACGACATCACCACACGCGCCGTGATATGCGACAATGAGAAATACAAGTGGGAAGGAGATGAGTACGACTCATCATGCGAGGTGACGAAAAAGTTGAAAACCATTCATGGCTGTGACAGTGTGGTCACTCTCATCTTGACCGTCAACCCCACCTTCGCCACCGAGTTCAGCGACACAATATGCGACAATGAGGTGTACCACTGGCAGGGAACTGAATACACTAAAAGCGGAAATCATAAAAAGGTGCTGCAAAGTGTCTTGGGTTGTGACAGTACCGTAACGCTACACCTACAGGTAAACTCCACATACCAAAACTATGAGCGCGACACCATCAACTTCAATGAGTCGCTGACATGGCACGGCACCACATACAGCAAAGGCGGCGAGTATGACGAGAGGAAACTGTCAGTGAAGGGTTGCGACAGCATCACCACGCTACTGCTCCACCAGTACGACAAGTTGGAAGTCACATGGGAAATCAGCAACTTGTGCGCAGGCGACACACGTGGTAACGCCACTATAATTGTCAACTCAGGAGTTGTGGACAAAATCAGCCTTGACTTCGACCCGGCATCAGACGCGGCAGGCCTGAAAGACACCACACTCAACATGAGTAAAAAACAGCAGTTGTCATTCCCCGTAAGAATGCCCCGAGGACTTAAGCCTGGGCTCTATAACGCCACCGCGACATACTACTGGCGCAGCAAACAGGTAATAGAAGAACCCATCGAGTTCACGGTTCTCTTCCCTGCCACAGTACTCGAACAAAAGTGGGACGATTTTGTTGGCGTGCTTACCAGCAAGTATAACGGCGGCTACGATTTCGAGGCCTTCCAATGGTATAAGGACGGCGAAGAACTTGTCGGCGAAACGCACTCTTACATCTATCAGCCACTGCACTACGGTTCGGCTTACCAGTGTCTGCTGACAGACACCGCCGGTCTTCAACTTATGACCTGCCCGCTCATTGCCGCGCCCAAAGCCCAAATCAGCCTCTACCCCACCCTTGTAGAGTCGGGGCAAAGGCTGCAAGTGAACACCAGCGAACCTGCCACAATAACGATGTGCAGCGTATTGGGACATCAAATCCTGCAAACAGACACCGAAGCCGGCACACACACCCTTGCCGCGCCAAAGCAAAGAGGGGTGTACGTGATTAGGGTAACAACAAAACAAAGCAACGACAGACATTCGTTTGAACTTATGGTAAGGTAGCCAAGCTACTCGGTATATATCGTGAAACACCTGCGCGGACATATCATTTCTTTGCTGCTAATGGCTCTTGTTACATCGGCACAGGCTGACGTGTGGGTAGGTGCGGACACTCATATCGCATTTGCGCAAATGAGCTACAGCCTTGACATCGCAAAACCGCGCGGCGGCATATACTCATCGCTCGGTTTCGCGCTTGAAGCGCAAAAACGACATTTCCTATTCATGTCGGGAGCAGAACTTGCTTTTCGGCATACCACCACAAAAGTAATTGACCAGCAACTCGACTATTCAATGATAGACACCGAGGGCATACCTTTCGTCTATCATGGTGAAATATCAGGCCGCACCGACTTCGGGCGCAGCGTTGAACTCAGGCTTCCGCTGCTATTCGGAGGCGAGTTCGGCAAGCACGTATATTTTTTCATCGGACCCAAGGTCAATATTTCGCTCGCCGCAAGCACAAAACAAAGCGCATATCTTTCTACCGTGGGCGATTACGACCGCTACTACGAGCTGCTGCACGATATGCCCAACCACGGTTTCCACGGGCTTGAGAAACACACGAATAAAAATGACTTCAAGTGGAACACCGACGTTGCGCTTTATGCCGAAGTAGGAGGCTGGTGGATGCCTCGGCAAGCTCTCTACGGCACGTCCGCCATCAAATTCAGACTCGCCCTGTTCGGAGAATACGGGCTGCTTGATGTCCGCAACAGCAAAACAACCGGAAGGCTGTTCGACGTGGACAACAGCAAATATATGGACATCAAGATGAACTACGTGTTCAACTCGTCAGGGGTGGACAACACACTGCATAACTACACCATCGGCGTACGCTTTGCCGTCATGTTCCGTGTCCACCAAAGTCCGCACTGCAGCTGCGAGTGGAAATAACGAGCAATGGCGTCCGCAATAGACGCATAGCAAACAGCTAAAGCCTAACTGTCAAGAAAAAAAATGAACCCGAAACTACAATCAATAATATCGCGCGTCAAGCCCGAACTGCAGGCACAAAAAAATGTGCTCCTGTTCATCATTGTACTGCTGCTGAGCAATATGGTTTGGAAGCTCACTATCCGTGGCGACGAGGGCGCGCAATCCACAACAGAAAAAGTAACATTTTGCGGCGCTGACGTAACGCCGGCCTTCGACCTCATGTCGCGCCACGTTGCAAAGAGCGTTTACCACATCCTACATTTCTTCAACCCCTCGATACACATACGCAACGACAACCACATCTTCTTTGACAACGGCGTGGGCTCGCTAATAGTGTGGAGCTGCAGCGGACTGAAGCAGATGTTCATTTTCACATGCATACTGCTTTTCAGCGCAGGGCCGTGGAAACACAAACTATGGTTCGTGCCGCTGGGCATATTGCTGTGCGACATCGTCAATATCCTGCGTATCGGCGCAATAACTATGCTTATCGAAACCCACCGCGCATGGTTCCCTATCCTTCACGACCATATCTTTAAGTATCTCTTCTACCTGCTCATATTCCTCTACTGGGTCATTTGGGACACTAAATTCGCAAGCAAAGAATAGAAATTTCTCCTTTCCTGTCGTCCATATTCAGCACAAAAGTTGTAAATCTCCAAGTTTCCCAACATATCGATAAGGACATAAGATTAGGGGCTGCCATGTAGGCAGCCCCCTGACTTCGTCATTGCGCCACCCAAAAATTTTCGTCTAATAGAATTTCTATAGGTTTATGTCTTTTAAGGAGCATAGTTCGTTGCAGATACTCCTTGTTTTTAGGTAAATATATACTGATAGTGGTAACTGTTTTAGCCA